>CAZAVU010000005.1:0-80255 GCA_964488805.1 uncultured Odoribacter sp. | reverse complement strand
GCGCATTTGTATTCTACAACACAATTCCAATAATTGCTCTTGAAAAGCGTTCTTTTTCAGGTTTAATTGTTGTATATTTTATTAAAAATTTACTTTAATAACTGCGATTATGAATGTCATATCAACTTGCCTTACGGGAACTGCAACTATTTTGACGTGCAGAAAAATCGCTCAATCATTTAGCGAGAACATCTACGAACTCTCTTCAATCAGACGGAATTGGTCGCCTGATTATGCCAGTAATCTGAAAGAACGAATTGACAGGATTATAAACAAGTATTTTACGCAGGATTTGATTCTTGAGCATCTTGAACAACACAGCCAGTTCTACGATTTGATGATTTCAGCTTTGCGTGATATTAGTGTTTTCCGTGCCGAATTAAAAGTCGATTTCAGCCATGACAAGAAATTCCTGAAGCAAATGTTTGAAGACCTGGGGTATGATGATTTTTTCAGCGAAGCTAAAAACGGAGATCATTACAGTCTTTATGAAATGATGTCGACATTCAAGTTAAATATGATACCTGAACTCCAGCAGGTTATTCTGGCGCGTGGTATAGATAAGAGTCTGATTAACCGTCTGCTTTCGTATCCTGAAAAACTGGATGAGCTGAAGAATTGCTTAGGCGTTACGCAAGAAAAAGAACAGCATGACGCTGATTTTAAACAGGAAATTGATGCGATCTACGGCGAAATCAAGATCATTTGCCGGATAGCAAGTGCCTACTATGAATTTGACCCTCTGTTGCGTAATGAGTTTAGCTTTTACAAGGTTATGATTAACCTGAAGAAATTAGCTATTGAAGTGGAATAAAGAATTAAAGCGTTTCTGCAATATTGTCATACTTAAAGGTTAATTAGTTCATTGTTAGCTGTTCTGCTTAATTCGACAGCTAACAATTTTTTTTGTGGGATTCGCCGGAGTAGTAGATTCCTTTTTACAGACACCCTATTCCTGATCATCCGGTTCTTCAGTATTTTCTACTTCTTCCTCTTCCTCTTCGTCGGCATTGTAAACAACATCCAGATCGTCGTCTTCAAAAACCTGCGGTTTAACAACTTCTTTTAATGGCTTCAGGTTCGACGGGATGGGCTGGTTGGCGCTATCCTGAAAATAGGGGAACACATCTACAATATTGCATACTGCGAGCGATGTGGTTTGGTATGGAACCAGAATGTATGAAAGACCTTCTTCCAAACGTTGCAGCGCTTGTTTGATGTCGTCGGCTGCAACCAGAAAATAGTTATTGATCTTCTTCTCTTTTCCGCCTTTTTCATCGATTGTGACGATGGCAATTCTGGCTTTATACCACCATTCGCCTTCATCGTGCGGGAAGATCTCGACGATATTTGATTTTTTAATGTTGTCAACAGTAAACTCGCCACGTACCATGGACTGTAATTGCTGAATGATGCGGGTTTCAGCATCGGTAAAGGTGACGGCATCAACCAGATATACTTCGTTAACTTTACGCTCGCGACCGTCGTCGTCAATTTTTACATATTTTACTTTACACTCGAACCAAGTTTGCATAGTCTAATTTTTTGAGTTGCAAAGATATTTTCTCTGCCCGTATTTCCTTCAGAAATACCAAATAGTTTTACACAAATAATGGATTGAAGGATTGAATTTCTGAAGGATTGAAACTAAAATCAATCCATCAATCCATCAGTCCCTCAGTTTGTCGGCCACCGCGTCAGCCAGGGCAATACATTGTTCAAATTTGTCGTTTTTCAGAGTTCCCTTCTCTTCAACAGGTTCGGAAATCACTTCCCATTTGATGTTTTCGGCAAATTTTAGAAGGTTTTTTACACCTCCGCCACTCCATCCAAATGACCCAAAAATACCCAGCAAATGGTTTTTGATACCCATGTGTTCTATCTTGGTTACCAGACTTTCGACTGAGGGGAAGAGTTCATTATTGTAGGCTGCACTTCCTACAATGAAAGCCCGGTATTTAAAGATGTCGCTGATAATGTACGAGGGATGGGTTTTTGAAGCATCATAAACACGGATGTTTTTAATGCCGCGAACCGCAAGCTGGCGGGCAATAACTTCGGCCATTTTTGCAGTATTTCCGTACATCGAGCCATAGACGATTACGGCTCCCGGTTCGGTCGTGTAACTGCTCCATTTCTCATACCGGTCGAGGATATAGTTCAGATTGCTTCTCCAGATGGGGCCGTGTGTGGCGGCAATCATCCTGACATCAAGAGTTTGTAGTTTTTTTAAGGCCCGTTGTGTATGCGGACAATATTTACCGACAATATTGGTGAAATACCTCATCAATTCTTCATCGTAATTTTTCAGGTTCAGCTCATCGTCGAAAATTCCACCGTCGAGAGTTCCGAATGAACCAAAGGCATCGCCCGAGAAGAGGATCTTTTGATTCATTTCGTAGGTTACCATGGTTTCGGGCCAATGAACCATAGGGATGGTAGCAAATGCCAGATGATGCTTGCCTAGTGGAAGCTCTGATTCGTCGGCTACTTCCAGCAGGTTGGTTTTTACCTGGTAATAATTGGAAACCATTTCGAAGGTTTTTTTATTGCCAACCAGCGTTATGTTTGGGTATTTGGCGACTACAGCCTTTATTGCTCCTGAATGATCGGGCTCCATGTGATTTATTACCAGATAATCAACCGGTCTTCCTCCGGTTAAAGAATCAATCTGATCGAGGTAATCTTCGATAAAAGAGCGTTCAACGGTGTCGATTAAGGCAATCTTTTCGTCTACAATCAGGTATGAATTGTAGGACACGCCGTATGGAAGAGGCCAAAAGTTCTCGAAAAGATGAGTCCTGCGGTCGTTGAAACCCAGGTAATAAATGTTTTCAGCTAAATTAACCTGATGCATATCGAATTATATTGATGTTTTGATGCGAAAATAAGCAAATTCGGGCAAACCATAGAACAGGTGGGCTTCTTTGTTCCGAATTTCGGGCGGAGATTGTCGTAGTTTTCAGTGTGTCAAAGTTTCGGTTTGGGAGGCATCTAGTCTGTATTTTAGGCCGGTGACCGTATGAATGGCTTCGTTAATAAAAAATTAGTGTTCGCTATATGACAGTCAGACAATTTTAAAACCAGACCAAAGGGGGCTTATCGGTGTGGCCGGGCACTTAATATTAGGTACTTAAAATGAAATGCTTATTTTTATGCGAAAAATTGAGGGTATGGATATAGTCAAGAAGAGTAGAATTATGTTATTTCCAAGATTTAATAAATGGGTGGTTGTTATTTTTGTAATTGCGCTTACCGGCACCGGATTTAGGGTCTATCAGCTTTATCACTATATTTTTGATTCCAACATTCAGACTCCCGGAAGTATCATTATCCCACTGAATGCAACTTACGAACAAGTTGTTGACAGCTTGAAAAAACACAACATCATTATAAATTACAAAGCTTTCGACTGGGTTGCCAAACGTAAAAAATATGCAGAGAATATAAAACCTGGTAAATATTTGCTCGATAAGGGATTAAACTCAAATGAAATTTTGAATATGTTGCGCTCGGGGAACCAGGAACCTGTTTTGGTGACATTTAACAATTTGCGACTGATTGAGGAGCTGGCCGGTGCTGTTGCCAGATATATTGAGGCCGATTCAACTGAACTCATTCAAAAGTTCAGTGATCCGGCAATTCATGCAAAATATGGCTTTAACCAGAATACCTTTCGTTGCATGTTCATTCCGAATACCTACGAGTTTTACTGGACTACCACTGCCGATCAGTTTTTGGAGCGGATGTACATGGAGTATCAACGTTTCTGGAACGAGGGGAGAAGTGCTAAAGCCAAAGAATTAGGGCTGACACCTGAAGAAGTGATGACTGTTGCTTCGATTGTCCAGGAAGAAACCAATAAAAAAGATGAAAGGCCTATTGTTGCCGGATTGTATCTGAACCGCATCAAGCGGGGAATCCCGTTGCAGGCTGATCCGACGGTGAAATTTGCGCTGGGCAATTTCCGCATCAAACGAGTGCTGAAAAGTCACCTGGAAGTTGAATCGCCCTACAACACGTATAAAAATCAAGGTTTACCTCCCGGACCGATTAATTTCCCTGAGATTTCGAGTATTGAGTCGGTTTTAAATGCTGTAAAAACGCCCTATATCTACATGTGCGCCCGTCCTGACTTTTCAGGATATCACAATTTCTCGAAGACTCTTTCGGGACATAACGAAAATGCCCGAAAATACAAGGCGGCTCTCGATTCGATGGACATAAAATAGATCAGAGGTTCTCAAATAAAGAAACCTGATTACGTTGGCTGATTTTGCTCAAGGTAATCAGGTTTTTTATGTTTGGATGTCTGATTTTTTAGCCAGACTAAGGGGCAGGATATTAATCAAATATGTCGCGCATTTTCTCGAAGAAATTACGGTCTGACGGATCTGGCCCTTCTGCAAAATTGGGTGATGTCTGAAGTTTTTCGAGCAGTTTGCGTTCTTCCGAAGTTAGTTTTTTCGGTATCCACACGTGTACCCGAACCAGCAGGTCGCCCTTGCCATAGCCATTAACATCAGGTAATCCTTTGCCGCGTAGACGGAGGATCTTTTCAGGTTGTGTGCCTGCCTCAATCTTTACTTTTACCTTGCTGTCAACGGTGGGTATTTCTTTGGTTGTCCCCAGGGTAATTTCAGGGAAGGTTACATACAGATTGTACACCAGGTTGTTGCCATCTCTGATTAATTCAGGATGCTCTTCTTCCTGAATAACCACGAACAGATCGCCACTGATTCCACCGCGCCGTCCGGCATTACCTTTCCCGGCCACGTTAAGCTGCATTCCTTCGCCAACGCCCGCGGGGATTCTGATACTGATGACTTCTTCGTCGCGAACAACACCTTCGCCCTGGCAATGAACACATTTGTTGGTGATCATCTGGCCTTCTCCGTTACAACTGGGGCAGGTTGAGGTTGTTTGCATCTGGCCCAGCAAGGTGTTTTGGATGCGGGTTACATGCCCGGTTCCTCTACAGGTGGCACAGGTAGTGTAGGATGATCCGCCTTGGGCCCCGGTTCCGTTGCAATGGCTGCACGAAACGTATTTCTTGACTTTGATCTTTTTTTCAACGCCGTTTAGTACTTCATTCAGATTCAGCACAACCTTTACGCGAAGATCGGATCCCCGGTGCTGGCGTGGGCCGCGGCTGCGGGAACCTCCGCCGAAACCGCCAAAACCGCCGAAACCGCTGCCACCAAAAATATCGCCGAACATCGAGAAAATATCATCCATCGACATGTCGTGACCGCCAAAACCTGCATTGCCATTCATGCCTGCATGTCCGAACTGGTCGTATCTCTGGCGTTTTTCCTGGTTGCTCAGTATCTCATAGGCTTCAGCAGCTTCCTTGAATTTTTCCTCGGCTTCTTTATTTCCCGGATTTTTGTCGGGATGGAATTGTATAGCTTTTTTTCGGTATGCTTTTTTTATTTCCTCAGCCGTGGCTGATTTGCTGACTCCCAGAATTTCGTAATAATCGCGTTTTGTCATTTTGTTCAAATATAAATCAGGCTATTCGCCAATAACTACTTTAGAGAAACGTATCACTTTGTCGTTCAGGAAATACCCTTTCTGAACCACGTCTACAATTTTACCCTTGAGTTCTTCGGTTGGAGCCGGTATTTTAGTGATCGCTTCGTGTAAATCGGTGTCAAAATTTTGCTCTTTGGCTTCAATTTCCTTTACTCCGTTTTGTTTCAAAAAATCCTGAAACTTGTTGTAAATCAACTTGACGCCTTCTTTCGTAGCGTCATCGGTTTCTACCATTTCCAGGGTTTGCATAGCCCGGTCGAAATCGTCGATAACTGGCAAAATGGTGACAAGCAGGCTCTCGCTGGCTGTTTTCAACAGTTCCATACGTTCTTTTAAGGTACGTTTGCGGTAATTGTCGAACTCTGCCTGCAAACGGATGTGCTTGTCTTTCAGCTCAAGTAATTCTGATTCAGTTTTTTCGAGTTGCTCTTCTGCTTTTGTTTTTTTATGGGCCTTATCTTTTTTTGCTTCTTTTTTGTGTGGAGCCGATTCTTCCTGCTGCGCATTCAGATCCGGAGTTTCATTTTCTAACTGTTCGTTGACTTTGTCTTTATCTTCTGTCATTGTACCTGATTTTTTTAAGTTTCGTTTTCGGACTGCAAATATACTGCCATTGACTTTACAATTGACATTTTGGCATTTTAAATAATTGATAACTGACATGATGCGGTTTGGTGATATCCCGGAAGTTATTGGTTAAAGGAAGAATCTCTAGGGTCAATCCGGGAGCCGGACAAAACAAAACGGGCAGCTCGTTTTAGCGAATTGCCCGTCTTACTCCGAATGTTATTCTTATTTAAGAATTTCCTCAATGGCATGTTCGAGAGCCGGCCCTCTCAGGTTTTTCCCTACAATCAGCCCATCTCCATCAATCAGAAAGTTGTTCGGAATGGAGCGGATGCCATAAATTCCGGCATATTTGGATTCCCATCCCTGCAGGTCGCTGACATGATTCTCCCAGATCAGTTTATCGGTTTTGATGGCTGTTTCCCAGGCATTTTTGTCCTTGTCGAGCGAAACGCTGAATACGGTGAATCCTTTGGCATTCTTGAATTTCGAATTCTTGAATTTTTCATAAGTGGCAACTACCGTGGGATTTTCGCGCCGACAGGGACCGCACCACGATGCCCAAAAATCAATCAGGACTAATTTTCCTTTCAATGACGAAAGCTTCAATTCTTTCCCGTCAATAGTTTTTTCGATGATTTCAGGCGCTTTATCGCCAATGTTCAAACCTATAGATGCTTCTTTTTTATCTCCTTTTTTCAGATTGGAGGCGCTTGCCAGAGTCGTCATTGACACCAGTAGGACAAGAACCGGGATAATTTTCATTTTCATAGTCAATTCAGTTGATCGTTTTCAAGTAAATATATGAAACAGATTTTTTCTATTCAATTCGGGTAATGCGGGCGCCGATAGCATTCAGGCGGGCATCAATGTTTTCGTAGCCGCGGTCGATTTGTTCGATGTTGGATATTTTACTTGTTCCCCGGGCCGATAGGGCTGCAATGAGCAGGGCCACTCCGGCACGAATATCGGGCGAACTCATGTTGGTGGCCCTGAACGGATATTTGTGATCGAGGCCGATGACCGTTGCGCGGTGCGGGTCGCAAAGTATAATCTGGGCTCCCATATCAATCAGCTTGTCGACAAAGAACAAGCGGCTTTCGAACATTTTCTGATGAATCAGCACGCTGCCTTTGGCTTGCGTGGCCACAACCAGGAAGATGCTCAGCAAATCGGGAGTCAGGCCAGGCCACGGGGCATCGGCAATCGTCATGATCGAGCCGTCGATAAAAGTTTCGATTTCGTAATGGTCGTGCGCCGGAATGTACAAATCATCGTCTTTTGTTTCAATCCTAATCCCCAGTCGTTTGAACTGTTCCGGGATGATTCCCAGGTGTTGAATACCGGCATTACGGATGGTGATTTCTGATTGGGTCATAGCGGCCAGTCCAATAAAACTGCCCACTTCAATCATGTCGGGAAGTATCTGGTGCGAGCAACCTTTAAGTGAACTCACTCCTTTGATTGTCAGTAAATTTGACCCGATCCCCTCGATGCAGGCCCCCATGGAAACCAACATTTTGCAGAGTTGCTGAACGTAGGGTTCACAGGCAGCATTGTAAATAGTTGTTGTGCCTTTGGCCATGGTGGCAGCCATGACGATGTTGGCTGTTCCGGTTACCGATGCTTCGTCGAGCAGCATATAGGTTCCCTTCAGTTCCGATGCTTCAACACTGTAAAAATATTCGCTGGGATTGTAGTTGAACGTCGCCCCGAGTTTTTGCAAGCCGGTAAAATGTGTGTCAAGACGGCGGCGCCCGATTTTATCGCCTCCGGGTTGGGGAATGTATCCAATTCCGAAGCGGGCAAGCAACGGGCCCAAAATCATGATTGAACCGCGCAAACTGGCCGCCTGACGGGCAAATACCTCCGTTTTCAGGTAATCGAGCTGAATTTCGTCGGCCTGAAAGGTGTAAATTCCTTTGCTGAGCCGTTCAGCTTTGACCCCGAGTTCGGTAAGTATTTCGATAAGTTTAAGAACATCCCTGATTTCAGGAATGTTGGAAATCTGAACTTTACATGGAGTCAGCAGGACTGCACAAATGACCTGAAGCGCCTCGTTTTTTGCGCCCTGTGGAAATAAGTCGCCTTGTAACTGGTTGCCTCCTTCAATTTTAAAAGTTGCCATCCGAAAAGAAATGCAATGTTAATGGGATATTGGACTGAACTTCATTGTTTTATTGACGCTGTTTCTTCCGGTCGTCCGGTTTCTGGAATTTTCGTCCCAGATTTCCACCCTGTCCTTTGTTTTTCTGGCTCCGGTACAAAATATCTTTGGTTTCGGTGAGTGTTAAATCGGTGCACTTAATCTTTCCATCAGTGAGTTCTTCGATGTCAGCCAGAATTTTTTCGTCGGTCACCGAATCCTTGTTCCACATCACATAGCTTTTCTTCATGTGGTTGGCAATCAGCTTTATCAGCAGATTTCGTTCCTTCTCATCTTCGTAAACTACTGCTTTTTCAAGCAATGTCTCGATGGTTTTGCCGTAGTGACGATATTTGATTTTATTAATATCATAAGGTATCCGGCGCGGAGGAGTATTAAAGAATTCAGGTGATGGCGGGTCGAAGGGGTAATCAATGTCTAATTGAAAATTAGCCATGATAGCCAGATGGTCCCAAAGCTTATGTTTAAAATCGTTGATATCCCGAAGGTAAGGATACATGGTTCCCATGATGTCGATAATAGTTCTGGCGGCCCTGTTGCGTTCATTGCGATCCTCGATGGTCATAATATGATTGACCATGTTTTGTAAGTTCCTTCCATATTCAGGGATGGCCAACTTACTGCGATTAGAATTATAATCCATGTAAAATTTAAAGTTAATCTTAAAAATCAGGCTGTTATCTCAAAAAGGGTATTTTGCAGGATAATCAGATCGAAGATGATTCGGCTGCAAATTAAAGCAAAATAGTTTTGTCGGCAAAATAAAGCATCAAAAACTAATCAAATTCGGATTTACTCTGCAAAACTAACTAATTATCCGGAGTTTAGCGAATTTTAATAAAAGTTGTTTTTTCCCGGCATTCTGAAAAAATACAGTGGCCTGAATATCGGGTATTTTTCCTTCTACCAGCAGAACTTTTCCCCGTCCAAATCGCTGATGTTCGACGATCATTCCTGCCTGAATATCTTCCGGATTGCTGTATTCGAAAGCGTCGGTGGCTTTTTTGGCTTCGCGCAGTTTCAATAGTTTTTGCTGCAGGTCGGGCTGGCTGGATGCCGAGCTCCGAAGTCCGGGGATTACAGCTTGGGGCGTGCGCGGTTTGGGTGCGGCAAAAGGCAAATCCTGGCTGGCTCCCCAGAAAGAAGCATCTTTTTCAACGGGCATGTTCAGGTATTGGGGATCGATTTCGTCGATGAAACGGCTCTTGTTGCAAAATTCGAGTTTGCCCCATTTGTAGCGCTGGCGTGCGTAGGTAAGGTAGGCATTCTGTTCGGCACGGGTAAGCGCGACGTAAAATAACCGGCGTTCTTCCTCAAAATCTTCCATCGTTTTTTGCCCGTTTTGATTCGAGGGGAACAGGTTCTCTTCAACTCCGACGATAAACACGTTTTTAAATTCCAATCCTTTGGCCGAGTGGATGGTCATCAGGGTGACGCGGTCGGTGTCATCCGGTTTTTCGTTGTCCTGATCGGTCAGCAGGGCCACGTCTTCCATGTAGTTGTTCAGCTTGTTGGGCGTTCCTTCTTCGCGTGCCGAGATGGAAAATTCCTGGATACCGTTGAGCAACTCCTGGATGTTTTCGAAGCGGCTGACGCCTTCCGGGGTCTGGTCCTTATACAGGTCTTTCATGATTTCGGAGCGGGTAGCAATTTCACTGGCCAGCCCGAATGCTTCGAGTGTGTCAAGTTTTTCCCTGAAATCGTTGATAAGCTGAGTAAACTCGTTGATTTTAGCAGCCGTCCCTTTATTGAATTCGTTCAACAACAACGGAATATTGGTGGCAAATTCCCAGATGCAAAGGTTGTTCTGGGCGGCAAACTGTTCGAGTTTGGTCAGGCTGGTTTGCCCGATACCTCGTGCCGGGTAATTGATAATCCGCTTAAATGCTTCATTATCTTTTGGATTGATTACCAGTCGGAAATAGCTGAGCAGATCCTTGATTTCCTTGCGCTGGTAGAACGACAATCCACCGTATATTTTATAGGGGATGTTCTTTTTCCGAAGCGATTCCTCGAAAATACGCGACTGGGCGTTGGTCCGGTATAAAATGGCATAATCGGAGTACTGGTAGTGGTCGCGAAGCCGGGTATCCATGATTTCATTTGAAACCAGGAAGCCTTCCTCATTATCGGTTATGGCGCTGATTACCTTGATCAGCGTTCCTTTTTCATTTTCAGAAAAGACATTCTTTTTGATTTGCCTTTTGTTGCGGGCAATGATGCTGTTTGCAGCCTCGACAATGGTTTGTGTCGACCGGTAATTCTGTTCGAGCTTGAACACTTTATGGTCGGGGTAATCTTTCTGGAAGTTCAGGATGTTTTCGATCCGGGCGCCGCGGAACGAATAGATACTCTGGGCATCGTCGCCTACCACGCAAATGTTGTTGTGTTTGGCAGCCAGTTTTTTGATGATCATGTACTGCGAATGGTTCGTATCCTGGTACTCATCCACCAGGATGTACTGGAAAATCTGCTGGTACTTTTCCAGCGTTTCAGCATGGTTGCGGAACAGGGCGTTGGTTTTCATCAGCAGATCGTCGAAATCCATGGCTCCGGCCAAAAAGCAGCGTTTGGCGTATTCCTTATAAATATGGCTGATCAGTGGCATTTTGATGCTCTGGTCATATTCGGCTGTTTCGGGCAGGGTTGAGTAAACCTCGGAGGAAACCAGGTTGTTTTTGGCCGCCGAAATGCGTGAAGCCACAACATTGGGTTTGTAGGTTTTATCGTCGAGCCCCATATCCTTGATGATGCTTTTGATCAGGCTTTTTGAGTCGGCCGAGTCGTAAATGGTAAAATTCGACGGGTAGCCCAGCTTTTCCGATTCGGTTCGTAAAATACGGGCGAAGATGGAGTGAAAAGTTCCCATCCAAAGGTGCCGGGCGGTGTTTTGTCCCACCATGGCCGAGATTCGGTCTTTCATTTCTTTGGCAGCCTTGTTGGTAAAGGTCAATGCCAGGATGGAGCCGGGTTTGACGCCACTTTTTAACAGATGTGTGATGCGGTAAGTCAGGACGCGGGTTTTTCCCGATCCGGCACCGGCAATAATCAGCGATGCACCGTGAATGTTCTCGACGGCAAGTCGCTGAGCCTCGTTCAATTCGTCTAAATAATTCTGCACTTTTTTCGGTTCTTTTCTGTTCACAAAAGTAGGTGCTATAACGTTTGGTGCGTATAGGGTGAGGAATTTTATTTACAAAATAAGGTTCGTCTGATCTGTCGTTTGTGGCCACTCTTGTGGTTGTTGCTATGAATCAGTGTCTTTTATGTGGAAATAATTTTCCGTTTAAGCTGGCAAGTCAGTGGTTTCTCAACAGTAGGGTTTCTGAAAATTTCGGAAGCCACAAAAGATTAATCAATTTTTAGCGTTAATATTGTGAACTGTTAAAAACAATGAAGAATGAACATCACAAAAATACTGGTAGGACTGCTTTTCGTGGCTTGTTTGGGCCTGGTTTCGAAAACCGGGTTTTCGCAGATTACCTCCACTGCCGATAAGATCGTTAAAACTGAATACACAACTGGTACACAAGACGATATTCATGTTTTTTGTGGTGAAAAAGGTTCCAAAAACGCATCGTTGACCGCACATGCGTTGCCGGGCGAAACGGCAACTTTCGAATGGTCGAAGTACAATGCCCAATCCGGCAGTTTCACTTCCTTCATCAGCGAATCGGGCACATCCACATCGACGGTTTCAAGCCTCGAAGATGGTTGCTACCGGGTGAAGGTTACATCAACTTCCGGCGAGAAAATATACACAGCCTGGGTTTTTAACAATTATATTGAACCGAAAGCCGAAATTACCGATTCCGATTGCCATTCGTTTACCCTGAAAGGAACTCCTAACCCGTTGTCATTGAATTATATTGACCTGAAAACAGGCCAATCGCTGACATTGGGTAACGGCATCGGGGTGAAATGGACCACCGGAGATGAAGTTGTCAGCCAGGTGGCTACTTCGGTAATCTCAGACCCGCCAACCAAAAATACGACTTATACCTTTGAAGTAACCGACAAATTTGGGTGCGAGGCAACAGCCGAAGTGGTGTATAATTCAATTGTAACCAAGGCGGCTTTTACGTACACGTTAGAAGATCAAACTAAAAGTCATCCCACAAAAAAGGAAGCCCCGTTAACAGTAACATTTAATAATGCTTCTGAAAATGGCGATCCCGGTAAATTTGAATGGTTCATTTTTAAATCTAAGGAGGACTTGGTTAAGGAAGCTGAAGAAAATCAGGGAAAAGTGAAGGATAGTATAATGGTTCGGTTATATAACGACAGTCCTATTTATATTTTTGAAAATCCAGGCTCATACAGAGTAAAATTGGTCTCAAAAAAGAATACATGCTCTGATACAGTTTATATTGACAAGTATATTGTTATTGATGAGTCATTTGTTGAGGCTCCTAATGTTTTTACCCCCAATGGTGATGGAGATAATGACAAGTTTATTGTTCGTTTTTTCTCGATGAAAAGTGTTAAAATTTCAATTTTTAATCGTTGGGGAAAAATTATGCATGAATGGGGAAGTAATAATGTTAGCGGGTTTGGTTCAACTATCGAGTCTACGCCTCAGGCTGTTTGGGATGGGAAAGTAGGAGGTAAACTTGCTACTCCTGGCGTTTATTATTACGTGGTCGAAGGAATAGGACGTGATGGTGAACGAAGATCATCGACCGGCTTTTTCCATTTGTTCAGGGATAAGTAATTGACCATTGTTCACCCAGGATATGCTTTTTAACTCGATTGAATTTGTCATTTTCTTTTCCATTGTATTTATCCTTTATTGGGGCATTTTTAACCGGGTTTCGGTCAGGTACCGTAATTTGTTCTTGCTTACAGTCAGCTATGTTTTTTATGGCTGGTGGGATTACCGCTTCCTTGGCCTGATTTTGCTGAGTTCCTTTGTTGATTTCTTTTTTGGTCAGTTTATTTTCCGGGCGAAAAACAGGCAAGTACGCCGGCGCATTCTGATTGCCAGTCTGTCGGTCAACCTGTCGGTTTTGTTTTTCTTTAAATACTACGGTTTTTTTGCATACGAATTAGCTGATTTACTGAAACAATTGGGTTATACAGTACCCTTTATCACCTTAAAAATAATTCTTCCGGTTGGTGTCAGCTTTTACACGTTTCAATCGCTCAGCTATACCATCGATGTTTACCGCCGGGAGATGGAGCCCACCAAAGACCTGATTGCGTTTCTTGCTTTTATCAGTTTCTTCCCGCAACTTGTTGCCGGACCGATTGAAAGGGCCAAACATTTACTTCCTCAGTTCAGCAGCCTCAAAAGTTTTGATTATTCCATGGCTGCCAACGGTTTCAGGCAACTCTTGTGGGGTTTCTTTGCCAAAATTGCCGTAGCCGATACCATCGCTCCCATAACCGATTCAATCTTTGCCAATCATAGCACGCTTGGGGCCGGGACTCTGGCTCTTGGGGCCATCCTTTTTACCGTCCAGATTTTTGGCGATTTTGCAGGTTATTCAAACATTGCAATTGGAACAGCTTCCATTCTGGGCTTTAATTTGATGCAGAACTTCAATATGCCCTATTTTTCGCGCAACATCCGCGAGTTCTGGTCGCGTTGGCACATCAGTCTTTCAACGTGGTTTCGCGACTATGTCTATATTCCGTTGGGGGGCAGCCGGTGTTCGAAAATGAGGAATGGCATGAATATCATGGTTACTTTTATCGTTAGCGGTTTGTGGCATGGGGCCAACTGGACGTTTGTGGCGTGGGGTGCAGTCCATGGTTTATTTCTTTGGGCGACAAAGCCTTTCTCGAAAAAAAGCAGTCCCGAAGAACTGAGCGTCCGGCAATGGCCTGCCATTGTGGGGACTTTTCTTTTTGTTTGCGGGGCTTTTGTATTTTTCAGGGCAAGCAACATCCACCAGGCGTTTGATTTTCTTGGCCGCATTTTCAGGATGGAAAGGGGGGATAATCTGCTTCACCTGGTTGACCCTGCGAAAGTTATTGCTGCATTCTTTTTCTCCTTCGTCCTTTTTACGGTCGAATGGGGTCAACGCACCCAGAGGCATGGCCTGGATATTGCACATTTTCATCCGGTTCTCAGGCACAGTATTTATTACATGCTCATTTTCATCATCCTGTTTGCCTTTCAGACCGACCGGATTTTCATTTATTTTCAGTTTTAAATGAACACTCTGTTTAAACGCATATTAACGATACTGATCGTTCCGTTGATCCTGATTGGCGGAGTAAATTATTATTTCGACCCGGATTATACTTTAGGACGAAATTATATCGGCCCCCTGGTGAAGGCCTTGCTGAACGGGAAAATGATTAGCGGGCCTGTCAATGTAAATTCCCGGTGTTTGAAGAAACAGTGGATTAAACAATTGCCGGGTACGCCTGAAATACTAGTTTTGGGTTCGAGTCGTACACTGGCTCTGTCGCAGCAATCGTTTCCTGGTAAAACTTTTTTTAATGCTTCGGTCAGCAATTGTACGTTTCAGGATATGTATGCTTTTTGGGAGTTGTTTGAGCGGAAAAATCGCGAATTGCCGCAAACCATCATCTTATGTGCCGACCAATGGTTGTTTGGAAATTCATTTGTTGAAAAACAATGGCTCGAAAACAAGGCAGAATTCATGGGGATGGTCGAGCGGACCGGAGACTTACCGGCATACCAGACAGCCTCGAAATGGGAACTGGACAAGGAATGGATTAAGGAACTTTTTTCGGTCAGGTATTTCATGCGTTCGCTGGAAACCCGCGAGAAAACCGAAAAGTTTGAGATCTGTCAGTTTCCCCGTAAAGATCAAATGATGTTTCTTCCCGATGGTTCGCGAAGCATTCCGGAGCGGGTGGCCGATGCTCCGCAAAAGGAAGTGACCGAAAAAGCCGGCAATTACTTCTATGCAAGCAAGGATGAGTACTTTACCGAAATCGATTCGTTGCAGTGTAAGCTTTTTGCCGGGTTGATCAAACATTTAAAAAGCCGGAATTGCCAGATCGTTGTATTCATTCCGCCGTATCATCCGGCAACATTTAAGCTGCTCAAACAATCCGGCCAGACAAGCGGGGTTTTTAAAGCCGAATGCTATCTGCATGCCTTTGCCGCGGAAAACGGCCTGACGTTAATAGGCGCGAACAATCCCGATTCGTTACAATTAAGCGCTTCCGATTTCTATGATGCAGTTCATTTAAAGCCTGCGGCAGTCAACAGCTATTTTACAAGCACCGGAATAAATTAGGATAATTGGATTTAGTTTCTCTTCGATTGACCCAATTACTCCAAATATGGGGTTGTTTGCTTAATCATTCTAATAGTGCTTATGTTATTATTAAGCGATGCTTTCGATTTATTTAACATTTAATCTTGATAAATGAGCCTTTTTATGATGGAAATCTTGTAGTTTTGAATTAAGAATTAGTGTGAAACATGAAAAACATTCTCAAAAGCATCTTAAAGGATTTATTTCTAGTCCTTAAAATTCGGAATCGGTTTTATCCGTCAACTCAAATAGGTCAGCGTCAGCTTTTTCATTATTATCAGGATTGTAAAAGGAATGGCACTCTTCCTAAGTTAAAAGATACGGGCTTTCGTGTTTTCTCTCAGTTTGAAGAAGACGGACTGCTACTTTTCATCTTCTCTGTTATTGGAATGACTGATAAGACGTTTGTAGAAATTGGATCAGATGATGGTATAAACAGCAATAGTGCAAACCTGGTTTTTAATTTTGGCTGGCATGGTTTGTTTATCGACGGAAACAAAATGAGTATCAATCGGGGGAGAAAATTTTTTAGCAAATATCCACATCCTTGGACTTATTCGCCCAAATTTGCATGTAGTTTGGTGACGAGGGAGAATATTAATCAGATTATTTCGGGGGAAGGATTTTCCGGGGAGATTGGCCTGCTGTCTATTGATATAGATGGAAATGACTATTGGGTTTGGGATGCCCTTGATGTTGTTCAGCCTCAGGTTGTGATTATCGAGACACACAATGATTTTGGGTTTGAAGATATAGTTGTGCCCTATGATCCGGCATATTTTTATCCGGGGAAGCATCCGATGTATCATGGCGCCTCTCCGGTTGCCATGACAAAGTTAGCTAAGCATAAAGGCTATAGGTTAGTTGGAGCCAATGAGCTTGGTTTTAATTTCATTTTTGTTAAAAATGGCCTTGTCGATGAATTAATACCGGAAGTCCGTGTTGAATCAGTATTGCAGCATCCATCTGTAAAAGAGGGATGTTTAAAATTTGTAGAGATAAAAGATTGGGAATACGAGCGGAATAGGCTCCCATAAACATTATAAAAAAAGAAAAACCCGGGTGGCATTCCCGGGTTTTCGTTGAGTATAAAAATAGTAATTGAGATAGAATTGGTCTTTATTCTTCTTTTTCTTCGGCTGCGTAAGCTGCCAGCAATTCGTCCTGTACTTCCTGAGGCACTTTTTCGTAGGCGGCAAATTTCATGTTAAAAATACCACGGCCACCGGTCAGTGAACTCAGCGAGGTTGAATATTTGTTCATTTCTTTCAGTGGCACGCGGGCGGTGATCTTTTCATAGCCTTTTTCGCTGCCCATTCCCATGATCAAGGCGCGGCGCCCCTGGAGGTCGCTCATCACATCGCCCATGCGTTCTGACGGAACCAGTACTTCCAGATCGTAAATGGGCTCAAGGATTTTGGGGCCTGCGTTTTTGAAGGCTGTGCTGAAAGCATTTCGTCCGGCCAACCGGAACGAAATTTCGTTTGAATCAACCGGGTGCATTTTTCCGTCGTAAACGTAAACACGGATGTCGCGGGCGTACGAACCGGTAAGCGGGCCTTCTTCCATTTTTTCCATGATCCCTTTCAGGATAGCGGGCATAAAACGGGCATCAATTGAACCGCCCACAATACAGTTGTGGAAAATCAGTTTACCACCCCATTGTAACGGGAATTCCTGGGTGTCGCGAACCGAAATCTTCATTTCCTTGCCACCGTAAACAAACATGTTTTTAGGCTGACTGCTTTCATCATAAGGCTCGATAATCATGTGAACCTCACCAAACTGACCGGCTCCACCCGATTGTTTCTTGTGACGGTAATCGGCCTGGGCAAATTTGGTTATGGTTTCGCGGTATGGGATTTTGGGTGACTTGAATTCAATGTCAATCTTATGAATGTGGTCGAAATACCATTTCAAAGTATTCAGGTGGTATTCGCCCTGACCTTCAACAATCAATTGTTTCAACTCTTTCGAGTAGTTTACAATGTAAGTTGGGTCTTCGTCTTTTACCCGGTGCAGGATTTCACCCACTTTTTCGTCGTCGCTTTCCGAAACGGCTTTGACTGCAACCCTGAATTTTGGGTCCGGGAATTTGATCGGGGCAAATTTCAGGTCAAGTTCCTTGTCACAAAGTGTTTGATTGAACTTGGTATCTTTCAGTTTTACGGTGCAACCAATGTCGCCGGCAACCAGTTCGGGAACGCTGACCCGGGTTTTCCCGGCAGTAACAAAAAGTTGGGAAATTCTTTCTTTCCCGTTATTGAAAGTATTGTAAAGGTCTTTTCCTTCGGTTAGTTTCCCCGACATCACTTTGAAGTAGGTGACTTCGCCCACGTGTGGTTCGACGGCTGTTTTGAAAATAAACAGTGATGTTGGATTTGATTCGTTCATGACAACCGTTTTCCCCTGGATGATTTCACGCATTGGAACCTGGCTGGGAGCAGGGGCTATGTTGCAGATAAATTCGAGCAGTCGGCCTACTCCAATATTCTTTTTGGCCGAAACGCAGAACACCGGATACAGGTCGCGTTTTACCATCCCGATTCGCATTCCCTTGCGCATATCGTCTTCCGATAGGGAACCTTGTTCGAAATACAATTCCATCAGGGATTCTTCGTTTTCGGCAGCCATTTCAATTAATTCGTTGTGCAGTTCATCGGCGCGTTCTTTTTCTGAAGCCGGGATTTCAAGTACTTCAGGTTTCCCTCCGTCGGGACCGTACTTGTACATTTTCATTTTCAATACGTCGATGATGGAATTGAATCCCAGACCGGCTTCAACTGGGTACTGAACGATGGTAACTTTATTGCCGAATTTGGCTTTCAGATTTTCGACGGTTTGTTCGTAATTGGCGTTTTCGTTGTCGAGGTGGTTTAAAACAAAAACTGTTGGGGTTTTGGTGGTTTCGGCATGGCGGTTGGCCGATTCGGTTCCGGCGCCAATTCCGCCGGAGGCATCAACCACCATCAAAGCCATCCCGGTTACCTGGAGCGAAGAAACAACGCCTCCGCAAAAGTCGTCCATCCCGGGAGTGTCCAGGATGTTTATTTTTTTACCGTTGACCTCGGTATACATGACCGAAGAAAAGACTGAGTTTCCGTATTCCTGCTCGATCAGATGGTAGTCGGAAACGGTATTCTTGTTTCCAACGTCACCTCTGCGGTTTATTACTCCACCCTCGAAAAGCATTGCTTCTGCGAGGGTGGTTTTCCCACTGCCAGCATTACCCATGAGTGTAATGTTGCGAATTTCATCAGTTTTATAGACTTTCATATTTTAGATGTTTATTGGTTTTTACTCGTTCATTATCAGCTTTCTGGCGCTGTAATTATCAGAGAGGATCAAAATTAGTAATAATTAATTAACAATCAAGGTGCGGCCAGATTACTTGAATTTGTTAAGAAAACCGGTGTTTTGACGTCTGATAAAAGATTAAGAGAATCAGGATATTGTGCTTTTTAAGGAATATTAACTTATGATTGTAAGTGTCAGTATTTCAATTAAATGTAAAGATTATATGTTCTTTAATACTTTTTGTGGAGGTGAAAAAATAGCATTTTGACACATTTTAAACAATAAATGAATATATGTTGTTGTAGTGGTTTTATTTACAGCTTGTTGTAGAGTTTTTGGATTTTTGAAATGTTATGTATTTTAAAGAATGAAAAAAATCGATCTTCGAGATGTCGTTCAAAAATTGAGGGAACCCCGGAGCGGGATTGCCGGATTTGAAGAGGATGCCTTTATCTGTTTGGGCAATATTTTTATTCTAAGACAAAAGATTTAACATCAAATCTGCTATTTTTGAGCGTCAATGAATCTGGTATGCCAAAATTCCCCTTTTTCAAACAATACGATGCGATGGACTGCGGGCCTTCGTGTCTTCGCATGATTGCTGCTTTTTACGGGAAAACGTATTCACTGGAGAAGCTTCGGCAGTTGGCCCACATCAGCAGGGAAGGGGTTTCTTTGCTCGGCTTGAGCGAAGCCGCCGAGGTTATCGGCTTCCGTACAATTGGGGCACGCATCACGCTTGAGCAGATGATGGAGGCGCCCAAACCATGCGTTGTACATTGGGATCAGGAGCATTTTGTGGTGGTGTACAAATACCGAAAAGGTGTTCTATCGGTTGCCGATCCTGCCTTTGGGCTGGTGGAATATTCTGAGGAGGAATTTAAGAAGCACTGGCTTGCAACAGTTCGGCATGGTGAGCAAAAAGGAATTTGTATGCTGTTCGAACCCACTCCAACGTTTTATGATCTGGATGGAGAAGAACAGAAACGAGGCAATTTCAGGTTTCTCCTGAAATATTTGCAGCCTCACCGGAAACTGGTCGTTCAACTGGTGATTGGGTTCCTGGTTGGAAGCCTTATTCAGTTGATTTTCCCATTTCTGACCCAGAGTATCGTGGATGTCGGTATCAGCAATCAGGATATCAGCTTTATTTACCTGGTTCTGGTCGCTCAGATGATGCTCTTTGTAAGTCGGGTGACCGTAGATTTCATCCGTTCGTGGATATTGCTTCACATCAGCACCCGGATAAACATTAGTATCATTTCCGACTTCCTGATCAAACTGATGAAAATGCCGATTGGTTTTTTCGATACCAAAATGATTGGCGACCTGCTTCAGCGCATTGGCGACCATCGCCGGATTGAGCAGTTTTTAACCTCGCAGTCGTTGTCGGTTGTTTTCTCGGTGTTCAGCATTGTAATCTTCAGCATTGTCCTGGCTCTTTATAACTGGATTATTTTCCTGGTATTTTTTCTGGGGTCTGTTTTATACATTGTATGGATTTTCTTATTCCTGAGGAAAAGGCGGGAACTCGATTTTAAACGGTTTGCCCAGTTGGCCGACAACCAGAGCAAGCTGATCCAGATGATCAACGGGATGCAGGAGATCAAGCTGAATAATTACGAACGGCAAAAACGCTGGGAGTGGGAGCGTATCCAGTCCCGGTTGTTCAAGGTTAATGTCGCCAGCCTTTCGTTGAAGCAATATCAGCAGGCGGGATCTGTTTTTATCAATGAAACCAAGAACATTGTCATTACCGTTCTGGCGGCAACGCTGGTGGTTAACGGGAACATGACGCTGGGTATGATGTTGGCCGTACAATATATTATAGGTCAGATGAACAGTCCGCTCGATCAGATGATTGAATTTGTGCAGGTTTCGCAGGACGCTAAAATCAGTTTGGAACGACTTAGCGAGATTCACAACCAGAAAGATGAAGAACAGGATCAGGACGGGAAACTGACTTTGTTGCCGCCTTCGTCCGATATCCAGATTTCGGATCTGGTCTTCCAGTACGAGGGGCCACACTCCCCTAAAGTTCTTAATAATATAAACCTGGCTATACCACGTGGAAAAGTTACTGCTATCGTTGGAACCAGTGGAAGCGGAAAGACCACGCTGGTTAAGCTGCTGCTTGCTTTTTATCCGCCGGTGTCGGGAACTATAAAAGTTGGCGATGCCGACCTGTCGGCCTACAAGCAGCACTGGTGGCGCGATAAATGCGGGGCGGTCATGCAGGATGGTTTTATTTTTTCGGATACGATAGCCAACAATATTGCCATTGGCGACGACGAAATCGATAAGGAACGGCTTCGTTATGCGGTCAGGATGGCCAATATCCAGGAGTTTGTTGAAGCCATGCCCTTGAATTACAATACCAAAATCGGTCCTGAAGGGATTGGTTTAAGCCAGGGACAGAAACAACGGATTTTGATTGCACGGGCTATTTATAAGGATCCGGAGTTTATCTTTTTTGATGAAGCAACCAATGCTTTGGACGCCAACAATGAAAAGGTGATTCTGGAGAATCTTGATGAGTTTTTTGCCGGGAAAACTGTTGTGGTTGTTGCACACAGGCTGAGTACGGTGAAAAATGCACACCAGATTGTTGTGCTTGAAAAGGGCAATATGGTTGAGATTGGCAATCACGAAGAACTAACGCGCAAACAGGGAGCTTATTATAATTTGGTGAAAAACCAGCTTGAATTGGGGAACTGATCCGGGTTACAAGTTGCGGGTTTAGTATCTCGTAACCCGTAACTGGCAACAAACTGAATATAAAAAATGAGCAAAGAAGACAAACGAATTGATATCGAATTACGAAGCGATGAATATCAGGAGATTGTAACGCAGTCGCCCCGATGGATGGTTCGTTCGGGTATTTCATTGATATTGGGAATTATCCTTCTGTTTCTTGCCGGGAGTTATTTCTTCAAGTATCCCGATGTGATTAATGCCAATGTTGTTGTGCTCTCGGAGAATCCTCCGGCATACCTGGCCGCCCGCACAACAGCCCGCATTGACTCGTTATTGGTTTCTGATCAGCAGGTGGTTTCGTCGGGACAGATCATCGCTATTCTTGAGAACACCGCCCGTTTTGAAGATGCCATGAAGGTAAAGGAAATGCTGGCCCGTCAGGAGTCTTTTGTGTTATCGTTCGATACGCTGATGGCCGTACAGCCTGAAACTGATTTGCAATTGGGTGATATCCAGTCCGATTATTCGAGCTTCGTCAGGTTGTATAACGAATATTTCACTTTTTTGAGACTGAAACTTCATCCGAAGAAGATTAAGTCGCTTCGTAAGCAGGTTTCAATGAGCCGGATATATTACGATCGACTGTGGGCTCAAAAGCAGGATATGGATGCCGATTACCGGCTGGCAACCAAACAATACAAGCGAGATTCCTTGCTTCAGCAAAAGAATGTATTGTCGGATGTTGATCTGGAAAAATCGAAAACAGTGCAGATTCAGAAAAAATATAACCTGAACGTTGAACGGACCAACCTGGCAGAAACGCAAAGCTCAATTTTGAAACTGGAACAGGATGTTGTTGAGGCCGAGATGGATTTTGCCGATCAGAAGAAAAAGGCAGAAAATGCCCTAATCGAGGCGGTAAATTTATTGAAAAGCCGTCTGGCTTATTGGGAACAAACATTTATTATTTCGAGCCCGATTGTTGGAAGGGTTAGTTTCAGCAACTTCTGGAGCAAGAATCAGCAGGTTAAGAAAGATGAGATTGTGTTTTCGGTTATTCCGGCGAGTCAGTCGCAAATTATTGGGCGCATCAGCTTGCCGGTCAGAGGTGCCGGTAAGGTGGCGGTAGGGCAGAGGGTCAATGTTCGTTTCGAGAATTTCCCCTATATGGAATATGGATTTGTTGAGGGAAAGATCAAAAGTATCTCGTTGGTACCGAATGATGATAATTACATTGTTGAAGTAGAGATGCCCCAGGACCTGAAGACTAATTATAATATACATCTTCAGTTCAGCCAGGAGATGAAGGGCTCGGCTGAGATCATAACTGAGGATTTACGGTTTATTCAACGCTTCATTAATCCGCTCCGGTCGATTCTGAAGCACCGGATTTCGCTGGCCCGTTCATGAAGGCAGGCAAGCTGTTTATTACCTGTATCTTAGAATCATCAAAAAAAGATCAATTTTTTTACGGTTTTATTGGCTTTTCAGTTGGTAATTAGTACTTTTGCGAGCCGATTTCATGAGTAAATACGTGATTTCGGATTGTAAGGTATTGTATTTCTGGAATTTTGCGATACCTTTGCAAGCCAAAATTTTGGATAATTTTTAAATTAAGTGAATTAATATGCCAACGATTCAACAGTTAGTTAGAAAAGGTAGACAAAGTATTGCAGAGAAAAGTAAATCTCCTGCATTGGATTCTTGCCCACAGAGACGAGGTGTTTGTGTTCGTGTATACACAACAACTCCAAAGAAACCAAACTCAGCTATGCGTAAAGTAGCTCGTGTACGTTTAACAAATGGCAAGGAAGTAAACGCTTACATTCCGGGAGAAGGACACAATCTTCAGGAACACTCTATTGTATTGGTACGTGGTGGTAGGGTAAAAGACCTTCCAGGTGTTCGTTACCATTTAATTCGTGGTGCTCTCGACACAGCAGGTGTTGAAGGACGTACTCAAAGACGTTCGAAATATGGCGCTAAAAGACCAAAAGCGAAAAAATAACATTCGCATTTATTAATTAATTGACGTTCTAGCTTTGTGGTTTGAGTTGAGTAAAGAGGCCCCGATGGCCGATTGAAGCCAGCAAAATAAACGACAGCTAATTTAAATTAACACAAAAGCATTACATAATGAGAAAATCGAAACCAAAGAAGAGGATCATTCTGCCCGATCCAAAGTTCAATGACACATTGGTTACCCGTTTCGTAAACGACTTAATGTACGACGGGAAAAAATCGACCGCATATCAAATTTTCTACGACGCCATGGACATCGTTGGCACGAAAATGAAAGATTCAGAACTTAGTCCATTGGATGTGTTTAAAAAAGCACTCGAGAAAATTACTCCCCATGTTGAAGTAAAGAGCAGACGCGTTGGAGGTGCCAATTTCCAGGTTCCTATGGAAATCCGTCCGGAAAGAAAAGTTTCCATCTCAGTCAAAAATATGATCTTATTCTCGCGCAAGCGTTCTGGCCGTTCAATGGCTGAAAAACTTGCTGCCGAGGTAGTAGCTGCATACAACGAAGAAGGCGGTGCATACAAGAAAAAAGAAGACACCCACCGTATGGCAGAAGCTAACCGTGCATTTGCACATTTCCGTTTTTAGTATTTAGAAGAATTGATAGTTCGTTTTTAGATAGAATTGGTAAAAAATGGCAAAAGATTTAAGTTATACTAGAAATATCGGCATCATGGCTCACATTGATGCCGGCAAAACGACCACCTCTGAGCGTATCCTTTATTATACAGGGATCACTCACCGGATTGGCGAGGTTCATGATGGTGCTGCTACCATGGACTGGATGGAACAGGAACAGGAGCGTGGTATTACCATTACCTCGGCTGCAACTACCACATTCTGGAAATATAAAGATATTCAGCACAAAATCAACATCATTGATACTCCCGGACACGTTGACTTCACGGTTGAAGTTGAACGTTCTTTACGTATTCTTGATGGTGCTGTTGCTTTATTCTGTGCAGTAGGTGGAGTTGAAGCTCAGTCGGAAACCGTATGGCGTCAGGCTGAAAAATATGGCGTTCCACGTATCGGTTTTGTAAATAAAATGGACCGTCAGGGTGCTGACTTCTATAATGTAGTTACTGAAGTAAGAGAAAAGCTGGGTGCAAATCCGGTCCCGATCACTATCCCGATTGGTTCAGAAGAAACTTTTGAAGGTGTGGTTGATTTGATCGAAATGAAAGCTATCCGCTGGAAAGACGATGCCACTCTTGGTACTACTTATTATATGGAAGAAATTCCTGCCGATATGGTAGAACAGGCAGAAGAATATCGTGCCGCTTTGGTTGAAGCTGTAGCTGAACACGATGATGAACTGCTCGAAAAATTCTTCGAAGATCCGGATTCTATCACTGTAGACCAGATGCTGGATGTAATCCGCAAAGCTACTATCGCCGGTTCAATTGTTCCGATGATGTGTGGTTCTGCCTTCAAAAACAAAGGTGTTCAGCGTTTGCTCGATGCTATTTGTTCATTCCTGCCAAGCCCGCTCGATAAAGGTGAGATTAGAGGTATAGAATACAATGGTGACGAAGAAATCATCCGTCATGCTGATGTTGACGAGCCCGTGACTGCTTTGGCATTCAAGATTGCAACCGACCCTTATGTAGGCCGTTTGTGCTTCATTCGTGTTTATTCAGGCCGAATCAATGCAGGTGATACCGTATTCAATTCACGTACTGGTAAAAAAGAACGTATTTCACGTTTATACCAGATGCACTCGAACAAACAGAACCCAATCGAATACATCGAGGCCGGTGATATTTGTGCCGCTGTAGGTTTCAAAGATATCCGTACAGGTGATACCTTATCAGATAATGATCATCCGGTAGTTCTCGAAAGTATGGACTTCCCGGAACCAGTTATCGGTATTGCAATTGAGCCTAAAACTCAAAAGGACCTCGATAAACTGAGCAACGGTTTGTCAAAACTTGCAGAAGAAGATCCAACCTTCAAGGTAAATACAGATCCTGATTCAGGACAGACTGTAATTCGTGGTATGGGTGAGCTTCACCTCGAAATTATTGTTGACCGTTTGAAACGTGAATTCAAAGTTGAATGTAACCAGGGCGCTCCTCAGGTTGCTTACAAAGAAGCCATCAGTAAATCGGTTGAACTTCGCGAAGTATTCAAGAAACAATCTGGTGGTCGTGGTAAGTTCGCTGACATTATCGTTCGCGTTGAGCCAGCCGAAGAAGGTAAACTTGGTCTTACATTCGTTGATGCTGTTAAGGGTGGAAATATCCCACGCGAATATATCCCATCGGTACAGAAAGGTTTTGAATCGGCTATGTGCAATGGTCCTTTGGCAGGTTTCAATATGGATAGCCTGAAAGTTACTCTTCTGGATGGTAGCTACCATGCCGTTGATTCTGACTCGCTTTCATTCGAAATTTGTGCCCGTCAGGCTTTCAAAAGCGCCGCAGGTAAAGCTGGTCCAAAATTATTGGAACCGATCATGAAATGCGAAATTGTTACTCCTGAAGAATACATGGGTGACATTATCGGTGACTTGAACCGTCGTCGTGGTCAGGTTGAAGGAATGGAAGAAAAATCGGGTGCCCGTGTTATTAAAGCATTGGTTCCGCTTTCTGAATTATTCGGATACGTGACTGTATTGCGTACTTTATCTTCAGGACGTGCAACTTCATCAATGGAATTTGCAAAATACGTTGAGTTACCCAAACAGCTTGCTGTTAAAGTACTCGAAGATTTAAAAGGAAGAACAGACTTATTATAATTATAAACTGTATTATTATTTCTCATCATGAGTCAAAAGATCAGAATTAAGCTGAAATCGTATGATCACAACTTGGTGGACAAGTCGGCTGAAAAGATCGTAAAAACAGTTAAAACTACAGGTGCAGTAGTAAGCGGACCAATTCCGCTTCCTACTCACAAACGTATTTTTACTGTATTACGCTCAACCTTTGTTAACAAAAAATCAAGGGAACAATTCGAGCTGTCGTCTTACAAACGTTTGATCGACATTTACAGTTCAACAGCAAAAACCATCGACGCCTTAATGAAGCTTGAATTACCAAGTGGCGTTGAAGTAGAAATTAAAGTTTGATAACCTGTAAAAACAAAAAAAATGGCAGGATTAATCGGAAAAAAAATCGGAATGACTTCCGTATTCAGTGTTGAGGGGAAAAACATCCCATGCACTGTGATTGAAGCCGGTCCTTGTGTGATCACACAGGTGAAATCGGTAGCAACTGATGGCTATGATGCAGTTCAGTTGGGTTTTGACGATAAAAAGGAAAAACACTCCAACAAAGCTGAATTGGGTCATTTCAAAAAAGCCTCCACTGAACCTAAACGTAAAGTGGTTGAGTTCCAGGATCTCGAAGGTGATTTTAAACTTGGAGATACCCTAACCGTTGAATCTATCGATGAAGAAGGATGGGTTGACGTTCAGGGAGTAACCAAAGGAAAAGGATTCCAGGGTGTTGTTAAACGTCATGGATTCCAGGGTGTTGGTGGCCAGACTCATGGTCAGCACAACCGATTGAGAGCTCCGGGTTCTTTGGGTGCCTCTTCTTATCCGTCACGCGTATTTAAAGGTATCCGCATGGCTGGTCGCGATGGTAATGACAATGTTACTGTTCAGAACCTGAAAGTTTTGAAAGTAATTCCAGAGTCAAATTTATTGGTAGTTAAAGGATCAGTTCCTGGTGCTAAAGGTTCATACGTAATTATTTATCAGTAATGGAAATAAAAGTTTTAAATAAAGCAGGACAGGAAACCGGAAGAACTGTTACGTTAGACGAACAAATTTTCGGTATTGAGCCAAATGATCATGCCATTTATCTGGATGTCAAACAAATTCTGGCCAACAAAAGACAAGGAACTCACAGTTCAAAAGAACGTGGTGACATTACCGGAAGCACCAAAAAACTGAAAAAACAAAAAGGTACCGGTACGGCTCGTTGTGGAGGTGTTAAGTCACCTGTATTCCGTGGCGGAGGTCGCGTTTTTGGTCCGCGTCCAAGAAACTACGACTTTAAATTGAACAAAAAAGTTAAGGCTCTTGCACGTAAATCGGCATTAACTTATAAAGCCTTGGAGGAAGCAATTCTGGTAGTTGAGGATTTCTCTTTTGAAACTCCAAAAACCCGCGAAATGGTGCAAATCAGTAATAATCTGAAAATTAATGATAAAAAGTCACTTTTCGTTTTACCGGAAGAAAATAAAAATATATATTTGTCCTCCAGAAATTTACAGGCAGTTTCTATTATAACTGCTTCAGAATTAAATACTTATCAGATATTGAATGCTAAAAAAGTAGTTGTTCTGGAGAGTTCTGTAAGTAAGATTGAAGAAATGTTTAAGATTTAAAAGGCTTGAAAATGGAAATTTTAATTAAACCGATCGTTACCGAAAAGATGACAGGTCAGGCCGAAGGTCTTAACCGCTACGGTTTTATTGTTAATCGGAACGCCAATAAATTACAGATTAAGAAAGCGATTGAAGATTTATACAACGTTTCGGTACAGTCTGTAAATACATTGATTGACGGAGGTAAACGCAAGTCTCGCTTTACCAAGGCCGGAGTTATTTCGGGAAGCACCGGAATAAGCAAAAAAGCTATTGTAACAATAGCCAAAGGAGAAACTATTGATTTTTACAGTAATATTTAATAAAAAATGGCAGTAAGAAAATTAAATCCAGTTACTCCGGGTCAAAGGCACAAAATTGTTGGTGCTTTTGATACTATTACTGCATCAACACCTGAAAAATCATTGTTGAAGCCCATGCAAAGCACTGGCGGTCGTAATAGCCAGGGTCGCATGACAATGAGGTATATAGGTGGTGGCCACAAACGCAAATACCGCTTTATCGATTTCAAAAGAGATAAAGATGGTATTGTTGCTGTTGTAGAATCTATTCAGTACGATCCAAACCGCACAGCGCGTATTGCCCTTCTGGTTTATCCTGATGGCGAAAAACGCTACATGCTTGCACCCAACGGTTTAAAAGTTGGTCAGAAAGTAGAGAGCGGAAGCGGAGTTGCTCCTGAAATAGGCAATACGCTACCACTGGGAGAAATACCTCTTGGAACATTGGTTCACAACATTGAACTTCATCCCTCACAGGGAGGTGTGATGGCGCGTAGTGCCGGAACTTATGCTCAGTTAACTTCGAGAGAAGGAAAGTACGCTATCGTGAAATTACCTTCTGGTGAATCCAGAATGGTGCTTGTAACTTGTCGTGCTACAGTAGGTATTGTTGGAAATACTGAACACAACCTGGAAAGATCAGGAAAAGCTGGTCGCACCAGATGGTTAGGCAGAAGACCACGTGTACGTGGTGTTGCTATGAACCCGGTAGATCACCCCATGGGTGGTGGTGAAGGTCGTTCTTCAGGTGGACATCCACGTTCACGCAAAGGCTTGCTGGCTAAAGGCTTCAAAACCCGTGCGAAGAAGAAAGCTTCCAACAGATATATTGTAGAAAAACGCAAGAAATAATTAAAAGGAGAAGAATATGAGTCGTTCATTAAAGAAAGGGCCTTTTATTGAGTTCAAGCTGGAACGTAAAGTTTTGGCAATGAATGAAGCAAATAAAAAGTCAGTAATTAAGACTTGGGCCAGAGCATCAGTAATTTCTCCTGACTTTGTAGGACATACCATCGCAGTTCACAACGGAAATAAATTCATTCCTGTGTATGTAACTGAAAATATGGTAGGCCATAAATTTGGTGAATTTGCACCTACAAGAACTTTCAGGGGACATGCCAAAGGTAAAAAGTAAGGCATGAGTTTCTCATTAACTATTAAAAGAATTCACGATGGGTGCTAGAAAAAGAAATAGTGCAAACGAACTAAAGGAAGCTAAAAAACAGCAGTATTTTGCAGTTTTGAAGAATTGTCCTACTTCCCCGCGAAAAATGAGGCTGGTTGCCGATATGGTTCGTGGAATGGAAGTGAACAGAGCTCTTGATGTACTTAAGTTTTCCTCAAAAGAATCTTCACGCAGGCTTGAAAAACTGGTTATGTCAGCTATCGCAAACTGGCAGGCTAAAAACGAAGGAAGCCGTCTGGAAGAAAGTAATTTGTATGTGAAAGCTATTTCTGTTGATTCAGGAAGAATATTGAAAAGACTGCAGCCTGCACCACAAGGCCGTGCTCACCGGATCAAGAAAAGATCCAATCACGTGACTGTTAGTCTTGGTAGTTTAACTCAAGTTAAAGAATCAGATAAATAATAATAGATGGGACAAAAAGTTAATCCAGTCGCTAATCGTTTAGGAATCATCAAAGGATGGGATTCCAATTGGTTCGGTGGAAACAACTATGGAGATAAGCTCGTGGAAGATGCTAAAATCCGGGAGTACCTGAATGCCCGTTTGGCAAAAGCCAGTATTTCCAAGATTATCATTGAACGTACCTTGAAGCTTATTACCATCACTGTTCACACCTCACGACCCGGTATTATTATTGGCAAAGGTGGTCAGGAAGTTGATAAACTGAAAGAAGAGTTAAAGAAGATCACAAATAAGGAAGTTCAGATCAATATTTTTGAAATCAAACGTCCGGAACTTGATGCTATGATCGTAGCCACTAATATTGCACGCCAGATTGAAGGTAAAATTGCTTACCGTCGTGCTACCAAGATGGCTATCGCTTCAACCATGAGAATGGGAGCGCAGGGAATCAAAGTTCAGGTTTCAGGCCGTTTAAATGGTGCTGAAATGGCCCGTTCAGAAATGTATAAAGATGGTCGTACTCCTTTGCACACTCTGAGAGCTGATATAGATTATGCTTTGGCAGAAGCCCTTACCAAAACCGGGTTACTCGGTGTTAAAGTTTGGATCTGCAAAGGCGAGATTTATGGAAAGCGTGACCTTTCACCAAATTTAGGACAGAAATCAAGTCGTCCTGCTGCTGGTGCTCCAAAAGGGAACGGATTTAAGAAAAGAAAAAAATAATTTGTAAACCTTTCAGAATTAGAGAAGGATGTTACAACCGAAAAAGACAAAATTCAGAAGAGTACAGAAGGGAAGGATGAAAGGACTGGCCCAGAGAGGGAACCAGTTGGCATTCGGAACTTTCGGTATAAAAGCGTTGCAGGAAGCTTGGCTTACCGGACGGCAGATTGAAGCTGCCCGTGTTGCGGTAACCCGTCACATGCAACGTCAGGGTCAAATTTGGATCCGTGTTTTCCCCGACAAACCGATTACTAAAAAACCTGCTGAGGTACGTATGGGTAAAGGTAAAGGTGCTCCGGAAGCATTCGTTGCTCCGATTACACCAGGTAGAATATTGATTGAGGCAGAAGGAGTTCCTTTTGAGGTTGCAAAGGAAGCACTTCGCCTGGCTGCACAAAAACTACCGGTAACTACGAAGTTCATTGTTAGACGTGACTATGTTGAATCTGAAATCGCTGAATAATGAAAACATCAGAAATCAAAGAATTATCAAATGCTGAGATTCTGGAAAGAATCCAGACCGATCAGGATTCCTTATTACGGATGAAGATGAACCATGCAATTTCTCCTCTGGATAACCCACAACAAATTGTTGTTTTCAGAAGAAACATTGCCAGATTGAAGACCATACTACGTCAAAGGGAAATTAACGCAAAACAGAGTTAGTAATATGGAATCAAGAAATCTAAGAAAGGAGCGTATTGGAGTTGTTGTGAGCAACAAAATGGAATGTACTATCGTTGTGGCCGAACACCGCAAAGAAAAACATCCTATTTATGGTAAGTTCGTAAACAAAACATCCAAGTTTTACGCTCACGATGAAAAAAACAGTTGCAACATCGGCGATACTGTTCGGATTATGGAAACCCGTCCGATCAGCAAGCAGAAACGTTGGAGATTAGTTGAAATTATAGAAAGAGCTAAGTAATCATGATACAACAGGAATCAAGATGTACCGTTGCCGATAACAGTGGAGCAAAAGAAGTGCTTGTAATCCGCGTATTAGGCGGAACACGCAAGCGCTATGCTACACTAGGCGATACCATTGTAGTGGCAGTAAAAAGCGCTATAGCGGGAAGTGACATAAAAAAAGGTGCCGTGTCGAAAGCAATTGTTGTTCGTACCACGAAAGAAGTTCGTCGCCAGGACGGGTCATACATCCGTTTTGATGATAACGCCGTAGTTTTACTGAATAATGCTGGTGAAATGCGCGGAACTCGTATATTCGGACCCGTAGCAAGGGAACTTCGTGATCAAAACATGAAGATCATTTCACTTGCTCCTGAAGTACTTTAATGCATAAAATCAGAACAATGCAGAAGAAATTACACATTAAAAAAGGCGACACTGTTGTTGTAATTGCCGGCAATTACAAAGGACGGGAAGGCAAAGTGCTTGAAGTAATAAGAGCCACCGAAAAAGCTATTGTGGAAGGTGTTAATATGGTAAAAAAACATACCAAACCCAATGCGGCTCATCCGCAGGGTGGTATTGTTGAAAAGGAAGCACCTATTCACATTTCCAACCTATTGAATAAGGATCCTAAAACAGGAAAACCTACTCGTATCGGTCGGAAGCTGGATGATAAAGGTAAATTAGTTCGTTATTCAAAAAAATCAGGAGAGGAGATTAAGTAATGGCTTACGTACCAACACTTAAGAAAAAATACTTAAACGAGGTTGTTCCTGCGTTAATTAAGGAGATGTCCTATAAAAATGTAATGCAGGCACCAAAGTTGGAGAAAATTGTCATCAATCAGGGCGTTGGAGCTGCTATTGCTGATAAAAAGTTAATCGAAATCGCTACCGAGGAGATTACAAATATCGCAGGTCAGAAAGCAGTCCAGACCAAGTCAAAGAAGGACATCTCTAACTTCAAACTGAGGAAAAAAATGCCGATCGGGGTTCGTGTTACCCTTCGCAGAGATCGGATGTATGAATTCCTGGATCGTTTAATCAGTGTATCTCTTCCCCGTATCCGCGATTTCAAAGGAATTGAAGGTAAAATGGATGGCCGTGGTAATTATACCCTGGGTATTCCGGAACAGATTATCTTCCCTGAAATTGTTTTGGACAAAGTTACCCGTATCAACGGAATGAATATTACTTTCGTAACTTCAGCCGGTTCAGACGAAGAAGGCTATGCTTTATTGAAAGAGTTAGGTTTACCGTTTAAAAATGCTAAAAAGAATTAAGATATGGCTAAGGAATCAATGAAAGCTCGGGAAGTTAAAAGGGCTGCACTTGTTGAAAAATATGCCGAAAAAAGAGCCATGCTTAAGGCTGAAGGTGATTATATCGGACTTCAAAAGTTACCTAAGAACTCTTCCCGTATTCGCATGCATAACAGATGCAAATTAACCGGACGTCCGAAAGGATATATGCGTCAATTCGGTATCAGCAGGATCAATTTCCGTGAAATGGCTTCTACTGGTTTAATTCCGGGAGTTAAAAAAGCAAGTTGGTAATTTATAATTTAGAAGTAATGAGCAAAATTACAGATCCAATAGCAGATTATCTGACACGAATCAGAAATGCCCAGAAAGCAAAACATCGTGTAGTCGATATCCCTGCATCCAATATCAAGAAAGAAATTACCAAAATTTTGAAAGATAAAGGATACATCCTCAACTATAAGTTTGAAGATGACGTGAATTATCAGGGTAACATTAAAATTGCACTGAAATATAATCCAGAAACTCGGATTCCGGCTATCAAAGCCATCAGAAGAATCAGTAAGCCTGGTTTACGTAAATATTGCCACACCGACAGTATCCCACGGGTATTGAATGGTTTGGGAATTGCAGTAATTTCCACATCAAAAGGCGTAATCACCGACAAAGAAGCTCGTGAATTAGGCGTTGGTGGTGAAGTTTTATGTTACGTTTATTAATCTAGGAGGAATAAGTAATGTCTAGGATAGGTAAACTACCCATTGAAATACCCGCAGGTGTAAAACTTTCAGTAAGCGAAACCAATCTGGTTACTGTTAAAGGACCTAAAGGTGAATTATCGCAACAGGTCAATCCTGAAATCGAAGTTAAGGTTGAAGGCAATACTTTGACTGTTAACCGTCCTTCTGACGAGAAAAAACATCGTGCCATGCATGGCCTTTATCGTTCGCTGCTCAACAATATGGTTGAAGGCGTATCGAAAGGTTATGAAGTAAAACTCGAATTGGTCGGTGTAGGTTATCGTGCAGAAAACGATGGACAGGTTCTCGATTTGGTTTTAGGTTATTCACACCACACTTATCTTCAGCTTCCTTCGGAAGTAAAGGTTGAAGCTAAAAGTGATAAACGTAGCAATCCAATTGTAACTCTGACAAGCTGTGATAAACAATTGATTGGTCACATTGCAGCTAAAATCAGATCTTTCAGGAGACCTGAGCCCTACAAAGGTAAAGGTGTTAAATTTGTTGGTGAAAATATTAGACGTAAAGCTGGTAAATCGGCTGGTGCTAAATAGTAAAATTTAAAAACCATGGCTTTAACAAAGCAAGAAAGAAGATATAGAATTAAGAAGAGAATCCGGAAGATTGTTTCCGGAACTGCTGAAAAACCACGTTTGAATGTGTTCAGAAGCAACAAGCAAATTTATGCGCAGTTGATTGATGATTTGACAGGAAAAACTATCTTGGCAGTATCTTCTTTGAATAAAGATTTCACTGGTGCCGAGGGCACAAAAGTCGAAATCGCTGCGAAAGTTGGTAAAGCAGTTGCAGAAAAAGCATTGGCTGCCGGTATATCAGCTGTAGTATTCGATCGTAATGGTTATTTGTATCACGGAAGAGTTAAACAATTAGCTGATGCTGCCCGTGGAGGTGGCCTTAAATTTTAATAGTTATGACAGGAGATATCAGAAAAGTAAAAACCAGTGATCTGGAACTGAAAGATCGGTTGGTAGCTATTAACCGCGTTACAAAAGTAACTAAAGGAGGTAGAACATTTAGTTTCTCTGCAATTGTTGTAGTTGGTAATGAAGATGGCATCGTAGGCTGGGGCCTGGGTAAAGCCAGCGAAGTTACCACCGCAATTTCGAAAGGTGTTGATGCCGCTAAAAAGAATCTGGTTAAAGTACCGGTTCACAATGGTACAATTCCTCACGAACAGGAAGCTAAATTCGGTGGCGCCCGTGTATTCCTGAAACCAGCTACTTCAGGTACTGGTGTGAAAGCTGGTGGTGCTATGCGCTCTGTATTGGAAAGTGTAGGTGTTCATAACATCCTTGCTAAATCTAAAGGATCATCAAACCCACACAACCTTGTAAAAGCAACTATGAATGCCCTTCTCGAATTACGTGATGCTCATACAGTTGCTGAACACCGTGGCGTGACATTGGATAAAGTATTTAATGGATAAGGAGTTATGGCTAAGATAAAAATTACACAAGTAAGAAGTAAGATTGGTTCTGATAAAACGCAAAAGGCAACTTTGATCGCGTTGGGAATCAAAAAACTTAACCATTCTGTGGAACATGAAGTAACTCCACAAATACTTGGGATGGTAAATAAAGTGAAGCATCTCGTAATCGTTGAAGAAGTTTAAACTTATTAAGATCAAGAAATATGGATTTAAGTAATCTTAAACCTGCAGAAGGTTCAACAAAGAGCGTAAAGCGAATTGGCCGCGGACAGGGCTCTGGTCATGGGGGCACTTCTACAAGAGGACATAAAGGTGCCAAACAAAGATCCGGATATAAAAGTCGCCGTGGATTCGAAGGAGGTCAGATGCCTTTGCAGCGTGTTGTACCTAAATTCGGATTCAAAAACATCAATCGGAAAGAATTTAAAGCCATCAACCTGGATGTAATTCAGGAATTGGCCGAATCATTAAAACTGACTTGTATTGATGTTGATACTTTGGTTGAAGCAGGTATGGCTTCCAAAAATGACAGAGTGAAGGTTTTGGGAGATGGAGTATTAAACCTTAAATTGGAAGTTAAAGCTCACGCTTTTTCTAAAAAAGCGAAAGAGGCGATTGAAAAACTGCAAGGTACCACCGAAATACTCTAAACCTGATGAAAAAGTTTATTGAAACCCTAAAGAATATTTATAAGATTGAAGACTTGAGGTCCCGGTTGGGGATAACATTGTTCTTAATTGTAATTTATCGTTTAGGATCTTACGTTTCTTTACCTGGTGTTGATCCGGCTCAGTTGGCTCAACTCAAAAATCAAACATCTGAGGGGTTGCTCGGATTGTTGGATATGTTCTCAGGGGGCGCATTCTCTAAAGCATCAATTTTTGCTTTGGGGATTATGCCATATATTTCGGCTTCTATTGTGATCCAGTTGTTGGGTATTGCGGTACCTTACTTCCAAAGGATGCAAAAAGAAGGTGAATCAGGACGTCGTAAAATCAATCAGATAACTCGTTACCTGACTGTACTCATCCTGATCTTCCAGGCACCTGCATATTTGCTTAATTTACATGCACAGTTACCTGAAACAGCTTTTGCAATTACAGGCCCCATGTTCACAATAACATCGACCATTATTTTAACAGCCGGTTCGATGTTTATTATGTGGCTTGGCGAACGCATTACTGATAAAGGTATTGGAAATGGTATTTCGTTGATCATCATGATTGGTATTATTGCCCGCTTACCTCATTCTATTGTCGCTGAGTTTGCCTCACGCATTGAACAGCAAGGTGGTGGTATGGTAATGTTCCTTATTGAGTTTGTTGTTCTTTTCGTGGTATTTATGGGATCGATTTTGCTGGTTCAGGGAACCCGTAAAATTCCGGTACAATATGCCAAACGGATTGTAGGTAACAAACAATATGGTGGTGTTCGTCAGTATATACCATTGAAAGTAAATGCTGCCGGGGTTATGCCTATCATCTTTGCTCAGGCAATCATGTTTATCCCAATTACGCTTGCGGGGTTTGCCAAATCTGAAAGTTTAAGTGGTTTTGCGGCTGCGTTTTCAAACCACACCGGATTATGGTATAACCTAACTCAGTTTTTGTTGGTTATTGTATTTACCTATTTCTATACTGCAATTACAGTAAATCCGATGCAAATGGCAGAGGATATGAAGAAGAACGGTGGTTTTATTCCCGGAGTTAAACCAGGAAAGAAAACTGTAGAGTTCTTGGATACTGTTATGTCGAGAATTACACTTCCTGGGTCAGTTTTCCTTGGAATTGTTACAATTCTTCCGGCATTTGCAATGATGGCAGGTATTAACAGCCAGTTTGCCTATTTCTATGGTGGTACTTCGCTGTTGATCCTTGTAGGAGTGGTATTGGATACGTTACAACAAATTGAGAGTCACCTTCTGATGCGTCATTATGATGGTCTGATGAAATCGGGCCGTATTAAAGGACGTACTGGCGGTGGCGCTGCAATGTATTAGTAGTTTGGAGATATTCTTTTGTCTAGGATTAGTGAAAGTTCTAAACTTGTTAAATTATTTACATAAATAGCGAAATAAATCCGGTAATTCTTGTAGTTTTGCCGGATTTATTAGCGGAAAATTTTTAATCTTCCGTAAAAGATGCAAAGCCTTGAAAAAGGTTTTCATCAAAACACCTGATAATTGAATAATATTTATGGCAAAACAGTCTTCGATAGAACAAGACGGAACAATCATTGAATCATTATCGAATGCAATGTTCAGGGTTGAATTGGAAAATGGACATATCATTACTGCACATATTTCCGGGAAAATGAGGATGCACTATATCAAGATTTTACCCGGGGATAAAGTGAAAGTTGAAATGTCGCCATACGACCTGACAAAAGGAAGAATTTCTTTTAGATATAAAAACTAAAGCACAAAATAATGAAAGTAAGAACATCCATTAAGAAACGTAGTGCTGACTGCAAGATTGTGCGCAGGAAAGGCCGTTTGTACGTGATTAACAAAAAGAATCCGAAGTACAAACAACGTCAGGGATAATTAATTAACTTTGTAAAAAATCTATTTTATGGCTCGTATAAGTGGTGTTGACATCCCTAATAATAAAAGAGGTGAGATTGCATTAACCTATATCTATGGTATTGGTCGCAATCTTTCGAAAACTCTCCTTGAAAAAGCCGGCGTTGACAAAGACATCAAAGTTCAGGATTGGACTGATGATCATTTAGCAGCTATTCGTGCGGCTATCAGTGGAAGCATCAAGGTGGAAGGCGAATTGCGTTCTGAAACTCAGATGAATATTAAACGATTGATGGATATTGGTTGCTATCGTGGAATTCGTCATCGTGTTGGTTTGCCAGTTCGTGGTCAGAGCACTAAAAATAATGCTCGTACACGTAAGGGAAAGAGAAAAACTGTTGCTAATAAGAAAAAAGCCACTAAATAATTGATATTTGAATTATGGCAAAAAAGACTGGTTCTACAAAAAAACGAGTTGTTGTCGTTGAAGCAATCGGACAGGCACACATTCATTCTTCATTCAATAACATTATTGTGTCGTTGACCAATAATAATGGAGAAATCATTTCGTGGTCGTCTGCCGGTAAAAAGGGGTTCCGTGGTTCCAAAAAGAACACGCCTTATGCTGCGCAGGTTGCTTCCGAAGAATGTGCCAAGACTGCTTATGATCTTGGACTCAGAAAAGTAAAGGTTTATGTGAAAGGTCCAGGTAATGGCCGTGAGTCTGCTATTCGTGCTATCAGCAGCGTTGGCATTCAGGTAAGTGAAATTGTGGACGTTACACCACTACCACATAATGGATGTCGTCCTGCAAAAAGAAGACGTGTTTAATCTAATTAAATCAGACAGTAATGGCAAGATATAGAGGACCTCAATCTAGAATCGCCCGGAAATTTGGAGAAGCAATTTTCGGACCGGATAAAGTACTTGAAAAGAAAAATTACCCACCAGGATTTCATGGTTTAGCTAGCCGCAGACGTAAAAAATCTGAATATGGCTTGCAGCTAAGGGAAAAACAAAAAGCAAAATATATGTATGGTGTATTGGAACGCCAATTCTCGAATTTGTTCCAAAAGGCATCTGCATCGAAAGGTGTAACAGGTGAAGTTCTGTTACAGTTGCTTGAGTCTCGCTTGGACAACGTTGTATTCCGTTTAGGAATTGCACCAACCCGTTCGGCTGCCCGCCAATTGGTTTCTCATAAACACATTGTTGTAAATGGGGATGTTGTGAATATCCCTTCGTTTCAATTACGTGCTGGAGATGTAGTTGGTGTTCGTGAAAAATCAAAATCCATGGAAGTAATTACTGCTTCTTTGAACTCGCATCGTTATAATAAGTATGCATGGTTGGAATGGGATAATTCTCAACTGGCCGGTAAGTTCCTTACCCGTCCCGAAAGATCTGAAATCCCTGAAAACATTAAAGAACAACTTATCGTAGAGTTGTATTCTAAATAATCATATACTCAGTATTATTATGGCAATATTAGCGTTCCAAAAACCCGACAAAGTTATAATGGTTGAAACCGATGATAAGTACGGAAAATTTGAATTCCGTCCATTGGAACCAGGTTATGGTATTACTATTGGTAATGCCTTACGTAGAATTCTGTTATCCTCTTTGGAAGGTTATGCAATCACCACTGTTAAAATCGACAAAGTAGATCACGAATTTGCGACAATTAAGGGTGTGATGGAAGATGTAACTGAAATCATTCTGAACCTGAAACAGATTCGTTTTAAACGCGAAGTGGAAGATGTTGACAGTGAAAAGGTATCAATCTCAATAACTGGGCAAGAAGTATTTACTGCTGGTGATATCAATAAATTTATGACCGGCTTCCGCGTTTTAAATCCAGAGTTAATTATCTGCCGGATGGAACCTGAAGTAAAATTGCAGATGGATATTACCATCAACAAAGGTCGCGGATATGTACCAAGCGCTGAAAATAAGCCGATCGATGCTGAGTTTGGAGTAATTCCGATTGATTCAATTTACACACCAATCAAGAATGTGAAATATGCAATCGAAAATTACCGTGTTGAGCAGAAAACTGACTATGAAAAGTTAGTCTTCGAAATCACTACCGATGGTTCTATTCATCCCAAAGATGCTCTGAAAGAAGCTGCAAAGATTCTGATTTACCACTTCATGTTGTTCTCTGACGAAAAGATCACGATTGATTCCGACGAGAAATTTGCAAACGAAGAATTTGATGAAGAAGTATTGCACATGCGCCAGCTTTTGAAAACCAAACTGGTTGACATGGATCTTTCAGTTCGCGCATTGAACTGTCTCAAGGCAGCCGATGTTGAAACCCTTGGAGAACTGGTTACTTACAACCGGAACGATTTGCTCAAATTCCGTAATTTCGGTAAAAAATCACTCACTGAACTTGATGACTTGCTTGTGAGCTTGAATTTAACTTTCGGAATGGATATCAGTAAGTATAAACTTGATAAGGAATAAGTAAAAATGAGACATAGTAAAAAAATAAACCATTTAGGAAGAACTAGTGCTCATCGGAAAGCAATGTTATCCAATATGGCTAACTCATTGATTTTTCACAAACGTATCGCTACAACTTTGGCTAAAGCTAAAGCATTGAGAGTATATGTTGAGCCTCTTATCACTAAAGCAAAAGACGATTCGACTCATTCTCGTCGCGTTGTTTTCGAATATCTGAAAAGCAAAACTGCTGTAGCGATGTTGTTCAGAGAAGTGGCTGAAAAGGTTGGCGATCGTCCGGGTGGGTATACCAGAATCCTGAAAACAGGAAACCGGATTGGTGATAATGCTGAAATGTGTATTATTGAGTTGGTTGACTTCAATGAAAACATGTTGGTTGCCAAAGAAGGTAAAGCAAAAGCTGGCCGTTCACGTCGTGGTGGCAAGAAAAAAGCTGCTGAAACTAAAGCTCCTGTAGCTGCAACTCAAGCTCCGGCTGAAGAAGCTGCACCTGAAGTTAGTTCTGAAGAATAACAAAACTTCGATACAAACTAAAAAAGGCCGATTCTTATCGGCCTTTTTTAGTTTGTATATTTCAGGTTCATTCCAGTACGGAAGTTTTTGGGGCATTGATCAGAAGAATGCTTTGCGGTTTCTGACAGGTGTGCCTTATCTCAATGCTTTTCGCTGTTGTCTCGTTCCTCGGAACTAAAATGTTTCCAGCTTTTGTTTCAGGTGAAAACTAATGGTGGATAATAATTCGTTGGTATCTACTGGTTTAATCAAGTAGGCATCTCCTCCGCTATTCAAACATCTCAACCGTTCGTGTTCGTAATCGTTGGTGGTTACAAATATGATCGGGATATTTTTGTTTTGACTGGTTATTGATTCCCTGATACAGAGCGTCGCTTCAGCCCCATCCATTATGGGCATCGACAGGTCCATCAAAACAGCGTCAAAGAGTTGATCGTCAAGTATGGAAACGGCTTCCTGTCCGTTATTGGCGAATTCTATATCATAGTGTTTTCTAAGCGAATAGAACAGAAATTTCTGATTAATCGGGTTGTCGTCGACAATTAATATTTTCACAATAACTTTATTTTGAGTTGAATGGTTTATTCAAGATAAAACTACTGATTTTGGTAGTTAAAAAGCACTATTTTTGATAACTCAAAGACTGGTTTGGATAGCCGAACAGATACATTTGATTTTAAAATCATAATTTTTGTAAATATGGCAGACGATAAAAAAATTATTTTCTCGATGTACCGGGTTAGTAAAACCTTCCCGCCACAGAAACAGGTTTTGAAGGATATTTCATTGTCTTTCTTCCTGGGTGCTAAAATTGGCATTATCGGGTTAAACGGTTCCGGAAAGTCAACTTTACTGAAAATCATTGCTGGGCTCGAAAGTTCATATCAAGGGGAAGTGGTTTTTTCTCCTGGATATACCGTTGGTTATCTGGAACAAGATCCAAAACTGGATGAAACAAAAACGGTAAAGGAGATTGTGCAGGAGGGCGTTCAGGAAATTGTTGATATTTTGAAGGCTTATGAAGATATTAACCTGAAGTTTGGCGATCCTGCGGTGTATGAAGATCCGGATGCAATGGACAAGCTGTATGCAGAGCAAGCTGTACTTCAGGATAAAATTGACCAATATGATGCCTGGAATCTTGATTCGAAGCTCGAACGTGCAATGGATGCTTTGCAGTGTCCGCCCGATGATCAACCGGTGAGCGAGTTATCGGGAGGTGAACGTCGACGGGTTGCTTTATGCCGCTTGCTCCTGAAAGAACCTGATGTGCTTTTGCTCGATGAGCCTACCAACCATTTGGATGCCGAATCCATCCAATGGCTCGAAATGCACTTGCAACAATACAAAGGCACGGTGATCTGCATTACGCACGACCGTTATTTCCTTGATAATGTAGCTGGCTGGATTCTCGAACTCGACCGTGGCGAAGGTATTCCGTGGAAAGGAAATTACTCATCGTGGCTTGAACAGAAATCGAAAAGAATGGAGCAGGAGGAAAAGCAGGCCTCGAAACGACGAAAATCTCTGGAACGCGAATTGGAATGGATCAGGATGGCGCCCAAAGCCCGTCAGGCCAAATCGAAAGCCCGTATGGGGGCATACGACCGAATGGTTAATGAGGATGTAAAACAGAAGGAGGAAAAGCTTGAAATTTTTATCCCGAACGGACCTCGTTTGGGCGAAAAGGTAATTTCGGCAACAGGCGTTGCCAAAGGATATGGTGACCGCGTGCTGTTCGAAGATTTGAACTTTGTTTTACCTCCCAACGGCATTGTTGGCGTGATTGGGCCGAATGGCGCCGGAAAGACGACTCTTTTCAAGCTGATTATGGGGCTCGAACAAGCGGATAACGGAAGCTTCGAAGTCGGCGAGACTGTGAAAATTGCCTACGTCGACCAGACTCACAAAGCGATTGATCCGGAGAAAACGGTCTTCCAGGTAATAACTGGCGGAAGCGACCTGATTTCTATTGGTGGACGGCAATTGAATGCCCGCGCCTATGTTTCGCGCTTCAATTTCGGAGGTGCTGATCAGGAGAAAAAATGCGGATACTTATCGGGTGGGGAACGTAACCGGTTACACCTGGCTCTGGCCCTGAAAGAAGAAGGAAATGTGCTGTTGCTGGACGAACCTACCAACGATATCGACATCAATACTTTGCGTGCACTGGAAGAAGGTTTGGACGACTTTGCCGGTTGCGCCGTGGTGATCTCGCACGACCGCTGGTTCCTCGACCGTATTGCCACACACATTCTGGCATTCGAAGGCGATTCGAAAGTGGTATTCTTCGAAGGAGGTTTCTCTGATTATGAAGAAAACCGCAAGAAGCGAATGGGCGACGATACGCCTCATCGTGTGAAATATAAGAAGTTGATGAAGGACTAGGAAATAGTCAATAGTCACTGAAAAAAGTCCGGAGCGGAAAGTCGCTTCGGACTTTTTCATTTTCAGGTTTTTGTGGTCCGCTTAATGTTTATAACTTTTTGTAAAGTGGGTTGGAGAAGTGAGTTGATTGGGTTAAATTTGGTTGGTAATAACATTGTTTACACACTCAATAAGTGTCCCCCAGCATTAAGTCTGTTTATTTTTATATCAATTTTATCATACATACTATGGCAATTTATAAAGTAGGATCGAAACTTGATTTTGTAAAGGAAGTTCCTTTTAAGTTTGAAAGGGCAATACAAAAATTAGTAGAAGCCGGTTTAAAATTGCTTTTTCAACCAGAGTTTATTCGTTCAGAATTCTCCTTAAATAATTTCCGGCTTGACTCGCAAGCTTTTCAGTTCCATCGTCCTGAAATCCAATTCAAATTAGTGCGAAGTAGTAACTGAGGTTTTAAAAATACCACCACCATGAGCAACATTAAACTTTTTGAAAGCAAGCAGATTCGTTCGGTTTGGAACGAATCGGAGCAAAAATGGTATTTCGTTGTCGAAGATGTCGTTTCTGTTTTAACAGATAGCGCTGATCCCAAGCAATACGTCAAGCGTATGCGTCAGCGTGACAGTGAGCTAGCCAAAGGGTGGGTACAATTTGTACCCACCCTTTGGGTGGAGACTGCTGGCGGTAAGCAAAAAATGGGTTGCGCTGACGCTAAAGGCCTTTTGCGCATCATTCAATCCATTCCATCACCAAAGGCTGAGCCATTTAAGCAATGGCTGGCTCAAGTTGGTTCCGATCGTTTGGACGAAATTGAGAATCCTGAATTGGCATCCCAACGAACGCGGGAACTTTATAAACTGAAAGGCTATCCCGACGATTGGATCGAAAAGCGGATGCGTAGTATTGCTATCCGCGAGGAGCTGACTGAAGAATGGAAAAACAGGGGAGTGAAAGGGCAAATGGAATATGCCATTCTCACTGCCGAAATTTCGAAAGCAACATTTGGTTTAACTCCATCAGAATACAAGCAAGTAAAAGGATTGGAAAGCCAAAACCTTCGCGACCACATGACAGACCTTGAACTAATTTTCTCAATGTTGGGCGAAGCGTCAACCAAGGAAATAGCTGTAAATACCAATACTCAAGGATTTCAGCAGAATAAACGTGCGGCTAAAGCTGGCGGAAAGATCGCCGGGGATGCGCGAAAACAGCTTGAACTTAAATCGGGTAAGAAAGTCGTAACCAGCGAAAATTATCTTCCTGAATCCTCTGAGAAACGACTCAAACGCAAAGAAAAATAATCATTGTTAACACTTTAAATCCAAAATCATGTACAAAATAATTGACGACAAAGACGAGCGGATGTGGGGTATGTTTTGCCACCTTTCAGCTCTTTCGGGTTTTATCATTCCGTTTGGAAACATCATTGGTCCGCTGATCATTTATTCGATGAAAAAAGATGAATACGCTTTTGTGGCTGATCAGGGCAAGGAGTCGCTTAATTTCCAGATTTCAGTTATGATTTACATGATTGTAAGTGGAATATTAGTTTTGGTGGCAATAGGTATTTTAATGCTTTTCGCAGTTGGGTTGTTCTCCTTAATTTTAACGGTTGTTGCGGCCGTGCGTGCCAACGATGGAGAGTATTACCGTTATCCGCTGTGCATCAGGTTTATTTCGTAGGTATGTACAAAATTATTTCTCCTGATTTGCTTGCTGATTTAACTGAAAAGGCCAAACAATCACCCCGATGGCGGATGAACCACAATTTTCATGACGATCTGGCTGATCCGATTAGCCGGATGCTCAATGCTTTGGAACCGGGAACCTACGTTCAGCCGCACAAACATGAGAATCCGGATAAACGAGAAATTTTTATCGTTTTGAGGGGAAGCCTTGTAGTGGTTATTTTCGATGATTCCGGAAATCCGGCAGACTTTATTTTACTTGACCCACGGAAGGGGAATCATGTTGTTGAGATTCCCCCTGGAGCCTGGCACTCTTTATTTTCCCTTGAATCAGGAACGGTGGTTTATGAAGTGAAGGATGGGCCGTATATTCCCATTTCAGATAAAAACTTTGCGACATGGGCGCCAAAAGAAGGGGAGCCGGGATGTGAAGAGTTCCTTTCTCAATTAACCGAATGCTTTTATAACCCGTAATTTTATGAATTCTCCCGATAATTGTCGGGAAACGTTTTTTAATCCCGGGAGTCGCATTCCATTTGTCTGGAGGTGATTTTGAATCTCGATACTCTCAAAACAAACGTTTTGGATTGATTTTGAATCTTGATGTTCTCAAAACAAACGTCTTGGGATGATTTTGAATCTCGATGTTCTCAAAACAAACGTTTGGAGACGATTTTGAATCTCAGTGCTCTCCAAACAAACGTCGGGAGCCGTTCCTGAATCAAGTTGGTCTCTAAACAAACCGGCGGAGGTTAAAATGCTTTCTGAAAATTATTTTACGGTTCTCCTTTGTGGAAAGAGAAACCGAATGTTTCGAAGTGATTGCATTTTGGCTAAATTTGCGCACGTTTAGAATATAAATACATCATGGCACAGAAACCTTCAATCCCAAAGGGAACCCGCGATTTTTCACCGGCTGAAATGACCAACCGGAACTACATTTTCGATACCATCAAGAGCATTTTCCGCCTGTATGGATTCCAGCCTATTGAAACCCCGGCCATGGAAAACCTTTCGACTTTGATGGGCAAATACGGCGAAGAAGGTGATAAACTGCTGTTTAAAATTCTAAATTCGGGCGATTTTGCTGCCAGCCTGACCGACCAGGAACTGCTGGAACGAAACAGCATTCGCCTGACCAACCGGATTTCGGAAAAAGGTTTGCGCTACGATCTGACTGTGCCGTTTGCCCGCTTCGTGGTTCAGTACCGCAACGATATTTCATTTCCGTTTAAACGCTACCAGATTCAGCCGGTTTGGCGTGCCGACCGTCCGCAGAAAGGCCGCTACCGCGAGTTTTACCAGTGCGATGTGGACATTGTGGGGAGCGATTCGCTGCTCAACGAGATGGAACTGGTGCAGATAGTGAATGATGTTTTTACGAAACTGAAAATCAATACGGTTGTAAAAATCAATAACCGTAAGATTTTGGCCGGAATTGCCGAAGTGATTGGCGAAAAAGACCGCATTGTGGATATTACCGTGGCTATCGATAAACTGGATAAAATCGGGTTGGCCAAGGTGAACGAAGAATTGCTGGAAAAAGGCATTCCTCAAGAGGCCGTCGACAAGCTGCAACCGATTCTGCATTTGTCGGGAACAGTTGCCGAAAAACTGGAGCAATTGGATAAAGCCATTGGTCAATCAGAAATAGGTGCAAAAGGAATTGCCGAAGTCCGCACTTTGTTCGCTTATTTGAGCACTCTGGAATTGAACACCGAAGTGGAACTGGATTTGACACTTGCCCGCGGACTGAATTATTATACCGGTGCCATTTTCGAGGTAAAAGCCAAAGACGTGGCGATGGGTAGTATTTGTGGCGGTGGTCGTTACGACGACCTGACCGGCATTTTTGGTATGCCCAACGTGTCGGGTGTGGGTATTTCGTTTGGCGCCGACCGTATTTACGACGTCCTCACCCAATTGAATTTATTCCCTGCCGCAACAGCCGATTCAACCAGGTTGATGTTCGTGAATTTTGGTCCGGCAGAGGAAGCATTCTGTTTGCCGGTTCTGGCTGCTGTTCGTAAAGCTGTTATCAATGCCGAGATTTTCCCTGATAAAAGCAAAATGGCTAAACAGATGACCTGGGCCAACAACAAAAAAATCCCGTTTGTAGCTATCGTTGGCGAAAATGAGATGGCGCAGGGAAAAATCAATTTGAAAAACATGCTTACCGGTGAGCAACAACTGGTCGATCCACAGGAACTGATAAAAATCCTTTCTGCATAGACTCAGATTGCGTTATTTCCCTGTAAATTTACGGGGAAATGATTCATTTACTCAAAGAATACCGTTTTTCCAAATCCATCGGGGGCGACATCCGCTGCCCCTGAGACGTCGTTGGTATCATTTCATCTTATTCTTGGATATTCAATATTCGATATTGGGTGTTGGGACTTTTAATATCCAATAACCAATATCCCAATTTGGGCATTTTGTAATTTCAAGTACACACATTTATGGAAAGAGCTATTCATTATATATCACCCGAAAAATTAACTTATCCGATTATCGAAGATATTCTGGAGAACCGCAAAATGTTGGTTTTGTCAGAAGAATCAAAGCAATTGATCGAAAAGAGCAAGGCTTATCTCGACCGGAAAATAGCCGAAACCGATGGTCCGCTTTATGGTATCAATACTGGTTTTGGCGCGCTTTGCAACATCGAAGTGTCGAAAGACGAGCTGAGCAAATTGCAGGAAAACCTGGTGATTTCGCACTCGTGCAACCTGGGGCCTGAAGTTCCTTCGGATGTGGTTCGGCTGATGCTTTTGCTGAAAGCCCATGCGCTGGCCAAAGGAAATTCGGCCGTTCAACTGGTAACAGTGCAAAGGATTTTAGACTTATTCAATCACGATATTTTGCCCATTGTGTGTGAGCAGGGATCGCTGGGCGCCAGTGGCGATCTGGCTCCTTTGGCGAAGTTGTTTTTGCCGCTCATTGGCATGGGCGAAGTTTATCAGAACGGTGTGAGGAAGGAGGCTTCGTCAATTTTATCCGAAATGGGGTGGGAGCCTATTCGCTTACAGGCCAAAGAAGGTTTGGCGCTGTTGAATGGCACGCAGTTTATGAGTGCACACGCCGTTTATACACTCCTGAACGCTTTTCGCCTGGTCGATTATGCTGACATCATTGGCGCTTTGTCGCTCGATAGTTTCGATGGCTTGATCGAACCGTTTATGGTGCAGGTTCAGGAGATCAGGCCTCATGCCGGACAGATCAAAACTGCGGCCAATTTCAGGAAATTACTAGACGGAAGCCAGTTGATCTGCCGGAAGAAAGCACATGTGCAGGATCCGTACTCTTTTCGTTGTATTCCGCAGGTACATGGGGCTGTGCGCGATGCTGTAAGTTATGTGGCAAGCGTGGTTGAAGTTGAAATAAACTCGGTAACTGACAACCCTACTGTTTTTGTTGATGACGACCGGATTGTTTCGGGAGGTAATTTTCATGGCGAGCCGTTAGCGTTGTCTCTCGATTTTCTGGCCATAGCGCTGTCCGAAATCGGTAGTATTTCAGAGCGCAGAACTTACCGCTTAATTTCCGGAGACCGGAATCTTCCGACTTTTTTGGTAGCCAATCCGGGATTGAATTCAGGATTTATGATTCCGCAGTATGCAGCAGCTTCAATAGTTAGTCAGAACAAGCAACTGAGCACGCCGGCGTCGGTCGATTCCATTCCGTCGTCGAACGAACAGGAAGACCATGTGAGCATGGGCGGAAATGCGGCTACCAAAGCGTTGAAAGTGGCCCTGAATGTTTACAGTGTTCTGGCTATTGAACTTTACAACGCGGCGCAGGCATTGGATTTCAGAAGACCGTTGCGGAGTTCGGATTACCTGGAGAGATTCCTTTCCGATTATCGGAAACATGTTTCGTTTGTTGATCAGGATACCCTTATGTATGAGGGGATCAATCAAACCATTGAATTTCTTAAAGAAGGAAACTATATTTTATCGTAACAAAAAAGGCTGGTTTACCAGCCTTTTTTGTTAGTCTCTTTCGGGTCCTTTTTTGTATTCTCTTATCAGGTGCATCCTGAATTCATTCTCGGTGCGATACAGCATCAGAACTTTTTTCTTCGGCAGAATTTTCAGGAATTGTTTGTGGTACTCTTTTATCAAATTGGCTTCTTTCTCAAACGATTCAATGTAGTTGTTGGTCATCCTTTCGGTTTCCGCTTCCGATAACTGGTCGAATTTTTCAGGAGGCATCCGTTCGTAGTCGTGTTTTTGCCGCTGCAGCTCGAACCGTTTCTTTTCAAATTCGTTGTAAACAGGCCAGAATGTCTGGGCTTCAGCCGGAGTCAGATCGAGCTTGCTGGTGAAAAAGGATATTTTTGCAGCCTTGATTTTTTCGAACATTTCCGGATTGGGGCCTCTTCTGTTTTGGGCTGTCAGGGCGGCAACAGAGAATATTGACAGAATGGTTATCAGCAATAACTTCTTCATGATAGATTAATTTAAAATTTCAGAATAAATTTCAACATCGTTTAATCCTGATGAAAGGTAAGCGAGTACTTCGTCCTGGTTGATTGCTGTACTGCTGTTTGTTTCGTCGGAAAAGATGGTATTTACCAGTGAGTTCTCATCGATCGATGTTAAGATGAACGAGTAAGAGTTCAAAATATCGGATGAGGCACTGTCGGCAGTGACTGATGTGACTGTGTTTTTCAGTAACAGATGGTTGATAGGGTAGTAAACCAGCAGGGCGACCAGCGCGAAACTTGCCGCTAATCCCAAAACAGGTTTCAACAGCCGGATTACTTTATTTGCTGACGAAGTTTTCTTTTGGGATTGATCTGCAATATTTCCCATGACCCGGTCTTCGATCGAATCGAAATAGTGATCGGGTGTTCGAAACGGGTTGGTTTTGTTCCGTTTCAGGAATTCGGGTTCTGTATTTTCTTCTTCGTACATGATCTTCAAATCTATTGTTTTTGACAACTCTATTCTTAAAAAGTTTAATTTCATCGATCGTTTATTTACAAGTGGAAGCGGTTGCTTTTGTTTCCGGATGCAAACTGAGGATCGGGGCTGGTTTCGTTTTTCGTAAGAAATTCTTCAACCTTTTTCACTGCATGATGGTAGGAGGCTTTTAATGCACCAACCGATGTTTCAAGTATTTTCGACATGTCTTCGTATTTAAGATCGTCAAAATATTTCATGTTGAACACCAGTCGCTGTTTGTCGGGCAGGGTTGCAATAGCTTTTTGCAGGAGCATTTGCCAGTGGTCGCCATCGAAATACGCATCGCTTTCCAGGTTACTGACTAGGTATTCGTTTTCGTCGCTCAGGCTGGCCATCGATTTTCGTTTCTTCTGGTTCAGAAAAGTGATCGATTCGTTGGTTGCTATCCTGTAGAGCCAGGTAAACAGGCTCGATTCGCCCCTGAATGAATCAAGGCCGTTCCATATTTTAATAAATGTATTTTGCAGAACGTCGTCGGTGTCGTCATGATTCAACACCATTTTCCGGATGTGCCAGTACAACCTTTCCTTGTATTTGGAAATCAGGTGTCTGAAGGCGATTTCCTTGGTGGCAGGGTCCTTCAGGCTATCCAATATTTGCTGGTCATTCGTCATGCAAGAATCATTTGTTGGTATTCTGACTTCTGAAACAGAAAATGGTTTAATCTGATGGATTGCCTGTTTCGGATGGGTTTGATCAGGAATTGCCCTGACCGGTTGGAAATGAGCCCGGAATCATTGAATGCCGATATTTTATGCAAAGGTAACATTCCTGTTTCGATTCTTTTTTACTTTTCAGGGAAGCTCAACGTTTAATTGCTTCATAGTTGGCCGAATCGATTATCTTTGCAGCCAAAATAAAAAGATAAAAGCGAATGGCCTTAAAATGTGGGATTGTTGGGCTTCCGAATGTGGGGAAGTCGACTTTGTTTAATTGTTTGTCGAGTGCAAAGGCACAATCGGCAAATTTTCCGTTTTGTACGATCGAACCGAATGTGGGTGTAATTACGGTTCCTGATGAGCGCCTGATTGAACTTCAGCGGATTGATAATCCCAAAAGAGTGGTTCCGACAACGGTTGAGATTGTAGATATTGCCGGATTGGTTAAAGGTGCCAGTAAAGGAGAGGGACTTGGAAACCAGTTCCTGGCCAACATTCGTGAAACCGATGCAATCATTCATGTTTTAAGATGTTTCGACAACGATAATATTACCCATGTTGACGGATCGATTAATCCGGTTCGCGATAAGGAGGTGATCGATATTGAGTTGCAACTTAAGGATCTGGAAACTGTCGAAGCCCGCATTGCCAAGTGGGAAAAAGTAGCCAGGGTTGGCAACGACAAAAATGCCAAAAAGATCGTCGATATTAGCCTTCGTTACCGCGAGGCGCTTTTGCAGGGGAAGTCGGCACGCACCGTTGAACTCACCCCGGAGGAGAAAAAACTAACTCACGATTTTTTCCTGCTGACCAACAAACCGGTTTTATATGCCTGCAATGTTGATGAAGGTTCGGCCAAGGATGGAAACCAATATGTTGAAATGGTGCGTGAAGCCATAAAGGACGAAAATGCTGAGATACTTGTTATTGCAGCAGCTACCGAATCGGATATTGCCGAGCTGGAATCTTATGAGGAAAAGCAAATGTTCCTTGAAGAGCTTGGGTTGACTGAACCCGGCGTGAATAAGCTGATTCATGCAGCCTATCGGTTACTGAACCTTGAAACTTATTTTACCACTGGTGCCGATGAAAGCCGTGCCTGGACTTATGTTCGTGGAACCAAGGCTCCGCAGGCTGCGGGTATTATTCATTCCGATTTTGAAAAAGGATTTATTCGTGCCGAGGTGATCAAATATGCTGACTATGTTCGTTTGCGGTCGGAGGCTGCCTGTCGTGAAGCCGGGAAGATTTCGATCGAAGGAAAGGAATATGTGGTGCAGGATGGCGATATTATGCACTTCAGGTTTAATGTATAGGCGAATTTTTAATTGAACCCCGAACATTGGGCTGTAAATCATGCCTGCTGAGTCGGTAATTAATTGATAAACAAATCGAATGGTGCAAAACCAGCCGGTTTGTTTATTTTTTTTGTTTTCAGGAACCGGATCTGGCTGGCAATTATTTCTTCTTTTGCTCCTAAAAATCAGTTTGGAAGGTGATTTTAGCAGCAAAAACAGTCAGCCAATCGGTTTGTGCCTTTTCTTACGTAGAAAAGTATTCAGAAAATCATTCAATCAATTCAGACTCAATCAATACCTTCTTTTTATTTTTTTTAGTAATTGAAAACAGATGTCAGGAACAGGAACGCACAAAAAATCCGGTTATTTGTTATTCTCTTGCGGGGGCTTTTGTCTGAGAAGAGCTGTTATTTTTGAAAACTTATTTTAATAAAGGGAGTACATTTAATAATGGCGCTTTTTTAGTTTTTACTATCTCGGAGATTTTTCTGACATATTTCATGTAAAAACGAATAAAAACGGATTGTTTTGTCAGAAAATGTTTTAAAATGTGATCAAAATGACTATTTTTGAACCCAATGTTGATTAAAAGGAAATAATATTAAAATCTAATTGATATGTGTGGATTTGTTGGTGCATTCGATCTTAAAGTTCCTGTTCAGGATTTGCGTCCTCAGGTATTAACAATGTCACGAAGAATTCGTCATCGTGGCCCGGATTGGTCAGGGATCTTTTCGTGTGATAAGGCAATATTAGCTCACGAACGTTTGTCTATTGTTGACCCGGAATCGGGTCAGCAGCCGTTGTACAGTAAAGATGGCAACCTTATTTTGGCTGTTAACGGTGAAATATACAATCATCTGGAGATCCGCCAGCGAATTGGCGATTCTTATGAGTTTCAGACTCACTCGGACTGTGAGGTTATTCTTGCTCTTTATCGCGAGAAAGGCCCTGATTTTCTGGAAGATCTGAACGGTATTTTTGCTTTTTGCCTGTACGATAAAGAGAAAGATGTTTATTTGGCAGCCCGCGATCATATCGGCATTATCCCAATGTACCAGGGATGGGACAAATCGGGTAATTACTTCGTGGCCTCAGAACTGAAAGCGCTCGAAGGTTTTTGCAATAAAATTGAAGAGTTCTTACCCGGTAAATACCTGTATAGCCCAGACGGGGAAGTGAAAAACTGGTATGTGCGCGACTGGAATTCTTACGAAGCGGTGAAAGACAATGGTTGCGATCTGGCTGTTTTGAGGAAAGCTCTTGAAGATGCGGTTCAACGCCAGTTGATGTCGGATGTTCCTTATGGCGTATTGCTTTCAGGAGGGCTCGATTCTTCAATAATTTCGGCTGTTGCCAAGAAATTTGCTGCCTATCGGGTCGAATCAAATAACCAGGAGCAGGCATATTGGCCCCAGTTACATTCATTTGCGGTAGGGTTGATTGGTTCTCCTGATTTGGCTGCCGCTAGGAAAGTGGCCGATTTTATCGGGACCGTTCATCACGAAATTCATTTTACTGTTCAGGAAGGATTGGATGCTATCCGTGATGTAATTTATCATCTTGAAACATACGACGTTACTACCGTAAGGGCATCAACCCCGATGTATCTTTTGGCTCGGGTCATCAAATCGATGGGAGTGAAGATGGTTCTTTCAGGAGAAGGTGCCGACGAAGTGTTTGGTGGTTACCTTTATTTCCACAAAGCGCCAAATGCCAAGGAGTTCCATGATGAAACCGTTCGTAAACTGAGTAAATTACATTTGTACGATTGTTTGCGTGCCAATAAATCATTGGCTGCCTGGGGCGTTGAAGGCCGTGTGCCCTTCCTGGATAAGGAATTCCTGGATGTGGCCATGCGGATTAACCCGGAAGAAAAGATGGCTAAAAACGGGCGGATGGAAAAATGGATCCTGCGCAAAGCTTTTGAAGATTATTTGCCCGAAAGTGTTGCCTGGCGTCAGAAAGAACAATTCTCGGATGGCGTTGGCTACAATTGGATCGATTCGCTGAAGGAAATGGTTGCCCAAAAGGTAACCGATGAGCAAATGAATACGGCTAAATACAGGTTCCCGATCAATACACCGATGTCGAAGGAAGAGTATTTCTATCGTTCCATTTTTACCGAACATTTCCCTTCTGATTCAGCCGCAAGCTGTGTTCCATCGGTGCCATCCATCGCATGTAGCACGCCAATTGCGCTGGAATGGGATGCTAGTTTCAAGAACAATGCCGATCCGTCGGGCCGTTCGGTTGGTAGTGTCCATCAGGAAGGCTACAGCAAAGAATAACATTTAGCAATACAAATACAGAAGCAAAAGAACCGGGAGGATTATCCCGGTTTTTTTGTTGCAGGACGGTTGTTCGGGAGATGGTTTTGAATGCATGTGCAACTTCTTCGGTTAAAATCTGTTATATTAACGAATTGAAATATTCTCCTATGGAACAATTAACACTTACCACGCCGGCCCTGCTGTTTTCGGCAATCTCGCTAATCCTTCTGGCTTATACCAACCGGTTTCTGGCTTATGCACAGGTTGTTCGGAACCTCCATGCCACGTTCAAAGAAAACCCAAATTCGTTGCTGTTGGGGCAGATTCAAAACCTGAGGAAACGTCTCCGGTTGACTCAAACCATGCAGGTTTTGGGCATCTCAAGCCTGCTGCTTTGTGTTGTTTGTATGTTCCTGGTTTATGTACGTCTTTTTATGTGGGCCGAAATTTTGTTCGGGATAGCGCTTCTGCTTCTGATTTTTTCGCTGGCAATTTCTATCCGTGAAATTCAGATTTCGGTCAAAGCGCTCGATTTGCATCTGAGCGACATGGAATAGGGGGCAGTTCGTAATGCCTGAAGTTGGGTAAAGTTAAGAAAGCCTGAAGTATGTATGGCGATCATTAACTTAGGGCTCTTCTTTCATTATCTTCGGGGCATTCCAAAAGACCAAAGCATAATGGGACATTTTTTAGGTGAAAGTGCTGCTTTGCTGACGGCCATTTTCTGGACAGTTACCAGCATGTCGTTTGAATCGGCTGGTAAAAAGGTTGGCTCTCTTTCGGTCAATCTGATCCGGTTGGTTCTGGCGTTTCTGATATACGGAGTCTTGAATTATTTCCGCAGGGATATGTTTCTTCCGCTTGATGCGGGCGTTGAACGCTGGGGCTGGCTGGCTTTATCGGGGCTGGTTGGTTTTGTTATTGGTGATTTGCTTCTTTTTCAGTCTTTTGTGGTTATTGGCGCGCGAATTTCGATGCTTATCATGGCCTTGTCGCCGCCAATCACGGCACTGGTGAGTTGGATCATGCTTGATGAGGTGATGAGCCTGATGAACTGGTTTGGTATGGTTGTTACGTTAACCGGAATATCAATTGTTATTCTAAAGCGCGGAAGTGAGGAAGCGGATTCGGGAAAATCACGGAAAATCACTACCAATTACAGTTTAAAAGGGATTCTCCTGGCCTTTGGCGGTGCGATAGGGCAGGGGGTGGGGCTGGTGCTCAGTAAGAAAGGATTGGGCGAATACGATGCTTTTGCGGCTTCTCACATCCGGGTTATTACCGGAATGATTGGCTTTGCCGTTATTTTTCTGATTACCGGACGTTACGGGAAAGTACTGAAAGCTCTAAAACATGGGGCGGCGATGAAACGGATTGCGCTAGGCTCTTTTTTTGGTCCGTTTCTGGGAGTTTCGTTCTCGTTGCTGGCGATTCAACATACTCAGGCCGGAATTGCTGCAACGATAATGGCTATTGTTCCAGTCCTGATCATTCCGCCGGCGATTCTGCTGTTTCACGAAAAGGTTAACTGGAAAGAGATTTTGGGCGCAATTATTACTGTTGGCGGCGTTGCTGTATTCTTTTTATAAGTTCTCAGTTGAAATCACCGGACAATTAGTTTGGAGCTGACTATCTTTTCTCCTTTTATTTTCATTCGGACCAGGTAAATGCCGGAACTCAGGCCTGAAATATTTAATTGGGTTGAGAAGGTGTTTAATTCGGTTTTGTACAGGATACATTTCCCGTTGCAGTTGTATATTTCTATACTTTGTATTTCGGAGGTTGATTCCAGATATACCACTTCGGTAGCCGGATTGGGGAAAATACGATAGCTGCTGGCCTCTTGGTCAGTCTCTGTCGATGTTGTCAATGTTTGACCAGGGAAATGGGCATCGAGCCAGATTAACCGGGTTTTAATCCAAGTGGCAAATTTGGTTACCTGACCTTCGTAAGTCGAAGGCTGACCGTCAATTTCAGGGGCCCCGACCGATAAACTCAGTATGTTCCATTTTTTGTAATGACGAACTTCTGCTTCGCTGGCCTGATTTTTTATGGAGTCGATATAGCTTTGCAGATAGTTAAAACTCAGGTACGAATTTCGCAGCTCGAAGTAGCGTTTGTTCAGGGCGTTGGCGAATTCCGAATCCTGCAGTAACCGGACTACCCAGCCGTTTGAGTTAGGATAGATATTACCGCAGTCATTAATTTTATAGCTCCATCCCGATCCGTCGGTTACCTTGAAGAAACTGCAATCGTCGATGTTCTTCCAGGCCCAGTCGAAGTCCCAGACAGGCCCTGCATTTATCTTTCCTCCTTTACTGTTTTTATCTTTAAAGAAGTAGCAGCTTTTTTTATAACCGTCAACATTTCGTGAAACTTCATTAACGATGAAATAGTCGATAAATGAAGTTACATCAATCCATGCCGGATACCCTGTCGTTTTATCGGCGAATTCGGCACTGTTCAGTACTTTTTCGAACGAGTTAACGGCTGTTTTCAGGTAGTTTTTTTGTTGCGACAGGAGTTCATTCGGATCGGGGTCGTGATATACGTAGTAAACAGGTTTGTTCGGGTATCCGGGGGGAGTATAGTTGCTCCGCCAACTGTTGAGAGAGTTGTAGTAATCAATTTTAAAGATATAACCTCCGGTAATATTATCATCAGCAATATCTTTGCTGGTTAGTTTGGCAATATCCACCCGTCCTTTGTCTTGTTTTATCTTTTCAGTCAGGATATAAACTCCCATGTAAACATTGTTGATAATTACTTCGACCATTCGTGTGCGTGGAGCGTAATGTCCCATTTTCCGAAACAGCTCAAATGCCAGCATGTTTCGCATGAATGTCTTGTCATTGTAATTGGCCAATAGTATCCAATCGTTTTCTTCGGGCATGCCCAGAAGTGGTACATTCAGGTTGTTGCCGCTTTGGTCGCGGGTTTCAATGCCATAAGGTTTCTGTGGCAAGGAGGCCGAGTACTGGCCTCGAATCTCAATCCCGATGTTACCATCGTAAATGTTTCCCGAATCAGTTGGTTTATTATTTCCGCTACTGTTGTAAATGACTTTCATGGTTGCCTGTATCTTGGTATCTTCTGGTATGGTTTTCCCGGAAGTGTTGATGACAACCAAAGGAAGATTCGAAGACGTTATTCCTGAAACCTGTGAGAAACCCGTATTTAAAAAGAAAAGGAAGAAAACAGTAACGTAAATTCGCAAAAGCATAGTTTTTCAGTTAGGCAGAGAAGGAGCTCCGATTTTTAGAGCTCCTCTTTTTTATATGGTTTTTATGAGCGACTATTTCTTTTGCGGATTGATATACATGTCGTTGGCAAAAGGTTTGAAATCGTGACTGTCGGCCACTTTTTTCAGTCCCATTTTTGCTGATTTTAGCGGCATGGACGTAATTACGCCTCCTCTCATGTCGGCCAATACTGCGCTAAGTAATGTCTCGTTTGGATCGCCAAAAGGCAAAAGGTTGAGGATGTCTTCTTCGGCGGTAATGTCGGGAGTCAGGCCGTTCACAAAGTCAGACACCCCAAGCGAGTTGGCAATTTTAACCACGACCGGTTGCATGGCATAGGTGTGTTTGGTGCTCACGTTTCCGTCTTCGTCCCAGTCTTTAATGGTCATTGATGCAACATATTTCCCAACAGTATTGATTCCGATGACCTTCACGGTCATGTATGGCCGAAGCCCGTTAATCAGGAGTTCGCTGGCCGAAGCCGTGTTATCTGAAACGATCACATATATCTTTTTCAGGTTGAGCGTGTTGATTGGTGTTGCCGGATTATTGTCGGTTTTGGCAATGGTATTGGTAAAGTAATCCTTCAGCGAGGCAGCTCCGTATTCTTTGGTTAAATATGCTTGCAGCATTGAATTATACTGGCTTTGGTCGAATACCTTGGTTCCGTCAGTACTGTAAATCATACTGGCCAGATAGATAGCGCTTTGAACAGAGCCACCTCCGTTGTACCGAAGGTCGAGAACCATCTGATCGATGTTGGCATCTTTGAATTTCTTGATTACGTTGTTTAGGGCGATATCGTAATCTGAATTAAACGCATTGTAAACCAGGTATCCGATTTTCTGATTGTTATAGGTAAAAATAGTGTCCTTATTGATCGGATCTTCCTGCATTTTAACGGCCGTCATGGTCACTGTCCGGCTGCTGGCCGAGATGGTATTGTTTGCAACGGTTGCAAAAGTAAGTTTGTAGGTGGCGGTGTTCAGCAGCAGGGTCTGGTAATTCGATACGGTGAGCTGAGTGTCGTTCACTTTCAGGAAGAGATCTCCACGTTTCATTCCAGCTTTCTCTGCCGGGGAACCTTTATAAACGTAGCGGACAAACCCGAAAACGTTGCCGGAGGAACCAATCCGGGCCAGCATAAAATCATAGCCCATGGTTGTTGATGTCCCGCTGATCCAATCGTCAATTTCTTTTGAGTCGTCAACAAGGAAAGACCACTTGTCGACTTCCTCGTATTTGTAAAGCAGGCTGGTGAAAAGCTCTTGCGGATCGGAGTACTGGTTCAGGAATTTGTTGCGTACGTCGCCTTCTGGATATGTTTCAGCAGACAAATTGGGAACGTCGGCAGTCCAAAGGTAATAGTCGTGCAAGCCGTTCCAAATAAAAGAATTAACGACAGTGGCTTCCGGAATTGAGTCGTCTTTTCTGCAACCGACGGCTAAAACCAGGGCAAGCAGAAAATACCAGATAATGTTTTTGTAGTTTTTTGTCTTCATGGTTAAATATATTCAAATGATGTGTTTCGTTTTGTATGGCTAAAGTAGATAAAATATTATTGACATAAATAAACCACAGAGAATAAGTACCGAAAAGTTTAGAATTATACTTTTTCGGATATTTTTATTGCTTAACGAGCTGGCATAAGCCATTTTTAACAGATTGTTGCTATTGGTGGCGTTCAAAATTGCCAGCACAACCGTCATTTGACCGATCCCGGCTTTTTGTTGCAACAGGTTCAGCAAAAAGGGGTCGATATCGGTGACTCCAACAACGAAAGCCAGTTGGGTGATGCCGGTGCTTCCATAGTTCTTCAGCACAAAATTGGTGATCAGGGCAAAGACTACGAATAATACGCCAAAAATAGCGGCAGTCCTGAGTTCCAGCGGGTTTTTGTTTGATGTCTGTGTGCTGTCATGAGATTCCTGCTCCCGGGAGTTGGAATTTCTCCAGGTGGCAATCCTGGAAAGGATAAATGTAACCAGAAACATCAGGATGAAAGGGATGCACAACTGGAGGGCAACTGGTACGTTAAAAATGAACGCCAGAAAGAGAATGCGCAGGTACATCATTCCATTGGCAATCATCATTGCCGAAATGGTTTGGGCTCCCGCTGGTTCCTCTTTTTCTTTCCGGGCCAGAATGATGGTGGTAGCGGTGCTGCTGTAAATTCCACCGAGCAATCCGGTTATAAATATTCCTGAATCGGGATAAATGAATTTTTTGAGCAAATAACTGGCATACGAAATGCCTGAAACCACTACGATGGCCAGCCATAAATGATAGGGCGAAATCGGGATTTGTTCCGATATGTTTTCTTCAGGAAGGAGAGGGAGAATGATCCCGGCAAATGCAATGAACTTGGCCAGGGTGATAAATTCCTCTTCCGAAGCTTTTTTCGAAAGGGTGATGAAGTGGGCTTTCATCTCGGTAATCATGAGCAGCGCGACAATAAACGACAAAACCAGCCACACCGGTTGGGTGAAAACCATGATGGGAATGCAGTAGGTCAGTAGCGCAAGGATGGTGCTGGTCATACCGTATTTCACGTTTTGGGCAATTTTATGAAAATACTGGATACCAAGTAAAATGCCGATCAAAATGAATCCGATCAGGAAAGGGACATAGGTAATTGGGTCGGCAATAAACAATACATAGGCCAGCAGCCCGATGAAGGTGAAGGTGCGGTCGGTGCCGAACAGGAGGTCTTCGTCTTCGTGGATGTGGTGCCGTCGTTGTTCCAATCCAATGAGTAGTGAAAAAATAAGTACCAGGAAAAATTTGACAAACTCGTCGGGGATGTGATTCAGTATTTCCATGATCTGTCCAATAGTTGTTTGTTAACAAAGATAATTTTAGGGAATCGCAAACCCAAATTATTTCTAACCATAAATAACGACATGCCCATATTTATTGGATTGATCTATTGGACGAAACGACAATTTCCAGATTTGTATTGCTCTCTGGATAAAATTTTTGTTGAAGAAAAGTTGCCTTTTTTATGGTCTATTTTTGAAAATGACAAACAAACTGTTACTTTTGTGCCCGATTCGGTTTGTAGCTCAGTTGGTAGAGCAGCTGACTCTTAATCAGCGGGCCGAGGGTTCGAGTCCCTCCAAACCGACATAAAAAGGCACTTACAAAGTAAAATTTGTAGGTGCTTTTTGTTTATGCAACTTATTCCTGAACTCCTTTAAAAAAAGCAGGGTGCAAACTGATTCGTTTGCACCCTTGCCTTTAATACTTCGGGTCTAATCCTTTACGTTTTTTTTATGACTAGACAATACTACAATGGAGGCGTCTTCCCAATATTAGTTTTTGGTAAATCTCAATGCACGTACATTATGTCCTCCCTCAATGTAATATTTTATTTTGTGCTTCCCGGCAGTTAAATTCATTGCTATTCCAGGAGAAGGATTCCATACAAAATTGCCCCATCCGTCGGTATTTGGAATTTCAACTGTATTTGTCACATTCTTACCATCAACTTCTAAATGGAAGCTTCCTGATCCCGGAACAGAAGTCTGCACATCTAACAGGTATTTGCCAGCGGTTTGAACATCAACAGTAAAAAGTAACCATTCTCCAGGATTAGCCCATCCAACGTTTTGACCAAATCCTTCCACGTCAACCGCTTCACTTTGGGTGTCGCCACCTTGTCGGCGATAATTGCCGCCTTGTCCTGAATTGTCGCCGGAATCATTATCATGGAAAGCATTTCCTTCGCCTCCGAAGTCGAAATCGGCTGCAAGGATTTCGCATGGGCTGGCCGAAGAAAGGATGTGAGGCCCATTGAACGGACGAGTAAGCGAAACCGACACTGTAACGGTTTTCTGAATATTGCCAATCTTATAGACAATATTGGTAGATCCATCTCCAATAGCGGTAATTTCACCGCCGGCGGTGACTGTTGCGACATTCGAGTTTTCAGAAACCCACGATGCTTTGGGCACATCGTTGGCATTGGAAGGAATCAGGCTAACAATGACTGTTTTCTTGGTTCCGGGGAACAATTCAATCGAAGTTTCGCTCAGGTTTACATTTTCAAGTGGAACTTTTACCACTGCTGCAACAGGAACTTTTAATCGGATCTCCCCACTGTTGACAATAATATTGGTAGATCCTTCAGCTTTGGCTTCAACCAACCCGTCGTTTGACACGGTGGCAATTGTTGGGTCTTCGCTCGTCCAGGTGAATGAATCGTCAGATGGACTGGCCGTAAGCTGAGACTTGTCTCCGACAAACATGGACAGGGCTTCCTGGTTCACGTAGATGCATTTTTCAACCCCGACCCGGTCGTAGTCGTCGCACCCGAACATGAATACCAACAGAAAGAGCAAATATCCATATATAAAGAATTTCTTTTTCATTACTGACATGTTTTAAATTTAAAATGCATTATTGTTTCTCTTCATCTTTATCGAATTCGAGGCGCAGTTCTTCTTTCATTTCATAAACCGTTCCGTCCATCGTGTAGTTATACCTCAGGAGAAAGGTTTTGTACGTTTTAAAGCCATCGTCTTCGATCTTAAAGATATTGGGGAAGTTCGGATCGCCGTTGACCTGGGTAACTTCCAGGTTTTTGTAAGGAAGGATGGTCACCTTATTGTCATCGGCCATTTGCAAAATCATGGCAGCTTTGTTAAAGACAGCAACATCCGATTCGTATGTTTCGTTGCCGGCAATAATACGTACTTGATTTTTGTTGAGAGGAGCCATGATTTTGGATCCAGGCATTTCAAGCTCAGAGGTTGATCCCTGCAAACGCATTTTTGCCCGCATCGAGTAAACCGTAGTTCCGTCAGACAATGCCCAATAGTTTTTGGTTTTTACCCGGTACAACACATAGCTTTTTTCGGGGTTGACCTCGTATGACGAGAATTTGTTAACCCGGAGAGCAATAAAATATGTGGAATCAGGTGAAAGACCATCGGGCCTGATTTTCATGCTGACCCGTCCTTCAATTTCTCCGGCAGGAATGGTCAGGTTATAACTATCAATGGTGTACTTGTCTTTGGGCAGAGGACGAATGTATTTCGACACATCGACATCAAAGTTAACCTTGTTGTATTTGTCAATTAAGGTCAGATCTTCCACCAACTCGACCGCAATGTCTTTTTTTGTGGCATTGGTTCCTCCGCAAGAGGCTGCAACATAGCCTGTTGATTCTTCTCCCAGTTTGTGGAATTTTCGGGAAACATTATCGCTCTCGCTAATTAAAGCAAAAACATTTTTGTATTGTTCTTTCTCAAACACTTCATCCTGGTTACATGAAAACATTCCCAGGAATAAAACTGCTGCGATACCTATTTTTACATGATTCATAGTAAATCCTAATTTATTGTTTGACATGACTAATTTTCCCATCCCGGATTTTGGTCTAAAGAAGGTAATATCCTTACCTCATTGAGCGGAATAGGTAACAAAGCCAGTTTCCTGTTGACAATACGCGAACCTACGCGCGAAGTATTAGGAACAACTCTTGTATAAAATACATCTTTTGATCCTTCCACATTCATTCCCTTAACGGGTTCGCTCTCGGTCTTTTCGTAGATACCCCAGCGGCGGACGTCATAGTAACGTCTGTTCTCGAACAGGAATTCAAGCATGCGTTCTTTTTCAATCATCTGCTGAACTGTTTTGGCATCTTCATCACCTTTCAACCCGGGCAATCCGGCACGGTAACGCACCTGATTGAAGGCATTTTTGATCTCGTTCATATCTCTTTTGAATACCTGGGTCTGCCCGTCAACTTCGATGGAATAGGTGCCTGAAAGGTTATTAAGCGCTTCGGCGTATGAAAGAAGGATTTCAGCATAACGGATGATCGGGAAACCTTTGTCCATCATACGGGCATTGGTTCCACCCCAGGCATCCGATGGGTGGATGAATTTTTTCAGCACATAACCAGTGATTGGGTAATCGTTGGGGCTGCTGACACTACCTTTCCCATTGGGCGAATCATAGTAATAGGCGATGGTCTGGTTGTAATATCCTGAAGATGTGGATGAAGTCATCGGCCAATAGCATTCGCTGAATCCAACAGAAGCATAGAAACGCATTTCGCGGTTAACATACATTTTACTAACACCGGCATTGAGCCTGTAGCCCGAGAATGTTTTTACATCACTGGTCGAACCTGCTTCTTCATAAGGATAATCGGTGCTTGAATTGCTGATGGAACGACCGTCAACCATAGAATAAGCATCGACTATTTTTTGAGTCACGCACATTCCATTCCAACCGCTCAGCTTTTGAGGGAAACTCATCTGGGTGTTACTTCTGACAGCATCGCTTCGTCGTCCCCATACATATTCAGGATTTGTTGCAATGACGGATTCGCCGTTGAACATTTCGGAGTAGGATCTGAAAGGATCGATTCCGGCAGCGCCTTCGGGCCATGTTTTATAATAATTGGGATCGCTGGTCACGCCAGCAGGCAATGCCGGAGTGTCTGAATCGGCATCAACGGTATGCAGGCGATACAGCGGGCCGCCGGAAGCTTGCATTGACATAACCCTTTTTGCAGCAGCCGCGGCCAAAGCCCAGCGTTTTTCATCGTAGGTTTGTGCCACATACTGCACCCCGTCTGTTTTACGTTTCCAGTTTCCGAAGAAGGTATGTGCAGCCTCGCCACCATTGTACAACGGGCTGGCATGTGTCAACCTGATCCTGGAAATTAATCCAAAGGCAGCTCCTTTGGTCGGGCGTCCGAACTCCATCAATGAAACGGTTGCCGGCAGGTTTACGGCAGCAGCGTCCAGTTCACTGCAAATGTATTCAACCGCCTCGTCATAGGTGCTTCGCTGGGTATCGTAATACGAAAGTTCCGCATTCGATTCCATGATTTTGTCGCCTATCAGGATTGGCGACCCGTAATCGACAAGGATGTTGTAATAGGCATAAGCTCGTATAAAGCGGGTGTTGGCCAGGATATAAAACCTTTCTTTGGTAGTCATATCCTTAGCTTCATCGATCCGTTTAAGGATTGTGTTACATTTTCGGATGATCTTATACAGATTGCCCCAGGTGTTAAATGAATAATTATTGGCGGCAGTAATTTCTCCCAAAACATAACGCATACCATTGTATCCGTAAAGAGTGAGGAATCCTGTAAAACCTTCATCGGTAGCAAGAGGTCCCGGAGTGTAATTGTTATTCAAGAGGTTCCCCTCATCAGGAAACATGGATGCAGCGCCCCACATATAAGCTTCGATATACCTTGTTTTTGCAAAAACGGTGTCGAGTTTGAGCTCGTCGCTGAAATAATTATCCACACTCAGATAATCTTTACACGAAGAAAATGACACCAGCATCAATAAGAAAAGCGCAACTACCGGAACCCAGGAGGTTCCGTTCTGAGAACGAAATAGAGAACTGGTTTCTTCAGGCTTTGCCTTGTTCCGGTTCCGTTCAGCGCAGACTCTGTTTATTATTTTTTTATAGTTCATATATTTTATAATTTACTCATTATCAAATATCACTTCCTTGAATACCCATCCTTTGGAGAAGGAAATTTCAAGGGAGTTATATGTTGTGCAGTAATGTTGTTTGATCGTTTGTCATTTCAGACAACTCTTATTTCCAGACTAAAGATTAATGTACAATTGGAACGTGTAGGTACTTGGGATCGGATATACTTCTCCATTTTTCTGAGCTTGTTCCGGATCGAACAATTTCACTTTATCCCAAACCAGAAGGTTGTTTCCGACCAGTTGGAAGTCGATAGATGAAATATGGAGTTTCTGCAACATGGCATTTTTGTAATTGTAATTCAATGTTACTTCCTGCAGACGTAAGTACCGCGAGTTCCCTTTCCAGAAATCAGACAATTGTGAGTTGTTCTCATTATATCCATAAGTCAACCGGGGGAAACGAGCATTGGGATTTTCAGCCAAAGCAGGGTCAATTCCATGAGCAAGTGCATAATCGCGCGGAATCCAACGGTTTGCAGGATCATTAACAATAGAAAGCACATTGCCATAAACTCCGTTGTAGAATGGGACATATCCGGTACCATTACCCCCATAGCCAACATGGAAATAATCGGTTTTCCCCGTACCTTTAAAGAGGATACCCATTGTGAAGCTTTTGTACCTGAACTCGCCACCGAAACCGTACATCATCAATGGATAAGTGCTGTATGATAAAGGAGTTCTGTCGTCCGAATCAATTTTACCGTCACCATTGACGTCTCGGTATTTAATATCGCCAGGCATAACGGTTCCGAATTGGGCGGGACTGTTTTCAACATCATCCTTATCTTTAAACAATCCAATGGCGTGGTATCCACGGATAGTGCCGTACGGGTAGCCGGATACGACCTGATAAGGATACTTCGGATTAGCTTCTTCCCAGTTTTGAACATTGTTTTTTGAATAGGTAAAGTTTCCACGGGCAGTAACGCTCATATCTTTACTAATTGTCCAGGTATAGCTAACATTACCGTCGGCGCCGTAACTTTTCATTTTCCCGATATTTCCAAAAGGCATTGAAACAAGGCCGGCATAATCAGGGACCTGTACCCTTTGCATGAAGATACCGTTACGTTGGTCGTTGAAAATATCAATCACAAAAGCCAGTTTTTCATTGAAAAGACGGCCTTCAATACCAAGGTCAGCTTTGATAGCCTTTTCCCATTTCAGATTGTCGGCGCCAACGGTTGATTCACTGACGCTTTCAATTCTGGCTGAACCCCAGGGTGAACAGCTTCCAAGGTCAACCATGCTCAGGTATGGGAAACGACGGCTTGAAATCCGGTCATTTCCAACAGAACCATACGATCCTCTTATTTTGAAGAAGTTAAGCCATTTTAAGTTGTCTTTGACATATTGGTATCCTGTTGGCACCCAACCTAAAGCAACAGAAGGGAAGAATCCATACTGACGTCCAGGTTGAAAGTTCTCGGAACCGGTATAACCGAAATTGAAATCCACCATATAAGTATCCCGGTATCCATAAGTCAAACGGCTTGATAACCCCTGATAGCGAACCGGAATTGCGGATAAGTTGTTATAGCCATCACTGGCTTTTTTCTCGTCGCTCATGTAATAGTAAAGCAAGCCGGAAACGCGATGGTCATTATTGATTACCTTGTCGTAGTTCACCGTGCTTTCCAGGTGATATTTCCGGTATTGGTCAGTACTGCGGGAATAAGAAACACTTCCTTCGGGTACCCTTTCGATAGTGATCAGCTTACCTTTCTGGTCTCTGCCGACAGCCTGATAGAGGGCTGGTTGTATCAGTCTGCGTTCGGAGAAATAGCTGTTAAGGTCGTAAGCGCCCTGAACCCTGAATTTTAACCCGTCGATAAGCGAAGATAAATTCTGCTCAAGAGAAAGGGTGTATTTCCCCCGGTATTCCTGGTCGGAACGACGCCCCATGTGGTTAATCAAAACAACAGGTGAGGTATGTCCTGCTGAATTTTCACTGGCAGGGAACTGTCCATTGGAATATTTTACCGGTAGTAAAAGCGGGTTCAGATTTGATTGTGCCCACCAGATATAATCGGTACTGGCAACGCCTGGATTATTTTGTACCGAGAGGAATCCATCTGTGCCAAAGAACAAGGTGGTCGACGGAGAAAGTTCAAGGTCGATATTTGCCCGGTAGTTGTAGGTATTATACCCGACATTGGCAGCATACACACTGTTTTTGTCATAATTGTAAGCTGCGGCTTCTTTACTGCCTCCGAGGCTTAGGAAATACCTGGCAACCCTGGCTCCGCCACGGGCGCTTACATAGTAGGTCTGCTTGAATGAATTTTTACGAAGAACTTCATCCTGCCAGTTTACGTCCGGATAGAGATCATGATCCAATCCGTTTTTAATGATATCCATTTCAGCATCGGTATAGATCGGAGTTTCACCGCGTACTTCACGAGCTTCGTTTGCCAAATTAGCATAGTCGTAAGCTCTCAGGTATTGAGGTATTCTAACCAAATGTGAAAGGGTAAAATTGGTACGAGCGGTAATGTTCAATTTTCCGGCTTCACCTCTTTTGGTGGTAATTAACACCACGCCATTGGCTCCACGTACCCCGTAAACTGCAGTTGCCGAAGCATCTTTCAATATCGAGAAACTCTCAACGTCGGCAGGATCAATGGTGTTGATATCGCCTTCAAGACCATCAATCAACACCAATGCGCTTGAATTGGCTCCAAAAGTACCAATACCACGAACCCAGAACTCGGAAATATTTTTGCCCGGTTCGCCGCTGGTTTGCAGCGACATAACACCAGCAACCCGACCTCCCAAAAGATTGGCCATGGAGGGGGCTGGTTGTTGCAATTCTTTCACATTCACACTGGTTACGGCTGCTACCGTTGAAATCTTTCGCTGACTGCCAAGACCTACGACAACTACCTCATCCAGTTTTTGTTCCGCTCCTGTAAATTTAATTTTCAGGTCCTTTTTTTCTTCAGTGACCAAATATTCAACTTTTTCGTACCCAATGAAGGTAAATACCAGCATGTCACCTCGCGATGCCCGAATACTGAATTTTCCTTCAGGGCCGGTGACAGTTCCAACACTGACCTTATCCCTTAAATAAACGGTTACGCCAGGCATAGCTATTCCTTTTTCATCGAATACCGTACCTTCCATTTTAAAAGTATTCTTTTGTTGTGCCTGAAGCGCAAGACTCAGGGTCAAGAGTACCCATAGCGTACATATAATATGTTTCATCTATTCTAATTTATTGTTGTTGTTTATCGAACAGACCTTTTCAAAAAAACAAACATGGCTGTCTGTTTTGATCAAGATATCCGTCCTGTTCAGATTTAATTAATAGAGAGTTTTCTCACGCGAGCATTTCCATAGTCGGCTACATAAACCGATCCGTCTTTTCCAATACCGATACCTCTCGGTTCTCTAAACAAAGCTTCTTCTTTGCCTCCGTCCTTCCATCCAGGGGTTCCTGGCATTCCAAGAACAGTTTCCACCATGTTTTCAGGAGTGATTTTCCGGATGCAATGGTTTCCCGAATCGGCTACATAAATGTTTCCATCGGCATCGCAAAAGATTTGGGATGGGTTCCTGAATTGTGCTACACCTAACTCGCCATCGCGATGGCCACCACTGGTTGGACCGCTAAGTTTTTTGAATGAATTTGACGGATTGGTTACATCGATGCTACAGATGCTGTTGGCGTTCACACCACCATTTTCCCACAACGACATGTAAAGAATGTTGGGTTTAAGCGGATTAAAGGTCAATCCGTAACTATCGCCCTGTTCAGTTTTATAAATAACCTCGGTTTCATAAGTCTTGGGATTAATTTTCACGATGTGACCGTGGTAGTAACGGGTATAGATACACCCATCGGATGGGTTCACGACCATACTGTGTTTCCATCCGGCGTCTGGCCGGTCGCCATCGGCTGGCCACTTCATTTCACGGAACCTTGGGGCCCACATTTCTTTCGGGTCGAGGGTGTAAAACGATCCGAGAGTCGTTTCTGTCGGGAAGGTTATCATTCCGGTGGTAGGATCGGCACAGGGCACATTGGCAACTACATCTTTTGCAATCGTAACTAATTCATTCGATTCCTGATCAATGCGTGAAACAACATAGCTTGCACGACTGAACGACCAGTTTACAACAAAGATGTTGTCCTCTTTATCCACGCATAAATAGCGGGGTTGCACAATAGAACTGCTCAGATCGCCATCTTTGTAACCTTCGCCATTCCCATTACCGGCAATGGTGGTCACAGTAACTGAAACGTGGTACCTGAATTGTTTCGCATAAACTACCGAATCTTTTCCTACAGCAACCGAGATGGTGCAGGTATCTCCGGGCATTCTTGGGGCAAGCACATACATGCGCTCTCCTGTTGAACCCACAACGGCTGCTTTCCTATTATTAAAATACACCCGGATATTTTCGGGATCAGTACCGAAATTTTTACCGGTCAACAGTACTTTTTCCAGGTATTTGCCGGAGTCCGGATAAAAAGTACTTAACTCAATCGGTTTTGAGGGGTCATACGGCCCCGAACCTGGAGCGTCTTTTTCATCTCCACAAGAGAATAAGACTAACAAGCATACACACACAGCTAACCAGGTGTACTGTGAGGAATGCCAATAAAACAAATTGCTTTTTTTCATAAGAAATTTTGATTAAAAACATGAATTGTATTTAGGGTAAATACGATTTTGTGCTTGTGATTCAATCTACAAGGATCATTTTGATTGACGCCCGTTTTAATTGATATTATAATCAGGCCATAGAGGATAAAAAGACACACTTCAATATGATGTATATTGAACATGATTCAAGTTAGTTTTGGTTGTTTTATGAGAGCTTGAACGTGCTTAAAGAAGCACGAACAAAAGTAGGCGATCTGGTACGACTCCATTTATTCGCAGGTTGCGAGTATTTATACAGGCTGTTCAAATTTGAGCGCAATTATATTTTTTAACCATTTTTTTATAATTACAGGTCAATATATTCCTTGCAGATTTGACTCGTAAGTTGATTTTAGTACTTTCGGGGCATCTTTCAATCTGGAGAAATGTGTGGCTGTTATCTTAATCGTATATTCTTTTGCTTCATATTGAATGTTTGTGCTGTTGCAGCATTAGCTCAGGAGTTTGGTCCATCCTCTCCCCAGGAAGCAACTCAGATATCCAATCTCAACATTAAGGCATTTTGCCAGGATTCTCTCGGAAATATGTGGATTGCCACGCCTCATGGATTAAACAGGTATAACGGATATGAATTTGTACAGTACTTTCATGATCCTCTCGATTCGAATTCTATCGGTGATGACTATGTTCGGGCTCTTTTCCTGGATTCCTCAAACAGACTTTGGGTGGGGACAACAACCGGAGTCGATCGTTATAATTTTGAAACGAATAGTTTTGAGCATTACAGCAATGGGAAAGACAAACCTTATTATAGCGTTTTTTCATTTTTCGAAGACCATCAAAAGAATATATGGGTCGTAACAGCGCCTGGCGCCGTTATTATTGATACGGTAAAATGTCGGCTTATCCACCAGGAATCAGTGGGGCAAAAATTTGTCAATCTGTTTTGGGAGGATAATTCTCATCGGTTATGGATGGGGTTGTATCAGGGGAATGGGCTTGCGGTTCAGCGAGATAAAAATAACTGGGATTATTTTTCATTGCCTGGAGACCGGAGCGTACATTGCCGGTATCAGGACCAGCAAGGAATGTGGTGGTTAGGTACCAATGAAGGCATTGTGCTGTTCGATCCTGTTCTGCAGGTATTCAAAAACCCTCCGGGCCCCGTGAAAGACGATAGGTTGCTCAATCATACCAAGGTGAATTTCATAAAAGAGGTCAGTCCCTTAAAACTATTGATAGGGACCGATTCCCAGGGCTTATTCCTGTATGATATTCCCAGACGGACATTGTTGCATAATGAACTGAACCAAAGAACGAAAACCCTTTCTTCCCAGTTGCTGTCCTGCTACATCGACCGGGACCATAATGTATGGTTTGGTTCGTTTGACAAGGGCTTTAAGGTATGGAACCGTTGCCTGGATTATTTTAATTCGGACAAGCAATTAAGCGATACATTTAAAGATATGTTCGTGGATCAAATTGCTGAGGATGCTTACGGCAATTTGTGGGTAGGCACTCGTTATGACGGGATTTTTCATTACTCCTCTTCCGGAAAAGTTACCGTCTATAATACGCAGAATTCGGACCTGTTCCCCAATGATGAGAACCTGATTGAATCGGTTTTTGTTGATTCCCATGACCGCATTTGGATTGGTTTAACGAATTATTTAGTTGTGGCCAAAATTTCAAGGGACGGACATCTCCAAAAACTGGAAACCAAGAATTTTAAGTGGGTGGGATTCATGACCGAAGACCACTACGGAAATCTTTGGCTGGGGTCTTTTGCAGGTTTATTCCGGATAAAAATGGATGATCCGGGTCTAAATCCTGAATTGATTAAGGAAGGAAACTCTCCGTATATTTGCATTTTAAAGTCCGGCGATGTGCTTTTTTCTTCTTTTGGCAACGGAATTTTTCTTCTTCGTCCCAATGAAAAGGTTCCTGTACCATTCCTGCCTGGGGATTCGGTTTCAAATAAAAGAGGGTGCATTTCGATTTGTGAAGATACCCAACATCGTATTTGGATGGGTAGTTACCGGGGTGGTCTTCTTTGTGTTTCGCCCGATCGAAAGCATTATCACGTTTTTTCCAAAAGGCAAGGTTTGCCAAGTGACGATATTTTACGAATTGAAGAAGGTAACCATGGCGATATGTGGGTGAGCACCTCCTTTGGGATTTCGAAGTTACGCATGGCCGATACCACCTTTGTGAATTATTTCAACGGTGACGGCACTTTAGGCAATCAGTTTCATGAAAAGGCAGGGTTAAAGCACTCTGACGGACGTATCTTTTTTACAGGAAACCATGGGCTGACTTTTTTCGATCCGATGGTTGACATGCCTCCAAAGTTTCAGCCTAAAGTACATTTGACCGATCTCAAAATATTTAACCAAAGTGTTGTTCCGGCAAGTTCGGGTTCCGTGCTGACCCAAACGCTTCCCTATACCAGGCAAATTACGCTGAATCATCGCCAGACAGTTATTTCGATCGATTATACCGGAATTGATTTTCTATATCCAAACAAGCTAAAGTACGCCTACCAACTGGAGGGATTTGACAAAAACTGGAACCTCGTTGGAAATTACAGGAGGGCGACCTACTCCAATCTGAGCCCCGGAAAATATTTATTTAAAGTCAAGGCCATTAATGGCGACGGAATAGAAAGCCAGACTCCCGCAACCTTAACGATTATAGTCAAGCCGGCGCCCTGGTTTTCGTGGCAAGCCTGGACGGCCTATTTCCTGATTGCCGTTGCGGCTGTTTACTGGATCTTTCGCCTGGTACTCAACATGAGGCTACAGCGCCACAGGCAAGAAGCCGAACACCGGGAACGTGAGCGCGAAAAAGAAATCAACGAAATGAAAATGAACTTCTTTACAAACATTTCGCACGAGATTCGCACTCCTCTAACCTTGATTTCAGCACCGCTCGAACAGCTTTCTTCCTCACAAAAGCTTGATGAGCAGGGGAAAAACCTGTTGGGCACAATTTCCAGGAATGTACAAAGTATGTTACGGCTGATAAATCAGTTGCTCGACTTCCGGAAAATGGAAAGCGGGATGTTGAAAATTCAGGTTCAGCAGATTGATGCTATCCAATTTATCCGGAATATTCAGGAGATTTTTTTCTATTCGGCTATGGGAAAACAAATTAAACTGGATTTCGTCCCTCATGTTCCCAGTTTTCCCCTCTGGATGGATGCCGATAAAGTTGAGGAAATTTTGTATAACCTTTTGTCGAATGCGGTGAAATTTACTCCTGCTCGCGGAATGATAAGCGTCATTACCAGGGAGTTGGGGCCGGAAGAGGCTGATAAAAAGTATCAGGTTAAGGAGCATTCCTATCTGGAGGTTATTGTTGCTGATAACGGCCCCGGCGTTCCTGCCGATAAGTTGCATGAATTATTTGTACGTTACCGTCAGATAGAAGGACCCTCCGGACGTAAGCCTGACTATGGAGGTAGCGGGATCGGGTTGTATTACACGAAGCGGTTGGTCGAAACTCATCATGGTAAGATTCTGGCACAGATTCGTCAGGAGGGAGGGATGGCTTTTTCATTCATCCTGCCTTTGGGTGATGTTTATCCACAACCCGACAAACAAACGCAAAAAATTAATCTGCCTGTTAAAACAAGCCTGCCGGAACAGCCCCCAAAAACTGAAGGGAAAAACAAAAACGAATATACCATACTGGTGGCTGAAGACAATCCGGAATTAATGACCTTTATTCGTAATTTATTAAACAATCAATTCCATGTCATTGAGGCGATGGACGGTAGCACTGCCTGGGAAATGGTCCAACGCGATTCTCTTGATTTAATATTAAGCGACGTGCTTATGCCTGGCCTGACCGGATATGAACTTTGCCGGAACGTCAAGCAACATCCCGAATTTAGCCACATACCGGTTGTGCTGCTCACCGCAAAAAGTACGCTTAACGACCAGTTAGAAGGGCTCGAACAAGGTGCTGATGCCTACATCTGTAAACCATTTAATATTGATTATTTGTTGCTGACTATAAAGAACTTGTTTCTGAGCCGTGATCGTTTACGGCAATACTATTCGATGCCTCAAGTACAAGATCAAAAAAATCCTCCGGTGTCATTAAATGTACACGACCAAAAATTCATGGCTAAGTTGACCCAAATTTTGGAGAAGGAACTGGCTAATCCCAATTTGGATATTGATACTATTGCACGTGATCTTGGGTTCAGCAGGACCGGGTTCTATCGTAAGGTAAAAGGGCTGAGTGATATGTCGCCAAGCGATTTTGTCAGGAGTTACAGGCTTAGGCGTGCTGCCGAGCTATTGCAGGAAAACACTATGAGCCTGAACGATATTGCTACCTATACCGGGTTTAATTTTTATTCTCATTTCTCGAAATCCTTCAAAAAGCAATTTGGGGTATCTCCAAAAGATTATATCCAGACATAAATGGGAGGGAGTCAATCAACAAACTAGAGGATAAAAATAGCCGGTTTGATTTTTTTTATCGAGAGAACTGATCCGGGTATTAAAAGCCAATCTATTCCTAAATTTAAACAGATCCTTATAGTTTCTCACGGAAGGTGGAATTTTACTTTTAATTTGATTTGGAAGTTCGAATTAATTTTTACATTTGCAGCATCAAACGAAATGAAACAAATGAAAAATATTAGCATTATATCAGTAGTTGTGAACAGCGTGGTGGTCCTCCTTCGTGCTGAATGAGAATGGTATAATGTAAGCAAAAAACTTTAAAGCCATTCTCAGAAACAAAGGATGGCTTTTTTTATGAATAAAACTTGATTATGAAGTCTGCATATTTCCTACTAGTCCTAGTCATTGTCGTCATTCTCATACTATAGAGAGAAAGGCTGGTAAGAATATGTATATAAACGATATATGAGCCTTTCTCTTAAAACGGGGAAGGCTTTTTTTATGGAAAATTTTCAAAAAAAATGATATGCAGAAAAAATTAAGATCAGCTACTACTACCGAAGGACGCCGTATGGCTGGGGCAAGAAGCCTCTGGAGAGCTAATGGAATGAAAGAAGAGCAGTTCGGGAAACCGGTAATTGCCATCGTGAATTCGTTTACCCAGTTTGTGCCGGGGCACGTGCATCTGCACGAAATCGGGCAATATATAAAGGGGATCATTGAGCAAAAAGGTTGTTTCGCCGCCGAATTTAATACGATTGCCATTGACGACGGAATCGCCATGGGCCACGACGGAATGTTGTATTCGTTGCCTTCACGTGATGTGATTGCCGACAGTGTCGAATATATGTGCAATGCCCACCGGGCCGATGCCATGGTTTGCATCTCAAATTGCGACAAAATCACTCCCGGGATGATGATGGCAGCCATGCGCCTGAATATTCCGGCCATTTTTGTATCGGGAGGTCCGATGGAAGCCGGTGTCGTCGACGGGAAAAAATACGACCTGATTGATGCCATGGTCATGGCTGCCGATACCTCTGTAACAGATGAAAGTATTGCAAAAATTGAGCAAAGCGCTTGTCCGACCTGTGGTTCGTGCTCCGGAATGTTTACAGCCAATTCGATGAACTGTCTGGCCGAAGCACTTGGACTGGCTCTTCCGGGCAACGGAACCATCGTGGCAACTCATGTCAACCGCAAACGCCTGTTTGAGGAAGCTGCCTGCCGGATTGTTGAGATGACCAGTGAATATTATCAGAACGGTAACGAAAGCGTATTGCCCAAAAGTATTGCCTCCAAAGCGGCTTTCCAGAATGCCATGAAGTTGGATATCGCCATGGGCGGATCGACAAACACGGTGCTGCATATTCTGGCCATTGCTGCGGAAGGCGGCGTTGATTTCACCATGAAAGATATCGACGAATTGTCGCGTGTAACACCCAATCTTTGCAAGGTCGCTCCAAACGGAGGTTATCACATTCAGGATGTAAACCGGGCTGGCGGTATCCTCGGTATTCTGGCAGAGCTTGCCCGGGTCGGGATGCTTGATGTTTCGGTAAAACGCGCTGATGGTAATACCCTTGGAGAAGCAATTGCCAAATACGATATTCGGTCGGCAACAGCAACTGAAGACGCCATCCAAAGATATAAATCGGCGCCGGGCGGAGGCCGCAATCTGAAGATGGGCTCTCAGGAAAACTATTACCAGGAGTTGGATACTGACCGTGCAAATGGTTGTATACACGATTACGAACACGCCTACAACAAAGATGGCGGGTTGGCGGTTCTTTATGGCAACATTGCCCGCAACGGGTGTATTGTCAAAACAGCGGGGGTTGATCCTTCGGTATATCATTTCAAGGGAACTGCCAGGGTATTCCAGTCGCAGGATGATGCCTGCAACGGGATTCTTGGCGGTAAAGTACAGGCCGGCGATGTGGTGGTGATTCTGTACGAAGGACCAAAAGGCGGACCGGGCATGCAGGAAATGCTGTACCCCACTTCGTATATCAAATCGAAGAAGCTTGGAAAAGCCTGTGCGCTGATTACTGATGGTCGTTTTTCTGGCGGAACTTCCGGTTTATCGATCGGTCATATTTCTCCGGAAGCTGCTGCCGGTGGCGAAGTAGGACTTATTCAGGATGGCGACTGGATTGAAATTGACATTCCTGCTCGTAAAATTGATGTTCTGCTCAGCGACGAAGAACTGGCCGCCAGGAGAGAAAAAGAAGTCAGTAAAGGTAAAGAAGCATTTACCCCGGTTGGGCGCGACCGCCAAATTAGCAAAGCGCTGAAAGCCTATGCCAGCCTGGTTTCGTCGGCTGACCGTGGCGCAATAAGGATTATAGAATAATTTACGATTTAATTATTTACAAATGACGATTTGCCAGAGTTGAGCAATGAGGTCAGATAGTAAATAGTAAATTGTCAAATAGTAAATTAACAAGGAAAACATAAAAAGAACGAAATATGGCGACACAGCATGTAAGCGGCTCAGAAGCTGTAATATTATCTCTCCTTGAGGAAGGGGTTGATACCATTTTTGGGTATCCGGGAGGGGCGATTATGCCCATTTATGATGCACTTTACGATTTTGATGAGAAAGTCACCCATTATCTAACCCGGCACGAGCAGGGAGCAATTCATGCCGCCGAAGGTTATGCCAAAGTAACGGGGGAAGTTGGCGTTTGCTTTGCAACTTCGGGACCGGGAGCCACTAATTTGATCACCGGTTTGGCCGATGCAATGATTGACTCTATCCCGCTGGTCTGCATCACCGGCCAGGTTGCATCTCCTTTGCTTGGGACCGATGCTTTTCAGGAATCGGATGTGATGGGCATTACCATTCCGGTAACCAAATGGAATTATCAGGTGACACATGCCGAGGAAATTCCGGAAGCTATTGCAAAAGCTTTTTATATTGCCAGCACTGGCCGTCCGGGACCGGTTTTGCTCGATATTGCCAAAGATGCACAGTTTGCCCAGTTCGATTTTGAATACAGGAAATGTACAAAAATCAGGAGCTATCTGCCTGAATATCCTGTCGATCCTTTTCAGGTGAAAGCCGCCGCCGACATCATTAACGAAGCAAAAAAACCTTTGCTTTTGGTTGGGCACGGGGTAATGATTTCTCACGCCGAAGCGGAACTGAAAGAGTTCATCGAAAAAACGGGAATTCCGGCGGCCTGGACTTTGCTTGGGCTTTCGGCCCTGCCAAGCGATCACCCGCTGAACGTGGGAATGCTTGGTATGCACGGCAACTATGGCCCAAATATCAAGACCAATGAGGCTGATGTGATCATCGCTGTAGGAATGAGGTTCGACGACCGGGTAACCGGGAAAGTTGCCGCGTATGCCCGACAGGCCAAAATTGTTCATCTTGAAATCGATCCTGCCGAAATCAACAAAATTATCAGGGCAGATGCCCCGGTTCTGGGCGATGCAAAAAAATCGCTCCGGATGCTGATCGACAACGTAAAAGCCAACTCGCACGAAGCATGGCTGAAAGAATTCCACGATTGCGACAAGGTGGAACATGATCGGGTAATCGAGAAAGATTTGTATCCAAAGAAACCCGGATTAACCATGGGCGAAGTGGTGCGGATTGCTTCCGAAAAAACCAATCATGATGCGATTCTGGTTACCGATGTTGGTCAGCAGCAGATGATTGCTTCTCGGTATTTCAAGTTTACCCGTTCCCGAAGCTTTGTGACTTCAGGAGGATTGGGAACGATGGGATACGGACTGCCGGCTGCCGTGGGCGCCAAGATTGGCCAGCCTGACCGCGTGGTTTTTGCCGTTGCCGGTGATGGTGGTTTCCAAATGACCATTCAGGAATTAGGAACCATTGCTCAGTATGACATCGATCTGAAAATCATTGTGCTGAATAACAATTTCCTTGGAATGGTTCGCCAGTGGCAGCAATTGTTTTTCGAAAGACGGTATTCGTTTACCGAAATGAAAAATCCTGATTTTGTGGGTATTGCCAAGGCTTATGGACTAGCCTCGCAAAAAGTTACTTCGCGCGAACAGTTGGAAGATGCCATTCAGGAAATGCTCGATCACAAGGGGCCGTATGTACTGGAAGTGGTTGTGGAAAAAGAAGATAATGTCTTCCCGATGGTGCCCACTGGCGCTTCGGTATCCGATATTTTGCTCGAACCATAAGGAGTCCTGGTTTTCAATTTCATTTAAAAAGACACAACAATGAAACAAGAATATTTCATAACCGTTTTCTCGGAGAACAATATCGGGTTGCTGAGCCGCATAACACTCATCTTTACCCGTCGCAAAATTAATATCGACAGCTTGACCGTTTCCGAATCGTCGATCGCCGGAATCTTCAAATTTATCATTGTGATCAGCGAGACTGCCGACCGTGCGCAGAAAGTGGTTGGTCAACTCGAAAAGATTGTTGACGTGATTAAGGTTTATGCGAATACCAATAACGAGATGATTTATCAGGAGATTGCCCTGTATAAGGTTTCTACCAAATTTTTGTTCGAATCGAACGAGGTGGAAAAAATTATCCGCAATTCGGGTGCCCGCATCCTGGAAATTACCCGCGATTATGTGGTCATCGAAAAAACCGGACATACCCAGGAAACGCAGCAGTTGTTCGAAGAACTGAACTCTTCGTATGGGGTAACCCAGTTTATCCGTTCCGGAAGGGTTGCTATTACCCGGAGCACGATCGAGAGGCTTTCGGAATTCCTGCGGGAGCGCGATGCAATGCTCGAACAGGTGGATTAAGAAAAATGACGATTTGATTATTTACTATTTACCATTTATTCGGTAATGAACTGAATATATGGTAAATAGTGTTGTGCTAGTGATTTTTTGACGAAGCGTCATGCTGAATTCCGCCCCCCCCAAAAAAAATTTGGGCGCAATGTACTAATGACAGATTCCCAAAAGATTGCTTCACTACGTTCGCTTTGTAACGTCATTGCGATGACGACGTCAGGAAGACGAAGCAATCTGTCATTGATAACTTGTTTCGGCATCCCTTTCTCCGATGGAACCCCGAAATAAATATGGGGTGACCGGAATCCGACATAATTGAGTTAACACAATACTAGTCATACAAACAACATCTTTTCCACATAAATATCCTGAAAATTGGGATTGCCTTCCAGATTGATGTGACGGGTTTTGTTCAGGATGTTGCCGGTCATTTCGGTATCCGAAAACAGGAACATCTTTGCGCCTATCAAGGCCGTGTTTCCCATCTTTCGGATTTTTTCTGCCGGAAGTTCAATCATTCCGGTGGCAACCACGTTCTCGAGGTTGATGTAGCTTCCGAAACCGCCGGCGATGTATATTTCTTCAAGGTCAGCAAGGGAAATTGCCAGTTCGTTGGTAAGTATGTTCAGGCCGGCGGCAATAGCAGCTTTGGCCAGTTGAAATTCGTTAATGTCCTTCTGGGTGAGGCTTACTTTCCGGGTAATTGGTATCTGCTGTGCTCCCGAGTTAATTTCGCCAAACAGCCCGATCAGTTCCTGTTTTCGGAGAATGGCAACCGCATCGATCAGGGCGCTGCCACAGATCCCTTTTGGAGTTGTATTTCCTATCACGTTCGCTTCTATTTTCCCTCCGGATAGGTTGAGCGACGAAATAGCTCCGGTTACAGCCCGCATTCCCATCGAGATGTTGGCTCCCTCAAAGGCCGGTCCTGCTGCCGTTGAGGCGCAAACAATCTTTTGTTTATTACCTACAACAATCTCTCCATTGGTTCCAAGATCAATCAGTGCGGTATATTTTTCTTTTTTGTGCAAGCCGGTTGCTGCAATTCCTGCCAGAATATCGCTGCCTACAAAACTTCCGATTGACGGGTAGAACAGAATTTGTTTGTTTGCCAGGAAGTTCCATTCCAGTTCTTCCGAAGAAAAAGTTTTCATTTCCAGATTTTCAGTATGAAAAGGATAGGCCGAGAGTGGAGTAACGTCACATCCGCTGAATATCAGTTGCATGGCCGTATTTCCGACCAAGATGATTTTTTGCAATTCAACTTTATGCTTTTTCAATAAAAGTCCGATCATTGTCCCGATGGCCGAGCGGATGATTTGGGTCATTTCGGTCTGATGCCCGTCGAGACAGGCCTGAATTCGCGAAATCAGGTCGGCCCCAAATTTGACCTGCGGGTTCAGCAGGGTTTCAACAGCCAGTACTTTGGCCGAAGACAAATCGATGAGTTGTGCTACGATGGTGGTGGTTCCCAGGTCAACGGCAACTCCGTAACCTTCCTGCACACTGAATTCAAAGGAGCTTTCGTCGGCCAGGATCAGATGGTTGAACTGTTCAATTTCCAGGGTGATGTCGCTGGTGCAGGAGCTGTAACAAGCCAGTCGCCAGTCGGCCGTCAATCCGAGTTGTTCAAGTTTTTGCAGGTGAATATCCGAGGTTTTTATTTCGCCATCCAGAAGTCTGACCTTACATTTGCCGCAGGTGCCTTTGCCCCCGCAGGGGAATTCAATCCCGAACTCGTGCAATACATCAATTAGCGGAGTCTGGTCGTTTACCGATAATTCCTTTCCCAGCGGGTGAAGCCGGATGGTGCGTTTCTTCATGAGGTATGAGTTGAGGTTTCCGGCCAAAATTAATAAAATAACAAGGCCAAAGTTTTTTGGAACTGTCGGAAATTTAGGTTGCAACTGGCCTTTGAAATGTGTTCAACTGGCAGGATTCTGAACCCGGACAGGAGGGGAACGCTCAGTTAAATTTTGCTAATGTCCTGAAAAAAGTCGCTGATTTTTAGTGGTAAGGAACAAATCTTGTAGCCTGAAGTAACAGATAAATAGAACAGAAAGGATACAGTCATCGTTAGTTTGCAACAGTTACAAAAAACAGAGATGAAAGGGAAAACTTAAAAT
>CAZAVU010000004.1:0-124228 GCA_964488805.1 uncultured Odoribacter sp. | reverse complement strand
GCTAAAGCAGCAGCCCGGCTGTTCTGAATACCATAAGCATTTTCAGCAATGAAAGATGGGTAATGTGCCAAAATTTCCTGACATGAAGTAATACAGGTAGTATAATCGCCTGTCCATAATGATGCACGAGCCAGCAGAAATTGTGCAACAGCGCGATCTATATCGTTGGTGGTTGCAACCGTGTAACCGTCCGTTTTTTCACCTATCCCTGATTCACCAAATAATTGAACAGCCTCTTTTAAGTCATTTTTAATGAAGTTATAAGTTTCTGTTGCAGAAGAAGGTGCTACCGGTGTGTTTACTCTATATTCTGTATAAATAGGCATCCCTTTACCATCTTTTCCCCCTTGCAGGTAAGCTTTCTGATACCGTTCCATTAGCAACATATAACCGAAAGCACGCACCGTTAAACAGCGGGCACGGTAGTCTTTCATCGATTTACTGCCGCTTTGATCTACAGTTTCCTTGCCAAGGTATGTCAACACTTTGTTTGCATTGGTATGAGGCGTAGCTGCCAGCAACCACCAGGTGTAATTGAACCCCCGGTCATTAGCTAACCATGGTTGAAAAGCAGGATCGATATTATAAAATGTTTGATAAGTTCCACCTAAACCAAGTACTGGTTCACCAAGAACGATATCGTTAGCACGTAAGTTTCCAAACAAATTCTGGAGGGTGAGCGGATTCAATGGATTATTGCTAAATCCTGAAAATGTACTATTTAACCTAAAATTACCGTCCAGATTTGCAACCAATGCACCCATAATAGTCTGGATTTTTGTTTCATCTCCGGATTTCAGAATTTCCTGAATCATTTCATCGGTTATGCTATTTGGTGGTGCCACATCCAGTTTGTCATTACACGACGCAAAAACAAGGCTGACAGCAACACATACACCCATTATATATTTTTTCATCTTTCAATCAATTTTAAATATTCAATAAATTAAAAATCCAGATTAACACCGAAAGAGATCGTGCGCATAGTTGGATAAACATAAGCGCCAACTTCCATACCTCCGGTCAGTGACATGGTCGGATCGATACCTTTTGCTGCGGAGAACATCAGTAAGTTGTCGCCGGAAGCATAAACGCGCAATTTGTTGATCTTTAAATTAGACAACAATTGTTTGGGTAGTGTATAACCTAATGTCACGTTTTTAACCCTTAAATAAGAAGCTGAGAACAAGGCCATATCAGTATATTTCCACGAACCAAAAGTAGCACCATCGTAATAATCAGCACCATACCATTGCATTGGATACTTGGCATTTCTATTTTCCGGAGTCCATGTATTGTTAATCAAATCCTTGGAAGGGGCACCCAAGTTATATTGCATGTAGTAGCTGCTTCGATACAAACCATTACCATATTCCACGCTATAGAATTTTCCACCTAACTGGTAAGCCAGAATTGCAGAAAGATCAAAGTCTTTATACCGCAATGTTGTTGTTAAACCGCCAATCCATTTAGGAATAGCATCTCCTATTTCGTATTTTGATGCAACGTTGTAGTCTTTAACTTTTACATTGTCACCTTTTTTTGCATTCCCGTAAGTACCGGCAGAAGCCTCATCTGCTGTTACCTGGTGATAATAAAGAGGAATACCTGTTTCCTGATCTACTCCTGCATATTTGTATATCCACAGGTTGTACCAGTCACGTCCTTCTCCTCGCAAATAATACTGACCACTGGAAACAGTTCCGGTACCACTTGCACTCCAACCTTCTCCGTTGGCTTCATAAGTATATTCAGGAAGTCCAGGAGTTACTTTTGGAATAGAATTATCCGGCACATCCATTAAAACGCATTTATAATGAGTTCCGTTTAGTGTGACATTCCAGGTTAGGTCTTTTGTACGGATAATATCACCACCTAACTCAATTTCAATCCCCCGGTTACGGAGAGAAGCACTGTTTTGCTGTAATATTTCTTGCCCCACGGCCATGTAGTTAACCGGCTGATTATAGAATGTATTATCAGTCAAACGGTTATAATAATCAAATGTCCCGGAAAGACGACTATTAAAGAATGAGAAGTCGATACCAGTATCGAAAGTCTTGGTATTTTCCCAGGTCAAAGCATCATTAACATAACCTCCCATACTCATGGTATATTGGCCATTCGGAGTTCCGGTACCTGCTGCGGTGGTGGTGTATTTAGTCCCATACCCCCATGTACGATAACCACTGTAATTACCAATGGCATTAGCATTACCGATTATTCCATAACTGGCACGTAATTTCAGATTATCCAACCAATTTTTGGTGCTAGCCATAAAATCTTCGGAAGAGATTCGCCATCCAGCACCTGTCGACCAGAATGTTCCCCAGCGTTCTTTTTTAAATTTCGATGATCCATCGCGACGAATTGAAGAAGAGAAATAATACTTATCATTATAAATGTAATTAACTCGCCCCAGGTAACTTTCCATGCGGACAATGTCATGACCATAACCCGGGTTAGACATACTGCTGTGAGCTGTAACATACCTCCCCACAAAGTTGGCACTGGACAAGAACCCTGGAATTAGTTCGTAAGCCGATCCCCAACTAAGCTGTTCCTTTTCCCAATCGTTATATTCGTGAGTTGCCATTGCATCAATATGATGTTTTTGGATATCCTTGTTATAAGATAACATTTCCTGGGTATTCAGTATAGTCAAATTATACATTATTTTCGACATACCCCCTGCAGGTTTTCCTATACCAGTTTTACTGTTCATGTAGCGAGTTTGGGCCCAGTTGTCTTTGTCGAATGAAAAATTAACATTGAATTTGAAATCTTTCAAAAAAGATATTTCTGCATAAGTACGGGCATTCCACACATCAGCAATTTCGCGGCGAACATCATTTTCCATCGAATAAACAATGTCGGTAGAACCATAATTAGCAGCAGTCGTTCCAAAAGGTGAATAGGTACTGCCTTCATTAAAGTTATAGTTGGTTCCTGTGGCTGTGTTGGTTCTGTAGCTGCCATCCTGGTTATAGGCATATACTGGCATGATAGGAGCTAAACCATTGATAAACCGGAAAACGTTTCCTTGGTTGGAACCAGGATTACGTCCCCATGAAGTTGCCATCAAATTAGTTGTAGTACGGGCAAACGCCACATTAGCTCCTACTTTTAACCAGTCATACAGTTGGGCATTCACATTGGAACGTCCACTGTAACGGTCAAATTTTGAATTACTAATGTATGACGGATCCTGTAAGAATCCGATGGAAACAAAGTAGTCAACTTTATCGGTGCCTCCATTGGCAGAAACATTGTATTCCTGACGGAAATTATTCTCCAGCAATTCGCTACTGTAGTTGTCATTATACAATAATCGGGCATTGGGGTTTAATCTCCCATCAGGATTGATCAAATAAGCCCCGGTCATTTTTGCACTGGCATTTGGTCCGGTACCATCGGGAGTATAAACAGCTCCTGGAACCTCGTATGCCATATAGTTTCCCAGTCGGTTACGACCGAATGTCGTTTCTTTATTGATGTAATTAAACAAGTGTTCGCTGGCAAATTGGGCGGCAGCCTCGTGTGAATAATTAGGATTATTTACGTTGGTGGTCCAGTTTTGAGGAGATCCGGTTCCGTTCACCCCATAACGATATGAATTGTAGATAGATTTCCAGGCAAATTCATAATAATCTTTTGCATTATCTATTTCCCCAATGTTGAATGGACCTACTGAGTTAACACCCCAACGGGAAGAGAATGAAATATTGGTTTTCCCAGTCTGTCCCTTTTTTGTGGTAATTAATACAACACCATTGGCACCCCGGGAACCATACAGAGCTGTAGAAGCAGCATCCTTCAACACCGTAATCCCGGCAATATCAGAAGGATTAATTGTCGACAATGGATTGTCGATCTGAGCAGGAACGCCATCAATAACAACCAAAGCTCCTGAACTATTCAGGTTGGCAGATCCTATACCACGAACACGAATACCCATATCCAAACCTGGTTGTCCGTCAACTGAAGAAACCTGCAAACCGGCAATAGCACCTTCCAAAGCTTTGGTAACAGTGGAGGCCGATTGTGTTGTCATCAGTTTAGCATCAACTGTACTGATCGAACCGGTAATGTCTTTTTTCCTTGCAGTTCCATAAGCGATAGCAACAACTTCGTCAATGGCAACTGCTTCTTCCTCCATTCTCACGTTCAGCAAGGTTTTATTTCCCACCTTTACCTCCTGCATTTTCATCCCAACAAATGAGAATACCAGAACTGATTCTGACGACACATTGCTCAACGAGAAATTACCGTCCTGATCAGTGATTATCCCATTTGTTGTTCCTTTAATGGAAACGGATACCCCGGGCATGGGAGCTCCCGACGCATCGGTTACTTTCCCCTTAACAACCTTCTGCTGTTGTGCCGATTCCGACTGAAACCAAGCTGGTTCTGTCTTTGGTTTCAGAACAATAAAGTTATTGTCGAGCACCTTGTATTCAACACTTCCGGAATCGAACAATTGGGCCAAAAGGTCATCAATGGTTCCGTTATTCACTACGACACCCACCTTGGTATCGACATTCAGCTTTTTCTCTTCATAAAAAAACCGAAACTCGCTGTTGTTCTCTACCCGCTTGAGTACTTCCTTGATCGAAACATTCTTCTCGTTCATGCTGAAGTGCCATGTTTGCGAATAGACGGAGGCAGCACTCTGCAATACCCCCAGTACTATCAAAAACAGAGACAGTTTCATAATCAATAATCCCTTTCTAATCACCCGATAGAGATCAGGATGATCTTTCGTTCGTTTTTTTTTCATAAATTTGACGACATTTTGGTAGTTAAACATAGTGCTTCCCGACTGCTAATCATGAAGCACGAAAATTGATTACTTCGAGAGACCGGGAAATGCTGCTAACATCTTCCGGTTCTTTTTTATCTTTTTGAAAACAGCGTCACCGTGTCTCCCTTGCACTGATAGCTAATCGATGATGCAAACTTCAACGCTTCGAGCACTGTATTCATATCTTCATCTTTAATCGAACCTGTATAGATGTGATTCTTCACCTCGTTATCTCCAAACACAATCCGGATATCGAACCGCCTTTCCAGTTTCAGGGCCAGTTCGCCAATGGTTTCGCGGTCAATGGTCAGAATCCCTTTCGTCCAGTCGGTCATCCTGAAGTCCGACATCTTTATCTTTTGTGATTTTCGGGTGAACTTATTGTAATTGAAAGCCTCATTGGGGCATAAATATATATCATCCAGGTTTTTCCGGTTGATCTTTACTTTCCCGCTTTCAAGAAAAGTTGTAACTACTGAATCGTTGGGATAACTGCTGACATTAAAAACAGTTCCCAGAACCTCAACCTGCAGGCTTTTAGTCTCGACAATGAATGGCCTGCTTTTATCGGGTTTAACCTTGAAGAACCCCTCTCCTTCCAGACAAACCACACGTTTGCCTGAATTAAATGCTGAAGCAAATTTCAGGTGCGAGTCGCTGTTAAGCCGAACAATTGAACCATCGGGCAAAACTACCGTCGAGCGTTCGCCCCGGGGAACAATTATTTCAGCAAGAGCAGATGATGAATGAAGGTAAGAATACGAAATAAAATAACCGGCAACTCCGGAAAGCCCGATGATCAGAAGGATAGCTGCAGCATTCCGAAGAAAATGTAACCTGTGATTTTTGCGTTGTTCCTGATCGTTCAATTGATGGATGATCCTGCAAATCTGTCCGATTTCCGCCTCCTTTTTAAAAGAATTGATTTCAGCATCAAGGCCGGCAACCACCCATACATTTCTTAGGCGTGTCAGTTCCTTTTTGCGTTCGTCCGAATTTTGCGCCCACTCCTGAACATTCAGTACTTCTTCTGGATTAGCATTTCCGGAAATGTATTTGAATAAAAGCTCGTCGGTCATTTCTGTTTGTTTGTACCCTTAAAACGTACTGGCAACAAAATACCCCGAGCCTCTTTCCCTAATTTTTTAAGATTTTTTCACAATTCGTTCGAACTTTCCGGAGAAAAGAATAACAACAAACCACAACTAGCTCATACTGAACAGAAACAATATTCTCCCAAAGTCAAAACCGAGCATCAAATAACGAATAATGTGAATCAAAATGACGAATGAAAAATGCCGAAGGCATGGTAAGATTATAGCAAGTCTGGTTAAAATGGGCGGAAAATGCCGAAGGCATGGCAGGATAATGCCACCACTTCGTGGTTATTAACCGGTTCTTCAACTAAATTTCTACAATCATAACAACCCTTCGGGTTTAAAAATCCAACTCTTGACTCGCATGAATATGACAACGATTCAAACAACAAAACGCCGATGTTTTAATTTTTGCCCTTTGCCTTGAAACTTTTGTCTCGAACCATCAGGGCTGGTATCCCGACTGGTTTAAGATTCCCTGAAAATCCTGGTTATTGAGTAAATCACCCAGCTTAACATCGGGATGTTGCCTCATGAACGAGCGCACAATCTGCCACCCCATCCAAACTCCGGCACGGGCAGGCGATTCTTCCGAAAATGCCGAGGTGTATGGGCCATCGTCGATAAACCGTTTGATGCCCATTCGTTCGGTCGAAAATAGCAATTTGTGCTCAGCCATGAATGTCCACATCGAGGCTTCATTTTTCTTACAAAAGTCAAGCTGTTTTTTGGTAAAGCCAATTTTCAGCGTATCGTTCATTTCGGGCAACATGGCATCAACAAAATACATCATCTTCCCTTCCTGAATCATGTGACTCAGCAAATTGTTGGCATTGTCGTTCTTCGGCCATTCCATCACGGCCAGGGCATACATCATTTCAGGAACGATCCGGTCTGGAATCATGTTCCGGCGTTTGTAAAGTGGCAAACCCAATTGCTCATAAAAGGAACTGCCAGCTCCCAAATATTTATCCAGGCTAACCCCGATCAGGTTTTCGGAAGTTACCATTGACTGATTGAAGCCTGATATACAGGTATAAACAACCGGAAGTGGTTTCTGCCGGAAATAGTACCGATAATGCTTAAAGGCCGCGGTCAGATCATCGCGAAGCTGAATGGTATCAATCTTTTCGGCCACTTTCTTTTCCAATCTTTGAATCAGGGTATCGGATACAAACGAATAAAGCTGCGTGGGAAAATTTTCCTGATCGCTGCCGCCAATAGAAATCATCCGGTAAGTAAAAATGTCGAAGAAATCGCCGTATGATTTTTTCAACGCCGGAATGGCCGCAGTCATCTGGTCCTGTTTAAGTTTCAGCAAATCGACATCCAAATGTTTGATCTTCAGATCGACCGACACGCCTGACACATTTATTTTCAACGGATTATGCGAGCACGAAGCTAACAATACGCTCAACGCAAAAAAGAAAATCACCTTCTTCATTTCAATTCGTTTTAGGTTACCTACGAGCAATTTGCTTTTTTATTGTCATTTCAAATATAAAATTCGAGATTTGCAGTAGACAAAACTAAACGTTTATCGCGTTATAAAATCCGGATTAACCCGGAAATCAAAAACGGGGTCCGTTTATTTCGTATTACCTGATTCAGAAAATAAAATGATGAGACAATTTATCCTATCTGTTTTCCTGGCTGCTATTGCCTTTTCAGGCTTTGGACAGGCCCGCATGAAGTTATCATTCTCGGGAAGTCCTTCGGTAAACTGGATGAGTTCAGATAATCAGATCGCCAGCAAGGAAAAATCCATTCTTGGCTACGACTTCGGACTGAACGCTGACATATATTCAACCGTTAATGAACGGTATTCTTTCCTGACCGGCATACAAATTTCGAATATCGGCGGCGAGATTTCATACCGGAACAGTTCTCCTTTCCAGTTTTCCGAAGTCACCCTACCGGCAGCAAGCAAAATCAAATACCTGCTGAGGTACGTGGAAGTTCCGCTGGCCGTGAAATTAAAAACCAACTCCTTTCACCGCACCTGCTACTGGGGCCAGTTCGGGGTTTCGACCATGATAAATATAGGCGCCCGGGGCGACAGCAGCGATGGCCAATTAAATAAAGCCACCATCAACGACGAAATCAACATGTTCAACCTGGCGATGAACATCGGCATTGGCTTCGATTACGATTTGGGAGGTAACACCTCGGTAACCACCGGTTTAGTTTTCCAGAACGGATTGATCGATGTGACCACCGACAATGCCTTTAATGATAAAACCATTATCAATTCGCTGAAACTAAAAATCGGCGTGAACTTTTAAGATTATGAAGATTGCTATGGCTCAGCTTAATTACCACATCGGTAATTTTGCTCAAAACACCTCAAAAATCATCGACTGCATCCACAAATCAAAAGAACTGGGAGCCGAACTGGTTGTGTTCTCCGAGCTCTCAGTGACCGGATACTATCCGCACGATTTGCTGGAACGGAAAGAATTTATCGAACAATCGTACCAGGCCATTGATCAAATTGCTGTGCATTGCACCGGCATTGCCGCCATTGTTGGCGCCCCAAGCATCAACCCGGAACCCCGGGGCAAAAAACTGTTCAACTCGGCATTCTTTATTTACGACGGAGCCGTCCAACATGTGGTCAACAAATCGCTGCTCCCCACCTATGATGTTTTCGACGAGTACCGCCATTTCGAGCCGAACAAAAATTTTTCGGTTTTCGAATTTGGAGGAAAACGAATCGCAATCACCATCTGTGAAGATTTGTGGGACGAGCAGGAAACCCAAAATGAATTTGGCCGCGAAAAACTTTACCAGCTTTCGCCCTTGAAAGAACTTTCGGCGCTGAATCCCGATATGGTCATTAACTTATCGGCTTCGCCCTTTTCGTACAACCAGGAGAACTGGAGAAAGAATATTCTGATCAAAAATGCGCAGAAATACAGCTTGCCCATCATGTATGTCAACCAAGTGGGCGCACAAACCGAACTGGTTTTCGACGGAGGATCGTTCTTTGTAAACAATGACGGCGAAATCCAGGAAGAACTGAACTATTTTGAAGAAGATTTCCGGATCATTGATACCGAAGCATCCACCAGGAACCTGCAACCCAAAGCTGAATATATCGAGAAAATTTACCAGGCGCTTGTTATAGGCATCCGCGATTACTTCGGAAAGATGGGATTCAAAAAAGCGGTGTTAGGCTTATCCGGCGGAATTGACTCTGCCCTGGTTTTGGTTTTGGCCGTCCGGGCTTTGGGAAAAGAAAATGTTCGCGTTTTGCTGATGCCGTCCCGTTATTCGTCGGACCATAGCGTGAACGATGCCGTCCAACTGGCCGAAAACCTGGGAATTCAATACGAAACCATTGCCATACAGCCCATGGTCGACCGTTTTGAAGAAAGCCTGTCATCGGTATTTGCCGGACTTTCGGTTGATATTACCGAAGAAAACATACAGGCCCGTACCCGGGGAATTTTGCTGATGGCCATCTCGAATAAATTTGGGAACATCCTGCTCAACACCACCAACAAAAGCGAGTGCGCCGTGGGTTATGGCACCCTGTATGGCGATATGAACGGCGGGCTATCGATACTGGGCGATGTTTACAAAACCGATATCTTTAAAATGGCCCGATGGATTAACCGCGACCACGAAATCATTCCGGCCAATACCATACTGAAACCACCATCCGCCGAACTCCGCCCCGACCAGAAAGACTCGGATTCGCTGCCGGAATACGATATTCTCGACCAGATTCTGTTTGATTACATCGAACTGAACCAATCTCCTGCTGAGATCATCGCCAAAGGCTTTGATGAAGCAACCGTTTTGAGGACAGTCAGGATGGTAAACAACAACGAATACAAGCGGTTTCAGGCGCCGCCCATTTTGCGGATCAGTTCCAAAGCCTTCGGATTTGGCCGCAGGATGCCATTAGTCGCACGCTATTACTAAGAATTTTCCAAACGAACGGGCAAAAAAAGTAAACCGAATATACACTTGCAGAAAATCAAAATATGTTTCCTAAATTTTCTTATTCGACAAATTTACTTAACTTTGATGCTGCAGAACATGAAAATTTATTTCTATGGTGAGTCACGAAATAGGGATGAAGGAAGTTTTTGAAAATCCAAAGTCAATCTTCAGCGCCTTAACCCTTGAGGAAAAAGAGGATTTGCAAAATCACATCACTTTGGCCTACTACAAAAAAAATGAATTCATTTTCAAAGAGGGCGAAAAACCAAATGGCTTTTTGTTTCTGCTCGATGGAAAAGTTATCATTTATAAAGAAGGCGTTGGTGGCCGCGAACAAATCATCCGGATGGCCAAACCTCTGGGATTAATCGGATACCGGGCACTGTTAGCCGAAGAAGCTTACATCGGATCGGCCATTACCCTGGAAGACTCAACCGTTGGCGTAATCTCCTCCGATTACTTGTACAATAAGCTGCTCAAAAATTCGAATTTCTCGCTCAAGCTCGTTCAAAAACTGGCTAAGGAACTGGGGTTCTCCAACTCAAGGACTGTCACCCTCACCCAGAAACACATCCGGGGCCGTTTGGCCGAGTCACTTCTATTGCTGAAGGAAAAATACGGATGGGAAAACGATGGCGCAACCCTGAAGGTTTACCTCTCGCGCGAAGACATTGCCAACCTGTCGAACATGACCACCTCGAATGCCATTCGCACCCTGTCGACTTTTGCCGGCGAAAAAGTGATTGCCATCGACGGTCGTAAAATCAGGATTCTGGACATTCACCGGCTCGAAAAAATCAGCAAACTGGGGTAAAACTGAAGGACTGAAGGACAGATGGATTGAAGGACGGAATGGAAAAATTGTTTCTTTCGTTTCTATTGTTCCTGATGGGTACGTTGCATCTTTCTTCCTGTCTGACTTCTGCTTTTCCCTGATCTATTCCTGCAAATAGACCCGTTTCACCCGTTGTGAGATTCCGGTAAGTATCTCGTAAGGAATGGTTCCAATGGTATCGGCCATGTCGCTAACCAGGATGTGTTCGCCCATCAGCTCAACCTCGTCGCCAACCGAAACCTGCAAGCCGGTCACGTCAATCATGCACATGTCCATGCAAATGTTTCCAATTACAGAAGCAATCTGCCCGTTCACATACACCTTCCCCACCCCATTGCTCAACCGGCGGTCGTAACCATCGGCATAACCAATCGGGAGAACCGCAATTTCAGTTTCCTTGTCAACCACGCCTTTTCGTCCGTAGCCAACCGTTTGTCCGGCCCCAATCCGGCGAATCTGCGATATACAGGTTTTCAACCGGCTCATGCTCCTCACCTGGCTGTTCCCGCAAGCGCTCACACCGTACAAACCAATCCCCAGCCTGACCATTTCAAACTGGTACTCAGGGAAACGTTCAATTCCGGCTGAATTCAGGATATGACGGAAAATTTTATACGGCAATTTTTCGGTGATCAGCGAACTGAACTCCTGAAATTTATGGATTTGCTCCATCGTAAATTCATCATGGACGGTCTCGTCGGCCCCGGCCAGATGCGAGAAAACCGAGCGCACAACCATCTGATTCTGCACCTGTAATTTCTGAACGATCCGTTCAACCTTATCTTTCGAATCAAATCCCAGCCGGTGCATCCCGGTATCCAGCTTCAGATGAATCGGGTAACGAACCACCGCGTGTTGCTGCAACACCCTGCGGAACGAATCGAAAATCTCTTCCGAATAAATATTGGGTTCGAGCCTGAACTCGATCATGTTTTCAAAACTGTGTTCCTCCGGGTTCATCACCAGAATGGGCAGATCGATCCCCGCCTGACGAAGTTCAATTCCCTCGTCGGCCACGGCAACCGCCAGATAATCCACCTTGTGAAACTGGAGGATACGTGCAATTTCGGTCAGCCCGCTTCCATACGAAAAAGCCTTCACCATGATCATGATGCGCGTTTCGGGACGAATGGCCGACCTGAAAAAGTTCAGGTTGCCAACCATCGCATTCAGATCGATTTCCATGACCGTCTGATGGTATTTTTTCTGAAGAACCGACGAAATCCGCTCGAAATGGAAATCGCGGGCCCCTTTCAAAAGCAGGCATTCCTGACGAAAGCTGCCGGGATCGAAAGCTTCCAGGAAAAGATCGGTCGATTCGTAAAATTCGGAGGACAAATCAAATAAATGAGCGTGTTTCCTGATCTTCGGACCAATTCCGATCAGGTGGCTCGTTTTGTTGAGCTGAAGCATGCGGGCAACTTCCTGATACAACAGCTCATCGGGAATACCAGCCTGCTGGATATCGGACAAGATCACTGTTTTGCGCGAATAAGGCGTCCTGGCATGATTATTCAGAAACCCGAGGGCAATCTGCAGCGAATTGATATCGGAATTGTAATAGTCGTTAATCAGCAGGCAATTGTTTATGCCATCTTTCATCTCCAGACGCATAGCCACCGGCTGCAAACTCCGAAACAATCCGAGTACCGAAGGTTCGGCCCAATGCTGCGAAAGCACCAATGCCAGGCAATGACCGGAATTTTCCAAACTGGCATCATCCTGAAACGGAAAACTAATCCGGTAATTTTTACCTTCAAAATCAGTTGTGATTTCAACGCCTTCGGATGTTTCCTGCTTGCTGAAATACATTTCCGAAGTTTGGTCGACAAACGACCACGAAAGAAGTTTCACTTCCGGATTAACTCCGCCCCTGCTGACCATTTCATGCACCAATGCTTGATCCTTACAATAAATCAGGGTTTGACACGATTCAAAAAGCTTCAGTTTCTCGGTCAGTTTCTCCTGCTTCGAGGTGAAATTCTCCTGATGGGCTTCTCCGATATTGGTCAGGATTCCGATGGTTGGGCGGATGATCTTCTGCAATTTTTCCATCTCGCCCGGCATCGAGATTCCAGCCTCAAAAATGGCCAGCTCGAATTCAGGACCGAGGTTCCAGACCGAAAGCGGCACTCCAACTTGCGAATTGTAGCTCTTCGGACTGCGGATAACCGCCCGGTCCTTGAGCAATTCGAACAACCACTCTTTTACAATCGTTTTCCCATTGCTGCCGGTAATTCCAACAACCGGAACATCAAACTGCGACCGGTGCCATGCCGCCAGGTTCTGCAAAGCCAAAAGCGTATCGCGAACAACGACGAAACAGCACCGGTTATAATTGCGGTACTCGTCGGCAAAATCTGAAACCACAAAAGCCCGGACGCCCGTATGCACTAGATCGGCAATGTACCGGTGCCCGTCGTTACGATTGGTTTTCAATGCGAAAAACAAAGTTGACTCAGGATCAAAAACAGTCCGGCTATCAATAGAAACAGAAGAAATTCTGAATTCGCAAAGGGCGTCTGAACATTGCAGTTCTCCCTTCAATATATCAGCGACCTGATTGACAGATAAAATTGGCATTATTGAACAGCTTTAATAAAACAAGAACGGCACAACGGCTCGTATTCATCTTTTTCGCCCAGCAGAACCAGTTTATCAGCTTTCGAAAGACGATGTGAGAACTGGGCCACATCGCCGCAACGCATGCAAATGGCGTGTACCTTGGTAATATGATCGGCCACAGCCATCAATCCGGGAATGGGGCCAAACGGTTTCCCCTTGAAATCCATATCGAGCCCGGCAATGATTACCCGGACACCCATATTGGCCAGCGAAACGCTCACATCAATCAAGCCATTGTCGAAAAACTGAGCTTCATCAATTCCGACCACATCCACGTCGCCAGCCAAAAGCATGATGTTCCCGGAATTCTCAACCGGCGTGCTTTGGATGGCATTCTCATCGTGCGACACCACTTCTTCCTCCGAATAGCGCGTATCGATGGCCGGCTTAAAAATCTCGACCCGCTGCCTGGCAATCGTAGCCCGTTTCAACCGCCGGATCAGTTCTTCCGTTTTCCCCGAGAACATTGAACCAGCAATAACCTCAATGCTGCCGATTTTTTTTTGCCTGTTGATTCCCCTTTCAATAAACATGAATGTGATATGCTAAAGATTTTTGTATTTTTACGATGCTTCAAATCCGGCTTCAGCACAGGGACCAATTGTCCCTGCACAACGGCCACGGAATTGGAAACAAAGGTAAATTTAAATATCTACTGAAAAGAAGATAATTGGCAATTTTAATATGAAAAGCCTGAAGCCAAAGGTGGCAGATAAACCATCAAGAACCTTTAATTTTAGGCATTTTCAGCATTTTAAGCCCTGGAAAATATTATAAAAATCAGATATTAAAAATGAATAAGAGCAAATTGGTCCACATCATTGTTAAAGACCTGGAAGAACTCAAAATTTTATCCGAAGAAGTAGCCGCAACAGAAGACGATTCATCATTCATCATTGACCTGGCGCTTGGCAAGGCCCGCCTTTTATGCCAGGAAATCGAATTGCTGCGTGAATTTACCGGCCATGCTGATTCGTCAAAAGACGAATACGAAGAAGATGCATTCGACGACGAGGCTTCCGACATGACGGTTTCTGATCCCGAGCTTGAGATTGCCAGTCCTGAAGATCAGGAGGAGGAACAGGAAAACGAAGAAGAGGAAACCGACGACGCATACATGGACGAAGATGACGAATTCCAGGAACCCGAAGATGAAAGCAGCTTGGACGAAGATGAGGAAGAAGAGCTTACGGAGCATCAGGTTCTTGACTTTGAGCCCGGAAGCGTAACCGAAGAAGAAACTGAGGATGGCCAACAGGAGGATGACAACGTTGCAGAACCTCTGTCAACTCATTTTACAGTTAACGAAGAAGTAAAGAAAGACGATATCAAATCTTCAAAAACGACATCGCCAGCACCAACAGCCGAACAACCAATCATGCGCGAAATTCCGAAGCCCGAAAGCCCGGCCCAGGAAAAGGTTGTTGTTGGAGAAACTTTCCATAAAGAACGTTCGCTGAATGATGCCATGGGCGAAAATAAACAAGCGGAAACCAGCCTCGGCACTGGCCCGATTTCCAGCCTAAAAGCCGCCATTGGCCTGAATGACCGCTACTTGTTTATTCGCGAAATCTTTGGGAAAAATGCCGACAAGTACAATATGGTTATCGACCATCTCGATAAACTGGAAACCATACAGGAAGCTGTTGAATACCTGAAGGCAAACCTTTCACTTCAGAAGAACGACACCAGCCTGAAATTCGTCGATCTGCTGAAACGTCGCTTCAGCAAGTAATCGTACTTTATTCATCGGAAAGCAACAGAACGTTGGACAATCGTATCTGTTGCTTTTCTTTTATTATCATTAGTTCCATTGCATTAACACGAAAAGAAATGGGCAGGTTATTTTTAGTCCCAACACCGATTGGGAACCTTGAGGATATGACTCTCCGCGCAATCCGGATTTTAAAGGAAGTGGATTTGATTTTGGCCGAGGACACCCGAACTTCGGCAAAGCTTCTTGACCATTTCGAAATCAGGAACAAACTGGTATCGCACCACAAATTCAACGAGCATAAAACCGTTGAAATGATTGCCCGGCAAATCGAAGAAGGTAAAAATGTTGCCCTGATTTCGGATGCCGGCACCCCGGGAATCAGCGACCCAGGCTTCCTGCTGGTCCGGACATGCGTCGAAAAAGACATCGAGGTAGAATGTTTGCCCGGGGCAACAGCCCTGATCCCCGCGCTGGTCAATTCCGGGTTTCCGACCGACCGCTTCACCTTCGAAGGGTTTCTTCCTCAAAAAAAAGGAAGGCAGAAAAAAATCAAGGAACTGGCCTCCGAAACACGAACCATGATCTTTTACGAATCGCCCTACCGGCTGGTAAAATGCCTCCAGCAACTTGCCGAGTTCATGGGTCCCGAAAGACGGGCCTGTGTTTCACGCGAATTGTCAAAACTGTTTGAGGAAAACAAGCGCGGAACCCTGGCCGAACTGATTGAATATTTTAGTTCAAAAACTGTCAAAGGCGAAATTGTGGTCGTGCTCGAAGGATACCAAAGCGGTTCAGAGGAAGAAAAAGAAGACGAAAGAGAATGAGAGCCTACGATCATCTTTTTTTTGATCTTGACAATACCCTCTGGGATTTTTCGGCAAATTCACGTCGGGCCATGCTACAAACCCTTGAACAAAACGGGATTCTGGATCGGCTGCCATCCTTTGAGTCCTATTTCCAGGAATACGAACAAATCAACAAAATGCTCTGGAATGATTATCACTCAAGGAAAATCAGCAAACATGCCCTCATCACGGAGCGTTTTTCCCGATCGCTTCAAAAATTCAACATTAACGATCCCGACTGGCAGGAAATCAACAACCTGTACCTTCACAACATGGCCCTTCAAACCGTGTTGTTCCCCGGCACAACCGAAACCCTCACCGCACTGAAATCCAAAGGATATCAAATGCACATCATCACCAATGGCTTCAGGGAGGTTCAGCACGCCAAGCTATCCAACTGCGGATTGAACGTTTTCTTTCACAAAGTTTTCATCTCCGAAGATATTCGGACGACCAAACCTCACCGGGAGATTTTTGAACATGCCTTGAAATCGACCAACGCGCCAAAGAAAAAGAGCGTGATGATCGGCGATTCATGGGAAACGGATATTGAAGGAGCGCTCGGATTCGGGATTGACCAAATCATGTTTTTGAATGACGGGCAACACGCATTGCCTGAAAATATTGAGGCCTTGCGGTTATCGGCCAGCGCTGCTGCTTATCTGGAAATAAAAAACCGCACCAAAACCAGGTTCATCAACAGAATCACCGACCTGAACATGATTCTTTAACATTGAAGATTTCTTATCTCCAAATTCCTTAAACGTTCTGAAAAAACACTGATTTTCAGCACACAGACACAAACATTTCACCTCGGATCAGATTTTGAGAAAACTCAGAATATATGGAAATGTTAAAATATGTTTTTATTTTGCTCCATTAATCGAACTTCATATTCACATTTTCCTAAATTTGTCTACTTGTTCTTGAATTTTATTGAGAAAGGGGATCAATAAAGATCAATGAAAAATCCCTGTGAGTTTGATTTGGGGGAATCAAATTTACGTGAAGGCGAAAAGTTACCGGGATTTTGAATTGATGTTTCTCCGATTTTTGTTTTTAATGATGCTGTTATTTTAAATTGTTCAACATGAAAAATCGGGTTGTCACTCGCAACAGGAATCTTTTTGGATGTTAAAGCCCGGAAGTTTATAAAAATCCTTCAGGAGAATAAAAAAACAACAAAAAAGTCATTGTTAACGAGGGACAAAACACAGTTTCCGGGGTTTCCAGCCCTGAAAATTGAAGTTTTTTATCCGGTTTATCATTTTATTTTTCCTTTCCGAACAAATTAAATTAACATTTCTTTACATTAGTAAACAATTTGAAGGAGTAAGTCTCACACCCATACAATCGGGTAAAGATTTTCTGAATGGTTTGTATGGTTTGGCGAGAGCAAACAGGATCTCCGGATGAATGTTTTGTTTTAAAAATGCTGTTTAATTTTAAATAATTCTCTATGAAAAAAATCGCGTTATTGCTTGCATTTTTTGCAATTGGTTTGCAGGTCCTAATGGCCCAAACCAAGGAGATCACAGGCAAGGTAACCTCTGCAGACGACGGAGGCGCACTTCCAGGTGTTTCTGTGTCCGTGAAGGGAACGACCTTAGGGACTATTACAGACATGGACGGTTTGTTCAAGCTAAAAGTTCCTAAAGAAGCCAAGACTCTGGTGTTTACTTTTGTAGGTATGGCAACTCAGGAAGTTGCCATTGGCAATCAGACAACGATTAATGTTAAATTGGCTGCCAGCAACATCGCAGTTGACGAGGTTGTAGTAACCGCCATGGGTATTAAGCGTTCAGAAAAATCTCTGGGGTATTCGACCACCAACATGGCTCCCCAGGATGGTTTAATGAAATCGCAGCCTGACTTTTTAAAATCAATGCAAGGCAAGCTTGCCGGTGTTGATGTTCGCTCTTCTCAAGGGACTCCTGGTGCTGCAACCCGTATTAATATCCGTGGGAACTCTTCTTTCTTTGGTTCTAACGAACCACTCATCGTTGTTGATGGAGTTCCGTTAAGTAACGATCAGGTAACGACTTCATCACAAACTTCTGGTGGAGGTGCCTATTCGAACGGGTTCTCTTCTATCGACCCAAATGACATCGCATCATTGACTGTTTTAAAAGGATCGGCTGCTGCTGCTCTTTATGGATCACGTGCTTCAAATGGGGTAATCCTCATCAAAACAAAATCAGGTAGCGTAAGTGAAGCCAAAAAGAAAATGGAAGTTACGCTAAGTTCTTCGTGGTCAATTGAAAACATTGCTCACTTACCCGATTATCAGAATACTTACGGTGCCGGTGCAAACTTTGGGTATTCCAACTCAAATGGTTCATGGGGACCAAAATTTGGAACAATCGATTCTGTTTCAGTTCAGAACCCTTCCTGGACCAATTACTATCCAAGTTTATTCCCATCTTCTAAAAAAGTAGCTTATCAGGCCTATCCCAATAACGTAAAAGACTTATTCCGTACTGGTTTAGTCGCTGAAAATTCGGTGAATGTTGCAGGCGGCACAGGTAAAACTGCTTACAACGCCACCTTATCTCATTTGAATCACGACGGATATGTTCCTCACTCAAATTACGAACGTTCAAGTATTAGCGTTGGAGGATCATCCGCTCTTTTAAACGGATTAACTGTCAGAGGTAGTGTGGGTTATACCAGCACCAACCAAGAAGGTGGTATGTTTGGTGAAAACCAGGTGGAAGGAGCTTCTTCGTCATTTGCAAGAACCTTATTCTTGGCACGTAACTGGAATTTGGCTGGACTTCCTTTTGAAACACCAGGCGGACTTCCTATTTCTACAAACAACTCACAATACGACAACCCATTATGGGCATGGAAACACAATACGGTAACCACAAAAGTTGACCGTTCATTGGCTAATTTTGGCGCTGAATATCAAATATTACCCTGGCTTTCGGCTTCCTATCAAGTAGGTACCAACATCTACTCACTGAGCCGTCGCGAAGTTATTGACATCGGATCACGTGCTGCCGGTGGAAAAGGCGAATTAAAAACTGATCAATACCGGAGTGCTGAATTGGAATCAAACTTCCTGATGACAGCCCAAAAAGACTTCATGGATGAAAAATTCTCTGTTAAATTCTCTTTGGGTCACAACTTGAACCAAAGATATATTTCTCGTCTGGCAATGAAAGGATCAGAACTAAGTGTGCCGAATATTTACACGTTAGCAAATACAAAGACACAAACTGTACTTTCTGATTATACAACCAAACGCAGATTGATGGGTATTTTTGGTGACATGACCTTAGGTTACAAAAACTATGCATTCCTTAACTTCACTGGCCGTAACGACTGGTCTTCTACTCTGCCTGTTAATAACAGAAGCTATTTCTACCCTTCTGTTTCAGGATCGGTAATTTTCTCTGAAGCCTTAGATATCAAGAGTGACATCTTTAGTTACGGTAAAATTCGTGCAGGTTGGGCAAAAGTAGGTCGCGATGCAAGTCCATACGCATTGGTTGACACTTATGACCTTTTAGATCCGTTCAACAGCCAGGCAAGAGCTGGAGTTTCAACTACAAGTAACAACAGTAATCTGGAACCTGAGTTTACTAAGGAATTCGAAATTGGTACTCAATTAGAGTTCTTCAAAAGAAGACTGGCCTTCGATTTCACCTGGTACAATAAAATATCTACCAATCAGATTGCTGCTGTAGGTATTCCTTATTCAAGCGGTTATCAAAGCTATTATACCAATTTTGGTAAAATTGAAAACAAAGGTTTTGAAATTGACCTGAATGCGAAGGTAATCCAGACAGAGAACTTTACATGGACCAATCACTTTACTTTTACGAAGAACAAAAATACCGTTCTTGAATTGGTTGAAGGTGTAGACCGTATTCAGTTAAGCGGTGTGCTTACCGATATTTCTCCCTATCTGGAAAAAGGAAAACCATTTGGATATTTAAGGGGAACTGTTAACTACCGCGACGACGAAGGCAATTTGCTGATCGACCCAAAAACAGGTTTGTTGATCCCCGATCCAACCCAAACCATGGTAGGCGATCCTAACCCTGACTTCAAAATGGGATGGAATACCACTTTCACTTACAAAAATTTCTTCGTGACCGGCCAATTCGACTGGACCCAAGGTGGAGACTTCTATTCTGTTACAATCAACTCGTTGTTAGGACGCGGTGTAACCAAAGATACTGAAGACCGTGAACATACCTGGGTAATTCCAGGCTATTATGGCGATGCCAATACCGGACAACCCATCCTGGATAAGAGTGGGAAAAAGATCCCAAATACCGTTTCAGTAACAACCAACGACCTTTACTTCGGTAACTCTTTCGCTATTAACTCACAAACAGAATTCAGCATTTATGATGGAACTGTTTACCGTTTCAGAGAGTTTACTTTCGGATATGAACTTCCTAAAAAACTTTTGGCAAACACGCCACTTGGCAGTGCATCAATTAGCTTCTCAGGATACAACTTGTGGTATTTTGCACCGAACGTGCCTAAACATACCAACTTCGACCCAGAAGCAAATAGCTTTGGTTCAACATCTGTTCAAGGTATTGAATTAAGTGCCGCCCCTTCGACAAGACGTTTTGGAATTAATCTGAAATTAACTTTCTAAATTTTAATCTCTAAATTGACTGAAAATGAAAAAGTTATTATTAATATTATTTGTTCTGTCCGGAACTCTTGTGGGATGCGACAATTGGCTTGATGTAAATAGCGACCCAAACAATCCTGAGGATGTCCCAATGTCAATGTTATTGCCCACGATTGAAATCAACGCAACTCAATCATTAACTGCCGGAAACGAAGCCGGAATTGGCCAGGATCTGGGGGTTTACACTCATCAGCTATCAACGCGTGAAGAAGCAAACGAATATGGTGCAGACGGAAACGAGTATTATCTCGACCTTTCCTGGCAATATATGTATAACTACACGTTACAGAACCTGGACAAATTACTGACAAAAGCAGAAACTGAAAAGGCTCCGTATTATTCAGGTATTGCCAAGATCATCAAAGCCTACATGTTCTCTCAATATGTAGATATCTTTGCTGACGTTCCATTCTCTGAAGCAAACCAGAAGGATAAGGGAATTATCTATCCTAAATTTGATAAAGGTGATGCTATTTATCCTGAAGTATTTAAATTATTGGATGCCGGTATTGCCGACATGAAAAAATCGAAAGGTTCAGTTTATCCAGGAAGCGACGATTTGATCTTTGGTGGTAGCGCTACCAGTTGGATTAAAACCGCCAACACGATTAAATTAAAACTGTACAACCAGATTCGGTTAGTTGACAGCTCGGTTGGTTCAAAAATCACTGCTCTGTTGGCAAACGATGCCGAGTTAATCGGAACAACCGCACAAAGCTTCATGTTCCCTTACACCAGCAAAAGGACTCCAGATGAGAGAAATCCCGCTTACGTTGAAACGTATGAAGCAACTCAGAAATCAACTCACATGAGCCCTTGGTTTTTTGAAATCCTCAGAGGCTTCAATCCGATATTCTCCGGCATTAAAGATCCACGTATCCCTTATTACTTCTACAACCAGCTAAAACCAACACAAACCGGACGTGACGGGAATGCTTTCGAGTATCGCTTTGGCGGCTTTACCTCAATCTATTTCTGCTCTAAAGGACCGGATCGGGATCGTTCTCAGGACAAATCAATTACCGTTTACGGTATTTACCCATGCGGTGGACGCTACGATTCAGGTGATGCCATTCAGGTTGGCGCTGAAAGCGGAACAGGAGCAGCTCCTTATCGTTTCCTGACCTATACCGACCGCTTGTTCATCGAAACCGAACTAATATTGTCAGGGGTTATCACGGGCGACGCAAAAGCTAAATTCACAGCCGCTCTGAATGAAGCATTCAAACAAGTTGACTACGTTGTTTCGAAAGCAAAACTATCTTCTCAGACTGTACCTACTCTCGCAGGAAGTACCGATGTAACCACCTATGTCGGCAAAATATTAGCATTGTACGATGCAGCAGATGCTAATAAAAAGATGGAAATCGTCATGACACAAAAGTGGATTTCGAGCTTTGGAAGCTATGTCGATCAATATACCGATTATCGCCGAACTGGTTATCCCGTTATGTTCGACCCCAACAATGCAACAATGGCTCCCGGTGGTTTTGTAACACCTCCTGCAGGCGGAGACCCAGACCGGACTCTACCTCCTGTAAAAGTAAGTTGTTCAATCAAATATCCTTTAAGCTTAGCTTGGCCAAACGAGGAAGTAAACAAGAACCCGAATGCTCCTGAACAAAAGTCAGATCCTTCTGCTTATAAAGTTTTCTGGGATAAATAATCAACTAATTTAGATAAGATGAGAACAAATATATTAAAATCAATATTCTTCGTTATCGTGCTATTCTTAGTCTCTTGCGAATCAGACCAAAGAATGCCCGAGGTAACAAATGTGACTTTCCCAAAAATTACGTTTGAGGCTTCGTCTGCGAAACTGATTTTGGATGGTGTATATAGCGGAAAGTTTGTTGTTGATACTTACTATAAAGATCTTCCAACAGACTCTAGAATAGTAATTGCTATGAACAGCGACTATACAAATCTGAAGATCTTTAAGACAGGTATCACTTCATTTCCTTCTACACAAGCTATTACAGGTGAAAATTTAAAAACACTATTTGGTATTTCGACTATTGTGGCAGGTGATTATTTTGAAATTGGGCTCGATGTGATGATGCAAGATCAGAAATGGTATCCGGCATTTAACTCATTAGGTGTAGCTTATGGTTCAGGCCCTTCTAACCTGCCCGGAGCTTCTCCAATAATAAAGATTCCTGCTGTATGTGGGTACAATCCTGTCAAGGTTTCTGGCAGTTACCATTCGGTAAGTGCTAGCTGGAATTCTGAGGGAGATGTTACAATTACGATAGATCCAAAAGATCAATATACTGTATATATAGCAGGTTTAGAGGCTATTGAAGGATTAAATGAAGATAAAGGGCCGTTAAAAATGATCATAAATCCTGATGACTATTCAGTAAAAGCAATCAAAACAGTAATTGCATCTGATGCATGGGGTGATCATAACATTGCTTATGAAGGAACCGGAACTTTAAATCCTTGTACCGGAACATACAAAATGAACTTCTCTATTTCTACAGATGAAGGTGCGTATGGTAAATTCGGTTTTGTTCTAACAAAGAATTAACAAGGCATTGAGAATAATGAGACTCTTTTCTTCTAACGTTTCAAGAAATTAAGTTGCTTCATTAATTCTTTACAATAATTAAAAGAGGTCGTTTCAAAAAGATTCGGCCTCTTTTTTATTTCCAAAAGGTGATTTCGACTGGAGAGAAAATATTCCTGAATCTCCTCCTATTTCGAAAAGATAATCTTCAGAGCGATCAGTAACATCACTACTCCAAAAATGCGTTTCAGGACTTTTTCGGGTAAATGAACCGAAATCATTGAGCCAAAATAGGTGCCTATAACAAATACCACTGCAAGAACCAATGCAAACTTCCAGTTCACATATCCATTCTTCCAATAGGTAATAGCGGCCATTAGAGTCACCGGCGGGATCATAAATGCCAGCGAAGTGCCCTGCGCCTGATGCTGCGACAACCCCAGAAAGAAAACAAGCGATGGAATTACAACAATAGCCCCGCCAACACCAAACATCCCGCTAAACAAACCAGCCATCAGGCCAATGATGATAAGCAATATAAGCTGTGTTACTGTCATGGGTAGAACTTTTTAGGATTAACAGCCAATTCAAAAGTAAAAAGGCAAAAGATAAAAAGAGCACGATAACATGTGAATCTACAGACTCCTTGCCTCAACACGCCACTTTCACAAGGCTAGTTTTTAGTTATCACGGCATTAAACCGGAAGCCAATTCCGTGCAGGTTCAGAATTTTGATATTTTCATCGCTGCTGAGATACTTTCTCAACCTCGAAATAAAGACGTCAAGGCTACGTCCCAAATAATAATCGTCAGAACCCCATACCTGTTTCAGGATATCCGATCGGCTCAGTACCTTGTTCGGGTTATCGCAGAAATAACGCAGCAATTCAGCTTCTTTATAAGTCAACGTTTTGCGCTCACCATTTAAATCAAGCACCAGAGTATCGAAATAAAAATTAAAGTTTCCTACCTTGTAGCAGTTCTGCTCAGCGGTGTCAGTTGCCTGGTTTAGGCTTCGTTTCAGAAAGATTCTGATTTTCAGCAACAACTCTTCCATGCTGAAAGGCTTGGTGATGTAATCGTCGCCACCGATAGTCAATCCGGTAATTCGGTCTTCGGTCATTGAGCGGGCTGTCAGGAAAATAACCGGCACATGGTCGTCAATTTCCCTGATCTCTTTTGCCAGGGTAAACCCATCTTTTTTTGGCAGCATCACATCGAGCAGGCACAGGCTGAACTTCTCTGATTTAAAGATTTTTAAGGCTTCAACGCCATCTTCTGCCGAAGAGACTATATATCCGCTTTGTTCCAGGTTATCTTTGATGATAAAATTGAGCGTTTGATCATCCTCGACTAAAAGAATTTTTTCTCCTTGAAAGTTCATGACTTTGATTTCTTAATTTTCAGGACAAAAGTAGTTCCTTTCCTTGAATTTCCGGTCACTGCAATTTGCCAGGCATGTCTCTGAACAATCTTTTGGACATAATCCAAGCCTAATCCAAAACCTTTCACATCATGGACATTACCGGTGGGTACACGAAAGAAACGGTTAAAGATCTTTTTACGATAATCTTTCGAAATTCCTATGCCATTGTCCTCAATCGAAAGGTAATAATAATTTTTGACTGCCTGCAACCTGACCATGATATCGGGTTCTACCGAACAATATTTCATGGCATTGTCCAGTATATTGAAAATCAGGTTGGAAAAATGGATCGGATCCGCATCAATCATGGCCCTTTCGACTTTCGATTCAAATCGCACCTGATATACCCGGCTTTTCTGGCCATTTCTGAATTCCTGAAGCGAATCAGTGATAAATGAATTCATTTCAATTTTTTGCAGGTTTAAATGCAGCTTCGTTTTCTCGATGGTAGCCATCTGTAACAGTTTCTCGACCTGGGCTGAAAGACGTTTATTCTGTTGCTCAACGATGCGAACATACTCGGCCAAACGTTCAGGTTGCTCTATAATTTTCGGGTTTGAAAGGACTTTGGCCGCCAGATCAATCGAGGAAATAGGCGTTTTAAATTCGTGAGTCAGGTTGTTGATAAAGTTCTTCTGAATCTCGCTTAACTGTCGTTGCTTGATAATTACATACAAGGCATACCCGAAAAATATGACCACGAAAAACAGGATCCCGTTCAGAAAATACCAGGTCATTAACCGGGGGTTATAAAACTGCGAGCGATCAGGGAAATGAACTCCAAAATAGTAAGTATATTTCTCGCAAGTAGGTAAATTGCTTATCTTTCTTTTCCTGGGCAAAGGAGTCTTAATCATTCGGTCACAATGCTGATCATACATGATCTCCTCCATGCTACACGAAGAGTCCGTTTTTTTGGATGATTTGGGGTTGACAAAAACAGAGTCAACATTTATCGTATTCCCATGTACCATCTTTTTCGAATTGCAGTCGTAAATTGCATATTCGAACGTGAGGTTCATATTTCGTTTTTTGAATTCGATGATAAGAAAATGTTCAAGCAGATTGGGATCAATCACATCGTTCACATTCACAATGTAATAATTGTTTGAAATTTGTTCAACCTGACACACTTCGGTTGGGTTCGAACGACGTCCGTAAACTTTGGCATTGTATTCATGAATCTGACTGGCCACATTCCGCAAAGCGTTAAAAGTCAACTGATGGAACTGGTCCTCATTCAAATCATACGAATTTTTCAGAAAAAAAAGCTGTACCAACAGAATCCCGGCAACCGAAAAAGTAGCCAGAATAATCAAAAAACCGATCGAATTCCTCTTCACTTAATTATCAGCTAATAAAATTAATATGGGTCTTTCCAGGCAAGTTTCCAGAACAGGCCTAAAACTTGTTTTCACAACATTAGTTTACCTTCCAAGAAACCACGAAACTACTTAAAAAATGAATCTGTTTTATCCATTAACATCTCATTAACAAAAGTTTATTGCCATTAACAACAATTCAAAAAAAGGTTTTTTAGTTTTGCATATATTGTATAACTGGAATAATTAAATTTGAGCCCCAACAGCACTCCTAGGAAAAGACGCCATAAACGCAGCGAAGTATGCTTACTGCCCGATGTCTAATCTGGATTGCTTTGAGTTTAAATATTCAACGAACAATTTTGTATCGAAGATATTCAGTAATTTAATTTTTTTGACTAATGAAATGAGCATGATTCACAGAAACACCAATCGAAATGATTATTTTTCAATCATGCGAATTCCATGTGGCAATAGAAAAACAAAAAATAAACACATGAAAAAAAGCATTACACTTCTTCTAACCGTGCTGATCAGCTTTCCCATTTTTGCGCAGAACGCTAAACCTCGCATTACATTTGAGAAAGTACAGCACAATTTTGGAACATTTAAAGAAGAACTCGGAACACAAACTGTTTCTTTCGGCTTTAAAAACGAAGGAACGGTTCCTTTGATCCTAAACAATGTTCAGGCATCGTGCGGCTGCACCACCCCCGAATGGACAAGAGAACCTGTTGCCCCCGGAGCTAAAGGAATAATTAAAGTTAGCTATGACCCACGAAACCGGCCCGGAGTATTTAACAAAACGATCCGCGTCAGTTCAAATGCTGATAATGGGGACGTGGTACTTACCATTCAGGGCGAAGTAACCCCAAGGGCACGGACTATTGAAGAAGATTATCCCAACGAAATCGGCCCCTTGCGCGCAAAAACCAATCACATGGCCTTTGCTCCAATTAAAGAAACCGAGATTAGAAAAGATAGCATAGAAGTCGTCAACAATTCGAATCAACAGGTTCAGTTGAGCTTTAAAACCCCTCCGCCCCACCTGAGCACTATTATCCGGCCTGCCAAGCTTGCGCCAAAACAAAAAGGATATGTTGTTGTAACTTTCGACGCTTCAAAAATTAAAGCTTATGGCTTTGTTATGCACCGCATCTACCTGAACATCGACGGTCAGGATGATTACCGGAATTCGTTTGCCGTCAGCACAACTCTGGAAGAAGACTTCTCAAAACTGTCAGCCAAAGAACTTCAGGAAGCACCGATAGTAAAATATGATAATGAAAGCTTCGACTTTGGGGATATTAAAACAGGAGCTAAAGTAGAACACACTTTTAACTTGAAAAATGAAGGTAAACGCGACCTGATTATCCGCGATGTAAAAAGCTCTTGCGGTTGTACTGCTGTTTCGCCTTCGAAAAACGTAATTCCTTCGGGTGAAAGTGTTCCGTTAAAAGTAGTATTCGATTCAACCGGGAAAAGCGGCAGACAGAACAAAACCATTACTGTCATTACCAACGACCCGAAGAACCCGACAACCATGTTAAGAATTGTAAGCAACATTCTGGCTCAATAAATTAACATCATTAAAAAATTTTGAAGCTGGTTCAGAAAATCTGAACCAGCTTCTTTTTTGATGTGTTTACCTCAATTTTTAAAGAAATTCATTCCATCGTGACACAAAAGTCCTTGTCGATCACTACATTCGCATAAAATAAAAAAACATGACCGGAGATCAATCCTATCACCATATCGAAAACGATCCGGAATTTGCCGGATTAAATGTCAATCAAGGCATTGAACCGCTTCCCTCGGTCAACGAAGATTCGGTGAAACGCTTTCTGAAACACAAAAAAAAACGTACGCTTTCGGTACAGCAATATGTTGACGGTATCCTGAATGGCGACATCACGATCCTGAGCCAGGCCGTTACTCTGGTTGAAAGTTCGAAACCCGAACATCAGGAAATTGCCCAGGAAATCATTGTAAAATGCCTGCCTTTCAGCGGAAACTCCATACGGGTTGGAATCACCGGGGTTCCCGGTGTCGGTAAAAGTACTTTCATCGAAGCAATGGGCAAGTACATTACTTCACAAGGAAAAAAACTGGCAGTTCTGGCTATCGATCCCAGCAGCGAACGGACCAAGGGTAGTATTCTGGGTGATAAAACCCGGATGGAAGACCTTTCGACCGATGCAAATGCCTATATCAGGCCTTCCCCGTCGGCAGGATCGCTGGGCGGAGTAGCCCGCAAGACGCGCGAAACCATTGTGCTGTGCGAAGCTGCCGGCTTCAGCCATATTTTCATCGAAACCGTGGGCGTTGGACAGAGCGAAACCGCGGTGCATTCGATGGTCGATTTTTTCCTGTTGCTGATGCTGGCCGGCGCCGGCGACGAATTACAAGGGATTAAACGTGGAATCATGGAAATGGCCGATGCCATCACCATCAATAAAGCCGACGGTAATAACATTGAAAAAGCTGGTTTGGCAAGAATTCAATATCAGAATGCCCTGCACCTTTTTCCGGCAACCGAATCGGGATGGAAACCCCAGGTACTCACCTGCTCTGCTTTCATGAAAACCGGGATCAGCGAAATCTGGAATACCATCGGTGAATACCTGACACACGCAAAAGGTAACGGGTACTTTCAGTTCAAACGAAACGAACAGTCGAAATACTGGATGTACGAATCGATAAACGAACAACTGCGCAACGATTTTTACCAGAACGAACAGATCAAGATGATGTTGGAAGAATCGGAACAAAAAGTTCTGAAAGAAGAAATCTCATCATTTGTGGCAGCCAAAAAACTACTCGACTTTTACAATCAAATCCGAAAGAATAAATAACTAAACTTTAAACAATAAGATTAATGAAAAATGTTTTAGCAATTTTGGTTTTTGCCGTGATCCTTGTTTCGTGTCACACCGCAAAAGATAAGTATTCGATCAATGGCTCGATAGCCGGAGTTACCACAGGAAAAGTTTACCTCCAAAAGCTGGTCGATGGCCAACCACAAAGTATTGATACGGCAACTATTGCCGATGGAAAATTTTCGTTTAAGGGAAAAATGACTTTACCCGACATTCGTTTCCTGCGTCTGAATAAACAGGATTATTTCGCCCAGTTCTTCCTCGAAAATGGCGACATTACTGTAAAAGCGAATAAAGACAGCCTTTTCGCCACAAAAATCACAGGTTCCGCAACTCAGGATGTTTTTCAAATCTTTATCAACGAGATGGAACGTCTAAAAAAAGAAGGGCTGGCTCTCCAATCGAAATACCAGTCATCCATGGCAAGTGGTAATACAAATGAAGCTGAAAAAGCAAAAATCGACTACCAGGCTATGATCGACAACAACAAGGTATTCACCAAAAACTTTGTAAAAGAACATTCGAATTCAGTAGCAGCAGCTTATGTGACCTTATTCCAGCTTTCAGGACAGGTAGATGGCGCCGAGTTAGACTCGATCACCAGCCGTTTTGCTCCCGAAATCGGCAATTCCGAATATGTGGTAAAACTGAAAGAAATTGTCGAAGAACAGAAAAAGACCGCAGTTGGCCAGATGGCCCCCGATTTCACAATGAGCGACCCCGAAGGCAAACCAATACAACTATCTTCCTTAAAGGGTAAAGTTGTCATGATCGACTTTTGGGCTTCGTGGTGTGGGCCCTGCCGTCAGGAAAACCCCAATGTGGTTAAGCTTTACGAACAATACCACGGCAAAGGTTTTGAAATACTGGGCGTTTCGCTCGACCGTTCAAAAGACGACTGGGTGAAAGCAATCAAAGACGACAACCTGGGCTGGCTCCACGTTTCCGATCTCCAGTACTGGCAAAACTCAGCCGCTCGTTTATACGCCGTCAATTCAATTCCTCACGCCCTCCTTCTCGATAAAGACGGGAAAATCATTGCAAAAGGATTCCGCAGCGAACAACTGGAGAAGAAACTCAAAGAACTATTCCCGAACTAGAAGACTTCTATTTTTTTAGAATATACTTGAAAGAGCCGCATTTAGCGGCTTTTTCTTTTTTACAATCCCGAGCCAAAACCGGAACGTTGAAGATACCCAGGACAAACAATCTGTGTTATTCGAATAATAAAGTTCTAAGGTTTAATATTCGCAATAGATTGATTTTCAGACGCATCGTTTTAATGTGTCATAAATATTTATATTTTTGCCCCACGAACTTTTAAAAACACCCTATGAACAAATTTCTGGTCCTGATTGCCATCGCTTTTTTGCTGACAAACAGAGCCCTTGCCGGCGGAATCCTGACAAATACCAATCAAAGCGCTCAATTCGTGCGGCTCATGTCGAGAAATGCCTCTATCGATCTGGATGCCGTTTACTATAACCCGGCAGGATTGACACAAATGAAAAACGGTTTTTATTTCGGACTTCACAACCAAAGTATTATTCAATCGCGAACCACAACCAGCGGTTCTTTTCTTAAATACCCTGAATATACAGGCAAAGTAAACGTACCGGCCTTTCCTACAGCATTTGCCGTTTTGAAGCTGGACAACTGGGCTTTCTCTGCAGGCTTTGGCCCCAATGCCGGCGGCGGAAGCGCCAAATATGACCACGGACTTCCATCATTCGAAAAAAGTATCGCCCGGGCTGTTCCCGCCTTGTCCGGATTAAGTGCACTTGGATTTCCGGTAAACGATTACGATGTGGACATCTCCTTCGAAGGAACCTCCGTATTTTGGGGGATTCAGGCCGGAGCTACTTATAGAATCAATAAAATATTGTCGGTTTATGCCGGCGCCAGGTATCTCCCGGCGGTGAACACATATACCGGTACAATCTCGAATATTAAACTTGGCCCTAAAAATGGACTGGTAAACGGACAGGAATACTTAACCGGTGCAGCCCTTGCCGCAACCACCAAATCGCAAATCACAGCCTCCGTAGCTGCCGGCTTGCAACCACTGATCAGTGGAGGCGCCGGAAATTATACCCTGGCACAGGTTCAGGCCGCAGGCAAAATTACAGCCTCACAACGAGCCCAAATTGAAGGCGGATTGCAGAGCCTGGGAATGACTGCTGACCAAATCAGTGCAATATCCATATCCGGAGCCCAGTCAAAATACACAGAGGCATCGACGGATCTTGCAGCAAAAGCAACTCAGCTTGCAGCAAAAAGTGAAGACCTGGCCGATAAAAGAGTCGATACCAAGCAAACCGGGACTGGAATCACTCCAATTATCGGGATCGATATTCATCTGGATAAACTGAATGTCGGCTTTAAATATGAACATCAAACCTCTCTGGTGCTGACAAATTCAACCATTGTTGACGATACCGGACTGTTCCCCGACAAAGGAGAATCGAGAAGTGATCTCCCCACCATTATCGCCGGTGGTGCCGATTACAAAATCCTCAAGGATCTGAAAGCCTCCGCTTCATTCACCCTCTTTCTCGATAAAAATGTAAACTGGGGAAAGAATATCTACATGCAAGACCGTACCATCGACAAGAACTTCCTGGAACTTGGCTTTGGTATGGAATATCAGTTAACCGATAAGTTTGCCCTCAGCGCCGGTTATCTGAGATCGGATTCGGGCGTAAGCGAACAGTACCAAAGCGACTTCAGTTTCTGCAACGACTCCTACACCACCGGACTGGGCTTTAAATGGGACATAAGCAAACGAATGGTGCTCGATGCCGGCATGTCGCTTTCCACCTATAAAAATTCGACGAAATCGTTCAACGACCCCAACTTCGGCGATTATACCGAAACCTACGGGAAAGACACCTTTACCTTTGCTTTCGGCATCGGGTATAAAATATTTTAGACAAGAAATCTATTTGAGGTTAAACAGCATTACCCCAAAAAAAACAGATCTTTAATAATTGATTTTCTCATTTGCAAGGCGCTTCACAAAAATGGAGCGCCTTTTTTGATGAACAGAAAAAAACGGACCCAATCGGCATCCGTCCAAAAAGATTGACCTACCTTAGTTCCCGCATATTAAAATGACACCCGATCCATGGAACTCAAAAATTTCACGTACCTGTTAATCCTGGCAACCTCGCTGCTGGTTCCGCTGATCCTGAGTTTCGAAAAAAAAGTTCAGTACTATAAAAACCTGAAATACATTCTCCCGGCGATTGTGGTTACCACTGCGGTTTTCCTGGTTTGGGACATCAATTTTACCAAAGCCGGAATCTGGAGTTTCAATCCGGAATACACCCTGGGGAAAAACATCAAAGGAATGCCTGTAGAAGAATGGCTTTTCTTCCTGGTAGTTCCATATTGCTGCGTATTTATTTACGAAGTGTTGAAATATTATCTTGGGAAATACGACTATAGCCGACCGTTTAAGGTATTCAGCCTGCTGTTGGCCGCCGCATTGGGGATTACCGGCTACTGTTTTCGAAGTCAGGCCTACACCTTCCTTACGTTTTGCTTTCCGGCAGCATTACTGGGCTACCTCATCCTTCGGAACAAATTTACGCCTCACCTCACGATGTTTTACTTTTGCTATCTCGTGTCGTCGATCCCGTTCATGATCGTCAACGGGATACTGACTTCATTGCCTGTTGTCGAATACAACCAGGCACACATTCTGAACATCCGGGTAATGAACGTTCCGGTGGAAGATTTTTCCTACTCGTTCCTGATGTTGCTGATGGTCATCTCGATTTATGAATCGCTGAAGGAAGCACGGCATTATTAGCAGAAATAAGTTTTCCGATTGCAGTAAAGACAATCCCAGATTCAGTATAAAATTCTTCCATTGCAGTAGATATTTTCTTCAAATCAGTATTAAATATCCCTTTATCAGTAAGATATTTCCAAATTGCAGTTGAAATCTTCTTCGGCTATCAATAAAGAATCTATTTTTTAGTATCTTGTATCCTGATTTCCGTACAAGTTCTCCTAGAAGGAGTACAAAAAAGACATGCCGCAGTTGAAAGAATCCTAACCGCGGCATGTTCATTTCCCATCCATTCCATAACATCAATAAAAAACCTTGTTCGTGCCTGCTATTGCTTCACCTCTTTAAAGGTCAGTCCGGCCAACTGCCTGTATTGCGGACTGGTTGCCCCAAAGAGTGATTTGGCATATATCTTTACCGAAAGGGCCGTATCAACCATACCTGTATCGGTTTTATACAACAATTCGTCGCGCAACAGGCGGGCATTGCTCAATTTTATAGTTGCTTCAACAGCCAGCTTATTGGTTGTCTTTAAGGTTGATTGCAAATTGGTCAACCCATCGTATTTTAATTCTTCTTCATTCGGGATGTATTGAGGCAGGCTACCCAGGAACTGGACCAGTTTGTCGAAGTTATCCAAACGGTTATCAAAACTCATTTGCGACGACGAAACTTCCTTTACCGTAATCCCTTCGGCCTGAAGAGCCGCTTTTTCCTCGTCGGTTTTCGTTGGCGTGGCCCGTTTGCCCTGAATTTTGCGAACATACGACTGAGCCACATCTACAATCTGCGGAGTGACATCACTAGCCCGCAAGGCATTCAGCACACGGGTAGTCAGCTTATTTAACGGCTCGAAAGCAATATTCCTGCTTGCCACGGCAACGCTATACTGTCCATGAATCAGGTTTAACTGATCCATTACGTCGTTGGCTTTCGCCTGCAGGGCTGCCAATGCGCCAGGTTTTAGCGCAAGCTTCGAAGGATTATACAAAGCACCAAAACCATTGACCATTGAAAGTAAAACGTCAAAGTTAGCCACATTCTTCGCGTGGCCCGTTTCCGAATTGTTTGCCATAATACAAAAATTAATTGGTTTAAAAATGAAATCGATTAACTCATATATCTAAAGTTCGGATATTCACACAAAAAGATTGCTATTTGTATATATAAAGTTATGAACAGCCACATTGTTAAAATGCTTTGGTTCCCTTGCCAAGATTGTGATTTAATAATGTTGAAAAAAATAGAACATATTTTTCTCACTTATGGCCCTGTTAGAAATCATCTGCCAGAATTTAAACAATGATCGCAGTAGTTGTGTTTAAATTGAATTTAGATATTAATGTTATTTTGATTTTATTTGATAATATAGCAATATAAATGACATATTGGCAAATAAAATAAATAATGGTATGGTAATTGAATAGTCCATCCTGACCACGGGAGAGGTCGGATTCTCCTGAAGCTTTAATTTAATTTTATAAATATGATTACAAAAGTTAAAAATTTGAGAGGTACAGGTGATAGGAAGCCTGTAGGGTACAATTCATGGCTGGAATTCTGGGAAGCCAGATCGGGTGAAAAGGCTACAATGTGTAAATCCATTTCATGCAGTTCAAAAACAGATTTAGTTGGGGCACACGTTAAAAAGGTTGATTCTAATGATGGCAAATGGTATATCGTACCTTTATGTAAGGGCTGTAATGCCAGAGATGACGAGTTCTATGTTTCAGGAACTTTAGTTGCGGTAAATTAATCCGATCTTTAACTTTGATCAGAGACTGCCAAAATGGAAACAAAAAAGAGACTTAACGTCTCTTTTTTGTTTTACATGTCAATTTGTCACTAAAAAGTTAATATTTCAAAATAAAATCGTTTGTATGTTTGTTTTATTTATATTTATCGCATAAAATAAACAAATACAAAAGCCATGATTCAGGAATTACGCATCAAAAACTTTCTCTCGTTTAAAGACGAGGTTGTTTTTAGTTTCGAGGCAACCAAAGATACCAACAATGAAGAGCCGCATGTAGTAACGATTACGCCGGGAGTGAGGCTTTTACGTTTTGCACTGGTGTATGGAGCGAATGCTTCAGGAAAGTCGAACCTGCTGAATGCCTTCGATTTTCTGCATGATTTCTGGTTCGATATTCCGAAAGATAATACCACTAAAACTGGAGTTGTTCCGTTTAAATTGGATAAAGAAACCCCTGGTAAACCAACTGAGTTTTCATTGAAGTTTTATGTCGGTGCAGTGAGGTATTGGTATCAACTCAAGCTTGATGAGAAAAAGGTAATAGAAGAGAAATTGTCCTATTACAGCTCGGTACAACCTACGTTGCTTTTTGAAAGAACGTTGGAGAATAATATTTCGGTTGTAACATTTAACCAGCCTGCAATCAAGGTAAGTAATGTTGCCCGCGAAGAAATCAATATCAAGTGTTTGCCAAATATGTCGTTTTTTGCAGCTCGTAACCAGGTAAATGTAGCCCTGCCGAAAATTGATGAAGCCCGGGATTGGATGCAGAAGAATGTAATGGACATGATTAATCCCAAAATATCTTTGTTTGATTATGCCGAACGAAAAATGCTTGAAGATGAGAACCTAAAAAAACATTTATTGGAATTTATTAGAGAAGCAGATTTTAATATTAGCAATATCGACACTAAGCCAGAGAAGAAAGAACTTCGCTCGGAACTTCTAGATTATCTTTTGAAAACAGATTCTGTTTCTGATGAGGAGAAAGAACGGCTGAGAAATGAAAAGAATATAATGCAATTAAGAACTGATTTTGAGCATACTGTAATCAATAAAAATGGTCATGAGAAATACTTTCTAGAGGATCATTTGGAATCGGAAGGTACCCGACGTATTACTGGGCTTGAAACCGCCTTGTATATGGCGTTACAACGAAATGCCTTTCTTGCCATTGACGAAATTGAATCATCATTGCATCCCGACCTGATCATGTTCGTGATAAAGAAATTTCTGGAAAATAAAAATAACCGTACTCAGTTGTTAGTTACAACGCATTACGACCCATTACTGAATGAAACAGATGAATTGTTCAGAAAAGATTCGGTTTGGTTTACGGATAAAAATGAATCGGGGAGTACCGAGCTTTATTCATTGGTAGAGTTTAGTGGACTTAAAAGGATAGCATCACTACAGAAGGCCTATAGGCAAGGAAGATTCGGAGGCATTCCAAAAATTAATATCTAATAAATAACAGGAATGAGCAGAGATATTGGTAAAAGACGACAAAAGTCGCCCAAAGTAACCGTGATTGGTGAAGGCATTACCGAACAGTATTATTTTAGTCACATTCGCTCTATTTATAATTTCAGATATGTATTAAAGCCTTATTATTTTGGGACGACTTCATTACAGGAAATGGAGCGTAAGATTTCTGAAATAGTAGGAGGTGGTGGCATTGCTATTTGTGTTTTTGATACGGATGTTTCGCAGCGAGATGAATCACAACGAAAACGGTTGGATCATTTGAAACGAAAATACGGGCAAAAAAAGAATGTGATTTTCTGTGATAGTCTCCCTTCTGTAGAATATTGGTTCCTCCTGCATTACAGGAATACCAACCGGCATTTTGGTAGTTCGGCTGAAGTTGAAAGGGAGTTGAGAACTTACATTGAGGGATATAAGAAAAGAGCCGACTTTCTTGAGAAAGAAAAATGGGTTTCAGATATGTGTTCTGACCAAAAGCTAGAAACCGCCATTCAACGAGCCAAAGACTTTGGCGAAACTGGCGAATCGTATTCCAATGTTTATAAAGCAATTGAATTTTTTAGAAGATGAATAGGAAATGAACAGCCCGCTTTCAATGGCTTATTACCTCTCATTTATGAAAAAAAACAGCTCCGACCCCGGAGCTGTTGAAAATGCAATGAATATTGTAACGTTAAATCACGTTCAACTTCTTCCCCACTTTCGTAAAGGCGTCAACGGCCTGGTCAATCTGGGCCTTGGCGTGGGCAGCTGATAATTGTACCCGGATGCGGGCCCGTCCTTTTGGAACTACGGGGTACACAAAGCCGATCACGTAAATGCCTTCTTTCAGCAGTTCGTCGGCAAATTTCACGGCCAGAGGGGCATCATAAATCATCACCGGAACAATGGCCGTGGTGCCTTTCACCAGGTCGAACCCTGCTGCTTCCATTTTACTGCGGAAATAGCGGGCATTTTCCATGGTACGCGCCGGAAGTTCGGTTGAACCGCCCAGCATATCCAGCACTTTCAGCGAAGCTCCCACGGTAGCCGGGGCAAGCGTGTTCGAGAATAAATACGGCCGCGACCGCTGACGAAGCATCTCGATGATTTCTTTACGACCCGAGGTGCAGCCCCCGTTTCCACCCCCCAGCGCTTTTCCAAAGGTGGTAGTAATGATGTCGATTTTTCCCATTAACCCGAAATGTTCGGCGGTTCCCCTGCCTGTCGGGCCAATATAGCCGGTGGCATGTGATTCGTCGACCATCACCATGGCATCATATTTCTCGCACAATTCAACAATTTCCGGAAGTTTAGCCAGGTCACCGTCCATGGAGAAAACACCGTCGGTAACTACGATACGGTATTTGGCCGACTGTGCTTCCTTCAGGCAATTTTCAAGCTCTCCCATATCCGAATGCTTGTAGCGGGCACGTTGTGCCTTGCAAAGCCGCACTCCGTCGATGATGGAAGCATGATTCAGTTCATCGGAAATAATAACGCTATCCTCGCCCAACAGAGGTTCAAAAACGCCGCCATTGGCATCGAATGCGGCACAATATAAAATGGTATCTTCGGTCCCGAGGAAAGCCGACATTTTTTGTTCGAGTTCTTTGTGTATCTGCTGCGTTCCACAAATGAAACGAACCGACGAAAGGCCAAACCCCCAGGTGTTCATCGTTTCCTGAGCGGCCTTGATCACTTCGGGATGATTGGCCAGCCCGAGGTAGTTGTTGGCACAGAAATTCAGAACCGGTTTATCGCCCGATACGGTGATCTGCGAACTTTGCGAAGAGGTGATGATACGTTCTGTTTTATACAAACCCTGCTCCTTTAACTCCGTGAGGGTTTGCTGTAAATCTTGTTTGATTTTTCCGTACATGATTCAGAGGTTTAATTTTTGAACAAAGTAATAGATTAAGGAAGTGAAAAAAAGTGATAAAAAGCATTCCCGATCATAACAATTGCAGACAAAACCGAAATAGTGACATTCAGAGCCCGACAAAACTACGAGTTGAAAAAGCGATCAAAAAAGTCGATCAGACAACCGGCGAAACAATGGCCATCCCCGGTAAAAAAAATCGACAGAATTATTAACAGGCTATATCTGCAACAAAAACAAGAAATTAGTCTTCTCAGAACCAACATTTCTGCAAAAATTCAGAAGAAAAATCAAAGATATTGCATGAATAACAGATTTTCATTTATTTTCGGCACTGAAGTGTTATTAATTTTTTCATATAATTGCAATAAAAATATCTATCAATGAATCCAAGTAAACCCCGAGTAATCAAGGATTACGACAAGCTTGATCCGGAAATCCAGGAACAAATCAAACTTGAATATCCCAGCGGATATAGTGAAAACTTGATCTATTTTACCAACAAGGACGGCAAGCGGGTTAGTGCATTGCCCTTCGAAACAGAAGACAAATACTATCTGGTTCGAATGACTGTTTATGAAGCCGAACGAATCATCGAAGAAGACGACGATTACGACAGCACCGGATCGCTGAAGGAAAGCGCCAAGGAAGAGTACGAAAGCAAATATGGCGATGACGACATTATTGCTGCCGGCGCCGATGAAGCTGACGATGTAGCCGACGATGAGGACTACGACGACGAAGATTACGACGATGGCGACGAGGATGAAGACGATAGTGACGAGGAATAATCCTCTTGTCACAAAGTTCACATCGTTATATCGCTGTTCTTTTTACAAACAGTTTTTCCCCGATGGTTATTGTATGATGTATCAGGATGTTGAAAAAGCCATGTAGCTTTTCACTCCTGGATACACTACAGCCATGACTTCGATGCTTTAGCTACCCAAGGTGGCAAACCGAAATTTCTTATTCGTTCCCTCCTTTTTATTTTCAGAAATCGAGCCTGAGCTGGTCTGCCAGATTGGCAAACGATTTTCGGTGATACGGAGAAATCCCTTTTTCCCGGACTGCCAGTCGATGATAAAGCGTAGGATATCCCTTATTCTTTAGCCAGTCGTACTGCGGATATTCCCAATGAATATTATCCATGAAATCGTCGCGGTAAGTTTTGGCCAGGACAGAAGCCGCCGCAATCGGCAGGTATTTCCCATCGCCTTTCACAATGCAGGTATGCGGAATGCCGGGATACGCTTTAAACCGGTTCCCATCAACAAGGAGATGTTCAGGCGTCAGCGCCAGTTGTTCCACCGCACGGTGCATGGCCAGAAACGAAGCATTCAGGATGTTGATCTGATCGATCTCTTGATTATCGACAATTCCCACTGCAAAAGCCAGCGCTTCCTGCTCAATTACCGGACGCAGGGAATAACGCTGTTTATCAGTCAGCTTCTTCGAATCATCAAGCAATTCATTTTCAAAACCGGGAGGCAAAATAACGGCTGCTGCAAATACCGGCCCTGCCAAACACCCACGACCGGCCTCATCGCACCCGGCCTCAAGCCTTCCTTCCTGAAAGTAAAGTTGTAGTTTATTTTTAGTCATGTATAAATCGATTCCCTTTGACTTTTGCCTAAGTCAGGTATTGGTACAAATCTGGATACTTCCCCAAAGCAATTCGGCAGTACGGTCCCAGCTAAATTTCTCTTTTTGTTCAAAACCTTTCTCGATAAGCATATCCCGAAGTTCCTTCTCCTGAAAGATCCTGATCATGGCATCTTTGATCTGGCTCATGGCAAACGGATCGACATACAATACAGCCGAACCACCAACTTCAGGCAATGAAGTGGTATTGGAACAAATAACCGGAACCCCGGCATTCATAGCCTCGATGACCGGGATACCAAAACCTTCGAAAAACGGCACAAAAGTCAGGGCCAGAGAAGCTCCCAATACCTGATGAAGGTCTTCGTTTCCCAGCCGCCCGGTAAAAACCACATCGTCCTTGTAGCGCATCCCTTCGTAAGTCAATTCGATATCGGCAGTTTTAAACATGCTTTCACCAACAATCAGCAGTTTAACTTCAGTTTCAACAGAGGTCCGGAAAGCATCGAAAGCCCGTAACAACCCGCAAATGTTTTTACGCGGATGAAGTGAGCCTATGAAAAGGAAATAATCCTTACCATCAGCATATTTATCTTTGGCTATTTGCTTTTCGCCTTCAGAAGTCGGGGTGTACATGGTGTTCACCCCATTGTAAACCACATCGATCTTGTCGTTGTCGATTTTATACGTGCGGTTGATATCTTCTTTGGAAAAAAACGAAACAGTAACGATTCGTTTGGCTTTTCGGGCAAACCGTGGAAAAAAATGATTGTAATATGCCGCTTTCAGCCAGGGGAGGTCCTTCGGACGATGAGCGAAATTAATGTCGTGAATGGCCGCCAACTGCCTGATGCGGGTATTGAGCGACAAATACCCGTCGGGTGAAAAAAACAAGTCGGCTTTATATTTCTTTAAAATCCGGGGAATTTGAAATTCGAACCAGATGTACCAAAGGAAAGGATGCCTTGTTGGAGGCGAAACCACGATGGGTGTCACATTCCCGGAAAAAACAAACTCATTGGCAAAGGGGCGGTCGAAAATAAAGATAAACTGATGTTCAGGATGATCACGGGTAATACGCGACAAGGTTTCTCGCGTAAACCATCCGATTCCTTCCAGTTTTCCCTGAATCAGCAAACGTGTATTTACCGCTATTATCATAGGTTGGGTCGTTATGTCAAAATCTAACCAAATGTACAAAGTCTGTTTAAAAATTGCTACTTTTGAAACACTTTAATCAAACCAGAAAAAGTCATCCGATTGAAACGAAAGTTTATTACAAATCTCCTTCTACTTCTTTTTCTGAATGTTTTAATCAAGCCTTTTTGGGTATTCGGAATCGACCTCACCGTGCAAAATCTGGTAGGCGATGAGAGCTACGGATTATACTTTTCACTCCTGAACTTTTCGATGCTCCTGAATATTTTGCTCGACCTCGGAATTACCAGTTATAACAATAAAAACATAGCCCAGTACCGCCAATTGCTACAAAAACACATCAGTAATATTGTCGGGCTAAAGTTCCTGCTGGCAGGCGTTTATGCCTTGGTTTGCCTGACAGTAGCACTGATTATCGGGTATCGTGAAATCCAGTTACACCTGCTGTTTTTCCTGATTCTGAACCAGTTTTTAATTTCATTCACCCTGTACCTGCGTTCGAATATCAGCGGACTGCACCTGTTTCGCACCGACAGCCTGTTATCGGTTCTCGACCGTTCGCTGATGATTGCCATCTGTTCGGTACTTTTATTTACCAATATAACCGGTCATACCTTCCGAATCGAATGGTTTGTTTATGCCCAGTCGGCAGCATACCTGTTAACCACCCTCATCACCTTTGGGGTTGTTTTAGCCCGCACCGGCAAGTTGAAATTTCATTTCGACTATCGGTTCTTCCTGGCTTTCCTGAAACAAAGCTACCCGTATGCCTTGCTTATTTTATTGATGTCGTTTTATAACCGGATCGATTCGGTGATGCTCGAACGCCTGCTTCCCGACGGAAAAGAACAGGCTGGTATTTATGCGCATGCCTTCCGTCTTCTCGACGCTGTGTCAATGCTTGGGGTCCTGTTCTCCGGACTGTTGCTGCCCATTTTTGCCCGTATGATCAAGCAAAAGGAAGACATCGGCCAGATGGTTCGGTTCTCTTTCCTGTTGCTTTTTGTTCCATCCATCATTATCAGCCTTTCATCGGGGTTTTATGATCACGAAATAATGGTTCTGCTTAATTACAGCAACAGCGAACTGTCGGCCTCAATCTTCAGACTGCTAATGGTCAGTTTCCTGGGAATTGCCACCACCTATATTTTCGGCACCCTCCTGACCGCCAATGGTAGTATCCGTCAACTAAACTGGATGGCCGTTGCAGGAATGTGTATCAATATTGGCCTGAATTTCATCCTGATCCCTGAAACCAAGGCTTTGGGATCAGCCTGGGCCAGCCTGGCAACCCAACTCTTTACCGCGCTGTCCCAAACCCTATTGGCTACTTATTTCTTAAAATTGAAAATCAACTACCGACTGATTGGCAAGTTAATCCTGTTCATTGGATTTGTATTTTTGACCGGCTACCTGAGCAAACAGCTTGAAAACTGGTACACTGGTTATGGCTTAATGATTGTGGTTAGCATCATCTTTGCATTTTCCATCCGGCTGATTAACCTGAACGTTTTGACCGAAATTATCCGAAAGGAATAACCAAAACCAGTCAAACAGGGGAAATCAACATTCCAGAACCAGACAAACTAATCGCACCGGGGACAATTTTTCTGGTAAAATCACACTCCCAGCAGGTATATTTATAGCTTTATTGAATTATCTTGCGAAAGATTAATCATTAAACGAACCCGGAATGGCATCCAGTTTTTTTGATCAGATAGCCCATGAATTTGAACGGCCATTTCAGAACCCCGTGTTGGTCTTCGCCATCATCCTGTTCATCATCCTGCTCTCGCCTATTTTGTTGCGTAAACTCAGAATCCCGGGAATTATTGGATTAATCATTTCCGGCGTCATCATTGGCCCTCATGGGATAAACCTTCTTGAACAAAATTCGGCGGTTAAGCTCTTTTCAACGATCGGGTTGTTATACATCATGTTCATTGCAGGGCTGGAACTCGATCTGAAAGAATTTCAGTTAAATAAAAACAAGAGCCTTGTATTTGGTTTCCTGACCTTTACAATCCCTCTCACCTTTGGATTCCCGGTTTGTTATTTCCTCCTGGGTTACGATTTTACGGCAAGTTTACTTATATCCAGCATGTTCTCAACCCACACGATGGTTTCCTATCCCATTGTCAGCAAGTTTGGAATTTCAAAAAACGAAGCCGTCGCAATTACGGTGGGAGGAACTATCCTGACGGATACCGCTGTGCTGATTTTACTGGCTGTTATCCTGAGTTCGAACAGCGGGGGTCTTAGCCTGGCGTTCTGGATCCGTTTGGTCGTTTCGCTGGCCGTGTTCTCAGCTATCATGTTCTGGATTATTCCCAAAATAACAGCCTGGTTTTTCCAAAAACTCGAAAGTGAAAAGAACTCGCATTACATTTTTGTGCTTGCCGTGGTTTTCTTCGCAGCTTTTCTTGCCGAACTGGCCGGGGTCGAACCCATTATCGGGGCATTCATTGCTGGATTATCGCTAAACAAGCTGATTCCTTACTCATCGACGTTGATGAACCGGATTGAGTTTATCGGGCAATCGATATTTATTCCTTTCTTCCTGATCAGCGTCGGGATGCTGGTTGATATTTCGGTTCTGTTAAATGGTCCTACGGCAGTAATCATTGCGGTAACACTCTCGGTTGTTGCCCTGATCGGGAAATGGATGGCTGCTTCGGCAACCCGATCTATTTTCAGGTACTCGTCCGATCAGAGAAACCTTATTTTCGGGTTGAGCAGCTCTCACGCTGCAGCCACACTGGCCGTTATTTTGGTGGGGTTTCAGACCCGAATTATCGATGAAAATGCCTTGAACGGAACCATCCTGCTGATTCTGGTCACCTGTCTGACGGCATCTTTGGTTACAGAAAATGCCTCCCGAAAAATACTGACAACAAAAAAAGAAGAGCCTGTTTTAAGCCATCCAACAATTGAAGACGAGCACATCATGATGCCTATAGCCAACCTGAAAAACATGGAGATGTTGCTTGAATTCGCTATTTTCCTCAAAAACAGAAAATCGGTCAATCCGATTACGATGTTGTCGGTAGTTCCCAATGACGAAGAAGCTGAAAAAAACCTGATAAAGGCCCGGACAAACCTGCAATCGTTGGCAAAAATGGCTTTGGCCAACGACACGAAGGTGGATATTGTTGCCACCATTGACCACAACGTGGCCGGAGGAATAGTCAGGACTTCGCGCGAGATCATGGCAGATACCATCATGATGGGCTGGCCAAAGAAAAGCGGGTTGATTGAACGCTTTATCGAAACAAAGGTGGCTTCAATCATCTCACAAACCAGCAAAGCCATTTACATCTGTAATTTTCAATATCCGCTTATCGGTCATAAAAAAATAGTCGTTGTCTGCCCTCCTTTGGGAGAGCTCGAATCTGGTTTTGGAATCTGGATTGAAAAACTTTCGGCTCTCTCCAAGGAACTTAGTCTGGATGTCTTCTGTTATTGCAATGCCCAGACCAAAGAAGCAATCGTCAACCATTGCACCCGGCATAAACTAAACGGGGGTTTTTCATTCTTCGATGAATTCGATCTATCCGACCTGAATATTCTTCAGCAATATTTAGCTGCCGAGGATATGCTCATTTATATTACCGCACGCCGTACATCGGTTTCGTACGATACCTGCATGGAGAATATCCTGGAGAAACTGGAACGCCAGTTCTCTGCTCAAAGCAAAATCCTTATTTTCCCGCGCACCTACCACATTGACAGCAAATACGAAGAGTATGGCGATATTAATCCGGAATCACTGAATCATAGCTTTGAAAGATTCCAGCAGTTCGGAAGAAATCTTGGCAATTTCCTGCGAAAAAAACACTCCTAAATCTTTCCCGGCAAATCATGAAATAAGAAAGGCTTCCATTTTCGGAAGCCTTTGTGATTTTTTTTAATCATCCCTTAATCAGGTAATGACACCTGGCATTTCGCCTTTAATTTTTTTATCTTACCCTGGTTATTACTAAGCTGCTTTCTTTGCAAATGCCTCTGTAAGGATCTCGGGATATACATCTTTGAAGTTCTCGAAACACCATTCTTTTAAATTAATCAACTCCGAATCTCCTACCCAGTTAATGCACTTTTCTAATTCTTTCCGAAAAAGATCGCGGCTAAAACTAACTTTAGGTAAAATAACTCTCGCATATTCCAACATTCGCTTTCTGTTTTTTATTTGTTTGTTTTAAAAGTTTAATTGAATTTACCAATTCTTTCAATTCTAATATATGCCGAAAAACAGGTATAACAGAGTTTAACAATTCGCTCAAATTTGAAGAAAATAAACAATTGACAAACAACCAGATAGAGTGCATCCACTCATACCTGTTTCAAAACATATTCAGAATATTTACAACAACACAAAAAAACGATGCCCGAATTACGATTTTTTTGCAATCGAATTAATAAAACCAGAAATTTTTTGTTCCAGTGATTCCGATCCTTCCAACGCTTTTACAAAAGCGCTGCCGATGATTGCGCCGTTGGCAAACTGGCAGGCATTGGCAAAAGTTTCGGCATTCGAAATACCAAATCCAATAACTTGCGGATTCTTCAGATTGAGCTTTTTTACCCGCTCAAAATAATCTTTCTGAAAATCAGAAACGCTCGATTTGGCACCAGTGGTGGCATTACTCGAAACCATATAAATAAATCCGGTTGACAGCTCATCAATTTCGTGAATGCGTTCATCGGAAGTCTGCGGTGTAATCAGGAAAATGTTGTGCAGATTGTTCGCTTCAAAAATGGCTTTGTAATCTTCTTCGTAAACCGATGGAGGCAGGTCGGGCAGAATCAGGCCGTCAATCCCGATTTCGTTGCACTTTGCACAAAATGCTTCCATCCCATATTGCAAAACAGGGTTCAGGTAACCCATCAATATCAGCGGAATGTCGACCGACTCCCGGATATCCTGCAACTGTTCAAATAATTTGCGGACACTCATCCCGTTGTTCAGCGACACCATACTGCTTTGCTGAATGACCGGCCCATCAGCCACCGGATCAGAGAACGGCATCCCGATTTCAATCAGATCAACGCCATTTTTTACCAGCTCCTGAATAATGGTTTTTGTATCGTTCAATTCAGGGTAACCTGCCGTGAAATAAATCGACAGCACCCGTTCTTTTTTCTCCTGAAAGAGTTTATTTATTCTGTTGTTCATGATTTTTTCGTTTCGGTTGGCCACAAAGGCACTAAGACTCAAAGGAAAACTTCAATATAAACTTTGTGTCTTTGCGCCTTCGTGGCAAGATTTTAATATCCAAAATAATTCAAATACGTTTCCATGTCTTTGTCTCCACGGCCCGAGATGTTCACCACGGTTACATCTTCCGGCTTCAGCGAAATCTTCTCCAGTCCGGCCAAAGCATGGGCCGATTCCAGAGCAGGGATAATCCCTTCTTTGCGGGTCAGCAACAAAACTGCCTGCAATACTTCTTCGTCGGTCGCCCAGATGTATTTGGCGCGTCCGGTTTTGTGCAAATTGGCGTGCATCGGACCGATTCCCGGATAATCCAATCCGGCCGAAATGGAATACGCTTCGTTGATCTGACCGTCTTCGTCCTGCAAAACATACGAGCGAAAACTGTGCAAAACGCCCACTGTCCCTTTGGTGATGGTGGCAGCCGTTTCGTGCGTATCAACACCTTTCCCGGCGGCTTCAACGCCAATCAGTTCCACGTCTTCGTCGTCGAGGAAATGGTAGAAAGCCCCGGCCGCATTGCTTCCACCTCCCACACAAGCCATTACGCGGGTAGGTTTCTCGCGACCGGTTTGTTCATCGAGCTGCCAGCGGATTTCTTCGGAAATCACCGATTGAAACCGGGCCACCATATCGGGATACGGATGCGGCCCCATCGTCGAGCCAATGATGTAAAACGTATCAACCGGATTATTGATCCAATCACGCATGGCCCCGTTGGTCGCGTCTTTCAGAGTTTTGCTGCCCGATTCAACAGCCACAACCTCGGCCCCCAACATCCGCATCTTTTTTACATTCGGAGCCTGGCGTTCCACATCAATAGCTCCCATGTAAACCACACACGTCATCCCCATCAGCGCACAAACGGTTGCTGTTGCCAGACCATGTTGTCCGGCTCCGGTTTCGGCAATGATGCGCGTTTTGCCCAGCTCCTTTGCCAGCAAAATCTGCCCAATGGTGTTGTTTATCTTGTGCGAACCGGTGTGGTTGCAATCTTCGCGCTTCAGGTAAATGTGCGACTGGTAATGCTCCGACATCCGCTTGGCGTAATATAGCGGCGATGGCCGACCCACATAGTTTTTCAGCAGGTTGACGTAATCCTGCCTGAAATTGTACGAATTAATAATCCTCAGGTAATTATTACGGAGTTCTTCCACATTGGGGCGCATCATTTCGGGAATGTATGCACCGCCAAACTCGCCATAGAACCCTTTTTCGTTAACGTGATAACTCATTTTATATAGACTTTTAGATATTAGACATTAGATTTCAGACCTTTTCAGCCTGATGTTTTCAATTAAATTTCTGACTTTCTCCACATCTTTTAAAGCTGGTGCGGTTTCAAAACCGCTGTTGATATCGATTCCGCGCCATCGGGGATGTTCGAAGTTTCGGATGGCTTCCAGATCGTCGGGACCAATGCCACCACTCAGGAAAAACGGCACCGAGCCAGTGTAATTTTTTAGCAGAGCCCAGTTGAATTTTTGCCCGGTTCCGCCCGGCAATTGGCCTTTGGTGTCGAACAGAAAATAGTCGCAAACGTCGGTATAACCTGAAAGTTGTTTGAAATAGAACGAATCGTCCACCGAAAAAGCTTTGAAAACGGTTATGCCTGAAGCTTTGATTTGCTGGCAATATTCCGGCGACTCGCTGCCATGCAATTGCGCCACCTGAAGGTTCAGTTTCCGGCAAATTTCAATCACTTTCTCCGGAAGTTCATTGACGAAAACACCTACTTTTTGGATGGTTTCCGGAATGACTTTCAATTGCTCCAAAGAAACGTCTTCCCCAACAAAACGGGCACTTTTCGGGTAGAAAATAAATCCCAGAAAGTCGGGCAAAGCCTCAGCCACTCCAGAAATATTTTCAGGATCTCGCATTCCGCAGACTTTGATTTTCAGCTCGTTCATATTTTAAATTTAACCACAGAGTACACTGAGAAAATTGGAGAATAACTCTATGTAGCCTCTGTTTTCTCTGTGGTTTATTTCTTCAATTGTTGAATAAATTCCTTACATGCTCCAGCCGGATCGTCGGTTTTCATGAAGGTTTCGCCAATCAGGAATCCGCTGAAACCGGCATCGCGCAATTTGCTGATGGCTGCCGGATCAGAAATTCCGCTCTCCGAAATCTTCACAAATGTGTCTGGAATCATTTTGCTTAGCCGAACCGACGTTTCCACATCTACCTTGAACGTACGCAAATCGCGGTTGTTCACACCCACAATGTCCACCTGCGGATTCAGTTTTTCCAGTTCCTCTTCGTTGTGCACTTCCACCAGCACTTCCAGTCCCAGTTCTTTGGCTTTCAAAGTTAATTCCAGAAGCAACTCTTTCGAGAGGCTTTCAGCGATGAGCAAAATCACATCGGCTCCATGCGCTTTGGCCTCGTAAATCTGATACGGATCGAGCATAAAATCTTTCCGCAGAATGGGCGTTTCAGGATTGGCGAACCGCGCTTTGGCCAGGTTCTCCATCGATCCGCCAAAATATTCTTCGTCGGTAAGTACCGAAAGTCCGCTTGCCCCGGCTGAAACGTAGCCGCGTGTCACTTCAGCCACCTCGGCTTTGTCGTTAATCACGCCTTTCGACGGTGATTTTGGTTTAAATTCGGCAATTACGCCACTTGCATTTTCCATCAGCAGCCCAGCTTTCAGCGAGTTGCATTTCCGGCCAAAATAGGGCGATGCCATTAAATGTTCCTGCGGAAAAAGCTTTTTCGATGTGGCTATTTCCTGCCGTTTGGTTTCGTTTATCTGATCGAGTATGGTCATAATCAAGTTCAAAGTTTCAAGTTCCAGGTTCAAAGTTTTTCTTGAATTTGGAAATTGGTTATTCGTTATTGGATATTAATCAATTTCGTTAACACATTCAGGGCTTTGCCCGACTTCAGCGATTCTGTTGCTTCTGCCACGCAGTCGGCGAGCGATTTTTCCGGAGAAATACACTGGATACCCAGCGCGGCATTGGCAATTACCACATTTCGCTGCGCCTCGGTTCCGTTTCGTTCCAGCACATTTTTAAATATCTTTGCAGCATCTTCTACCGAATTTCCGCCGGAAAGTTCTTCCTGCTTCACCGTTCTGAACCCAAAATGAGCAGGCGAAATACTGTCTTCAGTTTGGTTCGAAACATAGCGGGCATCGCCGGTAAGCGAAATTTCGTCGTAGCCATCGAGACTATGCACAATCATGTAATTCTGGTCGCTGTCGGCAAAAACACGATGGTAAAGGTCCATGATTTCGAGATCGGAAACGCCCACCAACTGGTTCTTTGGGCGCGATGGATTGATGATCGGGCCCATCATGTTGAACAGCGTTTTCACTTTCAGCGCCTTGCGGACCGGCCCAACGTGCTTCATCGCCGGGTGAAACAAAGGTGCGTGCAAAAAACAAATTCCGGCCTGCGCCACTTCTTTCCGGAGTTTATCAGCATTATTGCTGAATTTGTAGCCAAAGTACTCGAACATGTTCGAAGCGCCGCTCACCGACGACAATCCGTAGTTGCCATGTTTGGTGACTTTGTATCCGGCACCGGCCAAAACGAAGCAACTCAGCGTCGAGATGTTGAAGGTGTTTTTACCGTCCCCACCGGTTCCAACCACGTCGATGGCATTGAATTCCGACAAATCGACCGCAATACTTAAATCGAGCATCGCCTGCCGAAACCCCGACAATTCTTCTGCCTTAATTTTCCGCATCCTGAAAACCGTCAGGAGCGCTGCAATCTCAGCTTCCGAGAATTGCCCTTCACCAACGCGGGTAAGTATCATCCGCGCCTCTTCTTTGGTCAGTGCATTTCCTGCAAACAGGTAGTTTAGTGTATCTTTCATAAAACAGTTCGAAGTTTAAAGTTTGAAGTTCGAAGTTGCGACTGAAAACTGTGACTGATCACTTTTTCAGCCAGTTGGCAATCATTTGTTCTCCCAGCGGTGTGAGTACCGATTCGGGATGAAACTGCACGCCTTCCACGTCGTATTCGGTATGTTTCATCGACATAATCAGCCCTTTATCGTCGTAGCTGGTCACTTTCAGACACGAAGGTAAGCCTTCCTGATTAACAATCCACGAATGGTAACGCCCAACCATAAAAGTTTCGGGCAACCCGTCAAACAGAACGGTTTTCACCTCAGTTTTGGTAACCGGGGTGGCTATGCCGTGAAGAACATTATTCATGTTGGTGAGCGTTGCTCCAAAAGCCTCGCCAATAGCCTGATGCCCGAGACAGACGCCCAACATGCTTTTTTGGGGGGCATATTCACGAATAATGTCGAGCAAAAGTCCGGCTTCTTCGGGAATTCCAGGCCCCGGCGAAAGCACAATTTTGTCGTATCTCTCCAGATCGGAAAGTCCCAACTCGTCGTTGCGGAACACATCAACCGGCTCGCCCGAAATCTTTTTGATGGCGTGAACCAGGTTGTAGGTAAACGAATCGTAATTATCTATGACTACTATTTTCATGATTGAAGGATTGAATTACTGAATGACTGAATTAGCCAGCAACTGGCAGCTAGCCGCTTGCCGCTTGATTAAAAACAATTTTTACTGAATTTCTTTTGCTATTTCTATGGCTTTTTTCAAAGCAGCCAGCTTGTTGTTCACCTCCTGAAGTTCGCTTTCTTCGTTCGACGAAGCCACAATTCCGGCGCCCGCCTGGTAAAACAACCGGTTGTTTTTACTGAGGAACGAGCGAATCATGATGGCATGGTTCAATGTCCGGTCGAACCCCATGTACCCGATTGCCCCGCCATAATAGCTGCGGCGCTGGTTTTCGTAGCGATCGATGAGTTGCATGGCCATATGTTTAGGTGCTCCGGAAAGCGTTCCGGCCGGAAACGAATTGCCCATTACAGTCACCAAATTGGCGTCATCGGGCAATTTTCCTGAAACTTCGGAAACAAGGTGGATGACATGCGAGAAGTACTGCACTTCACGGAAACTATCAACTACCACATCGCTGGCATTGCGACTCAAATCGTTACGGGCCAGATCGACCAGCATCACATGTTCGGCATTTTCTTTGGGGTCGGCACACAGCTTTTCGGCCAGTTTGCGGTCGTCATCGTCGTTCCCGGTACGGCGGAAAGTTCCGGCAATCGGGTTAATGATGGCACGGCCTTTCTTTACGCGCAACGATGCTTCGGGACTCGAACCGAAAATGCGGTAGTCGCCGTAGTCGAAGAAAAACAGGTAAGGCGAAGGGTTCACCGTACGCAAGGCGCGGTACAAGTGGAAGTCGTCGCCCGAAAAGCCCTGCGAGAACTGGCGCGATAACACAATCTGGAACACATCGCCACGGAAGCAATGCTCTTTCCCTTTGGCAACCATGTATTTGTATTGCTCGTCGGTGATGTTCGAAACTTCGTCGTCCAACGGAGTGAACGTGGTTGACTGGAAAGTCAGGTTACGAAGCAACGACTCGATTTGCGCCATTTCGGCCTGTTCGCCGTCCATCAGGTTTTCAACCAGGTAAATCAGGTTTTTGTGATGATCGATGGCGATAATGTACTTGTAAAAACAGTAGCGGACTTCAGGAATGGCATAAGCTTCCTTCTTTTCTGCATTAATTTCGATCTTCTCAAAATAGCGGATACCATCGTAACTGAGGTAGCCAAATAAGCCGTTTGCCGGAGCTTCTGCCACATCGCCGTCTAACTGAAAAGCTTTAAAAAAGGAATCGAGTTGCTGATCGACGGTACACGTTTTGCTGACCGAAAGTTTTTCGCTGATATGCCCGTTGCAGTCGATCGAAATTTGCCCTTCGTTAACCGTGAAGCAAGCCAGAGGCTTCATACACACAAATGAATAGGCGTTCTCGTGACCATGATAGTCGGAGCTTTCCAGCAAAATTGTTTTCGGGAAAAGTTCCCTGAATTTCATGTAAACGCTCACCGGAGTGAGAATGTCGCCCAGGATTTTCTTTACGCTGACTTTTACTTTAATTTTTTCCATATCGTGTTTTTCTTTTTGTTCTTCGTTATCTCTATTCCGGCTGAAAGCTGGTTTTCTCTTTTTCTATCGTTTTCTCGCAGCCGGGGTTTCCCTTTTTCTTTTCATCCCGGGGCAATGCCCCGGGCTATTAGATGTTACCCTTTCAGGGTAAAAACAGATCTTTGCATTCGGTTTTCCTCAAGTCTCCCCTTTTGGGGAGATTTAGAGGGGGCTTTGGACCACAAAAAAAGCGGCTTACCGTGTACCGATAAGCCGCTTTCTTTGTTGTTAACTAATAAGCAATAGCGCTACATCCCTCCACGGTATTGTGAAAAGTTAAAGCGCCACCACCAATTTGTTAACATGATCTGATTCATTTCTTCAATATCTTAAAAAATCCAATATGGCTATTATCATCCCAAACCGGGAAGACCCCACCACGGAAGCCATATTGTATTTATATCATTAATCGTTTGAACGTAATTCAGGTGTAAAAGAATAAAAATTCCAGAGAAATATCAACAATTTTTAAAACAAATTTTTCATTAAAACTTCATCGTAATTGATTATCAGCTAATTATTGCGCAAGCGTAAACCTGAAGCTCACCCCAAAATTGGTAGTCGAAGTATTATACGAGCCCACCAATGGTTTATTCAGGATCCGGTCGTAGTACAACCGTAACTGGAACCGGTCGCTGAGCATATAATCGGCTGTTGTTTTCAGGGTAATCGCATTTTGCCCTGCAGTGAGTTGTTCTTCATCGTCTTCAATCTGACGCAAAATGGTTTTATTTTTTGTAAATGCCAGGTCAGCTTTGATATTCAGGTCATTCGAATAGGCTTTCTGCGATTTTTTCGTCTTAACAATCAAATCCATGCGGGTAAAACGGTATCCCACCCCAAACGACATCTCATTGCTGAGGATCTCCGTAATCTGGTTGTTGGAGAAACTAAGGGCCAGGTTTCGTGAGGTCTTTATTTCGGCACTGGTTTCAAAATCATTGATCCAGGTAACATCCATGTTGATCAACGGGCTGAACTGTTCGGAAATGCTAACCGCACTGATATCATTCGGAGCGATAAAATTACCCAGCGTATTGCGCACATAACTAAATCCGTCGCCATACTGGTTCTCGTTATAGTCGAGGTTGGAAGTAAACGAAGCCACGTTGTAACTCGAACGATAGGAATGACTGAAGCTTAACGTTTTAAAATACTTCTTCAGCGACTCGATCTGCGACACAACTCCTTCATAAGTAATACGCCAGTTTGGGCGCATGTATTTGAGCGACGGGAACGGGCTCAAATTAACTTTTTCAGGCGATTGCCCGGTATATGCCGCAATAAAGGCTGGCACCAGCACTTGCGAGGAAGTCGGTCCATATCCAACCGGAAACCCGGTAACCTGATTGATATCAGTAGGTTTATATCCAGCCATCGTATTCTCGACACGCTGACTAGCCAACCGTTTAGCGATAACAAACCGGTAGTTCTTCAGGTTTTGAAAAGCCTGAGAAGCAGGAACACTCTCCTTGCCCATTTTGCTAAAGGCGGTTTTCAAGGTATTGATCGACATGGTAAAATTGCCCTTGACCGACTTGTTATACGGATCGAATTCTCCGGTGCCTGTATTGTAAATATAGTATTCAGAAGTCCGGTCCGAATAGGTCCTGTTGGCCGTAACATCAATCCTCAAATCGGAGAAAGGTTCGATATTGGCCCGGAAGAGCCAGGTTTCGCTGTGCGACATGACATAAGGAGAATTGAGTGTTGAGTCATGCGTAATCCAGCCTTTTTTTGCTGCATTGGCAGCGAAGTCCTTGTCCTGCCAACCAATCAGGAATGGCAATCCAGGGGCGAACGACTGGTTAATGATGTCGCTGAACATGGTTTTGTCAGGAGTGTATTTCCCAACCCCGAAGATGCGCGGTTCGGGCATAAAGCCAGGCAAAACTGTTCCGTCGGTCGAAGAGTAACTTAGCGAGAGGCTACGAACCCCCATCAAGGCCCGGGCTGTATATTGAATCAGCTTTTGTCCCAGATCGCGGCTAACTTCAACCTTGCCTTTTACAATGATTTTCACTCCTGACACGCTTTGGGCCGGAGTAAAACTGATTCGGTTTTCATTGATTACAGCCACATCGCCCTCAACCTTCGAGCCATCCTTACCGACAGCAAAAACTTCAACATTTTTGGTGTTCAATTTATGGAAGACCGATTTTGGGGTTTTGGCCTTCAGTCGCAGATTATCAGTTGAATATTGCACTTCTTTAATTCGCGGGGCCGCTTTTTCTTTTTCAGGTGCGGCTGGTTTCTTTGCTGCCGGCTGACCCGGTCCTTGTTGTCCCTGTGCCTGGCGCGAACGCTGCCGTTGCATCTGCTGCATCTGTCGTGAACTGGTTCCGTATTTCTGGTTGATTTCCCTCAGGAAGCCGACTTTGTTGTACAGAGTTACCAGGTTAAGCTGTCCGTTCAACTGAGATTGCCGCGAGTTCTCAATCACATTTCCCAGCACCACCGACTTGTCGGTAAGAGCGCCGGCCTGCCAGTCGTACATCCCCTGGTAACGCAACGAAAGCGAAGTCCAGTCGAGCAAAGGCAACTTATTGATAGGAGCCATGTAATTCATGTTAATGACATGATGATACAGTGTCGGGCGGCCCAGATTAAGCAGGTTGGTGATAATTGAATCTCTTTTGATGGAGTAATCGTCATCGTCGCGGTTAATGCGGCCGGCAGGTTCATCAATCCGGGCCGTTTGCTGCGATGAAAAATCAAATTCGAGACTGCGAGTCAGGTTGTATCTCAGGTCGAAATAGCGATTCAGCTCAAAATCTTTATTGTAAGTTGGCGAAATGATCATGTTCGGGTTCGATACATTCCGGGTCTGGGTTTCATTATAATACCGGTACAGATCCATTTTAAAGGAAATCTGTGAGGGCATGGGCGAAATATTGAAATCGCGGATCAGACTGAAAGCCTTCTTCGATAAAAACTTCACATTCTTAAACGGCTCATAAGTCGCCGGTCTGCTGTTGAAATTATAAGCAAACAGCGCCCTATATGTTTTCTCGACATTGAATTCAGTATTGACATTCCGCGAGTAAAACTTGTTGTACGAATAAGTCAATGAGAAATTCGTAGGATCGTAAAAGCGGGGCTTCCCTGATTTGTTGGTCTTGTCGACCTTCACATTGGTGAAATTTATACTCTTTCGAACCGAAAAATCTTGCCCCTGTTGCTCGATCGAATCCCTGACAGCCTTACTCCCCGCCGCCTTCAAGGCATCCTTCATCTTGACATCGGGATCGACCGGATTATATTTCGGATTGCTCACGCTCCTTGAATAACCTGCATACATCGGAATTTTAACCTGAGCTTTCTCCGGGAAAAATTTACCAAGCTCCAGATTGGCCGAAACATCAATCTGGCGCAGATCGGCCATTGCGCGTTCGTTCACGCTCTGGTTAACACTGCCAAAGCCAACGCTTTTGTAGCTTCCGGCCACAATAACCGACCCCAGATCGGCCAGGCGGGTAGTTACCCTTCCGGTGGCAGCCCAGCCGCCACTTTCGTCAAGCCCGGTCAAACAAAGCTCATTCAACCAAACCTCAACCGATTTGGGACCATAGTTGTTGGCATCTTTCTTATTGTAACGAACGCCAAGCATCATTACCTCGACATTACCCAAATTTGGATTCCCTTTGACTTTGATCGTCCTGGTTCCTTTTACCATTGAATAAACATCATTCAGATTAATACCTGAATTGGCTTTCCGGAGTTCTTCATTCCGCAACGATTTTAAATCAGTAAGGATTTTCAGGTTCAAATCGATCCGGTTGGTATCGGGCCAAACAGCGTATCGGTCAGCTTCCACATCATTGCTGTAACTATCGGGAGCGGTCAATGCAAGCGGGACTTCATATTCGTAATAGTTGTTGTAGTAATCCGATCCGATCCTGACAAACAAGGAAAGGTCGTTATTTTTCAGGATTGATCCGGGAATTGCTTCGGCATGAACATCCATTTTTAGCCGCTTGTAATTTCGGAAATCCATACTTAAAGTTTTATAGGCCGCACGAGCTTCACCTTCTTCCAGATCGACAGCTCTCAACACCAGCGATTGTTCGTTTAACTGAAGAAGCTGAGGGCTGGCCGGGTCAATCACCCGTTCGACACCGGGAGGAAGAACATAGTTCACCGGCGAACGTTCGGCATTTTCTTCGATATTGACTGCCGAAATGTTGAACTGGGTATTCTCCGACGGAGTGGACACCTTCCCGTCAACATTGCTGGTATATTTACGCCAGTCGGCACGCACCAAATCGAGAGTTGCCATTCGCAAAACCGTAGGTTCTGCAAACCCTTTCATAAACAGCCTCATAAACCGGATTGATTTGAAATCGGTGATCGATCCATAAGCCTCATCCGGATTTTTGATCGGAATTTTAAACTGATACCAAGTGACTATTGTATCGTTGCCATTCTTTAGTTTTACTTTAGCCTTGCGAATATCGGCAATCAAATTCTTGCCCAGTACCATATCTTCGCGACGGATACTGATTCTATACTGATAATATCGTTCGTACTCGTTCAGGGTGTTATCGCTGTTTATGTCCTCCATGTCGGGCGAATTGGAAGCGGAGGTTGTGTACGATTCTTTCGACATATTGGCCGTCGGAGAGTTTCCGTCAGGTCCATTAAAATTTTTATACCGTTCAAGGATACTCAATTTCGCGGTATCGTAATCGGTTCCCCTGAAATAATGGAAATCATCGCCCGAAGGGTCGGCCATTACCTTAGCCAAAGCATCCTGTTTCAAAATCGACTTCATCGATTCAAGGTAACTTTTATGGAAGCTTTGCTCGTCAGTATCATTCAGTCCATCGAACCCAAGGTCCTGATAGGTTCGGCTGGTTAAATTGTTGTCGAACTCCCGGACCAGCGACTGTTGGGTTGAAACCCGGCCCCATGCGGTAGTGTCGACGTTGGCCACCTCAGCACTTGTCGGCAGTCCATTTTCAAACGATTTCCGCGAATCTTTCAATACATCTTCCGAAATATCACCAAGGTTAAAATACAAATCCCCCCCTTGGTTTTGCTGAAGGCTATCGTTTATGAACGGGTCCATCATCCAGAATTCGATCGATTCGATGTTGGCCGCTTCAAAATCAGTAGTTTCTATTTTGCGCATGATCCCGCCCCAACGTGATTCTGGATTGCGCAGGGATCCGTCATCATTGACACCACTCGAATAAGCCGATGGCCGGGTGTCGAAGTTATACGGACCTCTTTCCTGCGGATAAAAGGCAAGATCAAACATGGCGATGTTGGTAGGCATACCGGTCTGCGTTTCGCGTTCGGGGAATACCTCGTTTTCATAGACTTCCCTGACTAAATGGTTCGACTGGGCATTTTTATCGCCTTTTATGTAATCAGGAGTGGTAGAAGTACTGCGTAAAAACAACGGATCGATGGTGTACCACGCCAGCTTGGCCCGGTTGAACCCATAAGCCAGGTTGTCATCCAGCGAAGCTTCGGGAAACATCCCCTGTTTCTGCGGGGTACTGGCCAGCACCCATGCAGCGTGGGTTCGCAAGTCGATCGATGTTTTTGTGGCTTCAAAATCGTCGATATAAACGGTGCCGCTTCCACTGATGACTTTTGAATGGCCGGGAAGTAACTTGGCCACTTCCCCATCGAACGCAATAGAAGATGGTTCTTTGGTCGAATAAAATGGAAGCTTATCGAGCAGCTTGGTCAGGAACATCGATTTGTTGGAGTAGTTCGCATCCAGTCCAAGCATGGTATTCGAGATGGGGTCGTCGCCGTAATTAACCTTCTGGGTCAGGGGCCTTTCTTCCATGTGTAAAACCGTTGCCCCCAGATTAAACCGATCGCTGAAGGCATAGTTTGCATGCGTACCCAGCAGCGTTTTCCGCTGAATGCTTACCAAATCCTGGCTTTCGGTTGAGACCTGGATGGAACTGCCCGATTCGAGCAGGCCGGAATTAATAATCTTCACAATACCTGAAGCATAATCAACCGTATAGTCGATATTTTCGGTCAATGTAAGGCCACCGCAGGTCACTTTTACCGAGCCCCGGGCCAGATTGGTTGATCCAACTACAATTTCGTTGCTCGACGAACCTTTGTACGAACCTTTCAGCTTGAACTTGTTGTGTTCGGCGTCTTGCTTGGCCACAGTCTTGGTTGAATCGTACAGCGTGGTATAGGCATATTTTTTAATGAACCCGGGATCGGCAAGCGAATCGGCAAGGAATTTCCCGAAAGGTTCCAAAACAGGGAAAATAATCTTTCCTGAAGATGAAATAACGGAGATTCCTTCAACATAGTCGAAAACCCCGTCGCGCCCCAAGTCGTGTTGCGAATTCAGTTTATCCAGGTTCAGCACATTCAGCAGGATATGGCCCTTGAGAGGCCCTGTCGGCAAATAATTGAGATTGGTTCCGGTATTATCATCCTGATAAAGAACATCGAACACAAAATTTTCATCGGTGAGCTGATAGGCATTCAGGTCGTAAACGTTTTTCATCATCAGCTTCCAGGTCGGGATTTTTGGCGAAAGATTGGTTCCCTTCAGCAACTTCAGCACCAAAGTTCCCGGGGCATTTATACCATCGGTTGAAAATTCGCCCACCTGGTAAGTCTTGCCATTGGACGTATAATTATAAGCTACAGCCAATACTTCATCTGAGTTCAGGGCCGACTTCAACGAAATGTATCCCAGATTAAGATTAACGGTATATTCCGATTCGCTCAGCAACCGGGCCTGTTCAATCTTCTCAAAATCCTGGCCTCCCACAAAACCCGAAGCTTCCAAAGGAGCAAAGGTTTTATTGATCTTAGCCATTTCCCTGATCCCCGAATAATTGGTAGTGACCTGATTATACAGCCCGTTGGCGTCGTTAAACGGGAAAACCGATTCGGGATAACCGTATCCTTTATTTTCCTGAAAAGCGCCCACTTTGTTGTAGATGTTGGCTTTATGTTCACCGAGATCCATAAACGCAAGGATGTTGCGTGATGAGGTAAAATTGCTCGATTTGTTGGTCACCCAAACTTCAATCTTGTTGATGGTAATGGCCGATTTGACAATTGGCAGGTTCTTCAACGATTCGTTGTAGTGGTCGCGGAAATATTGAGCCAGGAAGAAATGCCGGTTGGCGTCATAATCCGAAGCTGAGAGGTCGAATGTTCGGGTCTGCGCTCCCCCCTTGGTTTCTACCACGGTTGTCTCGCCTTTGCTTTGCGAGAAGATGGTGGTCAAATTCAGCTTCCCGAACTGCATCTCGGTTTTCACCCCGAAAAGATTCGAGGCCCCGGTAATAAGCGATCCGTTAAGCGGAAGTGAAACGTTCCCGGCTTCAATCTTTTTCATGATCTGGTCTTCGTCGCCGGTATAGGTAAGGTTCATTTTGTTTTCGTAGTCGAACGTGGCTTCGGTGTTGTAATTGACGCGCATCTCCATCTTATCGCCGATCTTACCCATGACGTTCATCTGGATTTTCTGATCGAAATCGAACGTAGGCACTTTACGCAAACGTTCTGAAACGGTCGGGTTTCCGGTTTCATTCATCTGGTAGCCGAAACTGACTTCCACATACCCTTGCGGACGGATATCGATGGTATTGCTTCCGAAGATTTTATTGAAGGTTTCGCCACCGACTGTCAGCTTAGGAATCAGGCCTCCTTTATCTTCCAGGCTTTTAATGGCCGACTGGTTCCGCCAGTAATTCTGTAACGACTGCTCGAAATCGTATTTCAGGAATTCCTTTTTGGTCATCGACTTAGGCAACCTGAAATTCAGATTTCCAACCTTTTCGGTAAAAATATACTCGCCCGAAATGGGGTCATACTCGATATTTGACCTGATGTTCGACGGTTTCTTCAGGAACAGCCTGGCACTGTCTTTTTTATTAGGATAAGCAAACTGAGGTTCATCCTTAAAGGGATAATGAAGGACTCCGGTCGTATCAATTTTAACTTTCTTAACCGTATCTTTAAGTTCGGGCTCAATATTCAAAGTATTGTAATCCCGGCTGGTTGTCCTTGACGCGATTGGGCTTCCTCCAAAAGCAAAAACGATAAATACAATAAAAATAAGAAGTATGTGGCTGCCGTACTTTTTCAATTCTGAATCATTTTCTGTTTAGAGGCTTTTCAGTGCCTGTTTAATCACATTTTCGACTGTAAGATTTGGATTGGCGGCCAGAATTTTATCCAATTCCTTTTCGACCGGTTTCTTCGCAAATCCCAGCATGACTAAAGCAGATAACGCTTCATTTCGCAATGTATTGTCTGCCGATGCTACTATTTGTTCACTGGCCGGCGACTTTCCAACTTTATCCTTTAAATCGATAACAACCCGTTGGGCTGTTTTTATGCCAATGCCTTTTATGCTTTTCAGGAGGGTAATATTCTCATTCAAAATGGCATTTCTGATCTCATCGGGCGAAAGCGAAGAAAACATCATAATAGCCGTATTCGATCCAATGCCATTTACCGAAATAAGCAACCGGAACAGTTCGCGTTCGCTTTCTGAAGCAAAACCATAGAGCAAATGAGCATCTTCGCGGATCGCCTCATGAATGAATAGTTTTACCGTTTCCTGTCCGTTCAACTGGGTATAGGTATTCAGCGAGATCGTCACAAAATAACCAATCGAATTGGCTTCCAGAACTATATGAGATGGCTTCAGGACAACAACCGTTCCCTTGATATATTCAAACATACACTGAAAAGATATTAGATTCCTTCGTCGATGGCCTCAAAATCAACCGACTCGTCAACCTGTCCCTGGTTAATTTCGTACTTCCTCAGCGGATTTTTTGTGATTTCCTTATACAATGCCCTGTTTTTGTGAATATCGATGGCCAGGTACAAGGCTTCGCGGAACGAATCGGGCGAAGCTTTATCTTCTCCTGCAATGTCAAAAGCAGTTCCGTGAGCCGGCGAAGTCCGGACGATAGGAAGTCCGGCAGTATAATTCACGCCCCGGTCAAAAGAAGCCATTTTAAATGGGATGAGCCCCTGATCGTGATACATGGCCAGAATGGCATCAAATTTCGAGAAATCACCCGATCCGAAAAAGCCATCAGCCGGATATGGCCCGACGGCTATAATACCTTCATCTTTGGCACGTTGTATGGCAGGAATGATGATCTCATTTTCCTCTTTTCCCAGTAAACCGTTGTCGCCGGCATGAGGGTTAAGCCCAAGTACGGCAATGCGCGGACGTTTAATCATGAAGTCCTTTTCGAGCGACTGGTTGATGATCCGCAATTTATTAAGGATTGCCCCCTTGGTAATTTTGGAAGAAACTTCCGAGATTGGGACATGCCCGACAACCACGCCCACTTTCATCGATTCGCTCACCATCAACATCACGTAATCGCGGGTTTTAAACTGTTCGGCCAGGTATTCGGTATGTCCGGGAAAATTAAATTTATCCGACTGGATATTGTCTTTATTGATCGGAGCGGTAATCAAAGCATCAATCTCTCCTTTTTTCAGGTCATCCACGGCCTTTTCCAGCGCCATGTACGATGCTTCGCCAGCCATTTCGCTCGACTTTCCCAGTTCGACCCGGATGTTGTCGTCGATACAGTTGATGATGTTGGCTTTCCGGGGATCGGCCTCGCTTGCTGTGCGGATATGATTGAAGTTAAACGTTTCGATGTTCAGCGCCTTTTTATGGTATGCCGCAACTTTGGGCGAACCATAAACAATGGGTGTACACATCTCCAGAATACGCGGTTCCATTAACGTTTTCATGATTACTTCGTAACCGATTCCATTAATATCGCCCTGCGAAATTCCTATTATTATTTTATCTCGTTTCATATACTGTTTCTCCTTAGATGAGGTGTTTGTGTGAAAATATTATGAATAAACCACATTTTTTGGCTGCGCAAATTTAATCTATTATTTAAACTATTACATCAGAAAACAATAGAGTTAATCGAATTTAATTAAACAGCCAAAAGCGACGGCCCGTCCGTGAAAACCGAAAGCTATTTGCTACCCGATCGCAACTGCAATTTTTAAAAGATGATGAGCAGGAAGAGAATTAAAAGCATCAACATAAAAAAGATGAACTGATTCCGAACAAACAGGCCAAGCAAAAGAAGGATTTCGATCTCTTCTGTATTAGCGGTATATACCTCGATAATGCCCTTGTCTTTTGTTAAAAATTCATGACTCTGGTAAGTAATCAGATCGATCCCGTTAAACTTCCACGACCAGCGCGACTGCCAGAAGTTTTTAATTTCCAGCTCAAATCGTTTCCCATTGATAACGATATCACTTTTAGGATTAAACAGGTTAACCATGATCGTCCCCAGAAGTGCCTGATTATTGGCATCGTAAATCTCCAGTTTGGAAAGAAAAAATTCACGGCTCAGGATAAAACGTCGACCATTGATCTGTCCATGCGCTTTCGAACCGAACAGCCTCTCCCACTCTATCGAACCGATTTGTCCCGACTGGTAGGTAATTTCAAGCCGATTCTTAAGTATCCCTTTCGACCAAAAATATCGTTCCATAACTTTTAACCGTTAGAAGCACTTGCAAGTTACGAAAAAAAGCATCCGGGAACTTAGCTTCCCGCATAGTTTTTAATTACAATCATCTCCCAGGTTCAGCAATTCAACTTTCCGGAAATCAACCGGATGACTTTCAGCCTGTAAAGAAATCGATCCTTTTTTCAGCAGTTTATTCCCGTCGGGAGGAAGCAGTTTCTGGAAGTTCGGATCGCGTTCGTCCAATTGAGGTTGGGAATACTGCAAAACAACCTTCCCATCAATAGTGTGTCTGATGACAGAATCTCCCTGTACCTCAACTTCAGCGGTCACCCATTGATCTCCATGATAGGTTTTTGAGGTGGAATTTGTGCAATGCTGGGTCCACAGCGAATCATTCATCACAATATTTGTCCCCGGAGTACAAACGTTTAATGTTGACCGCTCGTCCTTCCCATTGCCACCCAACAGTTGGACTTCGATGGAAACCGGGAAATCCTGATTCTGTTCCATGCTTTCAGGGCTCTGACCATGAATCATGATCCCGCTGTTACGAAAGGCCCACCCAGCCCCCCCTGGACATTGCTCGCCAACAAAACGATACTCAACCCTTATTTTGTAATGTGAATAGGGGCATTTATAAAAGATATGTCCAAAATGCCCGTCAAACTTTTCATACTGGTCGTACCGAACTTTCAATAATCCGTCTTCAACCCTGAAGGTATTCTTATAGTTTTCATTCAGAGGAAATCCGGTTATCTTTATTTCCCAGTCGTTGAGGTCTTTACCATTAAAGAGCTGTATCCAGCCCTCGTTTTTGGATTTGGACACGCACCCCGAAACGAAAACCAACATCAGGCTCAGGGCCGCAAAAAACAAAGTCTTTCTATTCATAGGATCATTAGGTTTGGTTGAAATATAAAAACGATGGAAGGTAGTAAATTTTCATTTCTGAAGCTTCCCCGTTTCATTAAAAAAAACAAAGAGCTGGAACTCTGTTCCAACTCTTTGCCTTCGAACCAACAAAATGCAGACTATGCCGATTTGCCTTTTTCCTTTTTAGCTTTTTTCTCTGCCCGTTTTTCCTTCAACGATTTCGTTGGTTCCTTTTTAACGTCTTTTTTTGCATCTAATCCTTTTGACATGGCTGTAAATTTTTAGTTATTAGTTTTTTCTCAAAAGCTTCACGTCACTTGTTGCTACTGCCAATTTATAAATCAAAAATACTATTTTCTGAAAAATAACAATCCAGTTGTTGCACATGTTTTGCATTTTCTATTGTTAATCGATGGTTCTGGATGCTCGTTGCACTTCTTTTTCAAAAAATAAAATTCATCATCCTTTAGTCACCACGCCCAAAAACCAAACACAACAAACTGACAAACAACGCCTTGTTGAAATTTAACCACATGGTTAAATTTTTTAGTTGAAATATTTGGTTAATTCATTTAGTGATTCTATTTTTGACCATACATTTTAACCACATAGTTAAACCTCAAAGTCAAATGGAAACAAAAAAAGATAGCACAGAAGAAAAGATCCTGGAAGCAGCCAAAAACGTATTTATTTCCAAAGGGATGGAAGGCGCCCGTATGCAGGAAATAGCCGACGAAGCCGGTATCAACAAAGCCCTACTGCACTACTATTTCAGAAGTAAAGAAAAACTTTTTGAAGCTATTTTTTCCAGTGTTATCGAGTTTGCTTTTCCTAAACTTTCACTAATTCTTCTGGACAACCTCGACTTTAAAACCAAAATAGAACAGGTGGTTGACGCCTATCTTGAAGTGCTTCTCAAACATCCGTTCCTGCCCGGCTTTATTCTGAAAGAACTTAACCGTGATCCGTTTGGAATATTTAAACTACTCGCCCGGCATGCACTCAATGCCAATGCGCTTATCCAACAAATTGAACAAGCCATGGACCGTGGTGAAATAGTTCGAATGGATCCACGTCACTTAATTGTCAACGTTGTTTCGCTATGTGTTTTCCCGTTTGGTGTGCGTCCGGTACTAAAACACATCATCTTTGAAGATGACATTCAGGCTCTTGATGCCTTCTACCACGAGCGTGCAGATGTGGTCAAACAATTTATAATCAATGCCATAGTAATCAAGAAATAGAAACCATGAAAACAATTAAACTACTGTTCTTTTGGGCGCTCTTCCCGGGCCAGATTTTGCTGGCTCAGGAAGCCGCAACCCTCGTTCAATGCCAGCAATGGGCCCGCGAAAACCATCCGGCGTTGAAACAACTGGAAATCTACCAGCAGATTCTGGATCTGAAAGACCAGAACAACGCCACCAGTTATTTACCCCAGGTAAATCTGAATGGTCAGGCTACCTACCAATCGGACGTGACCAAAATCGGACTTTCGCTTCCGAACATTAAAATCCCGACGGTGGATAAAGACCAGTACAAAATTTATCTCGACCTGAAACAAACCATTTGGGATGGAGGCCTGTCGAAAGCAAAAAAAAGTGTCGATAAAGCCGAGGCGTCAGGCAATCAGCAGCAAACTGAGGTAGAACTTTACCAGGTTAAAGAAAAGGTTAACCAGTTCTTTTTCACCTCATTCCTAATTCAGGAAAACCTGAAAATTCTGGATAAGAAAATCGAAACGCTGACCGAACGGAAAAGCATTCTCGAATCGGCGGTCAAAAATGGCATGGTTCTTTCTTCGGAATTAGATCAACTTCTGGCCGAACTGATCAGAACCAAACAGCAGGTGCTCGAATTAAATACCGGTCTCGAAACAGTTCGCTACGCCTTGTCTATTCTCACCGGAAAAACGACCGATCAGTTTCAAAAATTAGTGATGGCTGACGAACTCTTTGTGCTGGACAAACCGCTGATGCGCCCCGAGCTCGATCTGTTCAGCAAACAAAAAACGCTTCTGGAAACCAATTCAAACCTGCTGAAAAAACAGCGAAATCCCAAATTCTTCGGATTTGGTCAGGCCGGATATGGCCGACCCGGGATGAATATGCTCAGTACCGAGTTCGATACCTATTATATGGTTGGCCTTGGCTTTAGCTGGAATGTGTTCGACTGGAGAACAACCAACCGCCAGCAGCAGGTCCTGAAACTTCAGCAGGAGATTATTCAGACCAAAGAGAAATCGTTTGTTCAAAACATCGATATCGCTACCGATCAGCAACAGAAACAGATCAAACAGATAACAGAACTACTGAAAACCGATCAGGAACTGATTGATGTGCGCGAACGCATTACCAAGACCTCAGCCTCAAAGCTTGAAAACGGAACAATTACAACAGCCGACTACATCCAGGATCTAAACGCGGAAACAACGGCCCGCATAACCATGCAAACCCATAAAATACAGTTGTCGGAAGCCCGCACCAAACTGGCAAACATCCGCGGAATCCAATAAATCAGGAAACAAAAAAAAAGACATACCATGACAAAAAAATTACAGCTTATTGCATTGGCCTTTTTGGCTTTAGCCGCCTGCAAAAACGGAGAGAAACAATCGGATGCCTACGGAAACTTTGAAGCTACGGAAACCATCGTTTCTTCGGAAATGGCCGGCAAGTTACTGGCTATGAATGTCAAAGAAGGTAACGTTCTGGAACCGCGAACCCTGATTGCCCAGATTGACACCACAGAACTGTACCTGAGAAAAACCCAGACCGAAGCACAACTTGCTGCTAGCGAAACAAAGAAACAAAACGTTTCGGCCCAAATCAACGTGTTTAAGGAACAAAAAAAGACCATACAAACAACCCAGCAACGCATCGCCAAAATGTTTGCCGACAAAGCTGCCACTCAGCAGCAACTCGACGACGTCAATGGGCAGATCAACGTGCTGGACAAACAGATTTCGGTTACAAATACGCAATTTCAACTGATTGGCAGCGAAATGGAAGTAATTAAAAAACAGCTCGACCTGATCGATGAGCAACTCTCGAAATGCCGCATCACCAGCCCAATTAAAGGAACCGTTCTGGAAACTTACCTTGAAACAGGAGAATTGGCAACTCCCGGGAAACCGGTCCTGAAAATGGCCGACCTGAGCAATCTGGAACTGAAAGTCTATGTATCAGGGGCTCAACTTTCGAAAGTAAAACTCGGCAATGAGGTGAAAGTTTTGATTGACTCCGACGCCAAAGAAATGCAATCATTGACCGGAAAAATAACCTGGATTTCGTCGGAATCGGAATTCACCCCCAAAATCATCCAAACCAGGGAAGAACGCGTGAAACTGATGTATGCCGTGAAAGTTCTCGTTCCAAACGACGGAACACTGAAAATTGGGATGCCGGGAGAGGTGGTGTTTTAGCAAACGTTACGAGTTTCGAGTTACGGGTTTCGAGTTAACCCGCATCCCGGAACCCGAAACAAATATATTGCCATGATAACTATTCAAAATATCAATAAATCTTACGGTTCGGTTCAGGCGCTCCAGAACATTTCGCTGGAAATTAATAATGGAGAATTGTTTGGCCTGATTGGACCGGATGGCGCCGGAAAATCAACACTGATGCGAATCCTGATGACATTGCTGGTTCAGGACAGCGGAACTGCAACCATGAATGAGCTGGATGTGGTGAAAGACTACAAAAAAATCAGGCGGATTGTGGGATACATGCCTGGCCGTTTCTCGTTATACCAGGACCTGACGGTCGAGGAGAACCTGAACTTTTTCGCGACCGTTTTCCAAACCACCGTGGCCGAAAACTACGACCTGATCCACGACATTTATGCGCAGATCGAACCATTCAAAGATCGCCTGGCAGGCCAACTTTCAGGCGGAATGAAACAAAAACTCGCGCTGTCGTGCGCCCTGATTCATAAACCTGAAATTCTTGTTCTGGATGAGCCTACCACCGGTGTTGATGCCGTTTCAAGAAAGGAATTCTGGGAAATGCTGACGAAACTTCAGAAACAGGGAATCACCATTCTGGTATCGACGCCATACATGGACGAAGCCATGCTTTGCAACCGCGTGGCCCTGATGCAGAAAGGCAAAGTGCTCGACGTGAACACGCCGCAAAAGCTGGTCGAAAACTACGACCGTAAACTTTATGCCATAAGCTCGCTAGATATGCACCGACTAATTCAGGATTTAAGGACCTGGGAAAAGACCGATTCGGCTTATGCTTTTGGACAATATTTGCACGTAACCGGCAAGGACGACGAGGTGGAAGCATGCGAATTCGAGAATTACCTGCTGAAAAAAGAGCATAAGGAATTGCAGGTTTTCGATATTCCTCCGACCATCGAGGATGTATTTATGAATATGATGAACGAGTGATTAGTGTTCAGTCTCAGTATGCAGTATTCAGTAAAAATACAACAGAGTAATCAGTAAATTCAAAAAAATGGATTTTAAAGAGTTAATCGTTTACAAAAAGTCTTTTTCTCTTGCTATGGAAGTTTATGAAATCTCGAAAAGCTTTCCTAAAGAAGAAAAATATTCTTTGACAGATCAAATCAGGAGATCGTCAAGATCGGTTTGCGCCAACATAGCAGAAGCCTACAGAAAGCGGATCTATGCGAAACACTTTATAAGCAAATTAACCGACTCTGATGCTGAAAACAGCGAAACAATGGTTTGGCTTGATTTCTCATTTGCCTGTAATTATTTACCTGTAGAAAAACATAAAGAAATGACGCAGACGGCAATAGAAATCGGCAAACTGATAAACTATATGATTCTACATCCTGAAAAATATGGATGCAAAATTGGAACTGAGACTGAACACTGCGACTGAACACTTTTACAAAATGGAGAAAGTAATAACAGTAAAAAATCTGGTCAAGAAATTCGGGGCGTTTGTAGCCAACGACCACCTGACTTTTAATGTTTACCAGGGCGAAATATTCGGGTTCCTGGGAGCCAATGGCGCCGGAAAAACCACCGCCATGAAAATCCTGTGCGGTCTTTCGTCGCCTACTTCAGGAGAAGTGAACGTAGGCGGGTTCGACATTTACACCGAAACAGAAAAAGTAAAACAAAACATCGGGTACATGAGCCAGAAATTTTCGCTGTACGAAGATTTGACCGTGGCCGAAAACATCCGTTTCTTTTCCGGGATTTATGGAATATCGCCTGCCGAACGAAAGGAAAAACAGGAGAAACTGCTGAAAGATCTGGATCTTGAATCGGCCAAAGACTCGCTGATTGGCTCGCTGCCATTGGGTTGGAAACAAAAACTGGCCTTTTCGGTAGCTATTTTTCACGATCCGAAAATTGTTTTCCTCGACGAACCTACCGGCGGAGTTGACCCGATTACCCGACGCAAATTCTGGGATCTGATTTACGAGGCTGCCGACCGTGGAATCACGGTTTTTGTGACCACACATTACATGGACGAGGCCGAATATTGCAACCGCGTCTCGATTATGAACGCCGGACGTATCGAAGCACTGGATACCCCCGAAAACCTCAAAAAACAGTTCGGAGCCAAAAATATGGATGCGGTTTTCCTCAAGATCGCACGAAACGTGGAGTAAAGTTATCAGTCGCAGTTGACAGTTGTCACAGAAAGACTTGAAACTTGGAACCTGAAACTTTGAACTTGAAACTTTAAGTATGAAACAATTTATAGGATTTTTACACAAGGAGTTCTTGCACATTTTTCGCGATCCGCGAACGATGGTCATCATTTTTGGGTTGCCAATCATTCAGCTTTTACTGTTCGGGAAGGTGATCAACAACGATTTGCAGAATTCAAAAATCGCCATTCTCGATCAGTCACACGACAATACAACCCGTGAAATCACCTCGAAGCTCCTTTCTTCAGGGTACTTTATTTTGAATCAGGAACTGATGCCGGGAGCTGATGTGGAAGATGTATTCCGAAAAGGAAAAGCAAAAATGGTGGTTGATTTCGAACAGAATTTTGAGCAGAACCTCGAACGCGACGGAAAAGCCAATGTTCAGTTGCTGGCCGACGCTTCCGACCCGAATACAGCACGCATCCTGACCAATTATGCTTCAGGCATTATCAACGACTTCATTCAAAAAGAAAAACTTCAGAATATACAACTTCCTTATCAGATCAATACCGAAGTCCGGATGCTTTATAACGAAGGACTGAAAAGCGTTTACATGTTTGTGCCGGGTGTTATGGCCATGATCCTGATGCTTATTTCGACAATGATGACCTCAATTTCGATAACCCGGGAAAAAGAATTGGGAACCATGGAAGTACTGCTGGCCTCACCATTACGACCGGTCCAGATTGTTCTTGGCAAAGTCACCCCTTACCTGGTGCTTTCGTTCATAAACGCGATAACCATCATTCTCATTGGGGTGCTTGTGTTTGGCGTACCAATCAAAGGAAGCGTTGTTTTGTTGGTTGCCGAAAGTTTCCTTTTCATCCTGATGGCCCTCAGCTTAGGTATACTGATCTCGACAATTGCACCTAATCAGATGATCGCCATGTTCATATCGGTTTTGGCTTTGATGTTACCCACCATTCTGCTTTCAGGATTTATATTTCCACTCGAAAACATGCCCTGGCCATTACGGATTCTCAGTAACATCATGCCTCCACGATGGTTTATCTTTATCATCAGGAATATCATGCTGAAAGGCACCGGAATGCTTTACGTCTGGAAAGAAACCTTTATCCTGATATCGATGACGTTTGTCTTTATTGCACTGAGCGTTAGGAATTTCAAAATCAGACTGGAATAAAAAAGTGCGGAGTGAGCTAAAGTTCGAAGTGCCTAAAGTTGAGAACAAAATCAGAACATCAAATTTAAAAGTATGGAAAACAAAGAATTTGCAAAACGACTGGAAACGAGAACGAAGAAATTTGCAATCGATATTATTAAGCTTTCGGCAGCTTTACCCTCAACTCCTGAAGGACGAGTTATCAGGAACCAAATTACCAAATCAGGAACAAGCATTGGCGCCAATTACAGGGAAGCAAACCGGGCAAGAAGCAAAGCCGATTTCCTCAACAAAATAAGTATTGCAGAAAGTGAGGCAAGCGAAACCGAGTACTGGCTCGAAATAATTGAAGAACTCCATTGGCTCGAAAAACAGGAAACAGAGTCCACTTTAAAAGAAGTCAGCGAATTACTGGCAATTTTTACATCGATAGGAAAAAATATGAAATAAAAAAGTGCGGAGTGAGCCAGATCAAAAGAGTGTAGAGTGAGCTAAAGTTCGGAGTGCCTAGAGTTGAAAAACACGGAACTTTGACAACTTTACTCCAGGCACTTTTTACTCTAGGCACTCCGAACTTCAAACTTTAGGCACTTAAAAATATGAAAAACATTTTCTACGTCATACAGAAAGAATTTATCCAGGTAAAACGTGATAAAACCATGCTTCGGATGATTGTGATGATTCCCATCCTCCAGATGCTGGTGTTGGTTTTTGCCGCCACTTTCGATATCCGGAACCTCAATGTTTACCTGGTCGATAACGACATGTCGTCAACCTCGCGCAAGCTGGTTTCCAAACTGGATGCGTCTCCCTTTTTTACCATCAATCAGGCCTCTTTTAACCCGGAAGATGGTGAAAAAGAATTACTCAGAAATAAAGACCACATGGTTTTGGTGATCCCGCAAGGATTCGAGCGCGACCTGCTCCGCGAAGACAAAGCCAGCGTGCAATTGCTGGTTAACGCCATCGATGGTCAGGCTGCGCAATTGGGGTACTCGTATGCCGTATCTGTCATTCGCAGTTTTAATAAAAATATCATTGCCGACAGGAAAGGGCTGCCCGAATTTAAGGCACCATACCAGATCAACGCCATTTCTCGGTTTTGGTACAATTCGGAGCTCGACTACAAATGGTACATGGCTCCCGGCATTCTCTCCATTCTGGTGACACTCATCGGACTTTTCCTATCAGGAATGAGCCTGGTCAAAGAAAAAGAACACGGGACCATTGAACAGTTGAACGTGACTCCTATTAAAAAATACCAATTCATTGCCGGAAAGCTGGTTCCGTTTGTGGCCATCGCTCTTTTCGACCTGGCTTTTGGACTGCTCATCGCCCGTTTGGTTTTCAACCTGCCCATTGTCGGCAGCCTGTGGCTGATCTTCGGCTTTGGCGTCTTGTACCTGCTTGGAATTCTTGGGCTTGGGCTATTCGTTTCGACGCTGGCCAACACCCAGCAACAGGTTATGTTTGTTACCTTCTTTTTCATGATGATTTTCATCCTGATGGGCGGAATCTTTACCCCGGTTGAAAGCATGCCTCACTGGGCTCAGGTGATCGATCAGGCCAACCCAATCTGCCATTTTATGCGCATCATGCGGATGGTGGTGTTGAAAGGTTCCGGCTTCAGCGACCTGATCCATGAATTCGTTGCACTTTGCATCATCGGCATTACATTCATCAGCCTGGCTGTATTGAGATACCGGAAAACAGCATAGCAGTCGCCGTTTTCAGTCGCAGTCATCAAAGTTGCCCCGAATTCAGTATGGCATACAAAATAGCCAAACGCAACCGGTAATCGGAATAGCTGGCACCACTTACAGCATCAATTTTACTGAAATCCTGTTTGTAGAGCATTTGCTTTTCGTAATTCGGATAAGCTATAGCCGGAGAGGTTCCGCTTTGCAGCATCTTCCGGCAATACTCCTCGTTGTGCTGCTTGGCGTGGCCCTCGGCATTGATTTCGTCATAGTCGATTGAAATGAGTTTGCTGCCTTTTATTTCAAAAGTAACTTCGTGCCGGTAGCCGTAATCATCGGCCGGGCTCGATCCTTTGTAAATCCCGTCTTTCAGCCCGGACAGGTTCGATGAAAAATGATTCTCATCGCATATCTTCGTAAACTCGGTTCTGACCTTGCTTACACTCGAACGTTCAATAATCCAATGAAGTTTGTCGAGTATTGCAGCTTTGTCCACATCCGTTTTTTCAGCTTTTGCTCCGGTAATTCCGACCAAAAGACTCATAACGAAGAGCAATAAATAATTTTTCATAATCGAAATACGTTTTCGTTTAGTAATTGGGTATCAGTTTTTGTTTTTATATTTTTGCCATCCAAAAATAAGCCAACAATGATAAACCGAAATATTTTAAGTGTATTTATTTTATTGACGATCTGCATCTATTCGTCAGTCAACGCCCAAAACATCCACAGTTCAGAAACCCGCACTCCCCGCTTGGTCGTAATCCTTTCGGTCGACCAGATGCGGACTGACTATATCACCAGGTTCTGGGATAAATTCCAATCCGGCGGGTTCAAACGACTGGTCGAGGAAGGCGCTGTTTTCTCCAATGCCCAGCTCGATTTGCATATTCAGAAAATATCGACCGGAACAGCCACCCTGTTCACCGGAGCTTATCCGGCAGCTCATGGCATTGTAAACGATAGCTGGTACGACCGCCTGAAGAAAAAGGAAATCAATTGCATCAACGACGACTATTTCATTACCGTAGGCAGCGACTCGAAAGAAGGCGAACGCTCGGCTGTTAAATTACTCACACCAACCATCGGCGACCTGATCAAAATAAACACCCGAAACCAATCAAAAGTATTCGGCGTGGCCATGAACGATGTCAGCGCCGTGCTTTCGGCAGGTCATGCAGCCAACGGCGCTTACTGGTTCGACACACAAAACGGCAACATGATTTCCAGCTCGTATTATGTCGATGTTTTCCCCGAATGGGTTCGCCAGTTCAACGAAAAGGAATACGCAAAAAACTACACCCAGCTCGACTGGTCTACCCTTTTGCCCATCAAGAGTTACGAAGAGAGCCTTGCCGACGACTACGTTCTCGAAAAAGGATATTACGACAAATGGAATACATTTCCTTATAACCTAAAGAAAATCAAAGACAAAGCCGGAAGTTACAAATTCCTGAAGACAACTCCTTTCGGGAATGCCATTGTAAAAGACTTTGCCGAAAACCTGGTGACAGCCGAAAACCTCGGAACCGACGAATATCCCGATCTTCTGGCCCTCACCTTTACGTCCATGGACTACGAAAACAACTCCTTTGGCCCGGCTTCGGTGGAAATGGAAGACACCTATCTTCGGCTCGATCAGGATATTTCCTCATTCCTTACCTTTCTCGATAAAAAAGTCGGGAAAGGCAACTCGCTGGTTATCCTGACCTCGGCCTGTTCATCAGTCTATCCGTCCGATTACCTGAAAGAAGAATTCAGTATGCCTGCCGGGGCTTTCTCGCCCGAAAGCGCTGTAGCCCTGTTAAAATCGTACCTGAACATTACTTACGGACAAGGCGACTGGATTGAAGTGGTGAGTGATCAGCAACTTTACTTCAACCGCGAACTGCTTGAAAAAAAGAATATCCCGCTGGAGGACATCGAAACAAAAACCGCCAATTTTATCAATCAATTCGAAGGCGTAAAAATCGCATTACCAGCAACTTCGTTCGAACAAGGCGACTACACCAAAGGGCAACTGGCCGTGATTGCCAACTCCTACAATTTCAAGCGTTCGGGCGATGTGCTCTACCAGCTCGAAGATGGCTGGCAACCGGTGTATAAATACCAGCGAACCATCTACAACGACAACTCCAATATTCCATTCATCATGCACGGCAACGCGGTAAAGCACCTTCAGATCCGTAAAAAAACGCTGGGCGAAGATATGGTTCCGACCATCCTTGAGATCCTGCACATGCCTGTTCCCGATCAATGCGCCGGGAATATTCTGGAAGAGGCCTTGTGGTAAAAACAGGTTTGTAGCGGCACGACAATCATAGCCCTCCTGAGTTCTTTCAAAAAAAGTATTCAGGAACGAATCCCCATCTCAAAATCCAAAAAATCAGATCCGGATTTTTACAAAACCTACCTTTTAAAAACTGTTTTTTTAATTAATCAGTATTAAAATCTGCTATCTTTGGACGCAAATCTCTGGCAATGGCAAACGACTGGAAAGACAGACTGGGAATGGTCTATTCAACCAATCCCGATTTTCAATACCAAATCAATGCCGACGAAGAGGCAGAAACCTTGCCCCCTCAGAAGCAGGACTTACGTGTTCAGTTAGACAAGAAACAGCGTAACGGCAAAAAAGCCACGCTGATCACCGGCTTTATTGGGAAAGACGAAGATTTGAAGGCATTGGCTAAATTGCTAAAGACCAAATGTGGGGTTGGAGGATCGGCAAAAGATGGGGAAATACTTATTCAGGGCGATTTCTGTAACAAGATAATTGAAATACTGAAAGCCGAAAATTACAAGGCAAAACGTTCGGGCGGCTAAAATCAAAAACGGGAAGCATCAAAATAACTATCTCTTAAACAAAGCATTATTGACGATTTAACTAACTTATTCTAGTATGTTCAAACATTATAAAACCATTGGCATGATTGGGGGAATTGCCCCAGCTTCAACAGTCGATTATTATCAACGAATTATTTCCCGTTTTCAGGAACGCACCGGGCAACGCGAATATCCCTCCATCATCATCAACAGCATCAACATGACCCAGATGATGAACCTGATCTCCAATGACCAACTGGATGAGTTGATCGACTACCTGTCGGAAGAAATTTTCGTTCTTGAAAAAGCCGGGGCCAAAGTAATTTTCATGGCATCGAACACGCCTCACCTTGTTTACGAGCCACTTGCCCAGCGTGTCAAAACCAAAATGGTGAGTATCGTTGATTCAACCATATCTTACGCATTGTCAAAAGGATACAGCCGGCTTGGTTTGTTCGGGACCCTATCGACAATGGAAAGCGAATTCTTTCAGGATGGTTTTGAAGCTGCCGGAATGGAAATTATTACCCCAATGCAGGACGAACGAAAATACATCCACAAAATTTACATGGAAGAGCTGGTAAGAGGGCGATTCCTTCCTGAAACCAAAAGCCACCTGCTCTCGATTGCCAACCGGATGTATAACGACGGCCAGATTGAAGCTTTGATCCTGGGTGGAACCGAATTGCCGCTAATACTGAAAACCAGCGACATCGAAGATATTGAACTCATTAACACCACAAAAATACACGTCGAACGCATCCTGGATGCTGCTTTAAACTAGTCTGGCAAAACCTGCCGGCAAGAATCCTAAAACAAAGCTCCCCTGTTCTGACAGCCAGTCAAAAACAGGGGAGCTTTGTTTTTCACACCAGAGGCGCGCTAGGTTTGCCTGATTTTTTGGATCAACCCTTCGCAGGCATCTTCCAGGATATCCAGTACCAGCTCAAAACCGGCAGCGCCACCAAAATACGGGTCGGGAACCGAATTGTGCTGACCTGTCAGACTAAAATCGGTCATCAGGTGAATTTTAGCCAGGTCTTTTTCGTTGCGGGCCATAGACTTCAGGTCCCGAATATTTTGCCGGTCCATCCCGATGATGTAATCGAAACGGTCGAAATCCGTCTTGGGGTCAACCGGTCGCGAAATGCTGGTCAGGTGAAATCCTCTTTTTTGTGCAAACTGTTTCATGCGGTAATCGGCAGGTTCACCTTCATGATAACTGGCAATCCCGGCGGAGTCGCATTTTATTTCTTCTGAAAGCCCGTATTTTTCAATCAGGGCATTAAAAACAGCCTCAGCGCTGGGGCTCCGGCAAATATTTCCGAGGCAAACAAAAAGAACCTGCTTCATGAGTTGGTTTTATAAATTACTAAATATCAAGATTATTTTCACGCACCATTGAAGACGGATAAGGCTCACAGTCAGAAACCGACCTATCCCCTACTTTAACAATTCTTTGGTCGACAGCAACCCGCAGGCCGCATAAATGTCCTGGCCGCGACTGGCGCGTACAGTGGTCAAAATGCCTTTGTCGTTGAGCAAATCTTTGAACTTCTGAAGAGTATTTTCATCGGTTCCCTGAAGCGGAGTACCTGGGATTGCATGAAACCGGATCAGGTTGATGCGGCATTTGATCCCGTTGAGCAAACGAACCAGTTCAGCAACATGGCGGGGCGAATCGTTCAACCCTTTAAACACAATGTACTCGAACGAAACGCGGCGTTGACGGCCAAAGTCCCAGCTTTTAATTTCACGGATCACCTCCTTCAACGGATACACTTTTTGTATCGGCATCAGTTGCTGGCGCTCGTCGTCGAACGGATTGTGCAGACTGATGGCCAGATGAGCTTCCGACTTCTCCAGGAAAGTCAGCATCCCCGGAATAATGCCAATTGTTGAAACCGTGATGCGTCGCGGGCTCATGGCAAATCCCCATTCTGAAGTCAGGATTTCAAGGCTTTTTAAAACCTGGTCCAGATTGTCGAAGGGCTCTCCCATGCCCATGTACACAATGTTGGTCACCTCGTGCCACTCCGGAATATTCCGGATCTGGTTTACAATCTCGCCGGCCGATAGACTTCCCTGGAAACCCTGTTTGCCCGTCATGCAGAACAGACATCCCATTTTGCATCCCACCTGCGACGACACGCAAACCGTTTTGCGGTCATCGTCCGGGATCATCGCCGTTTCGATGTATTTATCCGGGGCTGTTGGGAAAAGGTATTTCTTCGTTCCATCAACGCTTTCCTGCACTTTGATCGAATCGATCAGTCCAAATTCATATTTGCTGCTAAGCAGTTCACGGGCTTTCTTCGAAAGATTGGTCATCTCATCAATCGAGGCTATATCTTTACGATAAAGCCATTCGGCCATTTGCTTACCCGTAAACTTAGGCAGCCCCATGTCTGTTGCCAGTGCAGTTAATTCATTGAGTGTTTTTCCGAAGAGAGCTTCCATAAAAAATCATCTAATCATTTCGACGGCCATCAAAGCTTTGCCGCAAAGATAAATCATTCAACCGACCTGTAAATCAATCCTTGAAAAATCCGTATCTTCATGTAAACTTTTCGTGCAATCTGAAGGTTTAGAACGAACATCACATACACGGAAATTTTTAAAATTCTATTTTTGCGCCTCCCAAAAATCACTACAAGCTTTGGAAATGAATACATTAAACGAAGAAGCTCAATCGGTTGGCAATATCCTTCTGGAGATCGGGGCCACGCTCATGAGTTCTGGAGCCAGCACTCACCGAACCAGGGTCACGTTGGAACGGCTGGCCCACGGACTTGGCTACGACATCGAACTGCTGATTACCCAGCGGGCGCTGATGCTCACCATCATCGAAAAAGACCAGCCGCATTTTTTCAGCCGGCTGAAACGGACTTCACCTCACGGAGTCAACTTCAGGGTGGTAAGTGGGATCAGCCACTTAAGCTGGAATGTATTAGAGGAAAAATGGACCGTCGCCCAAATCGAGGCAGAACTTCGCCGCCTGAAATCACTCCCCCATTATCCGCGGCTGGTTATCTTAGGATTGGTTGGGTTGGCCGGAGCTGCCTTCTGCCGCATCTTTGGAGGAGGTTTGATTGAAATGACCGTAGCTTTTGTGGCTACCGTTATCGGCTTGTTTGTCCGACAGGAAACCACCAGGCTAAAATTCAACCCCTACCTGTGCGTATTTTTTGCCGCTTTCGTGGCCTCATTCATTGCCGGCCTTGCCGAGCAGTTTCATATCGGAGCCGAACCCGACAAGGCTTTTGCCACATCCGTGCTTTTCCTGGTTCCCGGAGTTCCGCTCATCAACTCGGTAACCGACCTGATGGACGGGAATACTCAAAACGGAATCGTCAGAGCTGTTAACGGGCTGATGATTGCGTTTTCGATTGCAATGGGTCTTTTTGCTGTTAAAATGATTTTATTCTTCTAAGATGATTATTCTCGATATCCTTGAAAAAAGCGTTTGGGCAGGTATTGCCGCCATTGGGTTTGCCATTCTTTTCAACGTTCCGCGCCGGGTTATCTTTTCAATCTGGGCTTTGGGAGCGCTTGGCGGGTTAATCAAATTCTCGGCCATGCAATTTGATATCCGAATTGTTTTTGCTTCGTTTCTGAGTGCCACGGCCATTGGAATCCTCAGCATCCAGATGGCCCACAAACGAAACAGCCCGCCGCTTGTGTTCTTTGTTCCTTCGGTAATCCCAATGATTCCGGGAGTGTTTGCCTACAAAATGATGCTGGGGTTAATTGCTTTAGCAAACATTGAGAATACCGACGTCTTTACGCAAACATTGATGGAAACCGTGAAAAACGGCGCCACGGCCATGTTTATCCTTATTTCGCTCGGAACCGGCGTAGCTATTCCAATGCTGCTGACCCGAAAAGAATCGATCAAGAAAATACATTCCAACAAGAAGAAATAGCACGCGAGCAAACTTTCCGAAGCTGGGAAAAATGTTTTGTCCGCTAATCGTGAAAATCGTTGCTCAGCACCCTGAATTCCGTTCGCCGGTTGAGCATCTTGGCAATTTCCTGCTGCTCGGGCGTCAGTTTCATGATAAATTCTTCCGTTAGTTCGTCGTTCCGTTTCAGGAAGTCATACTGTTTGGCAATAGCCTTGGTTACTTTCTTGGGCCAGGTTTCGCCGTATCCCTTGGCAACCAGTCGGGCCGGATTGATGCCTTTCGAAATCAGGTAATCAACCACCGACTGAGCGCGTTTCTGTGAAAGCTCGAAGTTGAATTTATCGCTCCCCACATGGTCGGTATGGGCCATCAACTCGATGGTAATGGTCGGGTTTTGCACAAGCAAATGCACAACGGTATCGAGGGCAGCCTTCGATCCTTCAGTGATTTCATAACTTCCGAAGGCATAATTGATATTGTTGATCTTGACCGGTTCGTCGGTAGGCGACAGTTTAAACTGGAACCTGAAGTCCTTGCTGTCTTCCAGGCCAACCGTCGAGGTGCGGACTTTATCGTTCAGGTAGCCATCTTTGAATGCGGCAAAAACATATTCCGTTTCCGGTTTCAGTTTATACTGAAAACGTCCGCCATCAGCCCTCATCTTCAGGTTTGTTCCGTCGGTGCCAATAATGCGAACCATCGCCCCGTCGATCTTCTGGTTGGTTTCCATGTTGAAAATTTCGCCGCTGGCCGTGAATACCTTTGGCGGAAGATAAAAGGAATAAATATCATCGCTTCTCGATCCTTTCCTGTTCGACGAGAACAAGCCTTTGTCGACATCGCCTTTGATGAACGAAATGCCAAAGTCGTCGCCCGGAGAGTTAACCGGCGCCCGCATGTTCTGCACTTTCCACTTGCCTTTTTCATCTTTCTCGGCTTTAAATATATCCAGCCCGCCAATTCCGGGAAGATAGTTCGACGAGAAATACAGTTCGCCATTCTCGCGGATAAAAGGGAACATCTCGTCGCCGGGAGTGTTGATTTCAGGCCCCAAATTTTCAGGTTTCCCGAAAACGCCATCCTTAGACTCCGCCTTCCAGATGTCTTTGCCTCCAAATCCTCCGGGACGGTCGGAAACAAAATAAAGAGTGTTTCCATCGGCGCTCAGCGAAGGATGCGCAGCGATCAGGCTGTCGCCAACCAATTCGAGCAGAGTTGGCTCAGACCAGTCGTTTCTCGACTGATGGGCAGCATACAGATCTGCACCCAAATCTTTCGACTTGTCGTAACGGCAACGGGTAAAAATCATCAGGTCGCCATTATCTGAAAGCGTTGCTGCGCCTTCGTCATTGGGCGTATCAACCATCTGGTTTTCTTCAAGCAACCGGGGAGTTTCCCATTTCTGCCTTTGCACCTCAAATTTGCTGGTGAGCAAATCACCAAAACGGGTTCCGGTAATGTTGCTTTTTCGCTTTCCGGTAACAATTTCGCGGGTCGAGGTGAAAATGATTTCATTATCGCGTCCCCCGACAAAAACCGGGCAATAATCATTGTCTTTCGAATTCAGTTCCCTGACCAGATTTACAATGTAACGATTGGGTTTATCGAGCCATTCTTTGGCCAACTTACACGACTCGACCCCGTTTTTCGCCTGCTGATCGTCGGGTTTGACTCCCAGATAAGTCTGGTACCAGGTAATTGCCTCGTCGTATTTTTGAACCGACTTCAAGCAATCGGCAAAATGAAGCATGCAAGCGGGTTCCGAATAATTCCGTTTGATGGCATTTTTGTACCAGATCTGAGCCTTGGAAAAATCGCTTAACTTGTAATATGACTCCCCTATCCGGAAAGCCATTTCCGATTTCTCCGCTCCAAGTTGCTGACTGCGGTAGGCTTTCCTGTATTTTTCAATAGCCTGATAGTATTCACCTATTTCGTATGATTTGCCGGCAACATTCATATACCGGCGGGCAGTACACGAGCCTAACAAAATAAGAAGAAACAGAATCAATATTTTGGAGGAAACCGGGTTCTTCATCTCAAATTATAGCGTTTGGCGGTAAAAGTAACCATTTTAAATCCATTCTGAAAAACGGAAAAGGTTTATTTAAAGTATGCCGGCTACGAACAATTATTTGGAATCAGGCACTGAACCTGCTTGCAACACCCGGAATTCAGTCCGTCGGTTCAGCCCCCGTGCAATTTCTTTCAGTTTTTCATTTTCCAGATTATCAATGGTTCCGGCATTCAACAAACTGCCTTCATGAAGAAACGAATAGGTTTTGGCTATTTTCTGAGTAACTTTCATCGGGGCCGACTCTCCGTACCCTCTGGCTTTCAGATTTTTATCCGGAATGCCTCTTTCTTTCAGGTATTGAACAACCGAAGCAGCCCGTTTTTCAGAAAGTTCAAGATTGAATTGATCATCTCCCAAATCGTCGGTGTGCGATGAAATTTCGATAACGGCCCCCGGGTTTAATTTCAGCAAGTCGATCAGCTTGTCAAGCGAGCTTTTGGCCTGAGGAAGCAGTTCCCATTTGCCCAGTTCGTAATTGATGTTATCGATGCGGATCGGCTTGTTGGTCGGAACCGGCTTGATGTCGACCTCAAACTCCTTAGCCTGCCGGAGCCCCCGGGTGGATACTTTGGCCTGGGCATTCAGATAGCCATTGGCAAAAACCACGATGGCATAATCGTTCCCCGGATTCAGACTGGCCTGAAACCGTCCATTTACCGACCTGATTTTTTGCGAACTTCCGTCTGACCCAACAATCCGGATGTTCACATCCGAAAGGACCGAATCGGTTTCGCTGTCGTGAATTTTCCCGAAACACTGGAACAGTTTGGGAGGAAGGTAAAAGGAATAGATGTCGAAGCCCCGGCTTCCCTTCCGGTTCGAGGAAAAAAATCCCTTTTCCTCATTACCGCTAAACAGAATGCCCAGATCGTCGCCAGCCGAATTAACCGGTGGTGGCAATTGCTCGATCTGCCATTTGTCGGAGTTGTTTTTCTGGGCCTGAAAGATGTCGAAGCCGCCAATCCCGCCGTGAAAATCGGATGAGAAATACAAAAAACCATTCGGCTTTTGAAACGGACAAACCTCGTTGCCCAAGGTATTGATCTCGCCACCTGCATTTTCGGGGTCAGAAAACGCACCAGCCCCGGAAATTGTCGATTTCCAGATATCGAATCCACCTTTTCCACCCGAACGGTTGGAGGCGAACCAGAGTGTTTTCCCATCCAGGGTAATCATGGGCTGCAAATAATCGGCGCCATCTTTAGTAAAAGGAACTAGCTCGGGATTAGTCCATTGACCTCCTGTCTTCAGCATGAAAAACATTTGGCTGACCGCTTGTTTCAGGGGCTGCTTAACCTCCCGGGTAAAAACAACCAGTTGCGATGAAGGATCAAAGTTCAGGGCCAATTCTTCGGCGGGCGAATTCACCGAAGCTGGTTCTTTCAGGAGTGTTGGAACCGACCACTTTTGTTTCGCACTGTCGAAGGCTGAAATGAAAAAACCAGCAAATTTCTGACCTGTCGCCGGGTTGATTCTTTTATCGGGAATGTCTTCGCGCGACGAACGCAGGCAAATCGTTTGATCCTTCGCGGGTAGAACCTGAACAGCCAAATCGTTCGAAACCGAATTGACACTTTTCAGGTTTTCAATAAGATAAAGCTCCTGAACTTCCTTCCATTGCTGAATATGGCGAATGGATTCCATGCCGTTAACCGCGCGGACATTTTTGGAGGCTTTTTTCACTTCTGCTTCATAGATTGGCTTTGCCTCCTCCGATTTTCCGGCTCCCCGAAGGGCATCTGCATACAACATTTCCACGATTGAATCTTTGCAGCCTGAACGAATGGCATTTTTGTACCAGATGGCAGCTTTGGTATAATCACCCATCAGCCGGTAGCTTTCGGCCAGATTAAAGAACAACGCCGGTTTTTGCGATTTGTCTTTTACCTTTTGATTCGCCAACCGGTACTTTTCAGTAGCCGTAAAATACTCCTTTCGCAAAAACGAATTGTTGGCATCCGTAATCAGTTTGTTTACCGAACAGGCCGATCCTAGAAATACGACTGCAAGCAATATCAGGAAATGAATCTTCATCTGGTGTTGTTTTACAAAAGCCGAAATTACGATTTTAAGGAGAATGCGATTCCGCACTGTAAAAATTAGTCCATAAAAAAAGCTCCCGAAAACCTCCGGGAGCCTTTTACTATTATTTGTAGGTCAGGAAAATTGACTATCGTGTAAACAGCAACTCTCTGTATTTGGGCAATGGCCACAATTCGTTGTCAACGATCAATTCGAGTTTGTCGATGTCGTAACGGATGTCGTCCAGGTATGGTCTAACCGAAGTTTCGTAAGCTACAGCTTTTTCTTTGGCTCCTTCGATTACGTTAGCCACTTTACGGGCTTCAACCATATCGTTTACTTTAGCTTTGATAGCTGAAATATGACCACCAATTTCCTTGATCAGTTCCAAACGACCTTCAGCAACAGTTTCCAAATATTCAGCGCCAAATACTTCTTTTACATTTTTGATGTTTTCAAGCAACGAAGTCTGGTATTTGATTGCTGTTGGAATGATGTGGTTCATCGCTAAGTCGCCCAGTACGCGAGCTTCGATCTGGATTTTTTTGGTGTATTTTTCCAGTTCGACTTCGATACGGCTTTCGATTTCACGGTGAGTCAATACGCCAGCTTTTTCGTACATTTCGATCACACGTGGATCTTCCATAGCTTCCAAAGCAGTAGGAACACTGGTGATATTAGTCAAACCACGACGGGCAGCTTCTTCTTTCCATTCGTCGCTGTAGCCGTTACCGTCGAAACGGATGGCTTTCGATTCGATGATCAGTTTTTTCAATACCTGGAAGATAGCTTCATCTTTCTTCACACCGGCTTCAATCAAAGTGTCAACTTCAACTTTGAATTTAGTAAGCTGGTCGGCAACAGCAGTGTTCAGGGCAATCATGGCCGAAGCACAGTTTGCAGAAGAACCTACTGCACGGAATTCGAAACGGTTTCCGGTGAAGGCGAATGGCGAAGTACGGTTACGGTCGGTTGTATCGAGAATAATTTCAGGAATACGGCCGATATCAAGTTTCAGAGCTGTTTTTTCATCCGGAGTCATTTTGCGATCAACCACAGCTTCTTCCATTAGGTCTAACATTTTGCTGACTTCAGTACCGAGAAAAGCAGAGATGATTGCTGGCGGAGCTTCGTTTGCGCCCAAACGATGTGTGTTTGGAGCTGTCAGGATGCTGGCACGCAACATATCCTGATTCACATGAAGCGCTTTCATGGTATTGATTACAAATGTAAGGAACTGCAGGTTCGTTTTTGGGTTTTTACCGGGAGAATACAGGTTCACGCCAGTGTCGGTTGAAAGCGACCAGTTGTTGTGTTTTCCTGAACCGTTAATTCCAGCAAATGGTTTTTCGTGGAAAAGAACCGCAAAATTATGACGACGGGCAACTTTTTTCATCAGGTCCATGATCATCTGGTTGTGATCGTTGGCCAGGTTCAGTTCTTCATAGATTGGAGCAACTTCAAACTGGTTTGGAGCAACCTCGTTGTGACGGGTTTTTACCGGAATACCTAATTTGAATGATTCGTTTTCGAGGTCTTCCATGAAGCGGAAAACGCGGGTTGGAATCGAACTGAAATAGTGGTCATCCAACTGCTGGTCTTTTGAAGCAGAGTGTCCCATCAAGGTACGACCTGTCAACATCAGGTCAGGGCGAGCCAGATATAAAGCTTCGTCAACCAAAAAATATTCCTGTTCCCAACCAAGATTTGCATTAACCTTAGTTACATTTTTATCGAAATACTGGCAAACTTCAGTAGCAGCTTTATCCACCGCAGCGATTGCTCTTAGTAAAGGTGTCTTATAATCAAGAGCTTCTCCGGTATATGAAATGAAGATGGTCGGAATACACAAAGTATTATCAACGATGAAAGCAGGCGAAGAAGGATCCCATGCCGTGTAACCGCGGGCTTCAAAAGTCTGGCGAATACCTCCACTCGGGAATGATGAAGCATCAGGTTCCTGCTGAGACAACATTGAACCTGAAAGAGATTCAACCACAGAACCGTTTTCTCCATGAATAATAAATGCATCATGTTTTTCAGCAGTACCATCAGTTAACGGGTGAAACCAGTGAGTAATGTGGGTTGCCCCATTTTCCAGTGCCCATGATTTCATGCCCTGAGCTACCTGATCAGCCATTTTGCGATCGATTGGTGTACCATTGTCGACAGCATCGATAACTGCTTTGTAAGCTTCTTTCGACAGGTATTTCTTCATTTTCGGACGATCAAAAACGTTCATCCCATAAAAATCAGAAACCAGGTTTTCTTCTCTCTTAACCTCGATAGGTTTTCTCGACAAAACCTCTTCAAGTGCTCTAAATCTGAATTGTGCCATAACTTAAAAGAATTAGTCGTTTATATTTTAACTTTTATCTTACTTGATTTTCAGTAAACACACAGCAAAAATATACAAAAACAAATTAAACACATATAAAAAATACAGAACAACATGAAAAATTTACAATTTATTTAGAAATAACACAGTAAAATCGAGGGGTTATCTAAAAAAATTACACAATTTTCAACACTATCACATAAAAACAATACAAATCAAAACCAACAAAAACTAGTAAAACAGGGTAATTCATCGATTTTTTCTGACTTTTTACAATGGAGACCTATTTTTTATAAAAAAACACCTAAGAATTTAAGCTATTTTTATGAATGAAGTAAAAATTACAAGGGGAGACTCGTGAAAAAAATGTGTTTTCAGAAAAAAAAGCACTTCATAATGCTACTGCAATCAGGAATCGGATAGCTTCAGTTCTGAATAGGGCGAGTAAAATCAAAGGGAGTGATGAAAAAAACACCCTCCCCAAAAACAAAAAAAGAAAAAACAGTAGGGTTACATCAAAAACGGGTTGTTCTTCTTTTCAAAGTCAATAGTAGTTTCAGGACCATGCCCACAATAAACAACAGTTTCATCAGGCAAAACCAGCAGTTTGTTTTTTATATTGCCGATTAAACGATCATAGCTTCCTCCGGCAAGATCAGTGCGCCCAATGCTTCCATAGAACAAAACATCGCCGGCAATTAGTATCTTCTGATCGGGATTGTAAAAAACGACCCCACAAGGAGAATGCCCTGGCACTTCAATAACCTGCAAATACGAATTCCCAAATGAAATAAGGTCACCTTCTTTAAAAAAGGCATCCGGAGTTTCAACAGGTTCCATCGGGATACCAAACAAATCGCCATATTCGGCAGCCTGTTCCACTAAAGCCGTTTCTTCGGAATGGATTTCAAACTGAAGATGATATCTGGACCGGCAATGAGTCACTCCCATGATATGATCGAAATGGCAGTGCGTATTTATTAACCTGACCGGTTTTAACTGATTGGAGGAGATAAACTGATCGAGTTCGCTGCATTCCCTTGCAGTAAAACAACCTGCATCGACAATGATACACTCACCGGTCTCGTCGTAAACAACCAGCGTATTTTCCTGAACAGGATTAAATGTGAATTTCTTGATTTGCATATAAAAGAGCCTAATGTATTTGAAAATATCTAAAATGCAGGAAACCCACTTCGAACTTATTTATCGGTTCCTTTTAGCATCGGGACAAAAACAAAAGTTCCGTGCGACTCCTTATAATATTCGGTTTCGCTGGATTTAACCACCACATACATGGTTTGTTTTTCGCGGGGCCCCATCGGAATGACCATTCGCCCACCAACCTTAAGTTGCTTCAATAATTCTTCAGGAATAACCGGAGCTCCGGCGGTAATGATGATTTTATCAAAAGGACCGTATGTGGGAAGGCCCTTATATCCGTCGCCATAAAAAAACTTGGGATTATAGCCTATTTTCGGAAGAACAGCCTGGGCATTTAAATACAGTTCGCGTTGACGTTCGATGGTATATACCGTAGCCCCAAGTTCAAGCAGCACGGCAGTCTGATACCCGGATCCGGTTCCCACTTCCAGTATTTTATCAAACTTTTCAACCTGCAAAAGCTGCGTTTGAACAGCAACGGTAAATGGCTGACTGATTGTTTGGCCTGCTCCTATCGGGAATGCCTGATCTTTATACGCATATTGAGTGAAGCTGCTATCCATGAACAAATGGCGCGGCACCTTCGCCATAGCAGCAAGTACATTTTCATCTCTAATCCCTTTGATACGAATGCCATCTACCATTATTTTTCGTAACCCCTGATGACGTAATGTATCCTGAAACTCCATAAAAAACTCCTTTTCCCAAAAATAACCAAATATAAGTCTGAATCGATTTTGCGCCTAAAACAATATTAACAATCGACGTTGATAAGTATTTTGATTAGCAATATTACGATTTTTTAATTTATTCCTATTTTGCACGAATGATAAAACTCGGAATATTTGGGGATCAAACCACCAATCCTAAACTTCTGAAACAACTGAAATCATTAGAAGGGACAGAAGTTGCCGGTGTGTATTTTTCAGGAAATACCACTGCGCCAGAGGGGTTTGCCGAGTTGTCAAGTCCGACCGAATTAATGGACACCTCGGATGCCATCCTGATTTTGAGCGATAAAAATATCAGCCACGATTTAATCAGGCTGATCCTGCGAAAGAGCAAACACATGTACCTGAGGACAATCCCCAACCTAAATGTCCGTGAAATAAAAGAACTGATTGATCTGGAAAAAGAAGCCGGCATTACCACTTCCATTTACAACCCATTCAGTTATATTCCTCACTTAAATCCATTTGACAACAAGTACGAAAAACCGCTGCTGATTAATTTACGAACCAGTTTCGAAGGTTCAACCATCAAACCGTCGCACGAGTTGCTGCTCCTGATCACTTCCCTGAACCAGGTTGTTCAAAGCAACCACAAACGGTGCGATATTTTTGGGATCAAAGTTTCGGGAACCCGACTGGTCGTTAATCTCCGGATTGAATACGAAAACGGGAGCATTGTCAACCTAACCGTTTCGCAGTCAAAAATTCCGGGGCATTGCGAAATCTTTGACCAAACAGGCCGTACAGAGTTTGAATTTCACGTGCCCCTTTACGACCTGTATCCTCAATTAAATCAGGAATATGCCGTCATCAGCGATTTCATACGGCTGATCCGGCTCCAGGTCAAAAAATCAAATTCTTTCGACAATCTGCTGAATGGGGTCCGTATTGTTCAGGAAGTCCGGGAATATATGCGTTTCAACGAAATCGATTTTTAAACGAAAAAGTCTACTTTTGCGGCAATATTTAGGAAAATCGAGCGTTCGCTATGTAGTCCGAACCAAGCTGTATTTATGAATAAAACGTTACAAGTTGCCAGGTACCTGGTTTTCGATATTATCGCTGCAATCATCAGTTGGACGCTGTTTTACTCTTATAGGAAAATCTATATTGAACCACTGAAATTTGGGTATGACATTCCGTTGGAATTTACCAGCAAATTTTATCTGGCCCTTATTTTTATACCGGCATTCTGGGTCCTCCTTTATTACATTACAGGTCAATATTCATACATTTACCGTAAATCGAGGCTGCTCGAACTTGGGAAAACCCTTTTGTTTTCCGTTATAGGTGTAACAATTATCTTTTTCCTGTTATTGCTGAACGATACCATCAGCGATTACCGGAAATACTACAACCTTTATTTCACCCTGCTGACGTTGCATTTCAGTTTTACATACCTGTTCCGACTCATACTCACAACCAGGACCATTCATCGGATTCACAAGCGGATCATTGGCTTTAACACGATTGTTGTAGGTGGCAATGAAAATGCAGTCCGCCTTGTAGAAGACATGATGACCCAGCCAAGGCCTGCGGGGAACAAAATCATTGGATTCCTCACTGTCGATCAGTCGGCTTCCTATCCGTTGGAAAAATATGCGCCCAATCTGGGATCGTACAAAAACCTTCAGAAAGTCATTAACGATTACCAGGTTGAGGAAATCATCATTGCCATCGAATCGTCGGAGCATAATTTACTGAGCGAATTACTTACCTTACTTGAAAACCGCACACACATCGTATGGGGTATCCCCGACTTGTTCGACATTCTTTCCAATCAGTCGAAAACAAGTGTCATCTATGGAAGCCCGCTGATTAAAATTTCGAACGGCCTGATGCCTGTCTGGCAGGAAAACGTGAAGCGGTTGCTCGATGTGGTTGTGTCATTGCTCTCTATTGTTATTTTCTTTCCGGTTTTTATAATTCTGGCAATCGGTATCAAAATGAGTTCCAACGGCCCGGTTTTATACAAACAGGAACGCATTGGCAAATTCGGGAAGCCATTCACAATCTATAAATTACGGACTATGGTGAATGGCGCTGAAAACGGAGAACCGTTGCTATCAAGTTCGAACGACAGCCGGATCACAGGTATTGGCCAGTTTTTAAGACGAACACATCTGGATGAAATCCCTCAGTTTTTCAACGTATTACTCGGCGAGATGTCGCTGGTTGGCCCCCGCCCCGAGCGCAAATACTACATCGAGCAGATCGCACAAAAAGCGCCGTATGTCACCCATCTCCAGAAAGTTCGCCCGGGCATTACTTCATGGGGGCAGGTAAAATACGGATATGCGTCAAATGTTGATCAAATGGTTGAACGCCTGAAATACGACATGGTTTACCTGAAAAACATTTCGCTTTATGTCGATTTTAAAATCCTGATCTACACCATAATGGAATGTGTGAAAGGAAAAGGGAAATAGACTTGTGAAAGTTGCTGCTTAAAATTTGCATAGAAATATCCCGACTCAGATAATCCCCATTTCAATGTAATGGATAATCAACTCGATTTGCCGGTCTTCTCCCATCGGATCGTACTGTGATTTCAGGTTATTTCCGAAAATCCGGGCAACTCCCTGCCAAAATACCGCTGAGAAGCCACCCTTCAGGTCATGAATAATGTCGTACGAAATTCTGCATGTTTCACGGTCGATTAGCTTAATGAGCACCCGCCCATCGTTGATCGACATTTTCTTGAATGAAGGTCCGTATTTTTCCATCAATTCTTTTTCGGCATTGCGAATATAAACCCGACGGTCTTTATCGCTGGCATCGGGCGGAACTTCCATTTCGTATTTATGAAGTAACCCGGCTGCCTCTCTGGCATAAGGCAATACCTTTTTAACCCGCATCGCCAATCTCCAGAATTGCTGCTCGTCGTTTCGGTTTTTAAATTTCTGTTCCGGATAAACATAGATCGTAGACAGGTCAACATGAGGCATCGTATCGTTTTCAATAACGATAACGGGAAGCTTCAGCCCTGTTTGCGACTCTTGCGCCCGTGCAGCAAAAGTAAACGAAGTGCATATCAGTATTAAACTACAAAGCCGTTTCATGAGCACTGAATTCTGATGTAAAGATAACCGATATGTTATAAAACCGGAACGATTGCAAGATAGTTTACGATTCCTGAAATTCAATGTTTGTATCTTTGGGCAGCTAAAAAAGGGGAATATGCAATCAAATCAAAAAATTAAAATCGATGTTTGTTCTGAAATTGGCACTCTGGAAGGTGTCATCATTCACACGCCGGGGCAGGAAGTTGAAGAAATGACTCCTGAAAATGCCGAGCGTGCACTGTACAGCGACATCCTGAACCTGTCGGTCGCCGGCCGCGAATATTCTGTTTTTAAAGGAGTTTTGAACAAGGTGACCCGCACCTTCGAAATTCGCGACTTACTCGCTGATATCCTGAAAATTGACGAAGTGAAAACGTCCCTGCTAAAAGAGATTTGCAGCAACGAAGGAGCTATGGATATTTACCCGATGCTGATGGAGCAAAACACTCCTGAATTGGCCAGGCAACTCATCCAGGGTGTCTTTATCGAACGGAACAACCTGACCCGCTACCTGAGTCAGGAACGCTTCAGTTTGCGCCCGTTGCACAATTTTCTGTTTACCCGCGATGCGTCCATGTCGTTCGGAAATGAAGTGCTGATCGGAAAAATGGCCAGCAAGGTACGCGACCGCGAAGCAGTAATCATGAATGCCATTTTTACGCACCATCCGTTGCTCGAAACCACCACCATTAATCCCAACACCGCCGAAATCATCGGCAAAATTCCGGGAATTTCAATTGAGGGGGGCGATTTTCAGGTAGGTCGTGATGATGTATTGGTTATTGGAACCGGAATCCGAACCAGCACCCAGGGCATCGATTTTATTCTTGACTGCATCAAATCAAGAAAAGGCGGATTACACCATATTTTGATTCAGGAATTGCCCGACACTCCCGAATCGTTCATCCATCTCGACATGGTTTTTACCTTCCTCGACCGCGACGCCTGCATGGTTTACCAACCTCTGATCATGGGGACCAACCGCTTCCATACCATCCATATCCGCGTTGAAAATGGCAGGGTAATCGACATCCGGGAACAGAAAAACCTGCCTGAAGCCCTGAGAAAACTGGGAATCGATATGGAGCCGATTCAATGCGGAGGAGAAATTGACATTTGGACACAGGAACGCGAGCAATGGCACAGCGGCGCCAATTTTTTTGCTTTTGCGCCCGGAAAGGTCATCGGATACGAACGCAATGTACATACCATCGGGCAACTCAGTCAAAATGGTTTTGAAGTTATTCAGGCCAAAGATTTCCTGAGCGGAGCATGTACCATTCCTGAAGGAAAATGCGTGATCACCATTCCAGGATCGGAGCTTGCCCGCGGAGGAGGCGGAGCCCGCTGCATGACCATGCCCATCCGAAGAAAACAAGTCTAGTTATTTACGATTTAATTATTTACGATTGACCATTTATTTGGAGTTGACAGCATTCGAATCGTAAATAGTAAATTGTCTAATAGTAAATTATAACATGCGAAAATTAAAGAACATTGAGCTCGACCGGCTATCGGTTGAAGAATATAAAGAAGCAGAAAAGACTCCGATAACGGTAGTTCTAGACAATATCCGAAGTTGCAACAACATCGGTTCGGTATTCCGGACTTCCGATGCACTGCTCATCGAAAAAGTTGTTTTATGCGGAATTACGGCCACTCCACCCAACAAGGACATTCATAAAACGGCCCTGGATGCCGAAAAATCGGTTCCGTGGGAATATTTCGAAGAAACCGAAGCGGCTGTCCTGAAATTAAAAGAAGCTGGATACAAGGTTTTTGCGGTGGAACAGGTCGAGAATAGTATCATGTTGCCCGACTTTACTCCTGAAAAAGAACAAAAGCTGGCGCTTGTATTTGGCAACGAAGTGAAAGGCGTTCAGCAGTCGGTGGTCAACTTGTGCGAAGGCGCAATTGAAATTCCACAATACGGCACCAAACACTCGTTCAACATTTCGGTGAGTGCCGGAATCGTGTTGTGGGACTTGGTTTATAAGTTAAGATCCTGATAAAAAAGACAGAAGGCAGAAGTAAAAAAACTCAGTTTTCAACTTCTGCCTTCTGTTTGTTTTGACTGTCCAACTCTTCTAAAAATCTTTAATTGTCTTCAACTTAACCATCATCGAATCACAATGGGCCGTGTAGGATTTCATATTCTTTTCAGAAACAGGTTGTGTTGGCGGAGCTTTCACTTTTAATGGGTCAACCGGCGATCCATTCAGGAAAACCCTATAATCGAGATGCGGACCGGAGGCAAGTCCGGTTGCACCAACATACCCAATTACCTGTCCTTGTCTTACCCGAACCCCGGATGCTATGCCGGGTCCAAATCCACTCAGGTGCATATAGCTGGTTGTGTATGCTGAATTATGTTTTATTTTCAAATAATTACCACCTCCGGCGGCCTGGTAGGCTTTGGCAATAACAGTGCCGTCACCAATCGAAACAACAGGGGTTCCGGTTGGAGCAGCATAATCAACCCCAAAATGGGGCCGGTAAATCTTCAGTACCGGATGAAACCTGCTAGCTGAAAAAACGGAGCTGATGCGGTTAAATTTCAATGGAGCTTTCAAAAATGCTTTTTTCAGGCTCTTCCCTTTATCATCGAAATAGGTTTCCTCGTTGTTTTGGGTAAACCGAAAAGCATAAAAGTCCTCGCCGGCATGAACAAACTGTGCTGCAAAAATGCGCCCGATGCCAATAGATTTTCCGTTAACGAAATCTTCTTCATAAATAACCCTGAACTTATCGCCTTTCTTAATTCCGAAGAAGTCGATGCTACAGTCATATATTTCAGAAAGATCCATTGCCAGTGTGGGGTTTAACGCCTGCGCCTTCATCGTGTTCCAAAGCGACGATGTTATCGTTCCACTGGCTGTTTTTATCTGGGTTATAATGGGCTTCTTTTCTCTGTATATCCGAAGGCTGTCGCGCAGATCATAAACTACATAATCCACCGGATTAATTTCATAAATAAAATAGTCCAGCTTTGAGCCTTGTTTCTTATTCATGAAAAAATAGTATGGATTATTTACTTTCATCTTTCTGACGTCAAACGTCAGAACCGACTTTTTAGAGATTTCATCGATTTTGGTCATTGTGATCCCTTTACCTAACAAGATATCCGAAAGGTTTTGCCCCCGACGAACCTGCCCGGGAACCACGGTAAACGAATCAACCGGAATATTAAAAAGCATAACCGGTTCTGGTTCTTTCTCTTCCGGCTGTTTGGCCAGCTCGCGCATAATGCGTTTGGTTTCGTAGTAATCAAAAATGTAATACGCAACCTGCAGCAATACAATAAAGGCTACGGCCCAAATCACGATTTTTTTAAGCCGCCTGAATCGCTGCAAAAACTGTCTGAAATTCTGAAAAAACTTAAAATTCATTGTCAAATGCGTTTTAGTATGGAAAGCGCATATACATTAGTATAAAATTGATCAGATTTTACACCGATGTGCATGCGATTTGCCCGTGTATTAATTTCATTCCGGCAATGGCAAAGCGATCGAAAAGGATTTGTTTGCCTGCTTCCGGAAAAATAGTTCGCTTCTGGTAAAACCGCTGGTACGATTCGGAACCGACCAGGGAGTTTTTGATTTTTTGTTAGTTGTAAGACATGGAAGACACTTTGGATCAACAAAGAATAACCATTCGTGACTGGCACGTTTCTGTCTTTTCAAAAGTAATAATTTTAGCAAGCTTTCGAAGCAAGGTTTCCGCCAAAGGACAAAATCACAACAGGCAGTTTGGCTTTCCAATAAGTATAAATGCTTAGAATTTATGACTTAAGGCTGTGAATAAATTTCTGTAAAAAATTGTTAATGACCCAGATCTCAAAGGAAACAAATGGACGTTTCAATCTGAACAAACAGGCTCACTGCGCTCAGGCTCATGCAACCCGGCAGTTGCTATCCCTTTATTTTGTCGAATCCCTGTCCGTAAACACCCATGACGCTGGCAATTGAGACAAAGGCATCAGGATCAATTTCCTTGATTTTACGAAACAACATGCTGGTTTCCTTTTTACGGACAATGGTGACCAGCACCTGCACCTTATTTTGTGTATACCAGCCGGTTCCGTCCAGTGCAGTTACCCCTCTTCCGAATTCATTGTTTATGGAATCGGCAATCTCATCATATTTGGTCGAGAATATCAGGATTTGAGTGGAAGCATTCGATCCGGTCAGGAAGGCATCGATGGTGTACGAAACCACAGCCATGGTTACATAGCCATAAACCATTTTGTCGAGCGAATGTACCAGGAAATAGGAAGATCCAATGATGATGACATCGCAATACATGATGATTCGCCCCGGACTAATGTTCCGGTACTTATTTACAATCATGGCAATGATATCAGTCCCGCCGGTGCTGCCACCTCGCGAAAAAACCAGTCCAATACCAATGCCGCCCATCATACCGCCAAGCACCGCCGATAAAAAGTTGTCTTCGATAATCGTTCCCGGAAACACGTCCTGCGGTATGGCAAACAAAAGCGAGAGCACAGTCATCCCGAAAACAGTTTTAACCCCGAAATTTGCCCCAAGTATCTTTATGGCAATGGCAACCAACACCACGTTGATCGCAAAAAATGTGAGTCCAATCGGGATTTTAGTGCTGTAAAAAATAACTGCGGCCAAACCACTGATACCGCCTCCGGTTATTTTGGCCGGGATCAGAAAAAGGGTCCACGACAGTACATACAAAATCAGGCCGAACGCCATGATCACATAGTCCTTAATAACCGATTGAATTTTGGGCTTCTTTGTCTGAACCATTTTTTGCAGATTAAACGACATACAAAATACGAATTTTAAATAGTGCTGCAAAAAAACAGTCTTTCCCGTTGGTTTTTGCTGTGAAAAATCAGCTTAAACAGACTTAAAGAAAAGATTACATTGAAGACTCGCGGAATTTTACCTGAAATGAAGGATTCACAGGACATCAATGCAATCGCTGATTTTTCTACTTTTGTTGCCATGATTACATTTCCAAACGCTAAAATAAATATTGGCTTACTGATCACCGGGAAACGTCAGGACGGATTCCACAACCTGGAAACGATTTTTTTCCCGGTTGGCTGGAACGATGTGCTCGAAGTGGTTGAGTCTGACCACGTGCAGTTTTCCTCCAGTGGCATTTCCATTTCGGGCAACCCGGAATCGAACCTGGTCATGAAAGCATATCGTCTGCTTCAGGAAGAATTCGACCTGCCCGCACTGAAAATCCATTTGCACAAGAACATCCCGTTTGGGGCAGGCCTAGGAGGAGGTTCGTCCGATGCTGCGTTTATGCTGAAAATGCTGAACAAAACCTTCGAATTGAATATTTCCCGGGAAAGAATGCTTGGTTATGCAGCTTCATTGGGGAGCGATTGCCCGTTTTTCATCCTGAATGAACCGGTTTTTGCCACCGGACGAGGTGAAATTATGCAGCCAGCCGATGTCCGGCTTAACGGTATGTTCATATTTCTTGTTAAGCCTCCGGTTGAAGTTTCTACTGCAAAAGCCTTTCAGTTTATTATACCTGAAAAACCCGAAATCTCACTGCCCGATTTGCTTAATCTTCCGGTAGAAAAATGGAAAGACAAGGTTTTCAATCAATTCGAAAACTCTGTATTTCAGCAATATCCAATAATTAAAGAAATCAAACAACAGCTTTACGGCCTGGGTGCAATCTACGCGTCAATGTCAGGAAGTGGTTCCTGTGTTTTTGGCATTTTCAGGGAATTGCCGGTCAGTATAAAGCACCTGTTTCCTTCGTCTTTCTTAACATTCAGCCAACAAATAGAAATCCGTTAAGGTCTAATTAATATAACCTTCTCTTTTTATTAACTGCTTTCGATGTAACTATTGGCCCTTTCCTTAGTCTTAATAGTGAAACAAAGAAAATAAAGAAGAAACCGGCGAAAACAACCGGGAACAAACAATTAAAAAGATGAAGATTATGAAAACAACAATTAAAACAACAATCACTGCCATTTGTGCCTTTGGATTCATTGGATTGACAAGCCTCAATGCAGTAGCTTTGGAACACAAGAAAACAATTAACAATGTAGCTGCCACTAACGAAGAAATCGCAACGGTCAGTTCACAAACGGCCAACGATTACTTCCTGACCACAGCCGAAATTTTAACTGCACTGGAAGCATACGATCAAACTGAAAAATATGCAACCTTACAGATTCTTCATAACGAAAAAGCCCTCAAAGAGGCCGATTTCCTTAACACGGCCGAATCGCTTACGGCATCAGGAGCTAAACAGGAAGCCGAGAAATATGCCGAAAAGCAAGTTTACCTGTTAAAAACCAGAAACAATAAATAGAGGTATCCTGAACGTTGGAAGGATCTTTTTCAGGAGAAATACTCCCTGTCAAAAAAGAAGATAAATTGATGAGCTATTCCGTTATGGAATGGCTCTTTTACTTTTTAGCTACCGCCTCACGAAAAGTCAGGTTTTATTTATACTTTCAGGCCTGAACTATGGATGTCAGGGGATTAAAAACCTGTGTTAAATATTGTTAAGCATTAATTATCAGTATTTTTAAAGGCTATCTTTGCTGCATGAGTAAAAAGGTAATATTAACATTAATCGTTTTAATGATCGTGGTCATGACCAGTTTGATCCTGGTTCAGACCAATTCGATTTTAAAAGCGCTTGAAATTAAAGAGGAACAGTTTGACGCAGCAGTGAAAGGCGCCTTAAACCAGGTTTCCAACCGGCTTGAAATGGAAGAGGCTTCAACTCTGGCCGAAAAGGCAAAAGATCTGTTTCCCCAGCGCAACAGCGGCATTTTTCCAAACAACAAGCAATACTCGAATTCCGGAACCCTTTATCAGCAAGGCGGACAACTCTCTTTACAATATTCACAACGAGCTACGGGTAATTCTATCAAGGAAGAGTTACAAATGAACATGGACAAGAATGAGCCTGACTTGAGAGATGAACGAGGCCGCCCCGGCGATTTTCCGAATGCTTTCGATATTATCCATGAATACGACGGGTATGTGCGCCAACAATACGAAGAACGCATGGACCAGCGGGCCCGGATGCTCGAACTGACAACATTGGCAGTTCTCCTTTCAAACATGCCCATTGAGGAACGTATAGACCCCAGTACTCTTGGACGATTGATCAAGAGTGAATTAAAAAACCAGGGAATCAACCTCGATTTCAAGTATGCGGTGAAAATTTTCCCCTTCGGAGAAGAGCATTTTATCTTCGGAGATAAAAGTTACAACTCCAAACAATTGAAGGAATACCGGACTCTGTTGTTCCCCAATGACCTGGACGGCCTGATAAAGCCCAATTACCTGTATCTCTACTTTCCGAAACAAAATACCTTTTTGCTCAAGGAAACCGGATTGCTTGTCATTCCAACCTTTGTACTGACTGCCATGCTGATCGGGATTTTCGTATTTACCATTCTAATCATCCTCAAACAGAAGAAACTGTCGGACATTAAAAACGACTTCATCAACAACATGACGCACGAGCTGAAAACGCCAATTTCGACCATTTCACTGGCCAGCCAAATGCTCCGCGACAATACAGTTTCAAACACACCTAAAACCATCGAACATATTTCCGGCATTATCTTTCAGGAAAGTAAACGGTTAACCACGCAGGTCGAGAAAGTTCTTCAAATGGCTGTGTTTAACGAAGGTAAACTGAAACTTAAATTCAAGGAAGTCAATATAAACACACTGATAACATCCATCGTATTAAACTTCGAGCTTCGGGTTAAGTCGAAGAATGGCGAGCTGACTTCGGATCTGAAAGCCGACCCGGCCATTATCAAGGGCGACGAGGTGCATATTACCAATGTTTTGTTTAATTTGCTCGATAATGCAGTGAAATACAGCAAAGAAGAACCGAAGATTATTATTTCGACGGAACTGAAAGATGACTGGCTGGTCGTTTCGGTAAAAGATCACGGAATCGGAATATCGAAAGAACATCTTGGCCAGATTTTTGAGAGGTTTTATCGCGTACCAACCGGAAATGTGCACGATGTCAAAGGCTTTGGACTCGGGTTGAGTTATGTGAAAATCATAGTGGATGCACACCGCGGCCGGGTTAAAGTGGAAAGCGCACCCAATAAAGGAACTAAATTCATGATATATTTTCCGATAAACACAGAAGAACATGGAAAAAAAAGTAAAATTGCTCTTAGCCGAGGATGATGAAAACCTGGGATTGTTGCTGAAAGAATATCTGATCGCCAAAGGATATGAAACCGACCTGTTTCCTGACGGGGAAGCTGCCTACAAAGGATTTACCAGGGACCAACACTATCAGCTTTGCATCCTGGACATCATGATGCCGAAAAAAGATGGTATCTCACTGGCTAAAGATATCCGACTGCTTAACATGGAAATTCCGATCATTTTTCTGACGGCTAAAAACATGAAGGAAGACGTTCTCGAAGGCTTTAAAATCGGAGCCGACGATTACATTACCAAACCATTCAGTATGGAAGAACTCATCTTCCGCATTGAAGCCATTATGCGGCGGGTCACGCAAGACTCCAAATCGCACGAAGATGCAATTTACCAACTGGGTATGTACACGTTCGACTCGCGTAAGCAAACCCTCACCGGTGGTGAAGAAGAAGTTAAGCTGACAACCAAGGAAGCCGAACTCCTTCGGCTGCTTTGCAACAATGCCAACAAAGTGCTCGAACGGAACTTCGCACTAAAGACCATCTGGATCGACGATAACTATTTCAATGCCAGAAGCATGGATGTTTACATCACCAAACTACGGAAACATCTGAAAGACGATCCAAAAGTGGAAATCATTAACGTTCATGGCAAAGGCTATAAACTGATTTTGTAAGATTCGCGATAGAAAACCTGCATCAAATCCTGCTGAGAAGCGGGATTTTTTATTTCCAGGCTATCAATATGAAATCGAAGAAGGTATTTCGCAGCACACACCTAAATAAGCAGAAGTTCCCCGAAACATTAAACTTCAGGCAAAGTCAACAAACGGCAATGAAACCTCAATCAGAATTTGAGTGGAATTAATTTATTCGGGCTTCTTTTCATCCTCTCCAGGAAATTCAGCTTCCAGCTCTTTGTCTTCGTTTTCCTGTTCCTCGTAAATTTCGATGATTGGTTCAGTAAATGCTTTGCTAACCAGTCGTTTATCAAGAGTGAGCAGAAGCGATGGCAATACCATGACATTAAAGAACATAGCAATCAACAAAGTGGTCGAAATCAGTATCCCCAAAGCCTGGGTTCCGCCAAATTCGGAAACAATGAAAACACTGAACCCAAGTACCAGCACAATGCTGGTGTAAATCATGCTGAAACCGGCTTCATGCAAGGCATTTAAGGCCGATTGTTTGATATTCCCGTCAGTGACTTTTAATTCATGCCGGTATCTGGATAGATACTGTATGGCATTGTCAACTGAGATCCCCAATGCGATACTGAACACAATAATAGTAGATGGCTTGATCGGAATCCCCGTAAAACCCATGATGGCTGCCGTAATCAGCAACGGAATAAGATTGGGGAACATCGAAACCAGAATCATGCGCAACGAAGAAAACAAAAATGCCATCAGAATTGAAATCAGGATAATCGCGATGATAACACTCTCAAACAGATTTCGAATCAGGAAATTGGTTCCTTTTGCATACACAACACTGTTTCCGGTAATTTTCACGGTGTACTTGGCAGGGTTAAATATGCTGTCGACCTGTGGCCGGATTGCTGCTGTCAGCGAATCCATACGGTTGGTCACCACATCGGCCATCTGAAAACTTATCCGGGTTATCTGTTTGGTGCTGTCGATGAACGACTTCATCAAGCCCGAAGAACTATTGCCCTGGGCTTTTTGAGGAATATAACCAAAGATAAAATTCTTTTCCATCGAACTGGGCAGCGCATACTTGCTCGAATCGCCACCATAATAGGCCTGACGGGCAAATTTGAAAACCTCAATCAGCGAAAGCGGCCTCGAGAATTCAGGATATTGGCCTATTGTTTCCTGAAGCTTGTCAATTTTCTGGATTGTACCATAATTCAATACCCCGTTTGGTTTTTTGGTATCAACCGAAATTTCAAACGGCATCACCCCTCCGAAATTGTTTTCGAAGAATTTCAGGTCAAGGTAAGTCGGGTCATCTTTCCTGAAATCATCAACTACTTTTCCTGAAGTCCTCATCATGCTTAACCCAATAATACCAACAACAACCAGCGCCCCTGAAATGGTATAAATCAGATTCCGGCGATTGCTGATCAGGTAAAGGACTTTATCGAGAACAGCTCCAAAGAAATTACTGTCGAGGTGTTTGGTATGGCGTGTTGATGGCGGCGCCAGGAAACTGAAAGTGATTGGCAGCAGTACGATGGTCAGCACGTACAAAACCATAATGTTGATGGAAGTTACCACACCAAACTCGCGCAACAACTGGTTCGGAACCAGGATGAATGCTGCAAATCCTAAAGCAGTGGCGGCATTGGTCATCAGTGAGGCAAACCCGATGCGGTGGATAACCTGCGACAAAGCCCGCATTTTATTGCCATGCAGACGGTATTCCCAATGGTACTTATTTAGAATGTAGATACAATTCTCAATCACAATGATGACAATAAGCGAGGGAATTACACCTGTCAGAATGGTAATTTTATAACCGAAAAGCACAAGTGTGCCTACAACCCAGATGATGCTGATTCCAACGACCAAAAGCGAGCTGATCACTACACGCAATGACCTAAAGAACAGGAACATGATAAATGTAGCAACGGCAATACTGATCAGTACAAAGAGAAAAAGTTCATGCTTTACTTTTTGCATGGTAACCGTCCGAATGTAAGGCATTCCGGAACAGTGAATTTCAACATTGTTTTTTGATTTATAGGCACTGACTGATTCTACAATATTATTGATCAGGGTAATACGTGTTTTGTCATTCAGCTTTTTCTTGTCGAGCGAAACGGTCATCAGGGTTGCCTGCGTCTTTGGGTTGTACAGCATCCCTTCATAAAACTTCAGGCCAAGTATCAGGTTTTTCAGGCTGTCGACTTCGGCCTGGGTGGTTGGATTTTTAGTTACAACCGGGCAGATATCGAACTGATGTTTTTCTTCGTTTTTAACCAGATAAATTGCCCTTGAAATACTGACAACTTCCTGTACTCCATTGATTTTACGGATTTCGTTACCCAGATCAGCCCAGGCATTAAACTGGTCAAGCCTAAAAATATCCGGATTTTTGGCCCCGATCACGATCACATTGCCATCTTCTCCAAAAAGTTTTTTGAACTCGGAATATTCAATTCGGGTATTGTCCTTTTCGGGCAACAGCGGCGTGTTTTCATACGAAAGTTTGACATCTTTCCCTTTGTAGGCCATAAAAACGGTCGCCAAGGTAAGAATGACAATCAGTAAAGTCCTGTGCTTTAATATAAACCGGGATATATAGGTAAACATTTTCGAAGATAATTTTCTGTTTCTGTTTGAACGTTTTTGTCCTGCTAAAGAACCGTGCAAAAGTAGTTATTTCGAACTAAAAAAACTGAATGTCAGGTTTAATATTCGCCCTGACGAAGTAATCTTTCTGCCGATTAGGGACGGAGCACAACAAACATAAAATCCCTGCAATAGTTGTATAAAAAACTGCGAGTCAGTTCATTTCCCTTCTTTGACGATCATTTCCTTCAATCCTTCGGAACAGAAAACTTCATACTCGCCCTGCTGGTTGCTGTAAATAAAATACACCTCAATACCCGGAAGTTTTTTCAGTAGTTCTTTACTTTTCTCAAGACCCAAAACCATAAAAGCAGTGTCCCAGGCATCGGCAGTTACAGCATCATCACAAACTACCGTAGCGCTAAGCAAGGTATTCCGGGCTGGAAACCCTGTTTTCGGATCAATGGTATGGCCATATTTCACACCGTTTTCGACAAAAAACTTGCGGTAATTTCCAGCCGTGGTCAGCGATTTGTTCTTGAGTTCGACAATGGCCTGAAGTTCTTTGCCTGGCTCCAAGTTGTCGTCGGAAGGACGATCTATCCCGATGTGCCAGTATTTATTTTTGGCGTTTGTTCCTTTGCAACGTACTTCACCACCAATTTCAACCAGATAGTTTTTGATGCCCTTTTCTTCAAAAAATTTACTGATCACATCAACCGAGTATCCTTGCGCAACAGCATTGAGATCCAGCGTGACGCCGGGATACTTTTTAATAACCTTCCGACCTTCAAGTTTAACTTTATCCATTCCGACAAATTGCAGCAGGCTGTCGATATAAGCCTTATCGTGCTTGGCAACAGGACCATTGGCAAATCCCCAAGCCCGGACAACCGGACCAACCGTAATATCCAATGCCCCGCCGGACAAAGAACTGACTTCGGCTGACCTCCGAAAAACATCGATAAACCAGTCATCAGCTTCCACGGTTGGATCGTTGTTGTTAATGCGTGAGATAACCGATGTGGAATCGAATACCGAACATGATTTATCGAAAGCCTTCAGAATTGAATCAATTTCCTGGCTGTAGTCTTCATTCTTTGAGTTTTCGTAGGTGATATGATAGGAGGTCCCCTGTGCGAAACCCGAAATTTTCACATACTCGCTTTTCTTAGTTTGACAAGAATAAAGAAAAATCAGGAAGCCGAGAGTTAAACCAATGATTCTCATTAATTTATAATTTTTATTAGTTACCAATTGTCGTTGGTGCAATTTGGTTTTATTTTCTGACATTCTCAAAATGATTATTAAATTTGAATATAACTAGATGCACCAGCTCATGAAGCGTCCCCATACTCATATCGACTACCGGCGATTGGCGATTCTTGCATTTCTGATCATATTAATGGCAGTAATTGCTTCGCTTACCATCGGACGCGACATTTATGAAGCAGGAGAAAAGAGCCTTTATTCATTTGCCATCGTGAATTTCTTTGGGTACCTGTTCTTTTTCCTGCTCATGCCCATGGAGCTGGCCTTCATTTTTTACCTGCGGACCGGATACGATCCGTTAATGCTCAACCTGGTAGCTGTGGCAACGGCAATGATTTCGCAAACAATCGATTACCTGATTGGATATTTCTTTAGCGCCCATATCATCGATCAATTGATTGGTCGTAAACGATACGAGAAGGCTGAGGATGAAATACGGAAATACGGTAACCTGACCTTGTTCCTGTCTAATTTGCTGCCACTCTCCTCCCCTGTTATTTCGCTGGCCGCCGGAATGCTAAAATACCGGGTGAAAGATGCTCTTCTGTACACTTTTATAGGGATGGTTTGCAGGTATTTGCTGTTAACGCTGCTTTTTCATTGAGAAACATTGCCAAAGTAAAAATTTAGTAAGATCTACCCTACGAAGTCCTTAATCACGGATTAAATCGCTTTTCGTTCAAAATTATTCACGTTTAAATACAAATGTTTTATAGAGTTTATCCAAAGTTCCTTTGGCGAACATAGAACCAGTATGATCGATATAAAGCCCTGAAACAAAAGGCTCTAATAATGATGTTTCAAAATGGTCAAAGTCTTTTGTACTTAGTACTCCAAAACCCGGAATGGCCATAAAATAATCAGAGCCAAACTTATGGACATAGCATTGAGGTGAAATTGTATTAAATGTCGCAGATGCTGAATGCACTTGTTTAAAAGTTTTGCCCCAATCAGTTGATTTGTAGATCCCTGCATTTGTCTGTGTAAAAACGATAATCTCATCATTTTCAGTAACAAAAATGCTGTAAGGATAATTCGGTGTGGTAAGTACAGTCCATGTTTTTCCATCATCTTCCGATTTCATGACAGATAAACCTTGTCCTGTTGGCGCTACCAGCGACACAAGCCAATTATTTTTCATCCTGAACATTCCATTAATTGAAGTGTTTTTATCTGCTCCTTTAGCCGGGTTCGACCAAGTTAATCCACCGTCTTTCGAATGCCATAATCCATCTTCGTAAGAATTTGCCCAAAGATCGCCGTCGGTAGTAATCCAAAAATTAAAGTAATAGGGACGGCTAGGGATAGGGTTTGTACCTTTTCTCCATGTTTGTCCGTGATCCAAACTTTTATACAACTCACCATTCCATGTTCCAATGTAAATAATCCCATTTTTATCAATCTCAATTTCTTTGGCATTATTAACTAGCAGATTAGATAAGCTTTGCCAATCCAGAAAATTGGCCACCTGCTTAAAAACCCTATTTGAACTAATTGCCCAACTTTGCTGAGTTACAGTATCCCCTGCCATATCCGAGAGTTGATTAAGTGGCGAATAATCCACTTCATTCCATGCGTTGTACAATATTCCATGAGCCATAATTTGTGATTCAGGAAGCACATTACCCTCAGGATCTGTAACTCTGGCCGTGACAATCTGGGTAAACGAATCTGTCCCTAATTTCCAGCGGGTTGCGGCTTTCCCGTTTGCCCGGGTTTTTACCACTTGCTGATCAACCTTGCCGCCACCTGTTTTAACGTTAAATTCAACGGTAAAGCCACTGATATCCTGGGACGATTTGTAGTTGTAAATTTGGACATAAATGCTATCCTTCAAGTATTCGCCGCCATCTGAGATCGGATTGTTATTTTGGTAGCTGACACGATAATTGACAAGCGTTTCAACTGAAGGGTCATTAAAATTACTACAAGCAGTAATGATGGAAACGGAAAGCACCAATAATAAAAGTGCATTGGTTAGTCTGCATTTGGCAATTAACTGTTTCATTTAATTTACATTAGATGATTAGTGGACAATGGGAATTTGTAATCCAAACTGAATGGCTACCGTCCCATTCTTTATCGAACGGTCATCGTTCGTGTAGTGAAGAGTATTTTCCTCTGGCTTTTTAATGATTGAAGAGAAGCTCTCTGAATAGACGATTCCAAAATCAAATTTCATATTCTTTCTAAACGGGAACTGAAATCCCAGGCCGGTTTGGTACCCAAAATCAACATCTTTGTAGTAACCTTCAACTGCATCGCTAATGTTTACCTTTTCTTCAGTGTAACCGTATGAGCTTATGTTTTTCCTGATTGCAGTACCATGGCACAAGGCATTAACTTTGAATCCGGTATAGAAACCAAAGTCGAAATAAAATGTAACCGGATCGCCAAATGAGAATTTTAAATCCAACGGAATTGTCAGATAATCAAGGTCAATTTTCGAATCAATCCTACTCCTTTTGTATCTGCTGTCCGAAGCAAACCGGTGATAATAAAGACTGCTGTCTGAAAGTGCATATCCTTTTCGCTCGAAAAGGATTCCGGTTTGTAATGATACCGAATTTCCAAGCCGATAGTCAAAAGCCAATCCTGTTGTCGAACCAGCATTGGTCGAATAATTACCTAATTTATTGGAAGATGCATTCCTTCCGAATATCACGCCCGCAACTGGCCTGACAGAACATCTTGTTTTTGAGCTATCCTGAGTATTTGCATTATAGTCTTTGATACTTCCGTATCTGCTTTCAGGGGTATATTTTATTCCAAAGCCAAGTTCACTGCTTCCATTTTTGCCTTTCAAACTTTCGATAAAAACCTTTTGCCCGGTTGTTAACCGGCTTGTAATGAAAAGTCGAACTCCTTTGGTGATTGGATAAGAAAGTTCTGCGGAGAATAGATATCCCCAATCATGCGTTGGAGGGTAAATTCTACGATCGTCTTTTTTGGCGGCATCTCTTTCGGTTTTGGTTATGTCATCGTTCAGCAATATCGAATAGTACAAACCACCTCCTATTGCCAACTGTAACCGGGTAGGTGTTTTATATTTCATTAACAATGGGAATCGCAAAAACGAATAGTCATACTTATTCTGACCATAGACAGGACTCCAAATTGTAGAAGATGAATAAGAATGAATTACGTCATCATAATAAATTGGGTATGAAGGTTGACTACTGTAGGTTTTCATCTCGTAGTAATTTGACACATACCCCACTTCGGTTTGAAGCGAGAACGATTTGTTCAGGTTATATTCGACAAATAATCCGGCTGTTGGCCCTGTTTTGGGTAACCATTTGTTGGTTGTCAGATTTCCATGCAGGTTTGAAAAGTTAACGCCGTTATATTCTCCGAAAGATAGTCTTTGTGCAAAGGATATCGTTGATGTAATGGCAAGCTGTACACAAATGCAAAGGAGTAGCTTAATGATTTTCATTACAGTTTTTTTGTGGTTAGATGAAATCGATTGAAAAAAGGTTGCGCCGCAATCTGAAATAATGTCAAACATAAAACAAAAACTCCGAAAAATCTTCAGAAATGAAGATTTTTCGGAGTCTGAATATCTGGTTTAGTGAGTGGGGACTTTGAAGTCACACTCACTAAAATCTTCTTACAACAATTCAGCTTCCAGCAACAATTCTTCCATGTCAACCTGAACGTTCATGGCTTCAACGCGGGCTTTTTCGGCAAAGTCTTCGCCATCCGAAGCATAAATAATCTGGCGCGAAGAATTTACCAACAAACCACACATGTCGTTCATGCCATATTGAGCCACTTCTTCCAGGCTTCCGCCCTGTGCACCAACACCCGGGACCAACAGGAAATGATCGGGAACAATCTGTCGGATTTCTTCCAGTTTTTCGGCTTTGGTAGCGCCAACCACATACATCATGTTGTCGGTTGTTCCCCAGTTCTGCGAGGTTTTCAGCACCGATTCGAAGAGTTGATCGCCGGTTTCTGCATTCTTCAGGTATTGGAAATCGGTAGCTCCTTTGTTTGAAGTCAAGGCCAGCAAAATGACCCAACGGTCAAGGTAAGTCATGAACGGTTTAACCGAATCTTCGCCCATGTAAGGCGCAACAGTTACGGCATCAAAGTCCATGTGATCGAAAAATGCACGGGCGTACAGGTTCGAGGTGTTGCCAATATCGCCGCGTTTGGCATCGGCAATGATAAATTGTTCCGGATATTTCTCGCGGATATAATTGACTGTTTTTTCCAGACTAATCCAACCGGCAACTCCCTGGCTTTCATAAAAGGCCAGATTGGGTTTATAGGCCACACACAAATCCTGCGTGGCGTCGATGATTTCTTTATTGAAAGCGAAAACCGGGTCGCTGGTTTCGTTCAGGAATCGTGGAATTTTCACGATGTCGGTATCCAACCCTACGCATAAAAAGCTGCGTTTTTTCTTAATCTGTTCAAAGAGTTGTTCTCTATTCATTACAGTTCTATTTTTTGATTCAGCAGTTGCGAGTTTCGAGTTAAGCCCCGCAACTCGTAACGTTTTCCATTAAATCTCGGCTTCTTTCAGACGCTCGGCGTTTTCTTCTACCATCAGTTTTTCGATGATTTCGTCGATATCGCCATTGATGATGGCTTGTAAGTTATACATGGTCAGATTAATACGATGATCGGTCACACGTCCCTGAGGCCAGTTGTACGTACGAATCTTGGCCGAACGGTCACCGGTCGAAACCATCGTTTTACGTTTCGAGGCGATGGCATCGATGTATTTTTGGTATTCCATGTTGTAAATACGGGTACGCAACTCGCCCATTGCTTTGGCCAGGTTTTTCAACTGCGATTTCTCGTCCTGACAGGTCACCACAATTCCGGTCGGGATGTGAGTCAACCGGATCGCCGAATAAGTGGTATTTACCGACTGGCCTCCAGGCCCCGAAGAACAGTAAGTATCTTTGCGGATGTCGCTTTCTCTCAGGTCAACATCAAATTCTTCAGCTTCAGGCAAAACAGCTACCGTAGCTGCCGAAGTGTGTACGCGGCCCTGTGTTTCGGTTTGCGGTACACGTTGAACGCGGTGTACCCCCGATTCGTATTTCAGGATGCCATAAACGCCTTCGCCGGTCACTTTGGCTACAATTTCCTTGTACCCACCCGAAGTACCTTCGCTGGTGTTGGTTACTTCAAGGCGCCAGCCTTTGCGTTCACAGAATTTGGAGTACATGCGGAACAAATCGCCGGCGAACAAACTGGCTTCGTCGCCACCTGTACCGGCACGGATTTCCAAAATGGCGTTCTTACCGTCTTCCGGATCAGCCGGGATCAGCAGCAACCTGATTTCCTGTTCCTTTGAAGGAATAGCATCTTCAGAGCTTACAATTTCTTCACGGGCCATCTCGCGAAGATCCTCGTCGGTTTCTTCAGCAAGGATTTGCTTGCCCGATTCGATATTTTCGATCAGGGCTTTGTATTCCTTGAACGCATTTACCAGCGATTCAAGTCGTTTGTATTCCTGGTTTAGCTTCACATAGCGTTTCATGTCGCTCATCACCGACGGATCGGTGATTTGGGAGCCAACTTCTTCGAACCGATACCTGATCGATTCATATTTTTCCAGTAATGAAAGGTCTGCCATATAATAGATGAAAGATTTTAGACAATAGATTGTTAGACCCAAATAGGTCGCGAGGGAATTGATGGGCGTAGCTAATATTCGAATTCGCCAAACGATGATCTGATGGTAAGTTTTTTGCCATCAGAAGCTTCAACGCGACCAACAATACGTGCTTCGATATTGTATTTCTCAGAAATCGCAATGACTTGTTCGGCATATTCCGGAGAAAGGTAAACTTCGAACCGGTGACCCATATTGAAAACCTTGTACATTTCCTTCCAGTCGGTGCCCGATTCTTCCTGAATCATTTTGAACAGCGGCGGAACATCAAAAAGGTTATCCTTGATTACATGAACGTTATCGACAAAATGCAGCACCTTGGTCTGTGCTCCACCCGAACAATGAATCATGCCGTGAATATTTTTACGCAAGCTATCCAGCAAGTCTTTTACGACCGGAGCATACGTGCGGGTAGGCGAAAGAACAAGTTTACCGGCATCCAGGCCAAGACCTTCAATGGCTTGAGTCAATTTTTTAGTTCCTGAATAGACCAATTCTGAAGGAACTTCAGGATCGAAACTTTCCGGATATTTTTGGGCCAAATAGTTGGCAAACACATCGTGACGCGCCGAAGTCAGTCCATTGCTTCCCATGCCGCCGTTGTATTCCTTTTCGTAGGTTGCCTGTCCGAACGAAGCCAGACCAACAATCACATCGCCAGCCTGAATATTGTCGGCCGAAATCACTTCGGAGCGTTTCATGCGGCAGGTCACGGTTGAATCGACAATGATGGTACGTACCACATCGCCCACGTCGGCTGTTTCACCACCGGTTGGGTAAATGTTGACGCCCATTTCACGCAACTCAGCACACAGTTCGTCGGTACCGTTGATAATTGCAGCAATTACGTCGCCCGGGATTTTGTTCTTGTTCCGGCCAATGGTCGACGACAAAAGAATATTATCGGTAGCCCCCACGCAAAGCAGGTCGTCGATATTCATAATCAGCGCATCCTGAGCGATGCCTTTCCAAACAGAGATGTCACCGGTTTCTTTCCAGTACATGTACGCCAGCGACGATTTGGTACCGGCACCATCAGCGTGCATAATGTTGCACCACTCCGGATCACCGCCCAAAATATCGGGGATAATTTTACAAAAAGCTTTGGGGAACAACCCTTTGTCTATGTTTTTAATGGCATTGTGAACGTCTTCTTTCGAAGCCGAAACACCGCGGGCCATATACCTGTTATCTGCTGACATACTAACTAAATTTCCGGAATAAATTTCGGGGGCAAAGGTAACATTTTTAGGGAAATAATATGAGAAGGATTTATATAGTCAGGACAAGACGATCTCCAAACAGAAAACGAAACAACCGGAGATATTAATCTTCTGGGACAAAATCCGCTCTGCAAAGAATATTTTTATTCCCCCGATGAAGATTGTTATTCAGGGTCAGACGAATCGGGCGAGAGCAGCTTAATTTTATCGAGCGCTACTTTGGATGCGTTCTGCTGGGCTTCCTTCTTTGAGGTGCCCGAACCTTTACCCAAAAGTTCATTATCAACTTCAATAGTTGCAGTAAACCAAGGCTGTTTGCCATCGTTCTTGCTTTCATCAGCAGTATCGAACGATACCGCTTTTTTATTTTTCTGCGACCATTCGATCAACTGGCTTTTATAATTGGTGTTGGTATTCTGAACTTCAACCAGGTTGACGTAATTGTTCAGCAGTTTGCGGGTAATGAATTTTTTGGCTTCCAAGTAGCCTTTGTCAAGGTAAATGGCACCGATCAGAGCCTCCAGGGTATCGCCGTAAATATGACTCGATTCGATAGTCGAAGTGGTATTCGATTGGATATAATGATTCAGCCCAATCTGGTAAGTAAGTTGGGTCAGAAAGCTGCGATTAACCAGTTTCGAGCGCATCTGGGTCAGATAGCCTTCATCCTGATTCGGGAAACGGTTGTATAAAAAATCGGCAATGGCGGCTCCCAGAATGGCATCTCCCAGATATTCCAATCGCTCGTTATTCACGTAATGTCCCTGAGAATCAAGCTTTGATGCTGATTTGTGAATAACGGCAATATCGTAAACCCGCAGATTGGTTGGATAAAAGCCTAGCAACGATTTCAAAAACAAATAAAACTCTTTTCTAGAAGAAGAAAAGAGTTTTATTCTTTGAACGATGGTTCGTATCACTTGTATTAAATTTTTCTGAAAATAACAGAAGCATTGTGCCCACCAAAACCAAAAGTATTGCTTAATGCAGTTTTGATTTTTCGTTCTTTTGCGACATTGAAAGTGAAATCGAGCTTTGGATCAATTTCCGGATCGTCGGTAAAGTGATTGATGGTAGGCGGAATGATACCTTCCTGCATGGCCAGTATTGATGCAATTGCCTCAACTGCGCCGGCAGCTCCCAACAGGTGTCCTGTCATGGATTTGGTCGAACTGATGCTCAGGTTATAAGCATGTTGTCCAAAACAATTCAGAATAGCTTTGGGTTCGGCAATATCTCCAAGTCCGGTTGAAGTACCGTGAACATTGACATAATCAATGTCTTCGGGGTTCAATCCAGCATCTTCCATAGCCAATTTCATGCACAAACTTGCGCCACCGGCATAAGGATCGGGGGCAGTCATGTGATAGGCATCAGCCGACATACCACCACCAGCCATTTCAGCATAAATTTTTGCGCCACGTTTTACCGCGTGCTCATATTCCTCCAGAATGAGGGCTCCAGAACCTTCTCCCATTACAAATCCATCACGATCCAAATCAAAAGGACGGGATGCTGTTAACGGATCATCGTTTCGGGTAGAGAGGGCCCGCATGGAATTGAATCCTGCCACTCCCGCAGGATTGATAGCTGCTTCGGAACCACCGGCAATAAACACATCGACTTTTCCCAGACGAATGTAATTCATGGCTTCGATAAGTGCGTGAGAAGCAGATGCACATGCTGTTACCGTCGTAAAATTAGGACCTCTGAATCCGTAGCGAATTGAGAGAAGCCCACTTGCAATGTTGGCAATCATTTTGGGAATGAAGAACGGGGAATAACGAGGCATCTCGTGTTTGTAACCCAACGTTTCCTCAAAGAAGGTCTGTAAACCTCCAATTCCGGCACCCCACACAACACCTGCCCTGTCTTTGTTTATTTTTTCGAGATCAAGACCAGAATCTTCAATTGCCTGCGCTGCGGTTGCATACGCATACAACGTAAAAGGGTCGTGTTTTCTGATTTCTTTTTTCTCAACGTATAAGGTAGGATCAAAATTCTTCAGCTCGCAGGCAAAAGTTGTTTTTTGTGTAGAGGCATCAAAATGAGTGATAGGGCCAGCGCCACTTTTCCCATTTTTTAAGCCTTCCCAGAATTCCTCAATAGAATTACCAAGCGGGTTTACAGTTCCTAAGCCGGTAACAACTACCCGTTTAAATTCCATAAATGTTGTTTTGTTATTATTACTTCAAATTAGCTTCGATGTGCTTGATAGCTTCACCAACAGTTGAGATTTTTTCAGCTTGATCATCTGGAATAGCCAAGTCAAATTCTTTTTCGAATTCCATGATCAATTCTACAGTGTCAAGTGAATCAGCACCAAGGTCATTTGTGAAAGATGCTTCAGGGGTAACTTCACTTTCATCAACGCCTAATTTGTCAACAATAATTGCTTTTACTTTAGATGCAACGTCAGACATAACTCTAATTTTTGGTTAATATTAAATTTGTTTCAAAAAATTCGCTGCAAAGTAATAAATTTACCCCTGATATTTCAAAGAAAAATTGAATTAAATGGATGAATTAGGGTTGAAGGCTTCAATTGGCTAGATTATATTTGAACTTTCCATTCTAAAATTCCATTACCCATAAATTAATAAATTAGACTTGATAATGAAACGAATTGCCATTTTTGCCTCTGGTTCCGGGACGAACGCTCAACGTATAATCGAGTATTTTTCAGCCAGTAAGGAGGTTGTTGTTGATTCCCTGTGGTCGAATAACGAGAATGCGTATGCGCTGATCCGGGCTGAAAAACTCGGTGTCGAAACGTTTACTTTTGAACGGGATGAGTTTTACCGCAGCAATGAAATCCTGGATACCCTTTACGACCGACGTGTTGATATGATTGTGCTGGCGGGGTTCCTTTGGCTTGTCCCCCGGAATCTGACCGAACTGTTTACGGTTATAAATATACATCCGGCATTGCTGCCCAAATACGGGGGAAAGGGAATGTTTGGGGCAAATGTCCACAAAGCTGTTCTGGCCTCAAAAGATAAAGAATCAGGAATAACCATCCATCGGGTTAATCAGGAATACGACAAGGGCGATATTATTTTTCAGGCCACCTGTCCTATCATTCCAGGCGACACTCCAGATTCGCTTGCAGCCCGGATTCATGAACTGGAATACCAGCATTACCCCAGGGTGATCGAGGAACTTTTATTGAAAGAGGATGAAGACGAGGTTGAATGACAACCTGTCCATTGGTAAGCCTGGCTAGTCGGCACCCCGAAACCAGTTTCCAAAAAACAGACTTCTGATCTATACCTTATATATAAGGTGATCCGGCAACAAGCTTGTTTGGTCACCTTTTATTATTTTGGCAAAACTGCATTTGAATTCCGATCTGAATAACAATCTTTGAATAAACTATTCTAACCATGAAAAAACAAATAATAGCATTTCTGTTTCTTGCACTTTGTTTTGTTTCGACAGACTCGTTTGCCCAGAAACTTCCTGCAATCAAAGCAAAAGTCGTTGTTTCTCAGGATTTGATTCCCTCCTTCCAGAAAAGTGGCCGTTTGATCCTTTATTTGAGCAAACAACGCGGCAAAGAACCCCGTTTTAGTTCCGACATAACAGTAGGTGTAACAGCCTCCGATTGGAATCCATCTGTACCTTTTACTATTGACACACGAAATAAAGAGGTGATGAGTCTGGGTATCGGCAAATTGTCGGAAAAGCCTTCTGAGAAATACTATTACCAGGTTGTTTACAAACAGAATATTGAGGATGGGCAAGAGAATGTTCCGGGAAATATCTACAGTGATGTCGATTCCATCGCTATGAAAAAAGGCGTCATTCTCAATGTTAAACTAAGCAAGTTAGTTCCGCCATTCGAAATAGCAACCAATAAATTCGTCAAAACGATCATCATTCAAAGTAAATATTTATCTGATTTTTCAGGACACCCCCGCTATTTAAAGTCTTCGATCTTGCTACCTTCCGGCTATTTCGATCATCCTGAAAAGACATATCCGATATGCTACAGGGCTCCGGGACTGAATGGAAGATATACCAAAGTGAATACACTGATTAGCAACAAGGAATTCTCCGATTGGTGGTTTTCGAAAGATGCACCTCAAATCATCTACGTTTTTCTTGATTCTCAAGGTCCTTATGGCGATACGTACCAGGTTGACTCTGAAAACAACGGGCCTTGCGGAAAAGCTTTGACTGAAGAACTAATCCCCGAAATTGAAAAACAAGTCGGGTACCGCAAAGAATCGCACCTGCGTTTCCTTACCGGGTATTCCACCGGCGGATGGATTGCTTTAGGATTGCAAATTTTCTACCCTGATTTCTTCGATGGCACATGGTCGTACAGTCCCGACCCTGTTGATTTTGAGCATTACGGATTAATAAATATATACAAGGACGAAACCATCTTTTATAACCCTTACGGCTATCTGCAACCTGGGAAACGTACGATATACGGCGAGCCAATCCGCTCAATGAAAGACTGGATCGCCGATGAAAATATCCGAAGCCGAACCGGCAATTACCTGGTTTCAGGAGCGCAATTTGGTGCTTACAATGCCGTATTCGGCCCGAAAGGGAAGGATGGACTTCCTTCGCTGATGTTCGATCCGATTACCGGAAAGATCGACCACGCAATTGCCCAACAATGGGAGATATATGATTTGAAGAAAGTTCTGGAAAAAAACTGGTCAACTTTAGGCCCTAAACTTCAGGGGAAAATCTGGATATGGACCGGTGACATGGACGATCTTTACTCGAACGTGGCAACCCGCTTCCTGAAAATCTACCTGGATAAAACCGAGAACCCGAAATCGGATGCCAGGGTTTTGTTTACCCCCATGGCCGGACATTGCCAAGAATGGAACGACAAATCCGTTCTCTTGCTGATAGAACAAAAAGTTGCAGGGAAATAGGCTCAGTCAATCCTCCGGCTTTACAAGTTGTATTTATCTCAGAAGTCCATTTTTTAGGACTTCTGGATGAATAAATATGGACAAATTATAGCTAACTGACAGTAGCTTGCCAGTGGATTACAATTTTTTGTCCTGCTGAAAAAAATAGAGATATCTTTCCATTCGAATATAAAACACTGTATATCCAATAGTTGTAAAAATTCAAGATTTCTTTACCTGAGCATTTTTTGTCAATTCTTTCCCTTTATGTACGAAAACATGACGAATGTTATTTATTTCTGATTTTTGCATCTGCAACGGCTTCGCTATTTACAAGTAGAGTTTTTTCCTGACTACTTTTAACCGTTTTTTTCGCAATTTCAAAAAGACTGTCAAGAGGTTGGACCTGCGAAGAAAAACAAGAAAAAAGAATAATCAATAGAAATAATCAAAACACATCTAACAGAAATGGAAAGTTCAAAACGCTCAGATGCTTTACGCACGGATGCACTAAATTATCACAAGGATGGCAGGCCCGGCAAAGTCCAGGTTGTGCCGACCAAACCATACAGTACCCAACGGGATTTGGCACTGGCCTACTCGCCCGGAGTAGCATTTCCTTGTCTTGAGATCGAAAAAGATCCACAGTGTGCCTACGATTATACCTCCAAAGGGAATCTGGTGGCTGTAATCTCCAACGGAACCGCTGTGCTTGGATTGGGCGATATTGGCGCTGTTGCCGGAAAGCCTGTCATGGAAGGAAAAGGTCTTCTTTTTAAAATATTCGCCGATATCGACGTGTTTGATATTGAAGTGAACGAAAAAGATCCTCAAAAATTTATTGAAGTAGTGAAAGCCATCGCTCCAACTTTTGGAGGGATCAATCTTGAAGATATCAAAGCTCCTGAATGTTTTGAAATTGAAGAAAAACTGAAAGAAGCCTTAGACATCCCGCTCATGCACGATGATCAGCACGGTACTGCTATTATTTCGGCAGCAGCCTTGATCAATGCACTGGAACTGGTTGACAAAAAAATTGAAGACGTAAAAATAGTAGTCAACGGTGCCGGAGCTGCAGCTTCTTCCTGTACTACTCTTTACATGGCTCTTGGAGCAAAACTTGAGAACATCGTGATGGTCGACAGCAAAGGCGTTATTTCGACACGTCGTACCGACCTGAACAGCCGCAAAAAGCCATTTGCCACCAACCTTCCCTGCAACACTTTGGCCGAAGCAGTAGCCGGTTCAGATGTTTTCCTTGGCCTTTCGGTTGAAGGCTGTCTGACTCAGGAAATGGTCAAGAGCATGGCCGCCAATCCAATTGTTTTTGCCTGCGCCAATCCAAATCCGGAAATTTCTTACGCCGATGCTATGGCATCACGCCCTGACATCATTTTTGCCACCGGCCGCAGCGACTATCCCAACCAGGTGAACAATGTATTAGGATTCCCATATATCTTCCGCGGTGCCTTGGACGTACGTTCAACTGGCATTAACGAAGCCATGAAAGTTGCAGCAGTTCTTGCTATTGCCGAGCTGGCTAAAAAACCGGTTCCTGATGTGGTAACCTCTGCTTATAATACGAACAGCCTTAGTTTTGGCCCTCAGTACATTATTCCAAAACCACTCGATCCACGTTTATTGGTTACCGTTGCTCCGGCAGTAGCAAAAGCTGCTATGGAGAGTGGTATCGCCCGTAAACCGATTAAAGACTGGGACAAATATGCCGAAGAGCTGCGTATGAGAATGGGCCTCGACAATAAGCTGATCAATGGTTTGACCGAAAAAGCCAAAGAAAATCCAAAACGGGTTGTTTTTGCTGAAGCAAATCATAGCAATATGCTTAAAGCTGCTCAGGTGGCTCGTGCCGAAGGCATTTGCATCCCAATTCTTTTAGGAAATGAAGAAATAATTGAAAAGAAATACCGCAAACATAACATTGAACTTGACGGGGTTGAAATCATTAATTTACGTCACGACCGAGAAGAAGCCAGACGTAAGAAATATGCCAAAATGTTGACCGCAAAACGTCAGCGCGAAGGTATGACTTACAATGAAGCTTATGAAAAAATGTTCGATCGTAACTACTTTGGCATGATGATGGTTGAAGCTGGCGATGCCGATGCCTTTATCACCGGAGTTTATACCAAATATCAGGATGCCATTACCCCTGCTATCGAAATCGTTGGTATGCGCGAAGGATTGAACCACATTGCCGGATTGAATATTGTGACCACAAAACTGGGCACATTCTTCTTTGCTGACACCATGGTAAACAACCATCCTTCAAAAGAAACCATGATTGATATTGCTAAACTGACTCACGATGCAGTTCAGTTGTTCAATACTGATCCGGTGATAGCAATGCTTTCTTATTCAAATTTTGGTGAAAGAAATATTGGCAGTCCTGCAATGATTCATGAAGCTGTTGATTATCTGCACAAGAACAATCCAGAAATGATGATCGATGGTGAAATGCAGGCCAATTTTGCGCTCGACAAAGAATTGCGTCACGAAAAGTTCCCATTCTCGAAAATTGATGGCAAGAATGTGAATACCCTTATTTTCCCGAACCTGAGTTCATCGAGCATCGCTTCCAAGTTGATGCTTGAAATGGGGATGTGCGATAGCATCGGACCAATCCAGATGGGATTGAATAAACCAATTCATATTCTGGATGTGGAAAGTTCGGTTCGCGATATCCTGAACATGGTTACCATTGCGGTAATCGACGCACAGGTTGAAGAACAAAAACGGAAAAACGTGTAATAAACGGTTGGTATCCGACTAACTGTTAAAGTACTTTTAAATAGAAGGAGCCTCGCTGTTTAGTGAGGCTCCTTACTTTTTTATGGCAATCAAGTTAGCGATTCTTTGTAATCAATACCTTATCAATCTTATTGTTGTCAATATCAACCACCTCGATGGTATAGTCGTTCAGGAAAACTTTATCTCCCAGTTCCGGGATTTTGTTGATCTGGTTAAAAACATAACCGGCAACGGTAGAATAATCAATCTGCTCAAAATCGATGTAAAAATCTTCGATCAAATCAACCAATGTTTCTATCGGAGCATCGCCACTCACCAAAACCGACTGATCATCACGCACAAAGACATCGGGCTCTGGATGTTCTCCCTCTTCGGGAACATGCCCGATAATGTTTTCGAGTATATCGTGCAAGGTGATAATCCCTTCAAAACTACCGTATTCATCCACTACAACAGCCATGTAATGCTGTTTCTTTCTGAACAAATCCAACACTTTCTGAGCATCGGCACTTTCAGGAATCACAATTGGTTCAATCAGCAACGACTTTAAATTTTCAGGCGAGGACGAATAAAAATTGACCAGGTATTCCTTTACATTCAGTATACCAATGAAATCGTCGATATTTTTTCGTCCGACAATAATTTTACTGTGCCGAAGCTTCAGTATATCCGTATGGATTTCTTCATTAGTCTGCTCTATATCAATCCATTCCACATCTTTCCGGTGGGTCATGATGTGTTTGGCCTTTTTATCCGAGAAATAAAAAACCTGTTCGTGCATCCGGTTCTGTTCTTCCTCAATTACGCCTTCGTGCGAAGCAAATTTCAGCATGTGCCGTAATTCTTCCTCGGTCATCTGGCCTTCCGATTTCTTTATACCGATAATCCGGTTAACCAGATTGGTGGAAAGTGCCAGCAACCTCACAAACGGATAAAATACCTTGCTGATGTAATAAATTACCGGCGCCACCCGAACCGAGATTTTTTCGGGATTGCTTAAAGCAATGGTTTTTGGAACCAGCTCGCCAATGACAATCGACACAAACGTAATGACCAGAACCGTGAGTGATAAAGCAATTTCATGGGCATATTTACTGGTCATTTCAAACTGGTTGAAGAAAGGCGTGATGTCGTCGGCAATACTCAAACCACCATAAACACCAGTGACAATGCCAATTAATGTAATACCCACCTGAATGGCCGAAAGGAAATTTTCGGAATTTTCGAGCAACCGGAGGGCTACCTTTGCCCCGGTGCTTCCTTTAATCTTGAATTGTTCCAAACGGGCTTTCTTACTCGAAATCAAAGCCGCTTCCGAAAGCGCAAAAAAACCGTTCAGCACAATTAAAAAACCTAGTACAATCAGTTCCATTTCATCAACGCGTTGAGTGAATCTTCAACGAAGTTAACACGGAATCTTCAATAATCACAATAAATAAAGGCGACCGGCCCAAATTTACAAATAACGAAACGTTCAGGATTTTGGATATCACTTACAATTTGATCTCGAATTTGGCACGCAGGCCAAAAGACGGCGCTCCCAACGTGGATTTCGGGCTGACCCTCCAAACTGCTTCCACCCTGAAAAGCTTAAAAATATTCTCAACGCCTGCTCCCAGCTCAAGGTATGGATTGCTCATTTTGGTCACTCCAACCGGAAATTCAACAATCTGCTGATGTTTGTCGCTCAGTGAACCAATCATTCCTTTGGCCGAAAGGACTTCACGCAGTCCGGTTCTTTTCAGGAGAGGCAGCCGGTTGAAGAAAAATCCATTGAGGTGATATTCAAGATATGCGTGCAGATACTTGTCGTGTACGTACTCCATGAAATTCAACATGTTAAAGTCGTACGAGTAATACCCGAATGTTTCATTCCCCCGCGGGATGTCGAGCATCGTGTAGGGAAGTTTCCCAAAATACATTCCACCTTCAATGGCATAATTAAAAGCAGTTTGCCCCACCTTCAGATACTGTTCAATGGTGCTGAAAATCCGCCCGTAGTAGTTTTCCTTTCCTGAATAGAAAACCTTTCCTCCTCCCAATACAACATGAACAATCGGGTAATCGGTATTCATGTAGACTCTCAGGAATTTATCGTCGATCACTTTTTCCTGCCACGAAAAACGGGTGTCGACAGCCAAATCGAACGCCGAAACATGATCGACAGGGCTCCCGGCACGCAGGAACGGATAGAATTCGGGCGAGAAATGCCGGATATAATTGGCGCTGACCCGGTTCAACAGACCGGGGTGCCATTCAATTTCGTATGACGACGACAGTTTTTGCTCACGAAAAAGCTCATCGAGTTCGTCGCGCTTGAAAATCTGAGAAATCAGGTTGTTCTCGGTAGGCGACAAGGCATTCTCGTAAAGCAAAAGAATTTTCTCGTTTTCACCCGACCGTACAATCTTGTCATCGTAAGACACCTTAACCAATTGACGGTGAACCGTTGGAAATTTGTACCCAAAACCACCCATCCCGTTCATTTTTTTGTTGCGGAAACCGTAGCCCAAACCTCCCCAGAGCATGTAACGAGTGCTTATCTCGCTGCTGGTACGCGCACCTGCAAAAATATGAGTCCCCTCAACCTTGTTGGTATTCAAGACATTTGCATAAGGTCCAAACTCCCATTTCCCCAAGTCGTAATAGCCGGTCATCGACATTCGGGTAACATCGTCAACAAACTTGATGGCCTTTATCTGGCTCACCGAATCGATGGTTGCACTGATTTGTTTCTCCCTGGGATTCAGCTCTTCAAGCCGGTGTGTATCCCAGTATGACTTATCATGTTCGGTGTAATCCGGAAGCTTGATTGTCTCAAAATGCCCATTACCTGTCTGAATTTTTACATCATCCTTTTGGTTAACAGTCACACTGTCAACAACCGACGATTGCGTAAAAAACAGGCTGATCGGTTTTTTCGACGGGTTATTTTTAAGCGGGACATAATTGAAGATTGCATCAATCTGGTTGCGCCTGAAAAACGGCACCGAATCGTTTACGAACTGGTAACTTTCAGACAAACGCATGCTTTTCAGGAAGTTCAGATATGCAGTTGTTGCCAGTGTCCCATCGACTTCCATGAGCGAATAATTCTTGTCTTCGGTAGTCATATACCCCTTGAAAACCTTATCGCCCAATCGACGCGGTATAAATTCAATCCGGTATTGTTTATGCCCGTTTGCCAGAAGTGTACTGTCGGCCAGAAAATATTTGTAGTAAAACGGGCCATTATCGGCCAGCGGACTTACAAAATTCTGGGTAAACAGGTTGATATAGTTGTCGTAGAAGTTCACTTCCATATCCAAAGCGCTGGTGTAACCCGAAATCTCATAGTCGTCCAACACCCCCACTCCCGAAGTCTTGTCGGCAAGTACCGTAGATTTCTGTCTGACCGGACTGCGTTGAAACTCATTGAAAACCAACTGCTCGGAAAAGTAGATCGGCAAAAATTTTGAACTGTCGGCATCGGTTTTAAATACCGCCTGATTATTCCGGAAAGCCCTCGAATTGAGTATTTTGGGGCCTACATTCTGAAGATGGTATTCCCATTTGGTGTATTTCCGGTACGAATAACGCGGGTACTTCATCGGGTTATTCTGATCCTTGTGCCTGATCATCTTTTTCAATAACCGTATAACCGGTCCGTCATCGGGCAATACTTTTATTTCCGTAAGGTTTACCATATCCGGTTTTAGTGATACATTCAACCCGGTTTGGGCCGACGAAGGTGTAATCCCGATTGATTTACCCATATAGCCAACCATCGAAAAGTGGAGAGAATCGATCCTTGTTTTGCTCGAAAGTTTGAAAACGCCTAACGTATCGGTCAGGGTACCGATGGTTGTGTTTTTGATGGCCACGCTCACAAAGGGTATCGGACGGCCGGTTTCCTCATCGGTAACCCTGCCTCTTACAAACGTTGTCTGCGAAAAACCTGACATCCCGGTTAAAAGCAATATCAACAATAGCCGAATGACCCTGCAAAAGCGACATTCAACTATATAAAGTTTTCTGTACATGTTGTTTCTGTTTCTGTCGATGGCTGGAATGACCGGTTTGATAACCTGACCAGTATCGGCCTATTCGAACCAAGTACCAAAATTGTCGATAAAATTGGAATAACGAATTACCCGTTCCTATTTTTTAACGAATGTTAAGTTTTTTGTAAAACCGGGAATCACGAAATTTTTCGACGGTTCACAAAAAAAGGTTTTCCCTTTTCAATCAGAGAAAACCTTTTTTATAAAACTGGTGACCCGTGGTCATCTTCCAACCCGGATCAGTCGAGCTTCAGCACGGCAAGGAAAGCATTCTGCGGAACCTCAACGTTTCCAACCTGTTTCATGCGTTTTTTACCTTTCTTCTGTTTTTCGAGCAGCTTGCGTTTACGGGTAATATCGCCCCCGTAACACTTGGCCGTTACGTCTTTGCGAACCGCCTTAACCGTCTCGCGAGCGATAATTTTAGCGCCAATTGCCGCCTGAATAGCAATGTCGAACTGCTGGCGCGGAATCAGTTCCTTCAGTTTCTCGCACATCCGGCGCCCGAAATTGTACGCGTTGTTGAAATGGATCAGGGTCGACAGTGCATCAACCATTTCGCTATTCAGCAGGATGTCGAGGCGAACCAGCTTGGCCGGACGGAAATCGAGCATGTGGTAATCAAACGAGGCATATCCTTTCGAGATGCTTTTCAGCTTATCGTAAAAATCGAACACAATTTCACCCAACGGAAGGTCAAACACCAACTCGACGCGATCGGTAGTCAGGTATTCCTGTTTGATGAGCGTTCCCCGTTTTTCGAGGCACAGGGTCATGATCGGCCCGATGTATTCGACGGCGGTGATGATGTTGGCGCGGATAAACGGCTCATCAATGTCGTCGATGGTGGTGGAAGCCGGCATTCCAGATGGATTGTACACATTAATGGTTTCGCCTTTGGTAGTGTGTACCTTGTACGAAACGTTCGGCACTGTGGTAATCACGTTCATGTCGAACTCACGGTCGAGTCGCTCCTGAATAATCTCCATGTGCAATAATCCGAGGAACCCGCAGCGGAAACCAAATCCGAGCGCTGCTGATGATTCAGGCTCGTAAGTAAGTGACGCGTCATTCAATTGCAGCTTTTCCATGGCCGAACGAAGGTCTTCATAATCTTCCGATTCAATCGGATAAACACCCGCAAAAACCATGGGCTTGACTTCCTCGAAACCTTCGATAGCCTTGTCACACGGCGTTTTTGCATGGGTGATGGTATCGCCCACTTTTACCTCTCTGGCAGTTTTAATGTTGCAGATGACATAGCCCACGTCGCCGGTTCGAAGCTCCTGCCGTTCGAACATACCAAGTTTCAGAACGCCAATCTCGTCGGCAATATATTCTTTCGAGGCATTGACAAATTTGACCTGATCGCCTTTACGGATCACACCGTTTACAACCTTGAAATAGGCGATCACCCCGCGAAACTGGTTAAACACCGAGTCAAAAATCAGTGCCTGAAGCGGTGCTTCGGGATTCCCTTTGGGTTCAGGAATAACATTGACAATGCGTTCCAAAATTTCCTCGATCCCCATCCCCGTTTTCCCGCTGGCGCGGATAATATCGTCGCGTTTGCAACCAATCAGCCCGATGATCTGATCTTCGACAATTTCGGGCATGGCATTGGGCAAGTCCATTTTATTCAGGATAGGAATAATTTCCAGATCGTGTTCAATGGCCAGGTAAAGGTTCGATATGGTTTGGGCCTGAATACCCTGAGTTGAATCGATAATGAGCAAAGCGCCTTCGCATGCTGCGATGGAGCGCGATACTTCGTACGAAAAGTCGACGTGTCCGGGGGTGTCAATCAGGTTTAACGTATATTCCTGCCCTTTAAAGTTGTACAGCATCTGGATGGCGTGGCTCTTGATGGTAATTCCACGTTCCTGTTCAAGGTCCATACTGTCGAGAACCTGGGCACGCATGGCCCGGCTGTCAACGGTTTTGGTATATTCGAGAAGCCTGTCGGCCAGTGTACTTTTCCCGTGATCGATGTGCGCAATGATACAAAAATTACGTATGTGCTTCATTCCTAAACGTTATAAAAAGCTTATTAATCAATTACTCCGGACTGATTCAGGCGCAAAGATATCTAATTTTTGCGAATGACAATCCTGGCGCTGTAACCAAACACCACAGGGCTCTGGAGAAGTAAAAAAACAGCATCTTTTTCAGATTCAAACTGAATATGTTTACCTTTACGGCATTCAAAAAAAGAAAGTTGAATGAAACAGTTGATTTATCTGGTTTGTTTTCTGATTGTAGGAAGTGCCTGCAAGGAAGTTTTCGAGGAACCTCCGCAGGCTTTACTTCAGGCTTCGATATTGAATTCATCGACAAAAAAATCAATAAGTTCGGTGGTCACCGTCAAAGGCATCGGCATTGACAGTCTTTGGGAAAACCAAACGAGCCTGAGTAAGATCCTGTTACCCTTATCTTCCGAAAACACCACCAAATTCCAGCTTTCGTTCGATTCGAAGGTTGATACGGTTAGCTTTACCCACGAGAAAACAGAAAAATACGATTCAATGGATTCGGGATTTTATTACGAGTTCAAGCTGAAGTCGGTTGAATGTACTCATAACCGCATCGATTCCATTCTAATTAGTGATAGCCTGGTAACCAAAACATGGCATGAGAATATTAAGATATACCTTCATCCTTTGTCTGCTGGCAGCAACTAGCTACGGACAAAAAGAACCGGAAAAGAAGATCAAACCAAAGCGGGCCGATAATTATATCCACATGGGCGGGATTCGGTTTGGCATGGATGTAACCCGTCCGTTTCAGGACCTTTGGACCAAAGGAAACCGTTATGGCACCGAATTTTCGGCTGATGTTGAACTCTGGCCCAATTGGTATCCGACATTTGAAACCGGTTACGAATTCATGAAAATCAATTCCGGCAAAGTTGACTATAAAAGCAACGGCAGCTACTCGCGCATTGGTATCGATTACAACTTTTTGGAAGCGCTGCAAAAAAGCGAGAAAAATATCTTTTATGCCGGGCTGCGTTATGGCTTTGGGCTTGCCAGTCAACAGGTCAATAACTACCAGATCAATTCGTATTGGGGCTCAACCTCCGGACATTTCGGAAACCAGATTTATTCTTCACACTGGGCTGAAATTGTAGTCGGATTGAAAGGTGAAATCTTCAAAAATTTCTACATGGGTTGGAGCATCCGCGGAAAAATGAAAATACAAACCAAGAAATTTGACTTGCCACCGGTTTATTTTATTCCGGGCTACGGGAAAGCCGACAAAGGTTTTAATCTTGATTTTACGTATTCGGTATATTACAATATTCCCTGGGATTTCCGCAAGTCGTTAAAATTAGGAAAAACGTCATCGGCAAAGACTACCGGGGAAGAAGCCCCCTCGAAATAAAGAACTAAACACACTGACTTTTACTGGATCACTTCATATTGTTGAGGGGAAGTATTAGTTAAGCATAAATATTTGATAG
>CAZAVU010000003.1:0-137430 GCA_964488805.1 uncultured Odoribacter sp. | reverse complement strand
GAGGTCAGTGGCGGATTCGAACCGCCGTACACGGTTTTGCAGACCGCTGCCTAACCACTCGGCCAACCGACCATATTTTGTTAGATCTTCCCGTTTGGGGTGGGCAAAGATAACAAAATTTCATTCTAATCACCAAGAATTTTCCGTAGCCAGAGAAAATCTTTTTCCATTTTGCTTCTCTCCTTTGTTGCACGATTCCTGTTCCTGATGCCAGGTGTTTAAAGCCTGGACGAGCTCAATCAGGTCATCCTGGTCTTTGATTACAAATTCCTCCCCGAACTTCAGGTTAAATACATGTTTTGACAACATGGCATGGGTTGCCGGATTGATCTCCTGTAATAAACAAAGTCCTGTCCGGAACAATTCATTTCGCTGGGTCATAAGTTTTTCTTTTATTTTTCGTAGCGACCGGTGACCCGAAGATAATTGGCTTTGCTGAGCTGATATTCGGCCAGCGTGTCGGTGAAACGGTCGTGTGATTGTTGTAGTTGTGCCTGTGCTTCAAGCATATCCGAAACGGTTACTGTTCCTGCTTCATAGTTGTCGCGGTTCACTTTCAGGTTTTCTTCAGCCTGCCGGATGGAAATTTCGGCCAGTTGCACCTGCTGAAAAGCTTCGTCGAGCGTGTTGCGGGCCTGCTGCATCTGGAGCAGCAGTTTCCCGGTGTTGTCGGCCACCATATTCTGGTTTTGTTCTTCTTTAATCCGGCGTTCTTTCAGCTTGTGCGAAGCTTCCCACCAACCTGAAATTGGTATGTTCACGGTGCCGAAAACCATTCCGTAAGTCGAGTTCTTGTCGCCCATCACCTTGTCGAGGTACTGGCCTCCAACCCCGACGCCAAGCTGGGGCAGGTATTCGCCGCGTTGCATCCGGGTTTGGTACTCTTCAGCTTCAGTGCTTTTTTGCAGCAACTGGTATTCGGCGCGGTTAGCCAGGGCTTGCTGATGGTCGGTATAAATCAGAAGCGGATTATTGGCTGCTGCAAGGCTGTCGGCAAAACTGATTTCGGGATGGTAGGTTATGCCTGCATACTGGCAGAGTGCCATCTTGGACAGCACAATGCCATTGGCCAGTTTCAGACGGTTCATCTGCAGCTCGTTTTGCTTGAGTTCAACTTTGAGCAGGTCGTTGCGGGTAATTAATCCAGCCTGAAATGCGTCGTTCACTTCCTTGTGCAGGGTGTCGAGCAACTGGATATAGCGTTCGAGGGTTTTCATTTTCTCGCCAAGGGCAACGATTTGCCAGTACTGTTTTTCCGTTTCCAGCGAAATCTCGTCCTGCGTGGCGGCCAGTTGAATCTGGCTGACTTCCACGCCCAGGCTGGCCAGTTTGTTCCCGGTGGCAATCCGGCGTCCGGCAAAAACAGGTTGTGTGGCTGTTACCAACCCAATCGTTCCTTTTTCAAGCATCGAAATTGACATTCCGGGGAAATAGGCAAACTGTGTTGCCGTTGCCAGGTTGGCCGGGTTCCCGTCGTAAACAGGCAGGTTTCCTCCCGGAATATTCATGTCGAACAAAGGTTTGTCGAATTTGAAAGTTACGGCAGTGGCTTCCACCTGCGGAAAATATTTGGTAAAAGCGACTTTCTTGATTTCTTCCGATGCTTTGATGTCGAGCTGTTTGTTCTTTACCTGCGCATTGTTTTGCAGGGCAAGCGTTTTGCACTGTTGCAGCGAATAATTGTTCTGGGCCGACAGGGCTGGGACAAACCCAATCAGAATCAGAATAGCCAGAATTGCAGGTTTCATTTTTCCTTTTGTTGAGAGTTCTTCGATTGTCACTTTTTTCTTGTTTTTATCCACGCTCCGGAAGATCAGCCAGTAGGCAACTGGCAGGATCAGTACCAGCAGCACCATCGAAGTCAGCGTTCCGAAGCAGATTACCGTTCCCATGGGTGACCACATGGCGCTTTTGCTGATAATCATTGGGATTACGCCCATTGAGGCGGCTGCCGAGGTCAGGAAGATGGGGCGCATTCGCCGTTTCCCGGCTTCGAAGGCAGCTTCCAGTGCGGTTTTCTTCCCGTGATGGCGCAATTCTTCGGCATAGTCGAGCATGATAATCCCGTTACGAACGATGATCCCAATCAGGCTGACGACCCCCAAAATTGACGTCAGACTGAATTCAACCCTCATTACAAGCATTCCCAATACTGTTCCGACCAGACTTAGCGAAGCTGAACTTAAAACCAGCAAGGCCAGGTTAATTTTCCGGAAGTGAAATAAAAGGATCAGGAAGATAATGAATATGCTGACAACCAATCCACTGAGGATCTGCGGCAGGTTTTCCTGATCGGTTTCGCAGGCACCGCCGTATTGAACCTGAATTCCCTGAGGTAATGAATGGCTTTCGGTTATTTTTTGTACTTGCCGGAACACCTGGTTGATGTTGACGCCTCGCTCAACGTCGCTCATGATGCTGATGGTGCGGACTCCGTTCCGGCGAACAATTTTACCTTCGTTCCAGTCGGGTTTCACCTCGGCAATCTGGCGCAATGGAACAGAAACGCCCGGGATGAGCGAATGGATGTATTCGTTTTCGATGTCGTTGAGTGTTGCTTTTTGTTCGCGTTCGGCTTTCAGCTTAACGGCCACCGGGTAATCGTTTTCCCAAAGGGTGGTCAGCGGAACATCGCTGAAACGCAAAGCCAGATTGGTTGCTACCGTAGTGCGGTTAATCCCCAGCCGGTTGGCATCGACCTGATGGATATCGATTTGTGCGCCAGGCAACATTTCTTCGTAATTGGTATGCACCCAGGTCAGCCCGGAAACTTTACGGAACTTCTGGCTGAGCGAGTCGGCTTCGGCCTTCAGTTTGAGCAGGTCGTTTCCGGCCAGTCGCACTTCGATTGGAAATGCAGCTTCCTGGTAATCGAGCTGTTTAAACCGGACGTGTGCTTTCGGAAAATAATCGGAATACCGGGCTGAGTAATCGTTGAGCACTTCAAGTGTTGCGTTGTTTGACCCGGTTTTTACAATGAATTGTGCAAAATTCTTTCCCGGAAGATTGGGGGCGTAGGCTGTGTGAAACCGCGGAGAACTGGTTCCGGCAAATGAGGTTACTGAAATTACGCGTTCGTCGTTTCTTAGAATTTTCTCCAGACTATCGGCTACGGCAGCAGTTTGTTTCAGCGAACTTCCCTGGGGAAGGTAAATTTCGACGGCAAACTGGTTCCGTTCGGCAATGGGCATCAACCGTTGCGGGATCTGCGTGAACAGGATAATCCCGATTGCGATAGACAAGAATGCGGCTCCGATGGTAATCCGGGGATGTTTAAAAGCGCGGAACAGCCATTTTTCGTAGGTTTGCTGCATGATGTCGAGGAAATTCCGCCTGCCTTCTTTCCTGGGACGTTTCGATTTTTCAAAACCGTCCTTAATTAAGCAGAATTGCACAAAGGGAATAAAAAGCATGGCAACCAACAGTGAAATTCCCAACGTGATGGTCACCGTCCAGGGGAATTGCTGAACAAATTCCTGGAACATTCCTTTCAGCGTGAACAGGAACGGGAAGAACGTGATACTGATGGCCAGCGTTGCCGAGAAAATGGCCTTGAAAAAGCCTTTGGCGCTGCTGATGGCCGCATGCCAGCGCGACATGCCGTGGTCGAGTTTTTCCATATAGCTGTCGACAATCACAATCGAATTATCGACAATCATACCCAGTACCACAATCAGGCCGGCCAGGGTTACGGTGTTCAGTTCCATGCCAGCCACGAGCATAATGCCAAGCGCGGCAAAAATACTGACCGGAATGGAGGTGGCGGCTACCGATGCAACCCTGAGAGGCAGCAACATCATGGTTACCAGGATAACAGCCACAATGGCATAAAGCATTTCTTTCAGGAACGTGGAGATCGAGTCTTCCACTACCTGAGGCTGGTCGGCAATCCGTTCAATATTCACACCTTCCGGAAGTTCCGACTGGAATTGCTTCAGCACTTCGTCCACTTCCTTCCCGTACTGCACAATATTGTTTCCCCGTTGCATTTCCATGGAAATCAACAGGCATTTATTTCCATTATTGGTAATGTAACTATCCGGATCGGGATATTCACGGGCGATGCGAGCCACGTCCTTCAGCCGGATGATGTTGCCGTACGGATCGGAATAGACGATTTGTTCGGCCAGGTCCTGTTCCGTATTGTATGATGGTGAAATGTGGATCGGGGCTGTCAGGTGGTCGTTATCGACCGATCCGTCCATGGTCGTAAAGCCTTGTGTAAAAAGGTTTCCAAGCAAAGTTGACGTGCTGATTCCATAATTGGTCAGCTTTTCCTTTTCCAGGTAAATACTGATTTGTTCCTTCTCCAGGCCATAATGGCGAAGTTTCGAAACCGACTCGATGCGTCGCAGGCGGCTTTCCAGTTCGTCCATGTAATCTTCCAGCTCGCGATATGATTTGTGGTCGGCTTCGAGCGTGATCAGCAGCGCCGAGGTGTCGCCAAAATCGTTGTCGGAATACAAGGCCAGCACGCCAGATGGCAATTGGGCTTTGAAGTTGTTCAGCCCGTGGTTGAGTTTGGCCCAGAATTCATCGGCATTCTTTACGTTCTCATTCAGTTCGACGAAGATGATCATCAACCCGTCTTTCGAGTATGAGTAAGTTTTCTTTTTCTTGATTTCTTTATAGCCGAACAGGTAATTTTCCACTTTCGAGGTCAGTTGCTGTTCAACTTCCCTGGATGTTGCTCCGGGATAAGCGCCGATAACCAATCCCTGACGGATGGTGAACGACGGAAATTCCTGGCGGGGCATCACAAACAGCGCGTAGATACCCAAGGTAACCAGTATTGTTGCAATCAGAAAAACAATCTGCCGGTAGCGCATCGCCGACTCGACAATTCCCAACTTTTTCATGGCTACCGAATTATTTGAATGGGTGAATGATCGCTGATTTTCTGGTAGCCTTCAACAATGATCATATCTCCGGCGGTAAGGCCGCTTTTTATGACCACGCCGTTCGAGACCAAAGCTCCGGTTTCAACCGGTTTTTTGACGGCCTGACTGGCATCGGCGTTGGTAACGAAAACAAATTTTTCGCCGTTGTTTTTCGCCTGAACTGCCGATAGAGGAATGATCATCCGGTTGGCAAATGCCGGATTGCTGAGGCTGGCTTCGCAAACCATTCCCGGCTTCAGCATTCTTTCAGGGTTGTTTAGTTCGGCTTTAATCATGTACGTGTGCGACAGTGGGTTGGAAAGTACGCCGACTTCGGTTACCTTCCCTTCAAACTGTTGGTTGCCAAGCGCCGGTACTTCTATTTTTACGGTTTGTCCTTTGGCAATTCCGGATATTTCGTTCTCCGGAACCGGAATTTTTACATTCACCTTTTCGATTTTGACCAGTTGAAAAACGGGGTTTCCGGGAATGATGCTCATGCCAGGTTCGATCATCCGTTTCCCGATTGTTCCTGAAGAAGGCGCATATAATTTACAGTCTTTCAGATTTTTCGCTGAAATTGAAGTTAATGACTTGGCCTGTTCCAGACCGGTTTCAATTTCAACAAATTTCACTTCAGGCAGGCTTCCTTTTTTGTAAACAGGTTCCAGCCGGTTGTAGGCATCTTCTGCCTGTTTTTGTTTCGAAAGCGAGACCTGGTAAGCATTTTGGTAGCTTTCGCTGTTCAATACGGCCAGCAGTTGTCCTTTCGAAACATTCTGGCCTTCATCGGCCAATACTTTTTCCACGGTTCCGGTAACCAAAAAACTCAGGGGCACCGAGACCGATTCTTCGATGGTTCCGATGTACGATTGCCCGGCGCTCCCTGAGGCTGTTTCCAGTTTCTGAACTTTAACTTTTACAGGTCGGCCGGCTTCGGATTTACTGGTGTTTCTTGCCCCGGAAGTACATCCGGCCAGTGTAATTGCCCCGATTGACAAGCAATAGGCAAATTGTTTAAGTTTTTTCATGGGTTTCAAATATTTAATTACAATACGATTTTCGTTTTCTGGTCGAAAAAACATTCAAAAAAAAGGACTGTCATTGCAATCCTCTGATCAATATACCGCTGAGTATTTCGATGCGCTCTTCCAGCCCCGGCAATTTATTTTCGATAAACAAATCAACTTCGATGCCACGCAATGCACTTACGAAAGTGTGGGCCAGCAGGTCAACATCGTCCTCTTTGCAGGCTGTGAATTCGTTCGACTGAATCCCTTCCAGCAAAAGACTTTTGAAAAGTTTCACTTCATTGGCGTCGAAGCGGGAACGCAGGCTGTACATTACGTTGGTAATATTTTCACGAACTTCGCCACAAACCATTTTGAACAGGATGACCTTTTTTCGTAATTCTGCAAAATTCGATTTTGTATAGATAGTCAACTTTTCTTTGGCAGTTTTTCCTTGTTCAACAGCAATATGCACTGCTGAAGATACTTCGTCGATTTCTTTGGTGACTACCGCCTCAAAGACCTCGTTCTTGTTGGTAAAATAGTAATAAAGTGTGCTTTTCCCTTTTCCGGCAGCTTTAGCAATGTCTTCCATAGTGGTTTTATGCAAACCGTATTGCTGAAACAGCTTGCTTGCTGCTTCTACAATTTCTCCACGGATAATTTCTTCTTTTTCCATTTTTCGAAACGATTAAACGATTTTCGTTCTGAAGTGCAAATTTGATGTTTTTATTGAAATATCGAAATGCAGGAATGTTAATTTTTTCAGAATATCAGGTGAAATTTTCTTTAATCACCTGCAATGGCGGGGCGAATGAAAACAGATCTTCCAAAAAAAATAATGGATTCAAACAAAAGGTCATCCCTGGTGTTTAATCTGGCATGAATATTTCGACAATTAAAATAACTGAAAAATGAATGTACTGACAAATTTAAAATGGCGTTATGCCACCAAACGCATGAACGGGCAGAAGGTTCCGTCGGAAAAACTGGATTACATATTGGACGCGATTCGGTTGGCTCCATCTTCATTAGGATTGCAACCATATACCATATTGGTTGTTGAAGATCCGCTGCTCAGGGAGAAAATCGCTCCTGCAATTTACAATCAGCCTCAGATTACCGAAGGTTCTCATGTAATCATATTTGCAGCCTGGACCCAGGTGAGTGACGAAAACGTTGATAAATACCTGAACCATATTTCTCAACTTCGTGGCATTCCGGTCGAATCTCTTTCAGGAATGCGTAACATGATCAATGGAAATCTTACGGGAAAAACAGCCGAACAAGTATTGAACTGGAATATGCGCCAGGCTTATATTGCTCTTGGCATTGGACTGGTAGCTGCCGCCGAGCAACAGGTTGATGCCACACCGATGGAAGGGTTCGACCCGGATGCGCTTGATGCAGTACTGGAACTAAAGGAAAAAGGCTTGCACAGCACAGTGATCCTGACTTTGGGTTATCGTGATGCCGAAAAGGATTACCTGAACGGTGCTGTTAAAGTCAGACGAGATAAAGACGAATTGTTTGTGATGCTCTGATTCTGAGTTAGGAGCACTCAAATTCTTTAGAGAAACGACAAAGGCAGCCTATTTTTTTCGGGTTGCCTTTGTCGTTTTCGATCAATTGAGAGTTATCCTGGCCAAGAATCCGTTATCCCCAACAACATAACCGGTTTTCTGATCGGTAAAATTCATGGTGGTTAATTGTCCGTCGTTGGCTGTCAGTGTAAAGTCTTTTATCCAGTGTACTCCTCCGTCAATGGAATGGTAAATGTCTTTTGATGTCCGAAGGATTATTTTTGAGGCATTTACAAAGTAGCAGTCCGGGTATTTTTCAGGAACATCAGAGCTGACTTTCGTCCAGGTTGCACCTCCATCGACTGTTTTCCACAACTCCTGGTTGAAGTTGAATACAAATCCGTTGTTTGTATCCAGAAAATAGAAAGCGGTGATCTGGCTCATTTTCATTTTCAGGCTGGTCCATGTTTCTCCGCCATCGGTGGTTTTAACCATATTCCCAATGGTATTGCCATCGTAAGTTTTTCCTCCGGCACAGTATCCCACATTTCCGTTCAGAAATTGGATCCGGTTATATGTCAGGGCATAATATTCTTCGTCGGCGCCGGCGTCAAACTTTAGTGTCCATGTTTTTCCTGAGTCGGTTGTTTTCATTACTCCATTTTTTACAATAAAACCGGTTTTCTGATTAATAAAACACATATCGAAAATACCCGAACCCACATTTTCGAGGCCGGCAGTTTCCCAGGTTGAGCCGCCATCTTTGGTGTGGTAGAGCTCATTTCGGGCGGTGTACACATTCTTTTCATCAAGTGCCTGGATACAATTCAGACTTGGCCGGATGCCCGATTGTATACTGCGCCAGGATTTTCCGCTATCGGTTGTTTTAAGCAAGGTTCCCATTGAGCCGCAGATATAGCCAACATTACCGGTTCCGAACGAAATGTCGGTAAATGTTTCCGTATTGTCGACCTTTACCGGAGTCACACTAACCGATTGAAGCGTTGGTTCCTGTTCTTCATTTTCATTTTTATTGCAAGCCACAAGACTTATCAGTAAAAGCAAATAAAATACTCGTTTCATTTTCGTTTTCTTTTGATGGTTATGGATAATCCCAAGATTTGTTAACTCCGGAAAAGGTTGCGTGCCTTATCTAAGTTGTGATTCTATGTTTTAGAATATTCTTTTGACTATCGAATAAATGTTAGATTTACACTTTTAAATTATTGAATTAATCAACTCATTGAATTTTAGGTATGAGAAACATTGCTCATCTCTTTCTGCTGGGCCTTACTGCATTTTTTGCGGTTTCGTTTACTGGCAGGCCACTAAAAACGGAATCAGTAGAAAAGAATAAACCATTCTGGCAACAGGCCAAAACTCCGCCCATGGGATGGAATAGCTGGGATTGCTACGGGCCAACGGTTACTGAAGCCGAAGTGAAAGCCAATGCCGATTACATGGCCGAAAAGCTGAAACAGCACGGGTGGAAATATATCATCGTGGATATTCGCTGGTTTGTGGCGAACGATAAGGCCGGAGGTTACAACGAAAAAGATCCGGTTTATACCATGGATGAATATGGCCGTTTTTTACCGGCAGTAAAGAAATTTCCTTCAGCCGCCAATGGCAAAGGCTTCAAGCCTCTGGCTGATTATGTGCATTCAAAAGGTCTGAAATTCGGAATTCATCTCATGCGTGGCGTTCCGGTCGAAGCAGTGAAAAAGAACTGTCCGGTAATGGGAACTAATGTGAAGGCTTCCGATATTTATTCGGATTCGTTGCAGTGTAAATGGCTGCATGATATGTACACTATTGATACGCTGAAAACAGGAGCCCAGGAATATTACAATTCGATTTTCAATCTGTATGCCTCTTGGGGCGTTGATTATGTGAAGGTTGATGATTTGTCGCGACCTTATCACCATGGTGAAATTGTAATGATTCGCAGAGCCATTGATCAATGTGGCCGCCCGATGGTTTTCTCTACTTCGCCGGGAGCAACTCCGCTTGAAAGAGGCAAACATGTGATGGACCATGCCAATATGTGGCGCATCTGCGACGATTTCTGGGACAACTGGAAAATGCTGAAACCTCAGTTTAAACGTTGCGCCGACTGGGCTCCGTACATCGGAGAAGGCCACTGGCCCGACGCCGACATGCTTCCGCTCGGACACATTGCCCTGCGTGCAGAACGGGGCAACGACCGCATGACGGGATTTACCAAACCTGAGCAATATACCTTGATGAACCTTTGGTCTATTTTCAGATCACCGTTGATGTTTGGCGGCGATTTGCCAACCAATGATGAGTTTACGCTTTCATTGTTGACCAACGACGAGGTATTGGCCGTAAACCAAAACAGTGCCAATAACCGACAGTTAAAAGAAGATGGCGGGATGATTGTCTGGACAGCCGATGTGCCGGGAACAAAAGATAAATATGTAGCCTTTTTTAATAGTAACGAGGCTGGAATATCTGATATTTCGGTAACACTGGCCGAACTTGGGTTGAAAGGAACTTACCGGGTAAAAGATTTATGGACCAAGGAAGTCAAAGGAACTGTGACTGATAAATTCACCGTTGCGGTTGAACCTCATGCTTCGTTACTGGTGCGGTTTGCAAAAGTGAAATAGAGAATCTGTAGCAATGGATAAAAAAGGCAAGAGTAAAATCTGATGGGTTTCACTTTTGCCTTTTTACTTTTATCTTGACGTGCTATCCTTCCATGGTCAAGCTTACCCGTTCAATTTGTCCACCCATTGGAGGGGTCATTTTCGAAACTTTGACGGTCACTTTCCCGGCTTCAGGAAATTCAGTTCTGATACGGGCAATGATTCGCTGGCAGACGTGTTCGAGCAGGTTCGATGGAATAGCCATTTCTTCTTTCACAGCCAGGTAGGCCTTCTGATAGTCGAGCGTGTCTTCCAGTTGGTCGGTTTGTCCGGCCTTGCTGCAATCGGCCTCTATTTTCAGGTTCACCAGAAAACGGTTGCCAGCTACCTTCTCCACGTCAAAATGTCCGTGGAAAGCATAAAATTCCATTCCTTCAATTTCGATCAGCGCCATTGTGTACAGTTATATTTTCGGACAAAATTAATTTTATTGAACTGCAATTCAATTTTCAAACTCCTAAATATCTGATAGCTCAAATCATTTTATACTTTTGCCTGAATACAGCAGAATGGCATAAAACACAAGTTATTAATTTGAAATACGATGAGCGAACATTCAATTGAGAACGACAATGTGGTGAAATCCAATAACTTCATTCATCAGATTGTTGAAGAAGAAATCAAGGAAGGTAAAAATGCCGGACGTGTGCATACCCGGTTCCCTCCGGAACCTAACGGATACCTGCACATTGGCCATGCCAAATCGATTTGCCTGAATTTTGGAACAGCTCAAAAATACAACGGGTTGACTAACCTGCGTTTCGATGATACCAATCCCTCGAAAGAAGATACCGAATATGTCGATTCCATCATGGAAGATGTTCATTGGCTGGGATTTACCTGGGGGGACAGGCTATATTATGCTTCTGATTATTTTGATCGGTTGTTCGATTTTGCCGTCAAACTGATCAGCGAAGGAAAGGCTTACGTCGACGATCAGGATGCCGAAACCATCAGCGCGCAGAAAGGAACGCCAACCCGTCCGGGAACAGAAAGTCCTTTCCGCAACCGGTCAATTCAGGAAAACCTCGACTTGTTTGCCCGCATGAAAGCCGGCGAATTCAATGAAGGCGAGAAGGTTCTGCGTGCCAAAATTGATATGACCTCGCCCAACATGCACATGCGCGACCCGATCATTTATCGGATCATGAAAACGCCGCACCACCGCACCGGCGACAAATGGTGCATCTACCCGATGTACGACTTCGCTCACGGCCAATGCGATTATTGGGAAGGAATCACCCATTCGATATGTACCCTCGAGTTTGAAGTTCACCGCCCACTTTACGATTGGTTTATCGACCAGTTGAAAGACTCGGATTACCGTCCGCGACAAATCGAATTTTCAAGGTTGAACCTCAACTATACCGTTATGAGCAAACGTAAATTGCTCGAATTGGTAAAAGATGGCCATGTGAAAGGATGGGACGACCCACGAATGCCCACCATCTGCGGATTACGCCGTCGCGGTTATACTCCTGAATCGATCCGCAATTTTGCTGAACGCATTGGAGTAACCAAAACTGACGGCATTACCGATGTTGCCCTTTTGGAATACAGTATTCGCGAAGACCTGAATAAACGTGCTCAACGTGTTATGGGGGTTCTAAATCCACTGAAAGTGGTGATTACCAATCATCCGGAAGGCCTGGTTGAACACATGGAAGCCGTGAATAACCCGGAAGAAGCCTCGATGGGAACCCGTACGGTCCCGTTTACCCGTGAATTGTATATCGAACGTGACGACTTCATGGAAAATCCGCCCAAGAAATTCTTCCGTCTTTCGTCAGGAACCGAAGTGCGCCTTCGTTATGCATATTTCATTACCTGCACGGATGTGGTGAAAGATGCCAACGGCGAAATCACCGAAATACACTGCACCTACGATCCAGCTTCACGCGGAGGAAATTCTCCAGACGGCCGTAAGGTAAAATCGACCATTCACTGGGTTTCGGCCACCGAAAATGTGGAAGCAGAAGTTCGTCTGTACGACCGGCTGTTCTCCGATGAGGAACCCGATGGTCATAAAGACATCGATTTCAAGGAATTCATGAATCACGATTCACTGCAAGTTCTGCCCAAATGTTACATCGAGCCATTCGTGAAAGATGCCAAAGTATTGGATCACTTTCAGTTCGAGCGCTTGGGCTATTTTAATGTTGATCAGGATTCGACTCCAGAAAAACTTGTTTTCAACCGTACCGTGCAATTAAAAGATACCTGGGCCAAGGTTCAGCAGAAATAAGTTTTCGACAAGCTCAGCTTTAAAAAAATACGAAAAGGGCAGAATTTTCATTCTGCCCTTTTCGTATTTATAAGTGAATATTAATGAGAGGGATAGGTTCAAAAAATTGTATTTCGCCGGAATATTTCATAAATTTAATAGGTATTTGAGCAGGGGAAAGGTTCTGCATCGCTTCAACTCACTATTGAAATAAACCAATCCCGGATAATAACTTTTAATGATGGAGGAAAATATTATGAGAAGAACAAATTATTTTGCCGCATTGATCTTTTTTGTCATTTTGGGGATAGGAGTTGGGGTTGCCTATCCCAGTTTTGAGGTTCAGGCAAATGCAAAGGGTACTTTGATTTTAATGATCTTTTTCGTTGGAGCTCTTTTGTTTTCGTCTGCAATTAAGATTGCAGATCAGTGGGAGAGGGCTGTTGTGTTGCGATTGGGCCGATTCCAGTCATTAAGGGGGCCTGGCCTTTTTTTCATAATACCAGTCATTGATACGATTCCTTACTGGATCGACATCAGGGTTATTACAACTTCTTTTACTGCCGAAAAAACATTGACAAAAGATACGGTTCCGGTAGATGTTGATGCTGTGTTGTTTTGGAAGGTTCTGGATCCCAAGAAGGCAGCCCTTGATGTTGCTGAATACAAAAGCGCAATAAATTGGGCATCGCAGACGGCTCTGCGTGATGTAATCGGAAAAACGATGCTTTCAGACATGCTGGAGGGCAGGGAGAAAATTGGAACCGTACTTCAGAAAATTATTGATGAACGAACAGAACCCTGGGGCATTAATGTTATTTCGGTGGAAGTGAAAGATGTATTGATTCCTTCGGCCCTGGAGGATGCCATGTCGATGCAGGCACAGGCAGAACGGGAACGACAGGCCCGTGTGATCCTGGGAGATTCGGAACGGCAGGTGGCTGAAAAATTTGAGGACGCGGCCAGGTCTTATTCTTCCAATCCGACGGCTCTTCATCTGAGGGCAATGAATATGCTTTATGAAGGTCTGAAGTCGAATTCCACGATTGTTATTGTCCCAAGCACTGCTTTGGAAAGTATGCAGTTAGGCGGTTTGACCGGAATTACTGCCATGTCAATGGGATTGACTCCTGAAAATCAAAAAAAAGAAAAAACATAAATATTTGACAAATGAAACCACTATTGTCCGATGCGGGATTTGGCTATATCACAGTGGATGGCCAAAAGATTGATCATGACATCATTATCCGGATTTCCGGTGAAGTGGAAAAACGAAACAAGAAACTTTCAAAAAATGTTTACGGCACATCTCATGTCATTTCACTGGAGGAAGCCGAATACGTTTTTCAGGTTGGCGCTGAGCGGTTGATTGTTGGAACTGGTCAGCAAGGAATGGTGAGCCTTTCAGATGCAGCGAAGGATTATTTCAGACGCATGAATTGTAAGGTCGATAACTATCCAACTCCACTGGCAATCGAAAAATGGAATATAGCCGATGAAGCAGTGATTGGTTTATTTCATGTTACCTGCTGATAAACTTTCAGTCGTGTCATAGTATATCGAGGGTGGAATTCAGATTCTGCCCTTTTTGTTTGGTGAAAATAGTTCTTCACACCTAAAAAACTCATCATAACGTTGTTTGTCTGCATTGGTTATCGTAAATTTAGAAGAAACAAACCTTCTAAAATTCAACCAAATGCTGATTAAGACCTTTGCCAGCGCCGTACATGGTATTGATGCCACGACTATTACCATTGAAACCGAAATTTCGCAGGGAATCAAATTTTACATGGTTGGTTTGCCCGATAATGCTGTTAAGGAAAGCCAGCAGCGTATCGAGTCAGCGATGAGGCTCAATAATTATAAATGGCCGCATAAAAAAGTGGTGATCAACATGGCTCCTGCCGATATCCGCAAAGAGGGCTCGGCTTACGATTTGCCTATTGCAATTGGCATCCTGGCTGCGAACGAGCAAATATTGACTGAAAAGGTGTCGAATTACATGATGGTGGGTGAACTATCGCTCGATGGAACGCTGCAACCAGTTAAAGGGGCTTTGCCCATTGCTATCAAAGCCAGGGAGGAGGGTTTTGAAGGTTTTATTTTGCCAAAGGAAAATGCGCGGGAAGCGGCAGTTGTCGACCGGTTGAAAATATTTGGTGTGGAAAGCCTGAAGGAGGTGATAGACTTTTTCAACGGTGAAACCGAACTTGAACAGATCATTGTAAACACCAGAGAGGAGTTTTTTTCGAAAAGCAATGAATATGACGTTGACTTTTCTGATGTTAAGGGGCAGGAAAATGTAAAACGCGCACTAGAAATTGCGGCTGCCGGAGGACACAACATCATCATGATCGGTCCGCCCGGAGCTGGAAAAACCATGCTCGCCAAACGAATTCCGACCATTCTGCCTCCGTTTACTTTGCGCGAGGCACTGGAAACCACAAAAATCCATTCGGTGGTTGGAAAAATCGACAAAGATACTTCACTGATGACTCAACGTCCGTTTCGGAGTCCGCACCACACCATATCTGATGTCGCGCTAGTTGGCGGTGGGGCTTTCCCGCAACCGGGCGAAATCAGTCTGGCACACAACGGTGTCCTGTTCCTCGACGAACTTCCTGAATTTAAGCGGCAAGTGCTTGAAGTGATGCGCCAACCATTGGAAGATCGCCTGATCACGATTTCTAGGGCTAAGTTTTCGGTAGAGTATCCAGCCAGTTTCATGTTGGTAACTTCTATGAATCCATGTCCGTGCGGATACTACAATCACCCGACCAAAGAATGTGTTTGTGCGCCGGGTATGGTTGCCAAATATCTCAATAAAATTTCCGGGCCATTACTTGACCGTATCGATATTCACCTGGAAGTTGTTCCGGTGCCATTCAAAAAGCTTTCGGAGCAGGCACCCACCGAATCCAGCGCGGTTATTCGGGAACGGGTGATCCGTGCCCGAGATATTCAATCTCACCGTTTCGATAAGAGTGAGGGCGTATTTTGCAATGCTCAAATGTCGTCGAAAATGATTCGGCAACATGTTGATCTGGATGAAACCAGCAGCACTTTGCTGAAAAATGCAATGGAAAGGCTTGGACTGTCGGCTCGGGCTTACGATCGCATATTGAAAGTCTCACGCACCATTGCCGATTTGGAAGGAAGCGAACGGGTGGAGAGCCATCATCTTTCAGAAGCTATTCAGTATCGCAGCCTTGACCGCGAAAATTGGGGAGGGTAATACTAAATCTTGATGTTTGAATTTTATTGATGGAAAATATCATCAATGTATACTAAATTTGAATATATTGATGGAAAATATAGACAAAAATAAATGTTGATGTCTGGTGGTTTTGTAAATAAATTTTTATATTTGTATGTAAAAACCATCAATAACATTCAAAATTCGACATAATGATGGAAAATATCAACATAAATTGGAGTGAGTTAAGCGATAGTGCAGTTCTGGAACAGATCGGTCGCTTTGTGCAGCAATCGCGCTTGAAGCAAAACAAAAGCCAGCAGCAAATTGCCGATGCAGCCGGAGTAAACCGAACTACCCTGAGTCAGATCGAAAACGGCAAAGGCGGAACGATGATTTCCCTGGTCCAGATTTTACGCGTGCTTGGTCAATTGTCGTTTATGAAAGCTTTTCAGGTTGAAGACCGGCCAAGCCCGATGTATCTGGCAACGCTCGAAATGAAAAAGCGTAAACGCGCCCGAAACACGAAAGGCCCTAAACCTTACGAATTACCCGATTGGTAATGATTGAGAATGCCTTCATATCGATTTGGGGCAAGCGGATTGGCGCCATTCACTGGAATGCAGATTCGGGAGTTGCTGATTTTGAGTTCGATCGTGATTTTTTGCGCTATGGGTTGGATGTTTCGCCTGTAAAAATGCCGTTATCACAAGCGAGAGGAACTGTTTTTTCGTTTCCCGAATTGGCCGGACGTAAAACTTTTAAAGGCTTGCCGGGTTTGCTGGCCGATGTTTTGCCCGACCGTTACGGAAGCACCTTGATTGATGCCTGGCTGGCACGGGTTGGGCGACCTTCTGGAAGTATGAATCCGGTGGAATTGCTTTGTTTTACGGGTAAACGTGGAATGGGGGCGCTGGAGTTCGAGCCTGTGGTTCCACCTTCGGCCAATCAATCTTCGAAAGTCGAAATCAGCAGTTTGGTCGATGTGGCTCAGCAGATTTTAACGGGAAGACAGACATATACTACTGACATGTCGCACGACGAACAAAAAGCGCTTTCGGATATTCTGAAAATTGGTACATCGGCTGGAGGAGCGCGGGCAAAAGCTATTGTAGCCTGGAATGCCGAAACCGGCGAAGTTCGTTCGGGACAGACTGATGCTCCCGAAGGTTTTTCGCACTGGTTACTGAAATTTGACGGGGTTGACGATGCCCAGTTTGGCGCTACTTATGGTTATGGTCGTGTGGAAATGGCCTATTACCTGATGGCTGTTGCCTGTGGTATTGAAATGACCGAATGCCGCCTGATTGAGGAAAACGGGCGAGCGCATTTTATGACCCGCCGGTTCGACCGTCCAACCGGAAGCGCGAAGTTGCATGTGCAAACGTTTTGCGCCATGATGCACTACGATTTCAATGACATTTACTTGTACAGCTACGAGCAGTTGTTCCAGACCATGCGTGCTTTGCTGCTGACTTATCCCGAAGCCGAGCAACTATTTCGCCGGATGGTGTTTAACGTGATGGCCCAAAACTGCGACGACCATACCAAGAATTTTGCTTTTATGATGAATCCGAATGGCGAATGGCGAATGGCGCCTGCCTACGATGTTTGCCATGCTTACCGTCCCGGGAGCGCCTGGGTGAGCCAGCATTCGCTGAGCATAAACGGTAAGCGACAGGGAATTACCCGCGACGATTTGCTGGAAGTTGGTCATCAGATGAATGTGAAGAAAGCTCCCGCCATCGTTCAGCAAATTAGCGAAACCGTTGACAAATGGCATGAGTTTGCCGAACAGGTTAGTGTGGAAACTAAGTTGAGAGATGCGATTGGGGAAACCTTACTGATACTATAGTAAATTAATTTAAAATTAATTTTATGCAAGAGCAAATTGAATTGTTTAGGATACATGGGCAACAACAAGAAAAACTTGTCTATTATATTGTGGCGTTGTGCGTTACTGCAATTGGGTTTTCCATTTATCAAACGACAGGACATTCATTAAAATGGATTCAGACTCCCTTGGCTTTAGCTGTATTATCTTGGGGGTTGAGTATTTATTGTGGCCTTCGATTTTTAAAATATGCATTGAGCATCTTGTATGCAAACAATGCACTTTTTAACATTTTTCAAGGCATAGAACCAGGAGTTGGAAATTATCCTCAACTAATCGAGGCTGCTTCTAGTGGTGTAGAACAGGCTATCAAACAAAGTTCAGAAACCTCAAGTAAATTATTTAAATGGCAGGAACGATTATTCTACTCTGGCATTGTTCTATTTCTATTTTGGCATTTACTTGAAATGTACGCATTATCCTAGTTGCTTGAATTCATTTTTATAAAAATATGTGCTTTTTATTTGTGCAATTTTGCTTCATTATCTATCTATGCCCCGCAACCCCTATTTCCAATTCAAACAATTTCGCATCGTTCAGGAGCGGTCGGCCATGAAGGTGGGCATGGACGGCGTGCTGCTGGGTGCCTGGACCAATGCTTCGGGCGCGCAGCGAATTCTGGATATTGGCGCCGGCACCGGACTGATTGCCTTAATGCTGGCCCAGAAAAATGCTTTGGCACAAATCGATGCCCTCGAAATTGATCAGGATGCTTTTGAAGAAGCAATTTTTAATGTACGGCAGTCGAACTGGGGCGACCGAATCAACGTGATTTGCCAATCCTTTCAAGAGTTTTTGGCAGAAACAAAAATGAAATACGACCTGATTGTCAGCAATCCGCCGTTTTTCAGCAATGGAGTAAAAGCTCCGGCCGAAACCCGCGCACAGGCCCGCCATGCCGACGCTTTGCCTCTGGACGTATTGATCTCAGGAGCAGCAAATTTGCTTCAGGAGAATGGACGGATGGCGCTGATTTTGCCGACAGAACAGCTTCAGGAGGTTGAAGATCTGGCAAAAATAAATGAGCTTTTTCTTTCGCGCTTGTGTCGCGTAAAACCAAACCCGGTAAAACCTGACTTCCGGATTTTGGTTGAACTGACCAATCGGTCAGTCACACTTCAGGAGGAAAGCCTGATGATTGAATTTGAAAAGCACCACGATTACACCTCTGAATACAAAGAGTTGACCAGGGATTTTTATCTGAAATTCTGATTGGTGCAAAAACAAATAAGCAGTAATTCTCAGAGATTTACTGCTTGTTTATATCCTGTTCTTTATTTGCGGCTTAGATAAGAAACATAAACGGATGGTAGGTTTCTTCCATTCGTTTGGCAAACCGATCGATGGCAATGTGATCGATGTTCGATACGCTTTCGCGTACTTTTGCGATCTTCTTGACCAGCATTTTTTCCAGAAAGTTCATTTTGTCGAAGTTAAACTCTCCGCCCAAAATAGCTTCTGTTTTAGCCATCTGGTGCAATTCTTCCGGGAAGGCATTTTTGATCTGTTCGCGTGCAATCCGGGGCTCGTACATGCAGCAGATGAACAGGCCAATTTCTTTGTTTTCCAACACCGGATAGTTTGAATTGCAAAAGTCCTTAACACATTTTTGGATTTGTCCGGCATGAATTGAACCTCCAATGATGACCTTGTCAAACTCGTCGAGTGGAGGTACCTGGTTTTGATTCAGATTGACGGTCAAAACCTCTCCCGACAGCTTGCCTGATAATTCGTTGACTACTTTTTCAGTACATCCGTGGTTTGTGGCGTAAATGATAATCGTTTTCATGATTGTGACTTTCAAAGATTCTTCATTGTGGAGGTATCCTTTCAAAGTTAAGGAAATGGAACAAAATCATCATCTGGTTTTGTCATAATTTTTGAATGTTATACAATTATTCTTTTGTGTGGGTGAGGACTGAAAGAATGGATTTTTGGGGTGCATTTTGCCAAATAACCCAAAAACAGATATTGGAGGTTGCCGATACGGATTTTTCTGTGTTGAATGCTAAAAACAAAAAGGCAAAAGAGATCATCTCTTTTGCCTTTTTGCCGGTTCAGGGAACAGATATTCCCTTTCTGATTATTCTTTGGGGGCCTGATTGTCAGGTCTTCGGTTGTTTTGAGGTCTTCTTCGTTGTTTGTTTCGTTTTTTGTTGGGATTTGGCTTCGTGAAGAGCTTCTTGTCTAACTCTCCCACATTCATTATATTTTCTTTCTTGGGGGCCGGTTCGGTATAGCCATCAATCGAAGGCTTTTGTCCCCGTTTGTTCAGGGTCAGGAATTTTTTCACATCGGCCAGATCAAGAACGAAGGTTCGTGATTCGGACTGATCGTACATGTACCAGATTTTCTTCTGAAGGATGTCGGTTTTGAAATGACGGGCAATTCCCTTGTCGGTTTCGATGGTAAGCAATTCATGCGGGAAATCTTCCAGCGCTTCGAGGTAATGATCGAGTTCAAAGGTAAGGCAGCATTTAAGTTTGCTGCATCGCCCGGCCATTTTCTCGGCATTTGGCGACAATCCCTGCTTGATGGCAGCATCGGAGGTAACGCTCGAAAAGTCGGTTCTCCAGGTAGAACAGCACAAGGCCCGTCCGCAGGAGCCCATTCCGCCAATGCGACCGGCTTCCTGTCGAACACCAATCTGTTTCATCTCGATTTTGATGGCGAATTCACGGGCGTAAACTTTAATCAGCTCGCGGAAATCGACCCGGTCATCGGCAATGTAATAGAAAATAGCTTTGTTGTTGTCGCCACGAAACTCCACATCGCCAATCTTCATGTTTAGCCTCAGCTCGTTGGCAATGACCCGGGCGCGAATCATTACCTTGTTTTCGCGGGCTTTGGCTTCTTCCCATTTTTGCACATCAGCTGGAGTGGCTTTCCGGTAAATTTTATTCCATTCGTATCGTTCCGGTTTTTTGACTTTTCGTTTAAACTGAAGTTCGGCCAGTTTGCCGGTCAGCGAAACTACGCCCACGTCGTGTCCCGGAGAACAGGACACCACGACCAGTTCATCGCGTTTCAGGGGAAGTCCGTCTTCGTTTCTGAAAAACTCTTTTCGTGTGCCTTTGAACCGAACTTCAACAATGTCCGATTCGTCAGAGGTGTCAGGTATATCGTTAAGCCAGTCGTATGTTCCAAGCATAGCTGGCCTGTCGAGGTCGTTATTCCAATTGCATCCGCTGCATCCCATATCTCATTTTTTATTTAAGGAGGGCAATATTATCAAATTTTCAGGAGACTAGCTATTTTTAATCGGTCTAAACGGCAAAATCAGGTAGGCGATCTTACGCCGAACTGCACCCAAAGCTAATTCCGGTTTGCTTTTTTGTACTGGAATCGTTCGCCATGATAATAGCAAAAGCTCTATCTTTGGCGGCAAAATCCAGATTATGAACATGCGTTTTTCCCTCCTGATATTTTTGGCATTCCTGGTTTTCCAGACCAACGTACTGGCTCAGCAGTTAAGTTCTGATGCACGAATCAGCATTCTGACCTGCAATCCGGGCGAGGAGGTTTATTCGATGTATGGGCACTCGGCGATTCGGGTAACTGACCCGGCTCAGAATCTCGATGCGGTGTTCAATTACGGTGTATTCAGTTTCGATTCGCCTGATTTTATCTACCGTTTTGCCAAAGGGCAGACCGACTATCTGATGATGGGACAGCGTTTTAAGAGTTTTATTCCTGAATATGAGAAAGAACGGCGTAGCGTTTATGAACAGGTTCTTAATTTGTCGCCGGAAGGAAAAAACAAGTTGTATCAGGCTTTGATGGAGAATAACAGACCTGAAAACCGGATGTACCGGTATAATTTTTTCATGGATAACTGTGCTACTCGTGTTCGCGATATGATTGAACGAAATGTTGGCGATCCGGTTCGTTTTGATGAAAATCATGCTACTGAAAGCTATCGTGAGTTAATCAAACTTTATCATCATTCGTTCCGATGGCTCGATCTGGGCATCGATTTGCTGGTCGGCAAAAAGGCCGACGAACCGGTTTCGGCATACGGGCAAATGTTTTTGCCTGATTTTCTGAAAGATCAGTTTGCCAAAGCGGAGATAACGATCGATGGGACCAAACAACCGTTGGTTCTGGAAACTCATACCCTGCTTGAGTACCCCAATTCGAAGCTAAATTCAGATTGGCCATGGCCTTTGTTAGTTTCTGCTTTGCTGTTTCTATTGGTTGCCGGAATATCAGTTCGGGCATTCCTTCGAAAACAAAACACAGATTGGCTTGACTACTGGTTGCTGGCTGTTACCGGGCTAGCCGGACTAATTATTGGTTGGTTTACTTTGTATTCGGAGCATCCGGCGATGAGTCCCAATTACAATTTGTTATGGGCTTTCCCGTTGAATTTGTTTTTTGCTTTTGTCTGGCGGGTAAAAAAGTGGAGGAGCTTCAGCCGCCATTATTTCTATCTGGTGGCCGCACTATTGCTTCTTTCGCCGGTGATTGGCCAGCAGTTTAATCCGGCCGTTTCTCCGGTTATCCTGATTTTGCTTCTACGGTGTAGTCTGAACCTGTTGCCGGAGAAAAGGTGATCAGAAGTATTTTCGAGAATCAAACTGAAACAAGCAGCATAAAAACAAAGGGCTGATGGTCGCGTCCATCAGCCCTTTGTCTTTGTTTTTCAGTCAATTTCGTATCGGCTGAATTTCGGTTGACTATTCAACAACAATCAACAGATATTTCGAAGCTTTCCAGAATTCTTCGGGTTTGTCGATGACCAGGCTTTCAACCTTCTTATCGCCGCCAGTCCAATGGTATGAATCAGCCGGATGATAAGTAACCAGGCGGGCTTTCTTGGCATTCAGAGGCAATTGATTAAACTCGCGGATGTCTATTTTCATGAAATAATCGCGGTTGAAATCCTTTTTCATTTTGAGGGTTTTGCCTACGCCTAAAACGCCACCTTCTTTTTCAATGACATTCTTTTCAGCCAGTTCTTTCTTGGTTCCGAAAGCGTAAAAGGCCGTGTTCATTGCGACGGTTTGTTCTTCGATGGTTTTGTTTTTTTCGCTAATGGCTTTTTCGTTTTCAGATGTAATGGTTACAATTTTCTGGTTCAGGTTGGCTACGTCGATGTGCAGATTTTCCAGTTCTTTGTTTAACCGGGCAATTTCGCCATCTTTCTCAGTTAATTGTTTTTCCATCAGCGAGATCATCTTTTCGAGCTCGGCGATTTTCATGTTCGATGCGCGAAGTTTTCCCTGAAGAGATTTGACCAGTTCCTTGTTTTTCTGGAGCAGATTGTTGATTTGGGCGATGTCTTCGATGATGCGGTTTTTAGCTTCGGCTTTCAACTCTGTTCCGGGAGCTGTTTGAACCGAAACGATTTTCTCGATAGCCTTGATTGAATCCAGGTTCATCTGAATTTCGTTCATGGCTCCAATGAACTGCAGGATGGAATTATCTTTCTGTACCCCTAATTGAGAGATGCTGTCTTGTTTAGCCTGCATCCGGGCTATTTCTTTTTTGTGCTGACCGCAAGAAACCAGTACTAGAACTGATAAAACAAACAGTAACTTTTTCATGTGATAATTTTTAAATGAATAAATTCAGTATATGCGCTTCAGTTGGCTTTGGCTTATTTTTTTGGTATAAACGAGAATAAAAACAAAGATACGCAGCTTTTTACTTATAATCAGCAATTTTTTGTAAAAGTAGGAACGCAGGTTAGCTGTCTTTTATTGTCCGGTTCAATTTTTCCAGAAAGACCTGATTCAGGTCGATTGAATCGAACATTTCCAGAATTTTCCTTTCAGTTGTTTCAAAGCCAATCTGGAAGATTTCGTCGGCCTTTTTAAAGTCGAATGTGTTGAACATCCTGGTTTCCGGAGGATCGATAACAAAGTCGCAAGCGGCAAGGCTGTCGCGCACATTTTGCCCGATAGCCAGCCGGAAGGTTCGTTCAGCAATGGCTTTCATGCCAAAGATGTCATTTTCCGGACCATTGTGGTTCACGTGTACGCCAATCAGGATACGGCATTGATTGCGGATACAGTCAACCGGAAGATTGTTGAGCAACCCTCCGTCAACATAAGTTATATCGTCGATGATCTGAGGTTCAAAAATTACCGGGATGGAAGCTGAAGCCAAGACCCATTGGAAAAGCTTTCCTTCGCTTTTGATTTCACATTGACCACTGTTGAGGTTGACCACCGAACAATAGAATGGCTTTTTGAGGGCCGAAAAATTGTCGGCTCCGATATTTTTTTCAAGGATAGGCAGTAGCTTTTTCAAATCAATCAATCCGCCTGATGGTAGTTGCCATTTGATCATTTTCACCATTTTGCTCGATTTTGTCAACTCAAGAATCTGCAATGGTTCGAGCCCTGCGGCATAGAAAACACCCATCAGGGCTCCCATGCTTGTTCCTGAAATGATTTCGGGCCGAATGCCATATTTATGGAGGGCTTCGAGTACGCCAAGGTGCAAAATTCCTCTGGCGCCACCGCCGCTGAGCGCAATCCCGAATTTATAAGGTTTGGGCTTTATGTACATGTGCTGTTCGTTCATCGTGTCAGGTCAAAAGGATAAAGTTGCTGGACAATTTTCGCATTTTTTAGAAAAAAAAGCGGAAGGTCAAAACATTTGTCTGCTTCCGCTTTTTAACTGATTTTGCAATCGGGTCAACTGGTTTTATCTCCGGAATACCCAGAGAATATTGTTGTAGGTGGGCTGTTGGTTGTTTCCGAAGGCCACCCCAATGTCGCGGTAAGCTTTGATCCGAAGCTTCTCAAGGGCTACGTTGTCGCCCCAGACACGCTCCATGAATTTCCAGTCGCGGATTTCGTCTTTTTGTACCTTGGCCTCCATTTTGGCAATCAACGCTTTGGTCTCGGGATAACATTTCGAATCCGGATCGATCAGGCAAAGGATTTTTCCGGCGTCAGCAGCTCCTGCTGCCGTAGGATTTGCAGCCCAGGCGGATGCGGCCATGTTGGTAAAAATCTGGCAATCGTGATCGATGAAGTCTTTGTAAATCGGGCCAATTTCCTGCATGGCCTTCATATAACAGTCTTTACATACTTCAGGAATACCGGAAAGTGTTGCGATGGCTGCCTGAAATTGGTTTTGCGATTGCAGTGCCTTGGCTTTGGCAATCACAAAATCACAGCGCGAATTGTAGTATTCAATGATTTTTTGCTTCCCGGTTTTCATGAATTGTGCCAGTTCGGCGTTGTTCATGTTGATTGGCCTCAATCCGGTCAGATAGGCTTTGTTTTTATTGCTTCCGGCGCCTTTGCTGGTCATGGTTGTGGTCGAAACTACGATCTGATCGACACAATCAACAATGTACAGGTAAATCTGGAAGGTATAGGCTTCCATAGGGGGAACCGTCGGCGTAATGTCTTTGGTAAGGGCGACCATTTTTGCAGTCAGTGCAAAACGGGGGCTTGGGCCTGAACCTCCCAGTCCGTTTTTTACAGCCACTTCCATCAGCTCGTTTTCAAGCAGTGCCCGGGCCTGATCAGGAATATCTTCAACCTGAGGAGGAACGAGCACATCAATGGCAATACGGTCGAGGTCGTCGGCCGAGCCTAAATTATTCTGTCCCATTCCGAAGAAGGGCAGAAAAAGCAGTAGATAAAGAAGATGTTTCATCCTGACTTGTTTGTTTTAGGTCCTGATTTGAATTTTAAAGAATCAGCAAACGGCTACCAGCACATTCTACTGGCAGCCGTTTCTGCATTATTTTTCGCCAAGTATCACCCATACTTCGCCCAATCCTTTGGTGTAGATTTTAGCGGGAGTATTGAATGGAGCTCCGGAGAGCATGGTGCGCAGGTCGCGTACCCAGCGGCGGGTATCCATGGGGCGGTCGCGTTCGTCGAACAACGGGATGCGAACCTGTTCAAAGATCATCCGGTTTTCGGAAGAACTTGACAGGTTGTAGCGTTTTTGAACGGTGTTGTCGGCCACCCAGTCTTCAATGATTTCGCCACATTCCAGTTTTTCGCCTTTCCAGTCAAATTCCTGTTCCAGATCGAAGGCTGCGCCGTTGAAAACCCTTACCTGAAGGGCGACTTCGCGTCCGTTGGCAAACAAATCGTTGAAGTGGTCCTGCAGTCTTGAATTGAAATCGTCGATGTATGAAATGACCGCTTCTTCGAGCAGAACGCTCAGTTCGGTGGCAAACGACGGCTGGCCTGTTCCCTGAGCTCCGGCAATTTGTTTGTTGGTGTAAGCATCGAGCCCCTGAAGCATGAAGGTCACCGATCTTTTCGGTCCGTTTTGGTTGACCACGTAAGTAATCTGGATGATGATATCGGCATTGGCTGTGCGTTTCAGCACGTCGATAGGGCTTTCCGCCAGATCGTTGCCTGCTTTGCTGGTCATCATGCTGACTTCGGCGCTTTCAGTTTCGAGTGTTTTCAGTACACTTTCCAGATTTTTAAGCGGGAAGCCACGATCGGCCATCAGGGTATTGATTTTTCCAAGAACCATCAGCAGTTCGGTGTCGTTTTGCACGGCAGCTTTGTAATCCGGGAAAGTTTTAATGGTTCCCATTACATCCTGCGACTGCACATATCCGTTTTTGATGCACCAGTTGTCGCTGGGGATTACCATGATGGTTGGTTTTTTTGCCTGGGAGAAGCTAAGTATAGCGCTAAAAAGCAAAATAGATAGCAGTGCGTATTTTTTCATAGTGTAATATCTGAAATTAAAAACCTCTTGACAGTTCTTTCAGGATGCCTGCTGCTTCGAGCTCTGCGCGCAGTTGCGAATGCATGACAGCAACAATGACACCTACTTTGTATTCTTTATTGGAAATTTTGATGCGGTCAACTTTCCCGTCGCCTGTTTGAGAGACGAAATTGAGGTAACGGCCGCCATCGGCAAAAAACGAATTAAAATATTCGCGGTGTTGTTCTTCCACTCCGGGCTTATTGATCAGCGGACGGGCCATGCAACCGGGTTTGCCTCCTAAAATTCCCTTAAAAATAACTGCATGAACAGCATTCTTTTTTGCGCTGTAGATAGCATCATCGGGTTTTTTGCCAAATCCCCAGACTTTAATCAGTTGAGTTCCATCCATCCCGGTTCCCATACATTCAACTTCGTAATTCGAGATGACATAGCCGGCAGCCGCACGCTGTTTCTTGTTTTGTGCTTCAGAAGTCAGCGAAAACAAGGCCAAAATCAGGCTTACAAAAAGTAAATTTTTCAGATTCATATTTAAACAGTTTTAAAAATTTAGAACATAAATCGAATCCCATACGAAATTCCTAATCCTGAACGGTTCGGGAAATAGTCATCAAACTTTTTAGGGTTGCTGACAACAGTTCCTGTTTCGTCTTTTTCTTCAGGCGAAATTATGAGATAATAAGTTGCCGAACCAACCAACTGGATGTTGTATTTCAGGTTGATTCCAAGGCGGCCCCCGAATTCAACGAAATCGGTTTCAACCTTGTGTTTAGATTCCTTGCCGGTAGCCGATTCGATCCCATAGCCGGCAAATGGTCCTACATGCAAAAAATGAGTGAGGTAGTAATCTTTGCTCAATCCGGCGCTGACGCGAATCAAGTCGACTTTTTCTGTGCCAGTGAGACTTTCAAGCGTATACTCATCTTTGACAGAGTTGTAACCACCATCAACATAAAGTTTGAACGAGGTGATCCCTTTGGCGATCGCTCCGTTTTTCTTTCCGTACAAAAGCCGCCCCATGTAATATTCAATTCTTCCGTCGAACCCGCTCATGGCATCCTGCTGATAGCCCAGAAACAAGTTTAGTCCGGCGTCAATCCGTTGTTCGACAAACATCCCCATGTTGTCGATCTTGCCGCCTGCAACCTGGTAAAAATATGATGGTTGAGTTTCGCCGGAAGTCACTTTGCGGTTGTCAGAAACCGACATTGACTTGATGACGCCAATTCTTTTGGAGTATTTTTCCCCACTGCGTTCCTGACGGTTTTCAAACACAAAATAACGCTGGTCGAAGCCCAGTCCTTCCTTCTTTCCAATTTTTACGGCAATCGGATTGGTTTTATAGATCTGAGCCTTTACCTTGAAGTCGGAAACCTGGTAGGTCAGGTGGTTCAGCACGTTGGTCATGGCGCTGTTTACCATGTCGCGCAGAAGCTCGTCCTGGGTTTTCTGAACTTTGGGAGCCAATGACTGGCCTGCATTATACTGCGTGGCCTGCATCGGCATAATCAGGTTTTTAACCGGAACAAGCGGAAAGGTTGTGGCCTCAAATTGAGCTGCTTTAGCATTCAGATCAGAAGCTCCTTTGCCTGCCCACATATTTTGAAAAAATACTGACGATACGGAATCGTTGAAGTTCAGTTTGTACAGCAAACCAATCAGGTCGCCTTTTACGCCGTTCATTTTGCGGGTTTCGGGTGCAGCTTTGGTTTGATCGTAATACTGGTCCATGGTCATCAGGTTCGAGAACCCCAGCACCAGCACATACGAGTGGTCGACCAGATTGAGGCCGGCATCCATCAGGGCCGATTCGCCACGTTTGCTGGAAGAGGCAATTGACAAATCACTGTCGTCGGAATTGTAAATTCCCCGTTCTTTCAAAACGTCGGTGTTGAAGGTCCCGTCGGCCTGACGGTTGAACCATCGGGCCACAATGCCTTGCCCTACTTTGTTTTCATCCAGGAGCCTGGCGACATCGGTTTTGAAGATTTTCTCTTGCTGGGCCTTGTCGAACAAGCTGACAACAACATTGAATGGAATGTTTCGGGAACCGATATCGTTGCTGTAAAACTTGTCTGAGACTTTAATGGTATCGATCATTTTTGCCAGTTTTTCGGATAGCTCCCCTTCAGACTTTAACCCAATGATGGTTATGGCATTTCGGTCGTATTCGGACGAGACAAGGTTGCTTTTAACCTTTTTTGCAGAATCTGTAATGTTCTGGGCCGATAAGCAAAAGGCACCCAGCACAAAGGCCATGCACAGGAGTTTTTTTTTCATAGTAGCGGTTTTAGAGTGTCATATTTTAAACTGTTTAAATTGTCTTTACAGTTGTGTTTCCACTTGCGCGTTGGTTTAGGCGTCCGTAAAGCCCATTCCAAAATCAGAACTCTATGAATTGTAATAAAAGTAGAAGTATTTTTGATTCTTTCTAAAAAATGAAAGAGGAAAAATCTAACCGGATAGCTTATTTTGAGAAATTCAGAATAAGCTATCCGGTTAGATTGGTTATGCCCCTCCCATTTTGCTTAATAGTTTTTTCACTTCCAGAGCGCTTTGGCTAACGCTGGTAGATCCAGTCAATTGCTGAAGTTTCTTCATGGTTGTCAAAGGGTCGCACTTATCAGATGCAAAGTCTTCCATAACTTTCTGAACCTGTTCCCAATGCTGAAGGGCGGCTTGTCGCGATGCAGGCGAACCTCCGGCGCGGATCTGCGGATTTTTCAGGCGGTCCAAAACTTTTGATTTCAGGTCTTTGCTTAAACTGGCACATGCTTTTTTCATATTTACAAAGGCCGGATCGGGTCCGGCAAGGGCATTCTGCACCTTGTTGTAAATGGCTTTGCCAGCCTTGTCAAAATCCTGGGGAACCACAGGTGGCTCGATGTAAGTAAACGGCCCTTCCATCTTCTTTTGCAGCCAGGAAACGGGGAATGATTCACTGTGTGCGCTGGTGGTGATGCTTTGGTCGGCCAGTTTGGCGCTGCGCCCGGTTACTGCTTTATAACTGGCATCGTAAGTTTTTTGAGCTTCACTCATAAACTGGTTCATTGAAACGGGTTGTCCGTTTTTAGTCACACTGCGTTCGAAACTCGCCAGCAATCCGAGGTCTCGGTCGGCATTAACCCCGCGGCTGCAGGCATTCCGGTATTCCTGAAACCAGCTTTTCTCAACATTGTATCCCTGGTTTCGAAGCTTACTGATCATTTCAGCGTCAGTGCGGGGGTAAATACTTTTCTGCAGGCGATTGTCGAAAATTTTTTGCTGATTGAGGCACTCTTTCAGCTTCGAATAATCTCTTGTTGCTCCTGATTTTATCTGGTTCTCCAAAGCAGTCAGTTCGTTCTTCATAACTCTTTTGGCCAGGCTGCTGCTATTCACGGCTGCAACCGATTCGTCCAGTGCTTTCCTGACTTCAAGATAATTTTTACCCCCGGTTGCTTTACATTTCTCGAAGGCAGCAGTTCTTTCCTTTAACTGATTGACCAGGGTTTTGTTCCACTCCATTTCCTGCTTGTATTTATTGGCTTCGAGGATGTTTTTGAACGTATTGACCTCGCTCTGTGCAACTTTCGGGTTGAGCAGTTTATTCATTCCCCAGCTTCCGGCTTTCATGACTCCGGCCATGGCAAGCATTGTTGCACCTTGGATGGCCATATTCTTCATTGCTTCTTTGGGACCTTTCTCAATCCCGGTTGTAGCCCCTTCGTATGCCATCGAAAGGATCAGCCCGGGCGCCATACCGGTAAAGAGTGTTCCGACAAAGATGGCTTTGTCACATCCTGATTTGAGCGTTTCGGCATATTTTAGATGTCTTTCAACCATTTCCAAACGTTCAAAGGCTTTTTCCTGCTGAGATTCCAGTTTCTTTTGTTCGGTTTGCGTAGCTCCTTTGGTGCTGGAGTGGAGGGCATCGAGTGCCTGTTGGGCTTTTGCAAAACCTCCCGGATCAAAAATCCCTTTGATAACGCTGCTGCTCATGTTTTCTCGAAATTTCTTTGCTTCCGCGGGATTGTACTTATCCAGAACATTGAGCATCTTGACGTAAGAAGCCTGCATTTGGCTGGCACGCTGGAAATCTTCGCGCAATTTCCGGGATGTTTCGGCCAAAACAATTGCCGAATGTTCATCCCACGGACCTCGGGTTTTGACAATCGTTCCGGTGCGGATCGATTCAATCAAATCCTTGCTGTCGTGAGCATTTTGGTCCATGTGAAGAGCTTGCAGCCGGAGTTCTTCGCGCCTTGCCGGATCTTTTTCGGCGGCCATTTCCTGACGGATTTTATTGGCCGTTTTTTGGGCTGAAATAATGTTGTACTCATGTTCGGCAATGGCCTGGTTTTGTTCGGGCGTCAGGTTTGGATCGGGTTTCGAGGGAACAAGCAGCGGTTCGTCTTTGACCGCGACCGATTGGTCTTGCTGCGGCTTGGTTTCCGGCTTTTTGTAGTTTAAAACATCAATCCCTTTTGCTTCGAGTTTCTTCCGGATGTCCATTGCTTCGCGGTAAATAGCGGTAGCCTCGCTACAAGCAGCCGTGTTTCCCCCGTTGCAGCTCTCGGTCAACATCCGGTGTTCTTCCCGTAATTCGAAGTACCGGGCAACCATTGCGTCAACATTGTCGCCTGGGGTTGCTGAGTTCGCCGCAGAACTTTTATCTGATGATGAACCAGTGTTTTTATTGGAATCCGAGTTATAAGCTGTCAGAGCCACCTCGGCAGCAGTCGTGTTTTCCTGCTGTAACTCCTCAGCCAGCTCTGTCGGAGTTGGTATCTGTTCTGTTTTTTCCGCTGTTGCAGCGATGCTTTCAACCGAGGCTTGCTGATCCTGAATCATGGCACGCTGTATTTCGGCCAGCATTGCGGTAATTTGTTTTTCGTCCTCATCCTGCATTTGATTGGCAATCTCGTTTTGAGCCAGTGCAAAATCGTATTCCCAGGCAGCCTGCATCATCAATTCCCGGTGAATCATGGCTTGCAGTAAAAGTTCGCTCTGGTTTCGAATGGCTTTGTGTGCCTTGGAAGATCCTGAATTCGCATAGGGCGCATACTGTTTCATCATGGCCTGATCTTCGTTTTCTTCGAAAGGGCCCTGGGTTTGTCGCAACAATGCCATCAGGGCATTGACATCGCCGCCCGGGCGTCCGCCTTCCAGTGCATCGATCAACGATTTCGGATTTGTTGCCAAACCAGCAGCCCAGCCAGCATCGGACGGAACCGGAGCCGGAGTTCCAGCCGGGTTGACAACCGGGCTCATTTCATCACCATCAGGTATTGAGGCTGCTTTCCCCGAAATTTCAGGATCATAAGCCGACGAAACACCTTGAATGGCTGATGATTCCGTTTTCACTTTTGAAAATCCGCCAAGATCATCCGTTTTGGTATCTGTTTCGTTGGCTACACTGATGGCAATATTGGAGTTGTTTGCTTTTGTTGCTGATTGCGCCGCGCTTAGTTTTACCGCTGAGGCAGGACTGTCGGAGGTTGAAATTTGTGAAATGAAAATAAGTGCTTCTTCCGGAGGATCGGTTAATGCTGACTCGGACGTGATTTCAATCCGGTAGACTTTAGCTTTGACTAACGGATGCAGCACAAATTTCTGCTGACCGGTCGATTTTGATTTCAACTTCATATAATGGCAACTCTTCTGTCCGGCAAATGAATACGGGGCAGCAGGCTTTTGCTGTTCGATTATCCATTGTTCTTTCTGTAAGTTTTGAATGACCGGGAGCAAAATTTTTGAAAAGTCCGTTGGGTTTTGGCATGACGTGGGTTCTTTCTTTAAGGCCACCTCTGTTTTTTGCTGTTCACTTCCGAACACAAAAAAATCGCCGGAACTTTTATCTCCTTTAAAATTCCACCCGGGAAGCAGTTGCACTTTGAAATTGCCTAAATCCTGGGTCTGGCCTGAAACTGATTGGATAATTCCCGGAGAGAATCCTCCAAAAAGGACAAAAGAAATGATTTGCAAAAGCTTAAATGCAGATTTTGTTTTCATCTTTTTAGGTTTCGGGTTAATAGCCTAAATATAAATTTAAAAATTAGTTTTTTATTGCTTTTGTATTCGAAAATGAATGACAGGTATAAGGCTCTGGTATTTAGCGATTAGTTGCAGGTACCTCACCTTGATCGCTCTGAAACTACTTTTCGCAATTAAACCGAAAGTTCGTAATATTGTACGCGTTTAAAAAACAGCAGAAACATTTCGGGATACCTGCATTTAAAACTGTGTTTATACAATATAAATTCATTTTGGCAGTTTATCCTAAAGTCAACAACAAAGAGATATTGGGCAAACACTATTCATATCGTTTCTTATTAGTTGCAGTACTGTTTTTCTGGGTCGGATGTACGACCGAGAAAAATACGTTCACGTCGCGTTTCTATCACAATCTCACCGCGCATTACAATGTGTATTTCAATGGGAAAGAAAGCCTGAAGAAGGGAGCCGAAAAGATCAATAACTCGGTTGATGACGACTATTCTAAAGTTTTGCCATTGTATAAATCGAGCAATCCTTCGACCGCATCGGTTGCAACATCTGAGATGGGAAATGCCATTGAAAAGGGGTCAAAACTCATTCAGTCGCATTCGATTACTAAAAAGCCCAAACGCCGGAAAAACAGAAGTAAAGCCTATGTCAGGTTTGCCAGTCGCGAAGAATTTAACAACTGGGTCGACAATGCCTATGTCCTGATGGGAAAAGCATATTTCTATGAGCATAATTTTGCTTCGGCCATTGAAAATTTCTCGTACGTAATCCGCAAATTTGAAGACGATCCGTCGTATTACACTGCTTCTATCTGGCTGATTCGTAGTTATACCGAGATGGAACGGTATGTTGAGGCTTATGAAATTATTCAAAAAATGCAGACCGATGAGGACTTTCCCCGTTACCTCGAAGGTGAATTTGCTGCGGTAACTGCCGACTATTATGCCCGTCAGCTTTTTTATTCTGAAGGGATCCCCTTTCTTTCGATTGCGGCCAAAAAAGCTACGGTCAAACAAGATCGCTTAAGGTACAGGTATGTTTTGGCTCAATGGTACCAGGAAACCGGTAATCAGGAAAAAGCATCGCAGACCTTCAGGGAAGTGACCCGGATGAACCCTCCGTATAAAATGGCTTTCAATGCACATATCAATGCTGCCGGAACGTTTACCGGAACGGGCGATGTTGAGAAACTGAAAAAAGAGCTTCAACGAATGCTTCGCGATAAGAAGAACCGCGAGTTCCGCGATCAAATTTATTTTGCGATGGGAAACATTTCGATGAAGGAAGGGAACAAAGAAAAGGCCAAAAATGAGTACATCAAATCGGCTTCGATGAGCGTTGATAACCTGTATCAGCGGGCTCTTTCGTGCCTGACCCTGGCCCAGATCTATTTCGAAGAACCTGAATACAAAAAGGCCCGAAGCTATTACGATAGCGCGATGGTGGTCGTCGACGAGAAATATCCCAACTTCAAACAGATATCTGACCGCCACAAAAGTCTGGCCCGTCTGACTGACAATATCTATACCGTTGAGCGTGAAGATAGCCTTCAGCGCATAGCCCTGATGAGCGAAGCTGAACGAAATGTATTGATCGACAAATGGATTCAACAGGCCAACGAACGGGAAGCCAAGGCCAAGCTGGCTGAGTCGAACCAGATGATGGACCGGAATTATTTCAGGTCGAACGAAAACCGTTTTTCGCTGAGCACTTCGCAACAATCTTCTGAGTGGTATTTCTATAATCCAACCACGGTTGCTTATGGGAAAGTTGAGTTCGAACGGCTGTGGGGCAAACGAAAAATCGAAGACGACTGGCGGCGTTCGGATAAACGCACAGGCGCCCAGGAACTGGCCGAGCAGCAGAAAGATTCACTTCAGATGGAAGAAGGCGTGAAGAAAGTTAAAGACCCGAAATCGCGTGAATTTTATACTCAGGATCTGCCCATGAACGATTCGTTAATGAAGGTTTCGCATACCCAGATACGAAACGCGTTGTACAATGCCGGACGTATTTTCAAAACCGAATTTAATGATTTTCCAAGGGCTATAGGTTCGTTTGAAGACCTGAATAAACGCTACCCCGACAATTTGTACGCTCTTTCGTCGTGGTTCGAATTGTGGGATCTGTACACCAAACAAAACAACAAGGAAAAGGCTGACTATTATAAGAGCCTGATCACCGCAAAATATCCCGATTCGAAATATGCCAAATATTTGCTGAATCCGAATTACTTTATTGAGCTGGAGGCCAAATCCGACAGCGTGAACCGGCTTTATCAACAGGCATTCCTCGAATTTAAAAACGGGCAATATGCAAAAGCCGGAAAGGTTTCCGAGCAAATTATGCAGATGAAACCCGACAGTCTTTTGATTCCAAAGGTCAGGTTTATCAGTACGGTTGCCGAAGGAACGGCAACCACCCGTGAAAATTTTGCGAAGCTGCTTTCAGGGTATATTGCCAGTTATCCGCAGGCTGAGCCCAAACCTTTGGCCGAGAAAATCCTGAAACTGATTCAGGACAGTACACTGGTCGATTACCAGAAAATGGTCGCAAGCGGGTATTTGAACGACCAGATCAAAAACAACGAGCTAATTTCGGCTGACAAAAAGGGCACCGACGAGTTCGAAGGGAAATTCTCTTACGACGAGGATCTGCTTCACTATTTTGTGATTGCCTATCCGAAAAGTGCCAATGTCGATCTTAATCGCCTGAAGTTCGACCTTGCCAATTACAACATCGATCATTATACCAAGTTCGATTTTGATATTGAAACCCAACCGTTGAACAACAATACCAATTTGCTGTTGGTGCGCTCGCTCCGCGACAAGGAACAAGGACTGATTTATTTCCGGTCGGTTATCAAGCGCAGAACGGTTTTTGAAGCCCTTAAGAACGTGAAATACGTGAACTTCGTTATTTCGTCGACCAATTTCAGGGAGATTGTGAGTGAAAAGGATGATGTCGAATACCTCAAGTTCTTTGTAAAGAATTACAGCCGTTTCATTACCGGCGATTTTTCGGAGGAAGCGCTTCCCGAACCTGAAGAGTTGTTGGCCAAGGCTCAGAAAGAAGAAGAACTTCCGAAAGAAAAAGGAACTTTTGTAGCGGTTGCCCCCACCGGCTCGGGACTGGATATTTATTCGGGCGAAGAAAAGGGACTTCAGAATTTTGTGATCGCAGTGAATGCTCCTGGGGTTAACATGAAGCCTGTTGTTGCTGTATTTGACGCTTACAATCGCGATCAGTACCGTCAGGCCAACCTGTCGGTTCGTCAAAGCCAGGTGGCCGATTATCAGCTTGTGGTGGTCAATGCGTTCAAAACAAAAGATGATGCGATCAGTTATTTCACCAAAACGCTGACGAACCGCAAACTGTTTAAAGGGCTGGATACGCTGAGTTACCGCACGTTTATCATTACCGATGCCAACCTGAAAAAACTGACTGAAACCCGGAAAATTGGCGAGTACCTGAACTTCTTCAAGGCCAAATACGTGGATGCTGGTAATGGGGCTGCTGCCCAAAGTCAAGCGCAGCCAGGCTATAGTGGGCCTTATCAACAGAACATGAAGGGCATCCACTCGTTTGTAATTGTTGTCCCGAAGGAAGAGATAAATGCAGATAAGCTTGTTGAGGCAATCCGGAAGTTTAACGAGAAAAGCTATCCAAAACTTACGGTTACTTCGTCGATGCTCGACGACTTCAGGGCGATCATAAAGGTTGAAGGGTTGGCTGACATGTCTTCGGGATTGGCTTATTTGCGTGCCATTGTTAATGACGAGCAGGTTTATGGTCCGATACAGAGTGCCAATTTCCGAAATTTCATTATCACTCCCGAAAATGAAACAATCTTCAGGAAGGATAAAAACATCCTGACTTACATGGAATTCTACAAACAATTCTACCTGAAGTAAACAGAATTTGAGGATTAAATCAGTCCTTCAATCCATCAATCCTTCAGTTTATTAATGTTTTCCTGGCAACAGAACTTGAAAACCATTTCTCTTCGTTAAAGTTTGTTAAGCCCATACTACAATTCGTTTGTATTTGTTTATAAGTATAGTACTTTAGAATCTGGTAATCTCTGCAATATGAAGAAAACAAAAATACTCTGGACCGACGACGAAATCGATTTACTGCGGGCTCACATCATCTTCCTTCAGGAGAAAGGTTTTGACGTGGTAACGGCCAACAATGGACCCGATGCCATTGAACTGGTCCGGAAAGATTTTTTCGATATTATTTTTCTTGACGAAAACATGCCCGGGCTCAGTGGACTTCAAACACTGAATGAAATCAAGACCATTGATCCGAACGTACCGGTAGTGATGATTACCAAGAGCGAGGAAGAAGATATTATGGATGAAGCCATTGGTTCGAAAATGGCTGATTACCTGATAAAACCGGTAAATCCCAAACAAATTTTGCTCTCGATCAAAAAGAATGTCGATCAGCGGAGGTTGGTTACCCAGCGTACAACGTCGGCCTACCAAAGCGAGTTTTCCAAAATCGGGATGCAAATCAGCGATCAGCTTTCGTTTGCCGAATGGGTTGAAGTATACAAAAAACTGGTATTCTGGGAACTTGAACTGAGCACTTCTGAAGATTCGGCCATGGACGAAGTGCTGAAGATGCAGAAAGCCGAGGCCAACAGTTCGTTTGCCCGGTACATCCGGAATAATTACCAGTCGTGGTTTAGCGGCAAACAAACAGAACGTCCGTTGCTTTCAAATGATATCTTTCGAAAGAAAGTTTTCCCGCAGATTGAAAGTGGCAATAAGGTTTTTGTATTGGTGATAGACAATCTGCGGTACGATCATTACCGGGTTCTGGCAACTGTTTTAAACAACTACTATTTCATTGCAGAGGAAGAACTGTATTGCAGTATTTTACCTACGGCAACCCAGTATGCCCGAAATGCCATGTTTGCCGGGCTGATGCCTTCCGAAATCGAGAAGCTTTATCCCGAGTTGTGGGATGACGATGATAACGAAGGACATAAAAACCGCTTCGAGAAGGAACTGCTGCAGAAACAACTGGCCCGTCATGGAAAGAATTTCAAGTTGTTCTTTGAGAAAATCACGAACATGAAAAGCGACAAAAAGATAACCGATTACCTGGGTAATATTCTCCAGAACGACTTGTCGGTTATGGTCGTCAATTTCGTGGATATGATTTCACACGCCCGCACCGAAATGGAAATGATCAAGGAACTGGCCAGTGACGAGTCGGCCTACCGGTCGCTTACCCTGAGCTGGTTCAACCATTCATCGTTGCTCGATTTGCTGAAATTGCTGGCCGATAACAAGGTTCAGGTTGTGCTCACCACCGATCATGGAAGTATTCGTGTTGATGATGCACTGAAAGTGATTGGCGACCGCGAAACCAATACCAATCTGCGCTATAAGCTGGGGCGTAACCTCAATTTTAAATCGAAAGCGATTTATGAGATCAAGAATCCGGCCACTATTTATCTTCCGTCGCGCAATGTGAGTACTTCGTATATTTTTGCCACCGATACCGACTTTTTTGCTTATCCGAATAATTTCAACTATTTCGCGCAATATTACCGCAATACTTTTCAGCACGGAGGCATTTCGCTCGAAGAAATGATCATTCCGGTAGTAACGCTGACGCCAAAGAAGTAGCCGGAGGTTTTGGACGGATTTGAAACTTATTGTCCGGAGATTGATTTCAGTTTTGCAATCAGTTCTTCGAACTCATTTAGTTTCTTTTCAATCAGTTCTATGTCAAAACTTTGTATTCCCTGGTTTAATTCCCGGCAATACTGTGATAAAAGTCCGCAGGAATTATTGGCTGCAAAATCCGACAACCGGTTGTTGAAATTCTCAATGTCAAAAATAATCAGGTCGTTCTTTACCAGCTTCCATTCGGGCATGAACTGATCCTCAAGATCCTGGACAATTAAGGGCAGGTTGTCGAGGCATTCGACCGATATTTCAGGGTTCTCTTCTGCCTGAGGTTTTTCCGCGGTCTTATACTTATAGGGTAAGAACTTCTTCAAAACAGCGATGACATCCTTTTTAAATACGGGTTTTTGGAGGAAAGCATCAAAAATGTTATCGATTCGGTCAATCTCATCATTCATCGTTGAAGCCGTGAATGCGATTATCGGGGTGCTTTTGAATTTCTCGTTATTCCGAATAATCTCGGTAACATCATATCCGTTTAGTCCCGGCATCCGGATGTCCATAAATATGATGTCAGGTTCCTCGGTTAGCAACACATCCAATGCTTCTTCTCCGCTTTTGGCTTCAATAAAGGTAAGGTTCTCATAGTCAATGATCCGTTTTAAAACCCTGATGTTGAATTCGACGTCGTCAACAATCATTATTTTGCAGGGTTCCAGTATGAAATTATGGTGGCTTTCACTTGTGTCGGTAGCTTTTTCCACAACTTCAGCAACCTTTACGTCTTTGAGTGTAATTGTAAATGTTGAACCTTTTCCAACCATGCTCTTTATGCTTATTTCGCCATTTAGCTTTTTCAGTAACCCGCTAACAATGGCCAGTCCTAAGCCTGTTCCTTCAAAATAACGGTTGCTTTGTCCACTTTGCTGGGTAAAGGCGGTGAAGATCTTTTCTTGCTGGTCCTCTTTTATCCCAATGCCGGTGTCTTCGATGCTAACGATCAGGTTAATGAGGTCGTTAGACGTTGTTTGGGTTGCATAAACCGAAACATGGATGTATCCTTTCGGGGTAAATTTTACCGCATTCCCAATAATGTTGAACAGGATCTGGTAAAAGCGGACTTCGTCCATGTAAATGTATTCGGGTACGGAATGGTCGATGGATATATTGAATGCCAGATTTTTGGCTTCTATTTTTTGTTTTAGTACCTGCCTGATTTCGTGAATCAGCACCGAACATTTCATGGGTTCCATTTCAATATTCATTTTGCCTGATTCAATTCTCGACAGGTCGAGGATATCGTTGATTAATGCAAGCAAATTACGCCCACTGCTCAGGATGGTATGCAGGTAACTTTTATGCTGATCATCGGTTACGTTATCATGGAGGTATTCGCTAAAGCCAAGGATTGCATTCATCGGGGTCCTGATCTCGTGCGAGATGTTGGCGAGGAACTCTGATTTGGCGCGGGACGCTTCCTCTGCTTTGTTTTTGGCTATTTGCAATTCCTTTTCTTTTTCTTTGGCCTCAGTTACATTCCGTATAATGGCCAGAACTTCATTTTCTTTAAGCTTTGAAAAACGGGCTTCATAGTATTCCAGGTTGTCCCAGTTTAAGCTGGTGAAGTCAAATTTAAAGGAACCTTCGGCCAGGCATTCTTTAATAGCCGACAGAAAGGATCTGCCCAGATCTTCATCAAACAACTTGTCAATGGAATCCTTTTTGCCCGGTTCGTAATTGCGAAACAACCCATTGTTTTGATGAGATAATGTTGCCACAATTTTCCCTTCATCCGAAATGCGGACGATCTGGTCGGGAATTGAACGGATAATGCCTTTGTTCTCGTTTACGCTGTTAATCAATTCGTTATTGATGGTGTTGCGCAGATAGGCATTTGACAGGACATTGGCAATTGTGCGTAAAAGTTCGATCTCTGATTTTGTCCATTCCCTGGTGCATGTACATTCATCAAAACCGATGAATCCAAAGAACTTATTTTCGAGGCACAAAGGCAAAACAATTATCGATTTTATTTTTTGAGGTTCAAGAATGGCTACAATATCTTGCGGCAGTTCCAGGATGTTTTCTGAATAAATGATGCCTTTCTCTTGTAAGATCGGTTTCCATGATGGGAAACTGGAGTAGGGGATGTTTTGTAATTTGTTGATCTGCGGAGTAATATCCGTATTGCACCATTCGAATGTGTTGCTTGTAAATAAGCCGTCAGCGCTATCTTCAAAGATGTAAACACGGCTTACCTGCGTATGCTCTCCGATAATTCGTAAGGTCTCAATGGTTTTCTGTTCAAAATCCTGAAGCGAATTATAGTTGAGGGAAATGCTGGAAAGTATTTCCTGCTGGCGCAGATTTCTTGAGATCTCAAGTTCATTATTCTTATGCTCGGTAATATCCATCATTACGCCCCTGATTCCTGTAATTAGATTTTCTTTAAAAATTGGGGCTGAATAAACAATGACGGGGAATTTTTCGCCATTCTTCCTGATTGCTGTATACTCGTTGGAAAGGCGTCCTCCTTCTGTTAAAAGTCTTTTTATATTCTGGCCAGCCTGGAGCTTGTCCTGAGGGGCAAAAATGTCCAGGAAGTTGAACGATGGATTGAAAACTTCGTTGTATGAATACCCGAATTTATCAAGCGCAAACTGATTGACATAGGTCAGTTTCCCGTTTGTGTCAAGTTCGCAGATCATTTCCGACAAAAATTCGGTGAGTTCCCGATAACGCTTTTCACTATTTTCCAGTTCAGTCTGGAATAATCTCTGTTCGGTGATATCATGCAGGATAATTAACTGGCTACCCGGATGGTTTCTGATTTCCTGCCTGGTGATGGTGAGCGATTTGTTAACTTCTCCCACCTTGACTTCTATTTCGTTAATTTGTTCCTGGCTGGTTATGGCATTGATCAAAGCCGGCGATTTGTCAGTCAGTGACTTAATGGGCAATCCTATCACATTTTCACCTTGAAGTTTCAGAAATGATAAAGCGGCGTCATTAATATCCTGAATCCTGTTTTGAGCATCAAGCGCCAGAATGCCGTCGGTGATGCTTTCAACCAGAATATCGCGGGCTACCGGGGCTAAATCGAGAAAACGTCGGTATAGAATGGCATAAGCATACAATATTCCGCTTAAGGTAATGCTTCCCGGTACCAGATCCAGGCCGGGAAGTGGATTCAGCCCTGAAATGTAGATTAGGCTGGCTAGCCAGGGGAATAATACTGCGATAAGGATCAGCACTCCCTGAACAAGAAACGTTTTTGTCTGATGAATAATAAAATGGAACAGAAATATTGAAGAAAGGAGGAGTAGCAAATAGTTGTAACCAAAATATCCCAGCCAAAAAGCCGGTCCGTGGTAAAACTCCATCATGTTTGTTTCTTCCGAAATAGAGGAAAAGCCAGACCAGATGAGTTTGTGAAATTCATTGGTTATTGCCAGGGTAAATGTAATTGCAGGAATAACGGATAAAAGTACTATGTTTTTGATTGTAAGGTATTTGTCTTTGCCAGTAAACCGCAGAACGAACAAGAAATAGAATAATGGAGTGGTAACCGCACCTAAATATCCAAGTTTAGCCCAGAAAATTTTATCCGATTCTATACCTGAAGATGTTTCGAAAATAATGAAGAACGACCATATACCGGCAGCCACCATAAGCATCGTCAACTCTTTGGCTGCTTTAACCGACTTTCGTTGCCACGCTAAAAGGGCCACGAAAAAAGAAACAAGGGTCGCGCATAAAAAGAATGCCGAATAAGCGGTTATATTCTGATTCATTATCAATAGTTTGTCTGTGCTCATAAGTGATAGAATTCAATAGCTGAAGCTAAAATTGAGCTCTAATTTATAAAACAAAAGCTTTGGTTAATTCCCGGAAGGCAAAAGTTAATGGTTGTCTTAAATTGTAAATCGTGATGGCAGAGAAACGGATCGATGGTCAACTGCCGACTAGATAACCCCTGAAATAGCTTTAAACATTGGGAAGAACAACGTTTGTCCCTTTGAAAAGTCATTTGTTTTATTAATTTTGGAACAGCAATAGAGAACGAATAAATTTTACTCAATACATAAATTCTTCAAATTATTCCTCATGAAAATAGCAGTAGTTGGTACAGGTTATGTCGGATTGGTTTCTGGTTGTTGTTTTTCGCAAACCGGGGTTGATGTTGTTTGTGTTGATGTGGACGAACGCAAAATTAATATGCTGAGTAATGGCCGGATCCCGATTTATGAACCGGGATTGGAAGATATTTTTAAGTACAATGTGGAGAAAGGCCGTCTTTCGTTTACTACCAGCCTGAAAGATAGCCTGGTGGATGCGGAAGCCGTATTTATTGCAGTTGGCACGCCTCCTGATGAAGATGGTAGTGCCGATTTGAAATATGTATTGGGAGTGGCCCGCGAAATAGGACGTCACATCGATCATTACATGGTGGTTGTGACGAAAAGTACTGTCCCGGTCGGGACTTCAATGAAAGTAAAAGCTGCAATTCAGGAAGAATTGAGTAACCGGGGAGTTGACGTGCCTTTTGACGTGGCTTCCAATCCCGAATTCCTGAAAGAAGGTAGCGCGGTTGACGATTTCCTCAAACCCGACCGCATTGTGGTAGGCATTGAATCACCGGAAGCTGAAAAAACCATGCGCAAGTTATACAAGGCTTTCCTTTTGAATGGACATCCTATTTTGTTCATGGATATTTTTTCTTCGGAAATGACCAAGTATGCAGCCAATTCGATGCTGGCAACTAAAATCAGTTTCATGAACGATATTGCCAACCTTTGTGAATTGGTTGGCGCCGATGTAAGCATGGTGCGGAAAGGGATTGGGTCGGATGCCCGTATCGGGAATAAATTCATTTATCCCGGAACCGGATATGGAGGCTCGTGTTTCCCCAAAGATGTGCAGGCATTGGTGCGCACTGCTGACGAATATGGTTACTCGCTTGAAATTCTGAAAGCCGTTGAGGCTGTTAATTACCGGCAGAAGGAAGTTTTAATGAAAAAGATTAAATCTCATTTCGGAGACAATCTGAAAGGCCTTAAATTCGGAATATGGGGTTTAGCGTTTAAACCCAAAACCGATGACATGCGCGAGGCTCCCTCGCTGGTTATCATCGATAAATTACTTAAAGAAGGGGCTTCGGTTGTTGCCTACGATCCTGTTGCGCAGGAAGAGGCTCATCGAATCCTGGGCGATTCCATTACCTATGCCAAAGACGAATATGACGCCTGCATTGATGCTGATGCGTTGATCATTGTAACCGAATGGCCCGAATTCAGAATGCCTAATTTCAGAGTGATCGAAAAACTGCTCAGGACTAAAACTATTTTTGATGGCCGTAATATTTATGAGCCTGAAGAAATGAAGGATTTGAAATTTAATTATTACAGCATTGGCCGGAAACCGGTTGCTATCTCAAAATAATCAGGATGAAATGAGCATGATTTATGGAAACACCAATCGAAATGATTATTTCCCAATCATGCGAATTCCATGTGGCAACTAAAAAGACAAAAAACAAACACATGAAACGAATATTAGTTACCGGAGGTGCCGGTTTTGTCGGGTCGCATTTATGCGAACGATTGCTGAATGAAGGGAATGAGGTGGTTTGTATGGACAATTACTTCACTGGCAAAAAACGAAAAATTGTCCACTTGCTTGATAATCCCTATTTTGAACTGATCCGCCACGATGTTACGATGCCATATTTTGTCGAGGTTGATCAGATTTACAACCTGGCCTGTCCGGCATCGCCTGTTCATTACCAGTACAATCCGATAAAAACCATCAAGACTTCGGTCATGGGGGCTATCAATATGCTGGGGTTAGCCAAAAGGATAAAGGCAAAGATTCTTCAGGCATCCACCAGTGAAGTGTATGGCGACCCGAATATTCATCCGCAAACCGAGGGGTACTGGGGGCATGTCAATCCGATTGGGATCCGTTCCTGTTACGATGAAGGGAAACGCTGTGCCGAGTCGTTGTTTGTCAATTACCATGCGCAAAACAACGTGCGGATCAAGATCATCCGCATTTTCAATACCTATGGTCCCCGAATGGAACCCGACGATGGGAGGGTTGTTTCCAATTTTATCGTTCAGGCCTTACAAAATAAGGATATAACCATTTTTGGCGATGGAACTCAAACTCGCAGTTTTCAGTATGTTTCAGATCTGGTTGAAGGAATGATCCGCATGATGGCGACTGACGATGATTTTACCGGACCCGTAAATATTGGCAATCCGGGTGAATTTACGATGCTTGAGCTGGCTCAGAATATCATTGAGTTGACCGGATCAAAATCAAAACTGGTCTTCCTTCCGCTGCCTTCGGACGATCCGACCCAACGACAGCCCGACATTACCCTGGCCAGGGAGAAACTGGGCGGATGGGAACCTAAAGTTCCGTTGCGGGAAGGTTTAGTCAAAACCATTGAATATTTCGATCAGTTATTGTCGGAATGATGATCTGCTGGCAATTCTTCCCTGGATGTATGCAAAGCCCCTTTCGGTTAAATGTAGTACTCATTGATTAACGATATGAATTCAGAGATTCAACAAACCATTCCTACGGTACTTATTGTAGACGACAATCCTAAGAATGTGCAGATTATCGCACTCTTATTGCGCGAACTAAAATACAAGATCATTATTGCAGTCAATGGAAACAGTGCGATCGACCTTGTTGAAAGGACCCGCCCGGATTTGATTCTCATGGATGTAATGATGCCCGGCATGGATGGCTTTGAAACCTGTAACATCATCAAGCTCAAACCTGAAAATCAGAACATCCCGGTTATATTCCTGACGGCACTGAGTGAAAAAGTGAATATTGTAAAAGGGTTTGAGGTTGGGGGAGTTGATTACATTACCAAGCCTTTTAACAAAGAAGAATTGGTCAGCCGGATAAAAACTCATCTGGAACTGAAATTCGCCAGAGACGAAATGCAGCAAATGACCAATCATCTGGTTGAATTAAATTCCATAAAAGACAAGATGTTCTCAGTTATTGGACATGATTTGAGATCTCCGCTTGGAAGCATAAAAATGACGCTCGACTTTCTCCGGAGTGATATGGGAAAAAAATACCAAATTGAAGACTACCGTAAAACCATTAATACGCTGGCTCAGACTACCGACGAGATCTTTGGACTATTGGAAAACCTTCTGGGGTGGGCAAAATCACAAAGCGGTAATATATCGTTGGTCCCCGAAAATATTAAGGTTTACGACCTGGTGCATAGTGTTTATCTATTGCATAAAGGTAATATTGCCTTGAAGAAGCTGAGTTTTGAAAATAATGTTAGTGACTCAACGGTTGTTTGTGCTGATTTGAATATGCTGAAAACGGTGTTGCGAAACCTGATATCGAATGCGATTAAGTTTACACCCGAGGGAGGAACCATTACCGTTGGTTCTGAACAAACGAATGAAATTACGAGCATTAGGGTATCGGATAATGGCGTTGGCATATCTCCCGAGAATATGTCAAAACTATTTGATGAAAAACAGTATATAACCACCTATGGAACCAATAAGGAAGCCGGAAGCGGATTGGGCCTTATCCTGTGCCAAAATTTTGTGAAACGCAACAATGGCCGGTTAGTCGTTGAAAGTGAGCCGGGTATGGGTAGCTCATTTATTATTGAATTACCCAGGGCGATAATTGAAGGATAATTCATTTTTAACTAAATTTGATCAGGTAAGAAATCACACTAAATACAATATCCCAATGAAAAAAATACTGGTAGTCGATGACAAGTCATCCATAAGCAATTTGTTGGTTCAGTTTTTAAGCGGTCAGTACAATGTTGAAACAAAGGAAGATGGGCTGGAAGCTTTAACCTGGCTTCAACGAGGGAATATCCCGGATCTGGTGATTACCGATTTGCAAATGCCCAATATGGACGGGTTTGAGCTAATTAAACGGATGAAAGAAAGCGGATATTTTAAGGATATTCCGATCATTGTTTTGAGCAGCAAAGATAGTAGCGCCGACAGGGTTCAGTGCCTGAAGCTCGGAGCCGAAGATTATGTCATGAAACCGTTTAACCCGGAGGAATTATTGATCCGTATTGAGAAAATTTTACTTCGCTAAATCGTTTACCAATGGATTCCAACTCTCTGAACAAGCTGAATGTTTTATACATGGGAACTGATCCCGGGTTTATTTCCCCGGTGATTTTCGAAAGGGTAGTGGCGGAAATCAGTTTTATCGACAATCCATTTTCTGCCAGTCAATGGGTTAAAAAGAACGGATTGCCTGATGCTGTTGTTTGTGAGAAGAAACTGCCGGGAAGCAATGGGTTCGGGTTTCATGAGCTGTGGGTGAAACAGTTTGACGCTGAAAAACAGATCCCATTCATCCTGATCGATGAGGAGAAAAATCAGGAAACTTTCACCAAATCAATTCAGCAGAAGATTGACGACCTGTACATTAAGCCGGTCAACCCCGAAGTTTTAATTAGCCGGATCCTGACATTAAAAAGGGTTAAACCTCTCACGGGTAAAGCTGACGCTGTAAAACCGGTCAGTTTTAAACCATACAAAACACCTTTTTTTAAACGAACATTCGACATTGTTGCGGCCAGTCTTGGTTTATTGCTGATTTCTCCAATCCTGATCCTGTTTGTTATAGCGATCAGGCTCGAATCAAAAGGGAAGGTTTATTACATATCAAAAAGAGTTGGTTCGGGGTACAAGGTGTTCGACTTTTACAAACTGCGCTCGATGTACACCGATGCCGATAAGCGTTTGAAAGAACTCTCGCATCTTAACCAGTACTCGAAAGAGGGCCTGCTTTCAGAGGAAAGCGGACGACAAGGCAATGCCGAACTTTATCAGTCGCCTAGCGATACTTCCACTTTAATTGGCGATGACAGCATTGTGACCGAAGCCGACCATATTCAGGCCAAAAAAGCGAAACAGGAAACCGCTTTCGTGAAATTTGAAAATGATCCGCGTATTACCAAAGTCGGGCACATTATCCGTAAGCTGAGTATCGACGAATTACCTCAGTTGATCAATGTAATCAAAGGGGATATGTCTATTGTGGGCAACCGTCCTCTTCCCATGTACGAAGCCGAACTTCTGACCACTGACGACTGGACCGATCGTTTTCATGGCCCTGCCGGTATTACAGGGCTCTGGCAGGTTGAAGCCCGCGGAAAAACAAGTAAAATGTCACCGGAGGAACGCAAAAGTCTGGACAACAAATATTCGGAAATTGCAAAAAGTCCATTCTCGTTCTGGAAAGATATCTGGATTATTCTGAGAACGATCCCGGCAGTCTTTCAGAAGGAAAATGTTTAGCTGACGTAAGAAAGAAAGATGAAACTTAAACGATTTTTTAAGATTGGTACTTTAATCCTGTTCTCAGGTATTTCAATGCTTTCAGTGGCCCAGACCGCTGAAATGAAGGATATTGTTGCAGCTAACGAGCTTTTTAGGGTAAAATTACCAACCTTGCAGGCCCTTATCGATTCAACGTGCAAAAACTCACCAATCCTGAAATCGCAACAGTCAAACATCGACATCAATGAGTTGCGCCTGAAGATATTAAAAAGCGAGTGGATAAAAAACATCAATATTGAATCTTCTTTTCAATACGGCATGTTTGGCAATGTGCTCCTTAATCCGGATTCGGAAAACCCACTGGCCAATAGTGTGTTAACAACCAATAAGCAAACCCGTTATTCAACAGGGGTTTCAGTGAAGCTCCCAATTTCGGAAATCATTTCCCGGAAGCATGAGATTAAAATTGGAGAAGAATCATTGGAACAAACCCGTATGGAGAAAGAAAAACTTACTGAAGAATTGCGCAAGCTCGTGATTATTCAATACAACGATTTAATATTGAAACACAAAGTGCTGCTGATCAGCAATAACAACCTCCAATCGCAGAATCTTCAGCTCATGATGACCGAAAAAGAGTTCGAGAACAATAAGGTTAATGTTGGCGAAGTAGCCCGGATCAGAGAGATTCAGTCAAAATCGGAAATTGAATTTGAAACAGCAAAAGCCGCTTTCAACACCTCATTCCAGCTTTTGCAGGAAATTACCAGAGTAAAGTTAAACCTCTAAATAGCAAGATTTGAACCTTATCCAATTCATTCGGCTTTTTCAACGGAACATCTTGGTTTTGCTGGTGGTCCCTATCGTTCTGGCAGGGCTGGTTTTTGTGCTGACAAAGAATCAGGCCAAAAAATATACCTCGCATACGACCATTTATACAGGCATTGCTTCCGGTTATTCGATAGAATCACAAAACAATTCGGGGATCGACTATTTTGGTGTCAACAATGCCTTCGACAATCTCATAAACATTATCAACAGTCGCAGCACACTGGAAGATGTGTCGCTCACCTTGTTTGCCAAGTGCATGATGCTCGAAAAAGCTGATCCGTATTTAATCTCGGAGGAATCGTTCAGCGAATTGCAGCCGATTGTCCCTCCCCAGGTTAAATCCCTCATTGATAAATCATCGCTCGAAAAGTCAGTGAAAAATCTGAAAGAGATGATGAATAAGGATGCTACCAATTTCGTTTACGAACTGGTAAATCTCAATCATAAGTTTTTCAGCGTTGAAGCCATTTCTGGGATTCGGGCATACCGCATTTCATCCAGCGATATGATCGAAATCTCCTATGAATCGACTGATCCGGGTATTTGTCGATCCACTCTTGAAATCCTTTCCACCGTAATTATCCGCAATTATTCGGGAATAAAAGCCAACCAGACAGATGCCGTGGTTTCCTATTTTGAAGATCAGCTTAGCAAATCAAATCAACGGCTGAAAGAAGCTGAAGATATGTTGTTGAAATTCAATCAGGACAATAAGATCATCAACTACTACGAACAAACAAAATCGATTTCAGGACAAAAAACCGATCTGGAACTAAGGCATCAGACTGAGCTAATGGCGCTTAAAGGGGCGGAGTCGGTAATCGGGAGTTTAGAGGAAAAACTCACGGCTACTCAAAAAATACTGCTCAAGAATACGGAAATCTCAGCCAAACGAAATGAACTGTCGCGAATCTCCTCATCCATTACTTTTCTTGAGGTTTATGCCGATTCGTTAGGCCCAAGAACTGCCGAACTTCAAAAGCTCAGAGCACAGGCCCGGAAACTGGCTGAAGAATTAAATGCTTCGTTACAGACGGTTTTTCAGTATAAAAATGAAAAAGGAGGGCTTACATCCGATAAGATACTGGATGACTGGCTGAAAAGCGTAATTACCTATGAAGAATCGAAGGCCCGGATCATGGTCATGGAAAAACGCATCAAAGATTTTCAAAAGGAATATGACACTTTTGCCCCGCTTGGGGCCATACTTAAACGCATTGAACGCGAAATAAATGTGGCCGAACAGGAATACCTTTCTTTGTTGCACGGCCTTTCGCTTGCCAAGCTTAAACAGCAGGACCTTCAGTTGTCGTCGAACATTAAAACCATTGATCCGCCTTATTTCCCGATCACTCCAGAACCTTCGAAACGAAAGATACTGATTCTGATTGCCGGAATGTTTGGCTTTGTTTTAGTCGCCTTTGCTATAATCCTGATCGAATATTTTGATGCAAACATCAAAACGCCTCAACGGATTGAAAAAGCGACCAGTTTAAAGGTTGCGGCAGCCTATCCGGTTCACAGAGCACTCTCGAATGGCGTTGACCTTGGATTTATTGAGACAAGAGCTATTGATTGGTTGGCACAGAAAGTGGCACAAAAAGTGTCCGAAAATCCTGCTCCGTCTTCTCCGAATCAAATTTTGCTTTTCAGCACACAGGCTGAAGAAGGTAAAACCACGCTGGGCCTGGCATTATCAAAAAAGCTGATTTCTTATGGCAAGCGGGTTTTTTATTTAAACTATTCAACCAATGCAGGATTGGAAGTTCCAGGCCTGGTTTTGAAGAATAAACGTCCTGAAGAACAATTCCCTGAAACTATTGATTATTTAAACGATTCAGGATTGAGCAAGAGTGATCTGTCGAATTTCGATTTTGTCATGGTCGAAATACCGGATTTATTAAGTACCAGTTTCCCGGGTAAGATCATGAGCTTGTTTGACCAGGCTTATCTGGTTTGCAGGGCCAACCGCCAATGGACAGCAGCCGATCAGAATTCAGTGAACATGCTTCGGCACTCGTTGGTGAGAACAACCCCCGAGATAATTCTGAACGGTGTTGATTTGTCGGTAATGGAAGCTTATGTGGGTGAAATTCCAAAGAAAAGGTCGGCCTTGAGGGTTTTGCTTAAAAAGCTTATCCTGTTTCAGTTTCATTCAAACTCGAAAATCAACTGATGCTTCATTTCGTTAAGAAAATAGTAAAAGAAAACAATTTCCTGTCGTTGGTCGGAAATCTGAGTCTTTCAGTCTTTGGATTAATCGGTTTTGTCGTGCTTACCAGGAGTTTAAGTAAGTCAGATTTTGGCGACTATGTGCTTTTCACAGCATTGGGAACTACGGTCGATTTGTTTCGTTTTGGCCTGACGCGAACGGCTATTACTCGCTTTGTTGCCGGTTGCGATGAAAAAGAAAAACGGCAATTCTTAGGTTCCAGTTTTTTTATTGGCCTGATCATGGTTGGTATTTGTTTCGTATTGCTGACTCCCGCTTTTTTATTATTTGCCGGTGAAATAACGAGCCGTGGCTATGCCTATTTCTTAAAATGGTATCCTTTGGTTGCCTTGGTTAGTTTGCCCTGGAACAATGCCATTGCATTTCTTCAGGCTGAACAGAAATTCCAGCGAATATTATGGCTGACAACTTTTAATGTCGGAAGTTTTCTGGGGCTTCTGCTTGTCAATTTTTTCTTCTTCCATTGGGGGGTTGAGGAAATAATCATAGCTCAGATTGTGACACATACTTTTGCTTCAATCGTTTCCATAATCAGGAAATGGGATGGATCGAGAGATGTTTTTTCCAGCTCGCGCGAAACCACATTGAAATTATTCCATTTTGGGAAATATTCGATGGGAACAAGCCTGGGCAGCAGTTTGTTAAAAAGCGCGGATACATTCATCATCGGTTTGAGCCCCGTTTTAGGATCAACCGGAATTGCTTTGTTTGCCATTCCGATGAAATTTACCGAGTTTTTTGAAATACCGCTTCGCAGTTTTGTTGCCACAGCATTCCCTAAAATGTCAAAAGCCAGTATATTGGGCGATATTGACGAATTCAAAAAGATATTTTACACCTATTCAGGGGCCATAACCTTATTGTTTATCCCCTTCATTTTTATTGCATTTGTTTTTGCTCCTCAGTTTATTTGGATCCTGGGTGGCAGCGAATACAAGGATTCGGCCAAATTAATAGGCGATGTTTTTCGTGTTTTTTGCATTTATGGAATCCTTCTGCCCATCGACAGGCTTACCGGAGTTGCTTTGGATAGCCTCAATAAACCTAAAAACAATTTATACAAAGTTTTAGTAATGCTGACAGCCAACGTGATAGGCGATTTAATTGCGGTTTTTGTATTCCAGTCATTGTTCCTGGTTGCCCTGGCTACGGTAGTTTTTACTCTGATTGGCATGTATTTCGGTTATTTCGTCCTGAACAAAGAGGTCAAACTCGAATCACCTGAAGTATTCCGGCATGGCTGGCAGTTCTACACCGAGATGTCCCATAAATTTTTGATCAAAAGTCATGGATAAATTCGATCCTGTTTTTGGTGCTGATAGGTTGAAGAGCCCCTTTCATATTACCTTATTACTGCTGATTGCCTTGGTTTCGGCTTACTTAATGGCAAAAGGGGGACTGATTGTAGCAATTTTCTTGTTGATTCTGCCTTTCGTACTGATTATACTGAACCGGATTTTCAATGCACCTTATTTCGGGTTTATTGTTGTATTTATTGCCAATTTCTTCGTTCTGGGCCTCAACCGGTATGTTCCCGGACCGTTGGGATTGGCCATTGACGGATTGCTCATCCTTACTTTTTTGTCCCTGTTTTTCAGGAGCTTTAGTCAGCCGGTCGATTGGTCATTGGCAAAATCAGATCTTACACTGTTGGCAGGCATTTGGTTTGGCTATGCACTTTTTGAGCTTGTAAACCCCGAAGCCGTGTCGCGGGCTGCCTGGTTTTATGCCATGCGTGGGATGTCGCTCTATATGGTATTGACCATTCCGTTGACATTTATTATTATGAACCGGGAGAAAGACCTGAACCTGATCTTTATGCTATGGGGAACTTTTTCGCTTTTGGGAACACTGAAAGGATTGATGCAGCTTTATATCGGGGTTGACCCGTTTGAACAAAGGTGGCTGAACGAGGGTGGGGCCGTGACTCACCTGCTTTTTGGGAAACTGCGCATATTCTCATTTTATACCGATGCGGGTCAGTTTGGGGCTTCGCAAGGGCAGGCGGGTGTTGTTTTCGGGATTCTGGCCATGCATGCAAAAAAAATAAGGTTTAAGCTATTCTATGCCATTGTTGCGCTGGCCGGGATTTACGGGATGATGATTTCGGGGACCAGAGGGGCCATTGCAGTGCCAATTATGGGTTTTGCGCTTTACTTCGTTTTGATGAAAAATGTAAAAATCATGATCCTTGGCGCTATCATGGGGGTGGCTGTGTTCGTGTTTTTTAAATATACCACAATAGGTCAGGGAAATTACCAGATACGCCGGATGCGTTCGGCTTTCGACCCGAATGATGCTTCTCTACAGGTTAGGCTCGAAAATCAGCGAAAGCTAAAAACTTATCTGGCGACACGTCCCTTTGGCGGAGGATTGGGATCGGCAGGAAACTGGGGCAAGCGCTTTTCGCCAAACACCTTTTTGGCCAATACAGCCACCGATAGCTGGTATGTGGCAATCTGGGCCGAACAAGGGATTGTAGGGTTGCTCCTGCATCTCTTTATTCTTTTTTATATCTTGATCAAAAGTTCCTATGTATTGATGTTTAAGATCAGGAACGATTGGCTTAAATTCAGGATGATCGCCCTCCTCTCCGGTTTCTTTGGGATAATGGTCGCCTCTTATGGGAATGGGGTGTTGGGGCAAATGCCTACCGGAATAATCATTTATATGAGTATGGCATTCTTGTTTATGGCCGAAAAATTTGACAAAGAATTAGCTGCTCAGGGCGGAGAAAATTCAAAACTTTTAGCATAAATTTAGAGCAATTGTATTGGCCCCTCTTTCGCAAAGAGTAGGGTTCGACTGACAAAATAGATCTGATTGCAACTGTAAACTGAACCCAGCATGAAAGCACCTACATCCGAGAGACCATTGGTTTCGGTTATTACTGTAAACTACAATCAATCGCAGGTTACTGTTGACATGCTTGCCTCATTGCGGAATATAAGCTATCCGAACGTGGAGATCATTGTGGTGGACAATGCTTCGCCAAACGATAATCCCGATTCAATAAAAGTCGCTTATCCGGAAATTATTTTAATAAAAAGCCCTGAGAACCTCGGTTTTGCGGGAGGAAATAACCTTGGGATTGAAAAATCGAACGGCGATTACCTGCTGTTCATCAATAACGATACGGAAGTTCCAAAAGGGTTCCTGGAACCGTTGGTCGAATTCTATCAGTCGCATCCCGATGCTGGAATGATAAGCCCGAAGATCCGATACCACCATACTCCTGAAATGATACAGTATGCCGGATATTCGGAAATAAATCGCTATACCTTGCGTAATTACAGTATTGGATTCAGGGAAATTGACCATGGTCAATACAATACGGACCATCCAACAGCATTTGGTCATGGCGCAGCTATGATGGTTTCCCGAAAAGTGATCGAAAAAGTAGGGATGATGCCCAATGTTTATTTCCTGTATTACGAGGAGCTTGACTGGGGCTGGAAAATCAGAAAGGCAGGATACCAGAATTATTACGTCGGGAACTCTATGATTTTCCACAAGGAATCGATATCAACAGGGAAGAACAGCCCGCTTAAAACCTACTACATGGCGCGAAACCGGATTTTGTTTACCCGCCGGAATATTACCGGGATACAAAAATGGGTCAGCCTGATTTATCAGGTAGTAATTGCGGGTACTAAAAATTTGCTCCTACATTTGGTGCGGGGCGAAGAAAAACATTTTGCAGCTTATTGGAATGGTTTAACCTGGCATTTCAGAAACTTTGGGAATGATAATGTTTACAGCACCCCACAACTTAACCAATCAGTAAAATGAATACAATCAAGCTGATCGTCAATATATTGGAATATATTCTGGGCGGTTACCTCGGAATCACGGTATGCTATAACCTGGTTTATGCTTTGGCCGGATTATTCCCGTTGCGTCCCCGCAAAGCTAAAGTGAACCGGTTGCGGAAGATTGCTGTTTTAATTCCCGGTTATAAGGAAGATAATGTAATCCTTCAGACAGCAAAGGTTTCGCTGCAACAGGATTATCCCCAGGATATGTTCGATGTGATTGTCATTGCTGATTCGTTCGCCCAAGGCACGCTGCAAAAGCTCAACGAATTGCCGGTTAAGGTTATCGAGGTGGTGTTCGAGAACAGTACAAAATCAAAAGCGCTGAACAAGGCAATGGAGCAATTGCCTGAAGAATATGATATCGCTGTGATTCTGGATGCCGACAATCTGATGGCGCCCGATTTCCTGACCAGAATAAACGAGGGATTTAACGAGGGATTCAGGGTGATACAGGGACACCGGGTAGCCAAGAATACCGATACTTCGTTTGCAATCCTGGATGCCATCAGCGAAGAAATCAACAACCATATTTTCAGGAAAGGACATCGTGTGCTGGGACTTTCGTCGGCATTGATCGGCTCCGGGATGGCTTTTGAATATTTGTTTTTCAAAAATATGATGGCCGATATTAAAGCCATTGGCGGGTTTGATAAAGAACTGGAATTAAAATTACTGCGCGATCGACAAACCATCGGGTACCTTGAATATGCATTGGTTTATGATGAAAAAACCCAGAAAGCCGATAACTTTCAGCGTCAGCGGAAACGTTGGCTTTCGGCCCAATTTATCTACTTTTCAAACTATCTGGGAAGTGGCCTTAAACACCTGTTTTTTAAGGGGAATATTGATTTTTTCGATAAGGTTATTCAGCTTGCCTTCCTGCCACGGGTATTGCTTTTAGGCGTATTATTCCTGTGCAGCGCCATTTCGGTGGGGGCACATCTGCTTTCGGTCCCTTTTGTTGAAAGTAACTTTAGTACAACCTGGTTGTTCTGGACTTCATTGTTTGTCGTTACCGGAGTGACGCTTTTGCTCGCCACTCCCCGGAAATTTTTCAGCAAACAGACATTGAAGGCGATATTCAGCCTGCCACGTGCATTTTTGCTCATGTTTGGTTCTTTGTTCAGGCTGAAAGGTGCAAATAGGAAATTCATACATACCATTCATGGCGATCACCCTGAAACAGGCGCTACACCTCAAAAACAATAATTCTCATCAAAATAAAACCGGGATATGAAGATAGCTATTGAAGGACAACGACTTTTTCGCCAGAAAAAACACGGCATGGATATGGTAGCGCTGGAGCTGATCCGTAACCTGCAGTTGATCGACCATGAGAATGAGTATGTCGTTTTTGTCAAACCCGATGAAGACGACCAGGTTATCCGGGAAACCCCAAACTTTAAGATTGTCAGGCTCGAAGGTGGTTTTTATCCTTTGTGGGAACAAATTGCTTTGCCCAAAGCTGCTAAACGCGAAGGCTGCGATATCTTGCACTGCACTTCAAATACGGCTCCGGTCTTTTGCTCAATCCCGGTTGTCGACACGCTTCATGATATTATCTATATGGAGCACAGTTATTTTAAAATACTGAAAGGCAGTGGCACTCCATATCAGAAATTCGGCAATATCTACCGAAAGCTTATCGTACCCCGGATTGTCAGGAAGAGCCGAAAGATAATCACCGTTTCAAATTTTGAGAAGAACCGCATCGCAGAGTTTTTCGGCATCAGCGGCGATCAGCGGCTGACCGCAGTGTACAATGGAGTAGGTGAGCATTTTAAACCGGTTACTGATCAGGGGGAACTGAAACGGGTAAAAGAAAAATATCACCTTCCTGATCGTTTCTTTTTCTTCTTGGGAAATACCGACCCGAAGAAAAATACCAAAGGCACCCTAAAAGCGTATGCCGATTTTGTGAAACAAACCAACAGCGATCAGCAACTTGTAATGCTCGACTATGATCGGAATGAGCTGAAAAAGATACTTTCAGAAATCGAAGCTCCCGAACTGATTGACCGCATTCACCTCACCGGATACGTTGTAAACACTGAACTTCCGGCCATTTACAGTCAATGCGGGGTGTTCCTGTACCCGTCGCTGCGCGAAAGTTTTGGGATCCCGATTTTGGAAGCAATGGCCTGCGGAGTGCCGGTAATCACATCAAACACCTCGTCGATGCCCGAAATTGCGGGCGATGCTGCAATGATTATCGACCCGTATAAACCTGAAGAAATTACTTCGGCCATGATTCAGCTTACTTCTGATGGCCAATTGCGATCAGGGAAGATCAAACTTGGGCTGGAGCAAGCTGAATTGTTTTCCTGGAGAGCCATGGCCGAAAAAGTGCTGAAGATCTATCAGGAAATTGGCCCGTTAAGCAAATAAAAGCAATAAGTTACAACCCGAAGTATGATAGCGAACCGCGATATAATTGTTCTTGGAATTCAGGCCTGGGACATTGAAATTGGCAGTAACTGTAAGAATATTGCACAGGAATTTGCCAAAAACAACCGGGTGCTTTACGTTAATTCACCGTTAGACCGGATTTCGAGATCCAGGCACCAGAATTTGGAAAGCATCCGGAAACGCACGCAGATTGTGAAGAACGGAAAGCCCGAACTGGTTGAGGTTTCGAAAAACATTTGGAACCTTTATCCTGCAACACTGATCGAGTCGATCAACTGGATTGGTACTGCCGGGATATTCGATTGGTTTAACCGCGTTAACAACAGGCGGTTTGCCAAGGAAATTGCCTGGGCAATTGAAAAACTGGGTTTTAAAAATTACATCATTTTCAACGACAGCGACATGTTCAGGAGTTTTTACATGAAAGAGCTCCTGAAACCTGAAACATATATTTATTACACCCGCGATAACCTGATTGCCGTTGATTACTGGAAAAAACAGGGCGTGCGGCTGGAAGCGCTCCATATGAAAAAGGCCGATCTGGTAGTTGCCAACTCAACCTACCTGGCAGCTTTGGCCCGCAGGCACAACCCCAATTCGTTTTATGTGGGACAAGGTTGCGACGTGAGTTTGTTCGATACCAAACTGGCAACAAGCATCCCCGCTGACATAAAGGATATTCCCAAACCAATCATCGGTTACATCGGTGCATTGTTGTCGCTCCGGCTCGACATTCAGGTGTTGGAGCATATTGCTGCAAGTCGTCCGGACTGGAACCTTGTCCTTGTTGGTCCTGAAGACGATACATTTAGGGCCAGCAGATTACATCAGTATAGAAATGTTTACTTTTTAGGCAATAAGCCTGGGAATGAGTTGCCGTATTACCTTAATCAATTTGATGTGGCGATCAATCCGCAGGTATTGAGTCCGGTAACCATTGGCAATTATCCGCGCAAGATTGATGAATACCTCGCTATGGGAAAAGCAACCGTTGCTACCAAAACTGAAGCCATGAGCGTTTTCTCCGAATTTACCTATCTGGCAGAGACTAAGGACGAATATGTCGAATATATCGAAAAGGCGCTATTGGAAGACAATGAACGAACACGCAGCGAAAGGGAACTGTTTGCCCGGAAGCATACCTGGGAAAACAATGTGAGCGAGATTTCAAAAGCGCTTGAAACCGTCAAAGGTGACAACTACTAAAATCCTGAACAATGAGCATAGTTGAAAAGATCAAAGCAAATCCTACGCTTAAAAGCCTGGCGCTAAAGGCAATGATTCCTAAAAATCAGGCGCGGCCAAGGCTGTGGGTGAAATTATTCCTGAATCCGTTAAAACACAGGAAAGGAAAAAATTCGCGTATCTGCCGGCATACCCGAATGGATGTAATGCCTTTCAATAACTTCGTGCTAGGAAACGATTCAACTATCGAGGATTTCACCACTGTTAACAACGGGGTTGGCGACGTGCTGATTGGCGACCGCGTTCGCGTTGGAATGAGCAATGTTCTGATTGGTCCGGTAACCATTGGAAACGATGTGATGCTTGCCCAGCACATTGTGCTTTCAGGACTTAACCATGGTTATGAAGACATCAGCATCGTTCCCCATCAGCAACCGGTTACCCGGAAGAGAATCACCTTGGAAGATGAAGTTTGGATTGGCGCCAATTCGGTGGTCGTGGCAGGTGTTACCATCGGGAAGCATTCGGTAATTGCGGCAGGGTCTGTGGTTACAAAAGATATTCCGCCTTATTCGGTTGCAGTCGGGAATCCGGCCAGGGTAATCAAACAGTACAACCCGAAAACCGGAACCTGGGAGAGAGTGACTACCTAAAAACTGACGATGAGGCAACTGATTACCTACGGAAGATACTTTTTTGAATACCTGAAACACGGAGATATCAGGTCAATTGTCGCATCGGTGCGCTATGTCCTGTTTAAACAAACGCACAAGGACGACCGGGTTATCCGCACGTCAATCGGGACATTCTTTTGCCGCAACAATACCAACGATTTTCAGTTCGCAAACCTGGGATACGAATGGGGCGTAAAAAAATTTATACTGAAACGTAAAAATGAGTTTTCAGTTTTTATTGATGCCGGCTCGTGCATCGGGGATTATTGCATTTTACTGGCAAAAATGGGAAAACGTTGTTTTGCCTTCGAACCGGTTGCCGACAATGTCAAGACTTTGATGAAAAACATGAGGTTAAACGATTTACAAGATACGGTCCGAATACTTCCTTACGGGTTGGGTGAATATAATTATCAAACCAGCTACCATTTCGATCCGTTGAATACCGGGGCCTCCCGTCTGTTTAAAGAAAAGAAAAAAGGTGAAAACAAAGCCGAAATCCGCCGGCTGGACGATTTGATGCCCGGGCTGGGAATCGGCAAGCAGGAAGGTATTTTGATGAAGCTCGATATCGAAGGGATGGAGACTGAAGCACTTCGCGGTGCCATGGAATTTATCAGGTTCTTCCCGGAAATAACTTTGATTATTGAAGACTATCACAGCGGTCAGTTCCCGATTACCGACACCTTAAATGAAATTGCAGTGTTCGAATTTGGCCGGGTTGATCGCTTGAACATTTATGCGAAAAAGTTGAGGAATTACTAAAATTGATTGTATGACAGCTATTGAAATTTTATTCTGGATTTTTCTTTTTATCGTATTCTATGCCTATGTAGGTTACGGTATCCTGCTTTTCCTGATCATCAAAATCCGCAGAATGTTCGGTCTGAAAAAAGAGCAGGTTCCTGATCCGGGTTATGAGCCGGAAGTGACCTTGTTTATTGCTGCCTACAACGAAAAAGATTTTGTGGACGCAAAAGTTAAGAACTCGCGTGAACTCGATTATCCGGCTGAGAAATTACACAAGGTATGGGTCACCGACGGGTCGAATGACGGAACCCCTGATTTGCTGAGGCAATACGAAGATGTTGAAGTACATCACCTGCCGGAGCGGAACGGGAAAATCGGCGCCATGAACCGGGGAATGAAGCTGGTTAAAACGCCTATCGTTGTTTTTTGTGATGCCAATACTTTACTGGGGAAAGAATCCATCCGCCGGATTGTCAACCTGTTCAATGATCCGAAAGTAGGGTGCGTCTCGGGTGAAAAACGCATTTTAGGAAAAGAGAAAGATGCAGCCGCAGGCGCCGGTGAAGGGCTTTACTGGAAATACGAGTCAACACTTAAAAAATGGGATGCCGAGCTTTATTCGGTAGTTGGGGCAGCCGGCGAATTGTTTGCCATTCGTACCGAACTCTTTCAGGAAGTTGAAAAAGATGCCTTGCTCGACGATTTCATCATTTCGCTGCGGGTTGCCCAGAAAGGATATACCATTCAGTATGATCCTGAAGCTTATGCCTCTGAAACAGCATCAGCCGATGTGAAAGAAGAACTGAAACGCAAAATCAGGATTTCAGCCGGAGGGATTCAGTCGGTTGTACGACTGAGGTCGCTGTTGAATATTTTTAAATACGGAACCCTCTCTTTTCAGTATATTTCGCACCGTGTATTACGATGGACACTGGCGCCGCTATCTTTATTGCTCCTTATTCCTGCCGGGCTTGTTCTGGCTCTTGATGAGGGGATCGCGGGTTTTGGCTTTTACAGCATCCTGTTTTGGCTCCAGGTCTTGTTTTATGCAAGCGCGTTGTTGGGTTGGTACCTCGAACACAAGTCGATAAAAATAAAGTTGTTGTTTGTCCCGTATTACTTTTTCATCATGAACCTTTCGGTCTTTTTGGGATTCAAACGGTATATCAAAGGATCGCAATCGGTGAATTGGGAACGTGCCAAACGGGGAAAATAATCAGGAATCAATGATAAAAAAGCTGGCCATATTACTTTTGGGCATTTCACTGGGCACGATTCAACTGGCGGTATGTCAGAAAACCAGTTTCCTGATTCCGCCGGAAACATTGTATCTTGATGCCAACAGCACAACCTATAAAGAAGTAGGGCCTGGCGATACCCTTTATTTTGCCGCGGGAAATCGTAAGTATTTGTTGATCAAAAATTTTAAAGGCGAGCCAACCCGCCCGATTGTTCTGATTAACTATGGTGGCGTAGTCACCATCGATACCGATCATTATTTTGGTGTTTCCATCCAGAATTGCCGGTATTTTAAATTTACCGGAACCGGCGACCCCAAACAAACTTATGGATTTCAGATTAAGCGCGTGGCCAACGGAGCCGGAATGGGGGTTGGCGAGCTGAGTTCGGATTTTGAGATCGACCATGTTTCGGTTGAGAATTGTATGATCGGTGGTATCTATGCAAAGACTGATCCTGATTGCACCCTGGCTTCGGTCAGGGGAACATTTACCCAGTACAACACCAGCATTCACGACAATTATATAGCCAATGTGGGTGACGAAGGTTTATACGTGGGCAACACCAAATATTTTGGGCAAACCGTGACCTGCGACGGGAAGGATGTGTTGCTGATGCCCAGTTTGCTCGACGGGGTGCGAATTTACAACAACATCATCAAATACTCGGGATGGGATGGGATTCAGGTCAGCTCCGCTTCGGGAAACTGTAAAATTTATAACAACACGGTTTTGTACGACAGCCAGTTACAGACCGAATCCCAGATGTCGGGAATTACCATTGGCGGAGGATCAAAGTGCGACTGCTACAACAATTTCATCAGCCAGGGCAAGGGAAACGGAATAGAAAGCCACGGATTGGGCGGCTATCGTATCTTCAACAATATAATTTTAGACGCTGGGCGTAGTTTTAAGCCAACTGATCTGACCCAGATGAAACATGGAATTTATGTCACGGATGTTTCGGTCCAAAACGATTCGGCTTTTTACATCCTGCACAATGATATCATCAATCCGAAATCAGAAGGCATCCGGTTTTCAAGTGTCAAAAGTAAAGGAAACCTGATTTCATCCAATGTGATTATCAATCCCGGAAACTTTGACTATTACGAAAATGGCAACACCAGTTTTAAAGGGAAAGATTCCTATATCATGTTTCAAAATGCGGCGTCTGTGGCGGTTCTCCGCAATAATTACCTGGCAAGGGATGCTTCATTGGCTGGCTTTGTATCGCAAAACTTTCAGTCGGCCAACGATTTCAAGTTGCTTAAAAGTTCGCCTCTGATTGATGCAGCCGATGCTGACAGCCGTGTTTACTTCGATTTTTCAGGTCGCTCGCGTCCTTACGGAACCCGTTCGGATATTGGAGCATTCGAATACGATGGCACCAACCGGGTAATGGTTCAGCCAGAGAATCCCGAACAGAAAAGTTATCTGCTGCAAAACCCGGTGAAAGACTTTTTAAAAATCGGGATTACAGGTGATGCTTATGCTGAGTTTAGCCTGGAAGTATTTAATATGCAGGGAGGTATTGTTCTTAGGCAGAGGCTGATGATTGAGGCCGGTTCTCTCGTTGCCGATGTTTCGAAGCTGCCTTCAGGCGTTTATATATATTTAATATGTTCAGATAAGTTTTCCGAATCGGGGAAATTTTTAATTTTATAGTTCAAAAAAATTAGATGGAAAGTCAGAATAGAATAACATGCATTGTTGTTGGTGAGGGAAACCTGCCGCAAAAGTGTATGGCAATTTTAAAGGATCATGGAATTAGCATTGAGGCGCTGGTTTCGGGCGACGAATGGCTCTTAAAAGAAAATGCCCGTGAAAGTTTTCCCAGATACGGCAACTTGAGCGATTTATCGGTTTTTCAACCGGTCGATTATATCTTCAGTATTAATAACAGTCTGATACTGAAAAAACAATTTACTTCGCTGGCACGCATCATGGCTATCAACTACCACGATGCACCGCTACCTCGGTATGCCGGAATGTATGCCAGCAACTGGGCCATCATGAATGGTGAAACGGAGCATGGTGTTTCGTGGCACGAGGTGGTTGATGAAATTGATGCCGGAGATGTGGTAGCCAGCCAGCTTATCCCGGTTTTGCCCAACGATACGGCCCTTTCTATAAATACCCGCTGTTTCGAGGCTGCCCTAAAAAGTTTTGAGGAACTGGTTCAGGCCATACTCAACAATCAGTTGTCGCCTGTTTCGCAGAACCTGGCTAATCGAACCTATTTCCCATTGGGCGCCCGCCCCGAATATTTCGGCCTGATAACCAGTGATATGTCGGCAAAAGCTGTTGATGCCCTGATCCGGAGCACCAATTTCAGCAGTCATTATGCCAATGAGTTCACTTTGCCATTGCTATACATCCGAAATGAGTACTTCGTGGTGGCCAGGGCCTCGGTAGTTTCTGATCAGGCTGGCCATCGAGGTGAAGTAGTTGAATTTAACGGGAAGATAGGTTTTTATTGTTTGGACGGGCTGGTTTTACCCGAAGTGCTGTACGATAAAAATGGAGTGAAAACGCCTGTTGAAGACCTGTTGATTGTTGGCAGTCAGATGCCTGAGCCGGATAAGGAGCTTGCACAAAAGGCGTTGGCCTGTTTTGGCAGCATGGCCCGGTTTGAGCCCTTCTGGAAGAAAGAACTGGCAAAAGCCGAGTTTTTGATGTGGCCGGCTGTGAACGGAGCCAGCTCTTCTTCGGTTGCCCAAACAGTTCTCGATGAGAAGGTCATCTCCCAAATCGCAACCCTGTTCCCGGAGAAAAAAGCAGCCGATGTCATTTCTGCCGCCTTGCTGGTGTTTTTCCTCCGTTTATCGAACCAGTCTGCCGGAACGGTGGGGTTTGTGTCGTCGGGTTTAGCTGGAAAGATCAGTTCATTTGAAGGTTTTTTCAACACCTGGGTGCCGCTGAACGCTGCTGTTGACAATGCAGGATCCGTTACGACGGAGATCGGTAAAGTGCTGAATAGTATTAAAAAAGCAGACCGGTCGGAAACATTCAGCCGGTCGACCCGGATACGTTATCCTGAACTCAGGAACAATGCTGCTGATCAACCCGGGATAATCATTTCCACCGCTTCCGAAGAAACCAATTTCCTGAACGACAGGAATATCATTGTCAACGTAACCGACAACGAAATCAGGTATCATTTGCCTGCCGGATCAAAATATTCCGAGGCAGGTCCAATTGCCGAGAGTTTCGGGATGTTTTTCGGGAACCTGCTCGCATCGCCCGGAAAACCTGTTCCTGAAATTGGGCTGCTTTCCATTGAAAAGTCTCAGGAAATTACCAGGAATATTAATCAGCCGATAGGTGAGCCCGTCATGCTGGACGATGTTTTCAGTCGGTTTATTGCAATTGCCGGCGGTTATCCTGACCAAACAGCCATTTTTGATTCGGGGAACACCTATTCGTACCATACTTTTTCGAACGACATTGAGAATTTGTCGGCAACAATGATGGGGTTGGGCATTAAGCCCGGGCAGATTGTTGCGGTTGTGATTGGCCGCAATTACAATTACTTTAAGGCGATCATGGCAACTCTGCGATGCGGAGCCTGTTTTTTGCCCATCGACCCTGCCATGCCCCCGGAACGGAAACAGTTTTTTTGTACCGATGCCAGTGTTTCGCTGATCCTGGTTGACAGCGAGGTTCATGATCTGGTGGAAGACATCCCGGTGCTCAATGTTTCTGAAATCAAAGGAATCGCAACAGAACAGGAGCTGCCCCAACCGCCGTTTAATCCTGATAGCATTGCCTATATTATCTATACCAGTGGATCGACCGGAGTGCCCAAGGGAGTGAAAATTTCACGGAAAGCCCTTGCCAATTTTGTTTCCGGGGCAATGGGCTTGTACGGTTTTTCGGCCAGTGATCATGTTTTGCAATTTTCGAGCCTGGCTTTTGATGCCAGTATTGAAGAAATTTTCTGTTCTTTTTGTTCCGGGGCAGCGCTTTATCTGCGTACCGCCGAAATGTTGGCTCCCGATGAGCTCTTGCGTTTCTCGCATCAGCACCAAATTTCGGTCTGGGATTTGCCCACGGCTTACTGGCGGCAAGTCATCCAATCGGATGTGTATCTGAATCAGCCTCTTCCTGAGAGTTTACGGTTGGTAATAATTGGCGGCGAGGCCGTGTCGACAACCGATGTTGTCCTTTGGAACAAAAGGGAAACGCATCACCGGTTATTTAACACTTACGGTCCTACCGAAACAACAGTAGTTGCACTGGCATTCGAAATAAAGGCCGGTTATCAGCCTGAAACTACGGTTCCAATTGGACAACCGTTGCCTGGTTACCGGATTTACATTGCCGATGCCAACCGCCAGTTAGTGCCCGAAGGCGTTTCAGGAGAATTGCTGGTTTCCGGTGATAGTGTTGCGCTTGGCTATTTAAACCGGGAAGCTGAACAAAACAAAGCTTTTATCTGGTTCGAAACGCCGGATAACGGGCTCCAGCGCTGTTATTGCACAGGCGACCTGGTTTCAGCCGGTGGTAACGGCTTGATTTATTACCAGGGACGCGTTGACTCTCAGGTAAAGATCAGGGGGTTCCGGGTCGAACCTGGCGAAATTGAGCAACAGATCAGTTCGTTCGACGGAATAGAAACCTGTGTGGTGGCCGTTTCGGCAAATGCAGCAGGCGAAAAGTCGCTCTTTGCATTTTACACCGAAAAAGGTCAGCCTGTAAACCCGCAAACGGTTAAAGAAGAGCTTCGAAAGAAGCTCCCGGCATACATGGTTCCTGAAATGATTTTGCCCGTTGCCGAGATTCCATTAACAAGTAACGGTAAGGTCGATAAAAGGAATCTGATCGATACGGCCAGGGAAGTGATGCTCCGGTCGACCAACGAAAGCGCCCGGCCAACCAATGCGACTGAAGAATTCGTGCTTGAGCTCTGGAAGAAGATACTTTCGATTGAAACAATGGGTATTGACGATGATTTCTTTGATTTGGGCGGTCATTCGCTTAAAGCCGTTCAACTGATGGCCGAAATCAAGAAACTGAAAAATGTAAATATCCCGCTGGCCTCGCTGATCCAGAATTCGACAGTTCGTACTTTTGCAAAGCTGTTAACTTCTGATAGCCAATCGGATTACTGGCAGTGTTTGGTCCCGATCAGAACCGAAGGGTCAAAGACCCCGCTTTTCCTGATTCATGGCGCCGGGTTGAATGTTCTTCTTTATCAGTCGCTTACCCATCATTTGAAAGAGAACCGGCCGATTTATGCGTTTCAGGCAAAAGGGTTGGATGGGAAACAGGAAATCAGCAACAGCATTGAAGAAATGGCTGACGATTACCTTGAAGAGATCAGGAAAATTCAACCCGAAGGGCCTTACATGTTGCTGGGATTCTCTTTGGGCGGTTTTATCGCTTACGATATGGCTAAAAAACTGGCCGACCAAGGTGCTGATGTCCGTTTTGCCGGGGTCATCGATTCCGTTTCTTCAATGGCCAAACACCTGCATTCGCCAGTTCAGCACCGGTTGTTCTGCCTTAAAGTTTCCCTGATCAAACCATTTTATGTGTTTTGGTTACTTTTGAAAGAACCCTGGAAAGGGAAGCGACGTTTGCTTTACAACAAATACAAAAGTGTGCGGTTCTCCATTATTTTTTGTCTCACCCGGCTGGGGATACTGAAAGAAAAAGAACGCAAGATCAAGATCGAAGACGGACAGGCCATGTTTTTAGCCGACAATGTGGAAATGGCCATGACCCAGGCGCTTATCCGTTACGAATTAAAGCCTGCGGCTATTCAGCTTGATCTTTTCAGGGCCGGGAAGGCGACTTTTTATATTCCCAACCGGACGGATTATGGTTGGGGGCGTTTCGCCCAAAAAGGAGTGTTTGTACATACCTTGCCCGATGAACATTCGCGCATTTTTGCCCCGCCAAACGATCAGTATTTTGCTGAAGTACTGGATAAACGGCTCGATGATCTGGAAGCCGGAGCCAAATAGCATTTGGAGGAATTGGTATTCCGTTGCCGAATAATTATAACGAACGACCGTGAAAAGAAGATAAAAGTTCTTTCACGGTCGTTCGCTTTTTACTGATTAATCTTATCGTCCCTGATTTTTTGGTATTGTTTGTTGGCGAATACAAACTCCTGAAGCTTGTGGTTTTCGGCATACAGTATTTCTTTGCGGTTGCCTTCCCAGCACATTTCGCCCTCGTAAATGAACAGGATGTTATCGCCGATTTCCATTACCGAGTTCATGTCGTGGGTGTTGATGATGGTGGTGATTTGCAGGTCGACGGTAATGGAATGGACCAGCGCGTCGATCACCATCGAAGTTTCGGGGTCGAGTCCCGAGTTGGGTTCGTCGCAAAACAGGTATTTGGGGTTCATCACGATGGCGCGGGCAATGGCCACCCGTTTTTTCATCCCTCCTGAAATTTCCGAAGGGTACAGTTTATTGGCATCGGTAATGTTAACGCGGTCGAGACAGAAATCCACCTGTTTTTGTTTCTCGCCCATGGTCATATTTGAAAACATATCGAGCGGGAACCTGACATTTTCTTCAACCGTTAGCGAATCAAAGAGCGCTCCTCCCTGGAAAACCATGCCCATTTCCTGCCTCAGATGTTTCCTTAGTTTGGGGCTCATGGTGGTAAAATCGCGGTTGTCGTAAAGAATTTGTCCGCTGTCCACTTCGTGCAAACCTACAATCGCTTTCAGCAGAACGGTTTTTCCCGATCCGCTTCGCCCGATAATCAGGTTGGTTTCGCCTTTGTTGAACACTTTCGAGATGTTCTTCAGGACATCTTTGTGTTCGAACGACTTGTATATGTTTTTAATTTCGATCATCTATATCAGCAATTGAGTGAGGATCAAGTCCCAGATCAGGATCATGATGTTGGTATTTACTACTGCCTTTGTACTAGCCGAGCCGACTTCCAACGCGCCGCCCTCAACGGTGTAGCCGAAAAAGGAAGATATCGAGGAGATCAGGAATCCGAAAAAGAGACACTTGATGAGCGAATAAGTGACATAGTAAGGATTAAATGAATACTGGATACCGTTCAGGTAATCGGTAACCGTGACCGCTCCAACGGCCGGACCAACAATCATTCCGCCAATTAGTCCAAAGAAGACGCTCAAGATATACAGCAACGGAAACATTAAGACTACCGCAATGATCTTGGGCAGAATGAGATAGCTGGCCGAGTTTACCCCCATGATTTCGAGCGAGTCGATCTGTTCGGTTACTTTCATGCTGCCAATTTCGGAAGTGATGTTCGACCCGATTTTGCCGGCCATGATTAAAGCCAGTACGGTTGACGAGAACTCCAGGATCAGCGTGTCGCGGTTTCCCAGGCCGATCAGGTAGGTCGGCAAAAAGGGATTGGTCATGTTATAGGCCACTTGCAGGGTGATGATACCACCCATGAAAAGGGAGATAACGATCACAATGCCCACTGATTTCACACCCAGCGATTCAATTTCATTAAAGGTTTGCCTGATATACAAGCTATGCCTTTCCGGCTTGCTAAAAACCTTGGTTAACAATTCGAAGTATCTCCCTGCTTGATAGAAAATAGTCATTCGCAGTGTATTTATTCCTTGTTTAGTTTCTTAATAATAAATTTAAGGTCAATGCTTTAATGAAGCAGAGATCCCGGCAGGCATAAGCGTTAGGCGTGTCTAAAGGTACAAATATTCCAAAAACAGACATTTCTCTGTGTGTTTTAATTTTAAACTCATTATCTTGATAAAAGATTTGGAACCCCTTCGAAACAATTGTTGTCGGTTGTTCGAAACTTGTTCTAAATCTGGTAACATATTCACTGTAAAATAGTTGAAAAAAATGAACAACACATTTTGTGTAATCATGGCAGGCGGCGTTGGCAGCCGGTTTTGGCCGATGAGCAGAAGTAGTATGCCCAAGCAATTTCTCGATATTCTGGGAACCGGTCGTACTCTTATCCAACAAACCTTCGATCGCCTGAAGAAAGTCTGTCCGACTGAAAATTTCTATGTGGTGACGAGTGTTGATTACAAAAAACTTGTCCTGAAACAATTGCCTGAACTAAAAGAAAGTCAGGTGCTTCTTGAACCGTTGCGCCGTAATACCGCGCCCTGCGTGGCTTATGCCTGCTATAAGATACAAACAATTAACCCCGATGCAAACATCATTGTAGCTCCTTCCGATCATCTTATCCTGTACGAAGATGCGTTTCTGGAGATTATCAGAAAAGGACTGGATTTTACCCGGAACAACGATGCCTTGCTGACTCTTGGCATCACTCCAAACAGGCCCGAAACCGGTTATGGCTATATTCAGATCGAAAGCTCCAATCCGGTTGGTTCGATTGAGAACCTGCATAAAGTAAAGACATTCACCGAAAAACCGGATATCGAACTGGCAAAGATCTTTTTGGAAAGTGGAGAATTCTTCTGGAATTCAGGGATTTTCCTTTGGTCGCTCAAGTCGATTCTGAATGCCTTCGAAACCCATTTGAGTTCGGTTTCCGAGTTGTTTAAAAAAGGACATAAACTGTATGGAACATCCGACGAGGTTCCGTTTCTGAACAAAACTTATTCGGAATGCCAGAATATTTCGATTGATTACGGGATCATGGAAAAGGCCGCCAATGTTTATGTACTGTGTTCCGACTTTGGCTGGAGCGATCTGGGAACCTGGGGTTCTCTCTATGAGAATTTAAATAAAGACAGCCGTGGGAACGTAGTTTCCGGGGATAATGTGATGCTTTATCATTCGAACAACTGCATTGTGAATATGCCACGCGAAAAACTGGTTGTGCTCCAAGGGCTGGAAGGATATATTGTTGTTGAATCGGAAGGCACACTTCTGGTTTGCCGGAAGGAAGATGAGCAACAAATTCGTCAGTTTGTGAACGATGTGAGAATGAATAAAGGAGAGCATTACGTTTAACCGAAAAAATGAAGCTGATAATATAAGGGGATTTCGAAAGAGTCCCCTTTTTTGCGGGAAGGCTATTCGTAATATTTGGGTTTGAAAGTGCTGCGTACGCACCTAAACCCGATATACGATTTGGCCGAATCCTGGTATTCAAAACTCCGGGTCGACACCTGAATGTAGTAGGCGATGTCTTTCCACGATCCTCCCCGAATTACTTTCCGTTTCATGGCTGGAGCATCATCCGGCCTGGCGTTGTACTGGAAATCGGGGCTGAAATCGTTCATCAGTTCGTAGCCCGCTTCGTCGTAAGCGTTTGAAGTCCATTCGGCCACATTTCCGGCCATGTCGTACAATCCGTACGAGTTGGCCAGGTAGTTGGCCACTTTTTGGGTCGTGGTGTTGTTTTGGTTGTCGGCCGTGTAATTTCCTCTCATGGGTTTGAAGTTGGCCAGGTAGTTTCCTTCCTGATCGCGGGTGTAATAACTGCCCCAGGGGTAAATTGTCATTTGGTGGCCGCCGCGGGCAGCATATTCCCATTCAACTTCCGAAGGCAACCGATAGTCCATGACTCCCGGATTATTAAGCATTTCCTGAAAGGTATTCAACTGTTTGGTGCGCCAGTGGCAGAAAGCTTTGGCTTGCTCCCAGCTTACACCCACCACCGGGTAATCGTCGTAGGCCACATGCGAGAAATATTTCTTTGTCAGTGGTTCGTTGTAGGAAAACGTGTAGTCACGCATCCATACAAGCGTATCGGGGTAAACTGGTGTCGATTCACGCATGAGGAATGAGGACCGGTTTTGTATCGGGCTTTCTTTTCCTGAGGCATCAACAACTGTTCCGCCGTAGCTTTGCGTTTTGAAATTGTAGCTGTTTGCCCGTTTGGCTGCCTGGCGGTAATCAATCCAGTAGTATTCGTAAATAAGTTTCCGGGTGTCGATTTCCTTCTTTCCGAAAAAACGTTCATTTTCAGGAATGAACATTCCTTCGAGGGCTGTCTGATAATCGGGGTTTTTCCACTCGATGGGTTCGAGCCAGTTCAATCGCGGGTTCTCCAGGATCGCTCCTTTTTTTCCTTCTGAAATCAGGAATTCGGGGATGCTTTCGGATAAAGACTGCCGGGCGATGGAATCTCTGACCCAGAATACAAATTGGCGGTACTCGTTGTTGGTAATTTCGGTGTCGTCCATCCAGAACGAGGGCACCGACACGGTTTTAACAGGAGTGCTCGCAAGGTCGGTTTGTTCTTCAGAAGGGCCGATGTTTATGCTTCCTTGTTTGATGAACTTCATGCCATAAGGGATTGGTTCGAAATAGGGTTTTCTGTCCTGCGCGCTTGTAAGCTGGCTAACCCAATCCCTGTCGCAGGAACTGAGCAGAATGGAAGCGAACAAACTTATGAGCAGAATCTTGTGCATAATTTCTAAATACGGTAACCAACGACCCCTTTTCAGAATAACTACCGGATAAGGTTTCTATTGTCCTGAATGTGCATCTTTCAAAAAAAAAGCCTTATCAGGAAGATCCCATAAGGCTTTAACTTATGTTGTCGGAAACTAATATTCCCAAAGGTTTTGCTCGTAATCAAAAATTGAATTTTCGATCCGTTTGCTTTCGAGCATGGCATCTTTGCCGCTCAGGTAATTGCTGATGTCGCGGTTGTTGTATACGTTTTCTTCTTTTACAATGTATGAATTGAATTGGCGTTTCAGGAATACATCGTCGAAGGAGGGATTGCGTGCCGAATTCTGAGGGTTGACCACTTCATTGGCTGCAAGAATCTCGCGGGCTTCGGGATAATAAATCCAGAATACCTGGCGGCGCTGCACGTTTTCCTGGTTGGCATCATCATCGCGGTAAAATTCCTGAATAGGGCAGATTCCGATTATCCTGACATTCATGGTCGAAGTCTGTTTGTCGAAATACCATTCTTCCTTGACCATGAATTGTTTCACTTCTTCGGAACGAATTTCACCTGCGACTTGTTTATCGACCAATTCCCCGGTGTCAATATTTCGGACCTTTTTTGTGCGGGTTGTCGCTCCAAAAGCTTCTTTTACTTGTTCATAAGTCATCGGGACCTTGAATTCGTCGTCGTTTTTGGCGTCGTAGGCAGGTAACTTGTTGTTTTTGATTCCTTCAAGCAAAAGGTTTACCAGGCTGAACCGTCCCTCTGTTTCTTTGGTAGGGAAATACAACGGTTGGTTCATTTTTTCGCGAAGGTCGATGATGCGCCAGACTCTCTTTTTCCACATCACATCAGCTTCTCGCACATAGGGCAGTGGAGTTGGCTTGCGTTTGGAAAGGTCTTCCCGTTTATACACGCCATCAATAATTTGTGCTTTGGCTTCCTGTTTGGTTGCTCCAACCAAAATCGCCAATATTCCAAAGAATACTAAAACCTTCTTCATGACTATCTTATTTTAAAACTGATTGGGGCTAACTGACGGTTTGTGCCATCGTCGCCTTTCGCCATAATGTTATCGATATAAATTAAACTGCCAGGAGTCAGCTTGTTAAACTGGCCCTTTTGGTCAGATGTAAACTTGTTGCTGGTCGAGTTATATGTTTTTACATATCCGGTTGATCCCGAAAATGTCACGTCAAATTGGGTGACCCTGAACTTGAGGTCAAAGTCGAAATCTTTCAATTCGGCAAAGATCCCGTCTTCAGCCAGAAGTTCTTCTTTTTTTAGGTTCCCTCCGTTTTTTCCACCGATGGTTGCGACCGGTGTTGGCACTTCTTTGACCCTGAATGTCATGGCTCCCATCGGACGATTTTCCCCGTTCATTTTGGCAATAACCGAGATGGAGGTGTTTTTACCCATCACATCCAATTTGGACGGGAAAACGAAATAATCTTCTCCGCTTTTTTCAATGCGTCCGTTTGAAACCGATACATCCAGGTTGGCGGAAGCAACGCCAGGGACTGAAACTTTTATTGGGTTGGGAATTCCCATATAAAGCACATTCATCTTGGTTGGCGAGATGGTCACACTTGGACGTCCGACCTGGTACTCACCCTGAAACGGATAGCTGTTGATGCTTCCTTCCGGAGTTTTGTACTTGATTAACCCGCCCCATTTAAATGTACCGACTTCTTTTGCAGGCACTCGGTAAGTTCCTTTTCCATCGCGTAAAGTCAGCCTTGTGTTTCCAACATAAATTTCGGGTTCCTGGGTGGTATCTTCAGCAGCCAGGAAGATTTCTGCTTCAAACTGATCGCCTTCAAAAATATACGTTGATTTCGGCAGGATCCTGGCACCCAGCTTGTTGAATTTAAACGAAGCAGCGTCGATCTGGCTGAAAAGGGTTGAAATGATATTGGTTTCGGCGTTCTGGATATCGATTTGAATTTTGGAAAGTAACGTGATTACTGCAATCAATGGTTTGCTTTCGAAGTGCAAGCTTTCCCAGGTCTTTTTTTCACCACCTTCGCTCAGGTCAATTTTGGGATCTGGCGTATCGAGTTGCTTGATGATATTTTCGCGTAAAGGAGAACCTTCTTCCAGGAAAGAGGCCAGAAAGTTGCAGTATTGGTTGATATCGTCTTTAAGTTCTTTTGCATTTTTTTGCTGGATCATTATTTCAGAAGGGGTATTCAGGTCATCTTCCCTTTTCACGATGATGGTGTCGCCCTTGCCGTTAACGATAAACGGAGTATTTGCCTGCAGAATGCCCCCGCCTTCTTCACTTTTAAGCGGAATACCCCCAGAAGCCAGCACCATTTTTTCTTTCAGATCCTTGATTCTGGTGATTATTTCCGTTGTTTTTTGTCTGACCTGATCGGCTTTGTTTTTCCATTCTCCAACCTTCTCGTGATTTTCTTTATCCGCCGCATAAAAGGCATCGTAAATTTGTTGGTTTTTCCGATTAACGTTATTGAGTGTCTGGGTCAAACTGTTGTCCACAATCCGAAATGACTCAAGGACTTCAGATGCTACGTTTAGTGCCAGCATAGCCGTCAGCACCAGATACATCATATTAATCATTTTTTGCCTCGTGGATTCCGGGCAATTTTTACTCGACATAGTTTGCTCAGTTAGAGATTACTTCTTTTTATAATTCATGGCACCCAGCATGTTTCCGTAAACTGAGTTCAGTGCTTCCAGGTGTGCGTTCAATTTTTCCGCATTTTCCTTGTATTTCTTCATCTCCTGAACTGAAGAGGCAATAACCTGGTTCATTTGATTCAGATCTTCAAAGAACCTGGTTGAAGCGTGAAGCTGTTCACTTGTACCTTTTAGTTGTTTTTCGTAGGTGGTATTCAGTGATTCGATGTTCCGGTTAAGTTTTTGAAGATTTTCACCATAGCTTGAGGAGCTTGTTTCGAGTTCTTTAAACCCTTTCTCGATTGATCCGGAAAGCCTTTGATACGATTCGACCAGTTTACTCCCTGATTCATCAATCTGCTTGGTGAAACTCAGACTCGATTCGTTGAGCCGTGCCAACATGCCTTCACCGGTTTCCGATATTTTATGAGCCGTGTTGCTGTAAGTATTGACCAACTCACCAATCGAGTTATTCAACGTGGTATTGGCCTGGGCATTGGTATCAGAAAATGCCATCATTGCTTCGGAAGCCGTATTCAGGTTACGTACATATACGTCGGTAGCCAGAGTGGCTGTTGAAATATCGCTGATCCCGGATGCGGTATTGGATAAATCGACCAGGCTTTTCCCAATTTTTGAGAGCAGCTCCGGAGTGATGTTCGTACTGCCGAGCAGGGCTTCTATCCCGTTTTTCCCATTCGTTTTAACTTCTTCAGTCTCCTGTAATTCGTAATCGTCAAGTAGCTCAGGATATACTCTTGTCCAGTCGGGTTGTTCCAACGGAGGTTCAAAAGCCGAGATGAAGAAAATAAAAGCTTCGGTCATCAAACCGATGGTCAGCATAATTCCGGAATGGTTCCAGTGCTGCAGTTTAAATAAGGCTCCAATAAGTACCAGTGATGCGCCCCATCCATATACATAACCCATCAGTACCTTCCACCTTTTCGACTTAATTATTTCACCAATATTCATGTGATCAGAATTAAACAGTAATTAAAATTCATTTCCAAATGAAGACCGTACACAGCGGAATCCAATGTATGACTTGGTTGTGTCCTGGTATTCGAAACTCCGGGTTGAAACCTGAAGGAAGGTGGATATATCTTTCCACGAACCTCCGCGGATAACTTTTCGTTTCATTGCCGGAGCATCTTCGGGTCTTGCGTTGTATTCAAAGTTCGGGTTGAAGTCGTTGATGTACATGTAAGCCGATTCATCGTATGCTGTCCTTGTCCATTCGGCCACGTTCCCTGACATGTCATAAAGTCCAAAATCATTGGGATCATAACTACCCACTTTCATGGTTGCCATTCCCCCGTCTTCCACGTAATTGCCTCTCAACGGTTTGAAGTTGGCCAGAAAGACCCCGTCTTGTTCGCGGGTATAATATCCGCCCCATGGATACATAGAAAGCTGGCGGTCTCCGCGTGCAGCATATTCCCATTCAATTTCGGTGGGTAAGCGGTAATCCTGAAGGGTAGCATCGCCACGGCCAGAAAGGAAATCGTTGTGCAATTTGGTTCTCCAATGGCAGAACGCTTTGGCTTGATCCCAGGTTACCCCGACAACAGGATAATCGTCAAATCCGGGGTGCCAGAAGTAACGGGTTGCCCATGGTTCGTTGTATGAGAAAGTGAAATCTCTGATCCAGCACAATGTGTCGGGATAAATATTTACCGGATCACCACCCATAATAAACGATGAACGGTTTTGAACAGCTTCTTCTTCACCTTTGGCATTAACAACGGAACCGGTATAGCTTTGTGTTTTATAGTTGTACATGTTTACCCGTCGGGCAGCCTGTTTCAGGTCGATCCAGTAATACTTGTAGGTCAACTTGCGGGCATCGATTTCTTTCTTTTTGAAGAAACGTTCGTTCTCAGGAATATACATGGGTTCGAGGGCTTCCGTATAGTCTGGATTGTTCCATTCGAGTTTTTCTCTCCAGTTAATCCGTGGAGGATCGATGGGGTTCCCTTTTCGGTCTTCGCTGGTCATGAATTCGGGGAACTGTTCCGACAATAAGGTACGGGCGATGGAATCTCTGACCCACTGGACAAATTGCCGGTATTCGTTGTTGGTAATTTCGGTGTCATCCATCCAGAAGGCATCCACCGAAACGGTTTTTGTTGGGGTATTCGATGCGGTGACATCCTGATCATTAGGCCCCAGGTTGAAAGAACCCCTGTGAACAAATTGCATTCCGTAAGGAGTTGGCTCAAACCATTTTCCTCTTCCTTTAACTCCCGTTAGCTCTCCGTTGCCTGACTTGTTACAACTGGTAAGGGTAACAACGGCCAAAATAACTAACCCAATAGAAAAATGTTTTTTCATAGTACAGCTATATGTTGCTTCCGATATTTACGTTTATAAGTATCTTACACTCTTGTATTTCTTATTCCTATTCTTGCCCAGATCGATGCTGTAATTCAGGTAGATTTCATGTGAACCTCCTGAATAACGCGACAACGCTGATGTTGTTATATCGTAGGCATATCCGATTCGTAATCCGTTATTCATTTCAACGCCCAGAAGAACACAAACAGCATCGTCAATCCGGTAGCTTAATCCGGCAGAGAACCGCTTTTTGTAAACCAGATCTGCCGAAATATCAGCCTGGTAAACAACCATATCGGTTTTAAAATAAACCGATGGCTGTATTTCAAATAACGGATTACTCAGTCCGATATTGTAACCTGCTGAAAGATAATAGTGACGTGCCAGATACGTACGTACTTCATCTCCAAGCATTATCGAGGGCTGGTTTAAATGTGTCACCGAAGCCCCGATATAATAATCGGTCGATTTTAAATAAGCCCCCAGTCCGATGTCTACGGCCAGTTGACTGGCTTCTGACTGAGGTATTCCTCCATCGGAGGGATACCATTGCTCTCCTTGGGGGAAGTACCAACGTCCGGCTCCGTTAACCGACATGTTATAAAAGCCCAGACTTGTGCCTATTCCTAAATCTCCCAGTACTGTTTTTTTTCGGTACGCATAGTCAATGCTAACCGCAATATTCTTTTGAAAACCCAATTCGTCACTTACGACATTAAATCCGATCCCACTATTTAAACCAAAAACATTGGTTGCCGCATCTGCGCTGAACACCATTGTTTTTGGGGCGCCTTCAATGCCTACCCATTGGTAACGATTTAATATTGTGCCGTTTACTTCCCCACTTGTTCCTGCGAATCCCGGATTTACAGTTAATTGCGTTAACCTGTTAAAAGTGAACTGCGGATCTTGTTGGGCAATTGCGGCTAAGATAGCTATTATATATAAAAATAAAAAGCAAAATATTTTTTTCATAAAAACCCTGTTGCGAACCATTTCGCCCAATTATCATGCAGTAAAATAATGAAAAAATGTTTATTGTACCAAACAAACGGTTACTTCTAAAGTCAATGAACGCAGGTTTACATTATTTATTTTGTCTTTTATACATTTTGCGTATGTTTTTCCACCACCTGTCGGGGATGTCGCCGTGTGATGCTTTTTTGTAATCGTCTTCATCGCAGGGTATTATATACATACATCCGCTTTTGCGGTCCTCAAAATCCGAAATTTCCATCCACCAGCGCCCGGTGACCCTACTCTGGAAAAACACCAGCGTCATATTGATGTCGGACATATCAACCATAAACTGGTTGAAATCTTCCGAATCTTCAGAAGGGTCTTCCGGCTTGCGGCTCGAAAAGCCTTCGATGAAATGCCATACAATCTGTGCCATCAGGTTGGCTGAATTGCCGGTTGTGTCTTTCTCCGGAATCAGGTTAAAAAAGCCTGCAATTTTTAGCTCGTCACTGGTTCCGGCATATCGGGCAATCTGGCAGGCTTCTTCTGAATACAATCCGTTGGCTGAACCCAATGACTGTCCGGGGGCATCCATGTAACGCAAGGCATTCAGGTCGAAGCTGAAAACATGGGTGTCGCGCAGGATCGGTTCTACCGAAGTCAGATCATACCTGATTTGTCCGAGCCTTTTTACCTCCCAATGATAGCTGTTGTAAAGATCGATATCGGTTGCGTCAACCAGATAGTTCTGGAAGGCAAGGGTAGTGTGCGAATAAAGATTTTTTTGCTTCTCGAAAATCAGGCTCAGGTAATTTTCTGAATTTATGTTTTTTGTTCCTTTCCTGAAATCAAGTTTGGGATCGACGGTTGTCATATTGAACAGCCTTCCGCTGAATGCTTTGGTCAGGCCAAAGGTCAGGTCCTGGCTTCCTCCCAGCACAATCAGGGTCTGGTGGTTTTCAAGGATGTGCTCACAAATGTCGCGCAATGCAAAATACGAATCGTTAACGGTCTTACCAATAATCAGATTGCCAAGATCCAGCGCTTTCAGGCGAGGTGCAATGCGGTTCAGATTATATAAATGTTTCCTGATTTCGTCAGGTGCTTGGGCTGCTCCTTTTTCTATCGAATTTCGGTCTTCTCCGACCCCGATGATAACCAGGTCGGCTTTCTCGGGTTTCAGTTTATCCTGATTTTTTTGCAGCAGGGCGCCAAGCGTGTGCTTTTTGTTGGCCCACTCAGCCCACTCAACTTTTTCGAAATCAACAGGAACAAAATAATCATGCAAATTCATCACCTACTTTTTATCGGGAGTTGAAAATACGTTTTTATCTAAAATGGGCAAACAAAAAATATGTCTGCCCATTTAAATTTATTTTTTCCTTGATTTCTTAGCTGGTTGTTCCTTCTCAATCAGCTTCATACAATCGTCGAACGATAGTTTTGAGGCATCCGTGCTTTTGGGAATCTTGTAATTGTTCTTTTTGAATGAAATGTAAGGGCCCCATCTTCCGTTCAGGATTCTGATTTCCGGGTTTTCCTCAAATATTTTGATGATTGCATTCAGATCTTTTTCCCTTTTGGCTTCAATCAGTACAATTGCTCTTTCCAGATCGATGGAATACGGGTCGTCGACGTTTTTCTCAAGCGAGATAAATTTACTGTCGTGACGGACATAAGGGCCAAAGCGGCCAATAGCCACTGTCACTGTTTTTCCTTCGAACTCTCCAAGAGTCCGTGGCAGCTTGAATAATTCAAGGGCCTCTTCTAAGGTAATCGTTTCGAGGTGTTGCCCGGGCCGCAAACTGGCAAACTGAGGTTTTTCACCTTCTTCGGTAGCTTCACCCAATTGGGCCAAGGGACCAAAACGTCCGATTTTAACTGATAATTCTTTACCGGTGTTTGGATCAATACCTAATGATCTGACCCCGTTGGTACGTTCGGCTTCGTTCAGGGCACTTTCCACTTTCGAATGGAAAGGATCGTAAAAACTCCGGATCATGTCGTTCCATACGATGGCGCCTTCGGCGATTTCGTCAAATTCCTTTTCGACTTTGGCTGTAAAGTTATAGTCCATGATCAGGTCGAAATACTTGACCAGAAAGTCGTTAACCACCATGCCGATATCGGTTGGAAAAAGTTTTGACTTTTCGGCACCGGTAATTTCTGTCTTTATCTTTTCGGCGATTTTTTGTCCTGAAAGGATGAGGTCAGTATATTGGCGTTCAATTCCTTCGCGGTCTTCTTTTACCACATAGCCGCGGTTTTGCACCGTAGTGATGATCGGGGCGTAGGTCGATGGGCGTCCGATGCCTTGTTCTTCGAGTTTTTTCACCAGGCTGGCTTCCGTATAACGCGCTGGCTTTTGGGTAAAGCGTTCAGTGGCCTGTATTTTATCCCACCGAAGAATTTGTTTGGCGCTCAAAGGTGGCAGCAACCCTTTTGATCCTCCGTTTTGATCTTCATCGTCGACCGATTCGATATAAACACGGAGGAAACCGTCAAAAATTAGCACTTCTCCGGTAGCCACGAATTTCTCCGGCGAATTTGATATATCAATGGTAACAGTGGTTCTTTCAAGTTCAGCGTCGCTCATTTGCGAAGCGATGGTTCGTTTCCAGATCAGTTCGTATAATTTCTTCTCCTGATTGGTTCCTGAAATTTCTTCCTGGTCGAGATATGCCGGGCGGATGGCTTCGTGAGCTTCCTGTGCGCCTTTGGTCTTGGTTTTGTATTGGCGCACCTGATGATATTTTTCGCCCAGGGCATTCAGTATTACTTGCTTTGCCGTGTTGATTGCCAATCCCGAAAGGTTAACCGAGTCGGTACGCATGTAGGTGATCTTTCCCGATTCGTACAATTTTTGGGCAATGCTCATGGTTTGGCTAACCGAATAACCCAGCTTGCGGCTGGCTTCCTGTTGAAGGGTGGATGTGGTGAACGGTGGCGCCGGTGAGCGTTTCCCTGGTTTTTTAACCACATCGCTTATCTGAAATTCAGCGTTTTTGCATTTTTCGAGGAAGGCATAAGCTTCTTCTTTGGTATCGAACCTGCGGTTCAGTTCGGCTTTTAGTTCGGCAATTTTTCCGTCCTTATCAGGGACCAGGAAACTGGCTGTAATTCTAAAAGCCGAGGTTGAAGTAAAATTGATGATTTCGCGTTCGCGTTCAACAATCAGGCGGACAGCAACCGACTGAACCCTCCCGGCTGAAAGCGATGGTTTTACTTTCTTCCACAAAACCGGCGAAACTTCAAACCCCACAATACGGTCGAGAACCCGGCGGGCCTGTTGGGCATTTACCAGGTTGATGTCGAGCGGGCGTGGATTCTGTACGGCTTTCAGGATTGCATCTTTGGTAATTTCGTGAAATACAATTCGTTTTGTCCGTTGAGGATCCAGTTTGAGCGTTTCCATCAGGTGCCATGAGATGGCTTCTCCCTCGCGGTCCTCGTCGGATGCGAGCCAAATCGTGGTCGATTCTTTTGCCAGTTTTTTAAGTTCGGCAACCAGTTTTTTCTTGTCGGCGGAAATCTCGTATTTGGGAGTGAAGTTGTTCTGAATGTCAATTCCAAAATCTTTTTTTTCCAGATCCCGGATGTGTCCCATGCTGGAGGTGACAAAAAAGTCTTTTCCCAGAAATTTTTCTATCGTTTTAGCCTTGGCAGGTGACTCAACAATAACCAGGTTTTCGTGCATATATCGGTCTGTTTTTCGTACGGAGTTCAAAATTTTGTGCAAATTAAAGAAAAGGAAACGCTAAGTTCAAAATTTAATCCGATAAATTTTTAAATCATATTTGTTTGAAAATGATGAATTTATTTCGGTTTAACATCATAAAACCGAATGAAAATGCGGTGTTTGGAGTCTCTGACTTTGGGTGAAATCTGATTTTTGTTTTGTCCTTAATTGATTTATTTATTGGGTTTTGTATTGTCAGGCTGTCAATACTTCAATCTTTGGAACATCTGGCATTTGGGAGGGTATCCAGGCATGTTTATCGCTTTGAATTCAGGCAAATGGTTTTCAGATGGGTTTCATTATCTTTGCAGGCTTAAAACGAAATTTTTGCCGAAATGGACAAGGATGTTTCTGTATATAAAAAATACATCCGGATATTCTGGTATGTGTATGCCGCGGGTGTTGTTGCTGTTTTTCTGATGTTTTTCATGATCGCCCAGGGCTGGCTCGGATTCATGCCTACCTTCGAAGATCTTGAAAATCCGGAGAGTCTACTTGCTTCGGAAGTTGTTTCGGATGACGGTGTGGTGCTTGGCAAGTATTTCAAGGAAAACCGGAGCTACGTGAGTTACGAGGAATTTAGCCCCGACTTGCTGAAGGCCCTGGTAGCTACCGAGGATGTGAGGTTCTTCAAACATTCGGGAGTTGATTTGCGGGGGCTGGTCCGGGTCTTTAAAGGAATCCTGACTGCAGATTCGAATTCGGGAGGAGGAAGTACCATCAGCCAGCAACTGGCCAAAATGCTTTTCCCGAGAGAGAATATAGACAATAAGCTTGAACTTATTTTCCGAAAATTCAAGGAGTGGGTTATCGCGGTCAAACTCGAAAAGAGTTATACCAAAGAAGAAATCCTGACCATGTACCTGAACAAGTACGACTTTTTAAACCTGGCCGTCGGAATTAAATCGGCTGCCGCTATTTATTTCAACACTACACCGGATCAATTGCGGCTTGAACAGGCTGCCATGCTGGTTGGAATGGCCAAAAATTCGTCGCTTTACAATCCGGTCCGGCGACCCGAATTGACTCTTAGGCGCCGCAATGTGGTGCTTGACCAGATGGAAAAGTACGGGTATATTACCAAATCGGTACGTGATTCGTTACAGGCACTTCCGCTTGGGCTCGACTACCATAAAGTTGATTTTAAAACCGGTCCGGCTCCTTATTTCCGGGAATATTTGCGCCTGACCTTGAATGCCGAAAAACCCAAACGGTCGGATTACCGGTCATGGCAAATGCAGAAGTACCGTGAAGATTCGGTTGAGTGGGCGACCAACCCGCTGTATGGTTGGTGTCACAAGAATAAAAAAACCGATGGAACATCCTATAATTTATATCGCGACGGGATCAGGATTCATACCACCATCGATTCGCGGATGCAACGGTACGCCGAGGACGCTTTGACCAAGCACCTGAAAGAGAATCTTCAGCCTTCGTTTTCCAAACATTTGCGCTACCTGAAGAACCGGCCTTTCTCGAATGACCTGTCGAACGAAGAAGCACAGGCAATATTTGAACAGACGATCAAACAAACCGAGCGTTACCGTCTGGCCAAACAAAGCGGCAAATCGTGGGACGAAATCAAACGGATATTCGATCATCCGGTGGAGATGACGGTGTTTTCGTACAAAGGCGACCGGGATACGCTCATGTCGCCGCTCGACTCGATTAAATATTACCTTGGTGTTTTCCGATCTTCGTTCATGTCGATGGAAATCAAAACCGGCTATGTGAAAGCTTATGTGGGAGGCCCCGATTACCGGCATTTTATGTACGATATGGTCAAGGCAGGAAAAAGGCAGGTTGGCTCGACGGTGAAACCGTTTTTGTACACACTTGCCATGCAGAACGGGATGTCGCCGTGCAGCAAAGTACCCAACGTGAAACAACAGTTTATTTTGCCCGATGGCTCAATCTGGGAAACCAAGAATTCGTCGCCTACCAAGTTCGATGATAAAATGGTGACCTTGAAATGGGGGTTGGCCCACTCGGTTAATCAGGTTTCGGCCTGGATCATGAAACAGTTTAATCCGCAATCGGTTGTCGATGTGATGAAAAAGATGGGCGTGTACAGTCCGATTGATCCGGTGCCTTCCATGTTTTTGGGAACCTCAGATATTACCTTGTATGAAATGGTTGGAGCTTACGGAACCTTTGCCAATAAAGGTGTTTTCACCCAGCCTATATTTGTGACTCGTATCGAAGACAGGCATGGAAACGTGATTTCGACTTTCAGGCCTGAAAAACATGATGCCATTGATGAGCAGACCGCTTACCTGATGATTGACCTGATGCGAGGGGTTGTTGATGCCGGATCGGGGAACCGTTTGCGCTGGAAACCTGAATATGGAGGTTTTAGAGGTCAGATTGCCGGCAAAACCGGGACAACGCAAAACCATTCGGATGGTTGGTTTATTGGCCTTACGCCTCAATTGGTGAATGGAGTATGGACTGGGGGAGAAGTCCGAAGCATCCACTTTGAAGATATGCAATCGGGACAAGGGGCAAGCATGGCGCTCCCGATCTGGGGATATTACATGCGTAAGGTTTATGCCGACCGCAGCCTTCCTTACCGCGACAATACCCAATTCGAATGTCCGATCAGCTTCTCGGTGAACATCAATTGCGATGATCCTGAAAGTATTGAGCAAAGCCTGGATAATTCGGAAGATTTCTTCTAGCAGGTAAGCTTGCGGAAGCAAAAAGCCCGGTGAGGATTATCTCTTCACCGGGCTTTTTTATAGGGTTAATAAATGAACTTATCTTATTTGGTACCACATTCAGATTCGGTTGGTTTCAACCTATATTTTGCGGACTAACGAGAAATGTAGCAAAATGAACCTGTGTCAGGTAGCTGTAAAAAGTCAGATCAGATAAAAACCGTTTACTTTTGAAGCTTTTCAGCGTCTTTTTTAGGTTCTTCATCAGGTTTTGAAGCTTCTTTGAATTCCTTAATTCCTTTACCCAAACCTTTCATTAATTCAGGAATCTTGGTTCCACCGAATAACAGTACAACAACAACCAAAATTACTATCAATTCCTGAGCACCAATAACACCAGCGATAACTAACAAGTTCATACTATTAAAGTTTAAATGGTTTTTTTGCAAAAGTAACAAAATTTATATCTGTCGGATATCTATTTGAAATGTTTAAAAGTAATGTTTCAGAAGTTTAAACAGATCGTTCCCATTTGCATACAGCAGAAGGGATAAAATAAACACCATTCCGGTAATCTGGGCGTATTCCAGGAATTTGTCGCCAGGTTTGCGCCCGGTAACCATTTCGTAAAGCAGGAAAATAACGTGTCCGCCGTCGAGGGCCGGGATAGGCAAGAGGTTCATCACTCCCAGAATGATCGAAAGAAGTGCGGTCATACTCCAGAACGAATACCAACTCCAGGCCCCGGGGAAAATATTGCCAATAGCGATAAATCCGCCAAGACTTTCGTAGGCCTTTGTTTTAGGCGAGAAAATCAGTTTAAATTGTTTCAGGTAATCATTAATGGTGCTGATTCCCTTACTGATACCGGCCGGTATCGATTCAAAAAGCCCGTATTTGATGGTTTTGAATTCGAATAACTTATTCAGGTTTTGCTCCAGTTGAATTCCCAGCATTCCGGATGCGGGAACCACAATTGAAAAGCTTAGCTGAGAGTTGTTTCTTAATACGTTCAGTATGACCTGTTTCCCGATGTTCTCTTTCAATGCCTGTTTAAACTGGTCGTTGTATTCGTACTTCTGGTTGTTCATCCCAACGATCTGGTCGCCGATTCTCAACCCGGCGTCCTTGGTGGGCGAATCTTTGGCGAACTTGACTATTTTATAGTCGAACGGAGTGCGGAACGACATTACTCCTTTGCTTTTAAGCAGGAGGGCCAGGTCGTCGTCCGAGATTTCAACGTCCACTTTTTCGCCGTTACGTTCAACCTGAACGGTCGAAGCTTTGTCTAAGATGATTGTTGTGATAATTTTGTGGAAATCTTCAACCGGCATGTTTGCCACCGAAAGGATTTTATCGCCGTTCTGGAACCCGATTTTCATTCCCACCGAGTCCACTTCAATACCATATTTTACGTTGGCTGTGGGCAGATACTGTTCACCCCAGGCATACAGGATGCCTGTATATATAATGAATGCCAGTACAAAATTCATGAACACTCCGCCAACCATGATCAACAGACGTTGCCATGATTTTTTCGACCTGAATTCGTAAGGCTGGGGTGGTAATTTCATGGCTTCCGTATCCATTGATTCGTCGATCATGCCCGAAATTTTCACGTATCCGCCAAGGGGAACCCAACCTACGCCGTATTCGGTTTCTCCTTTTTTTACCTTGAACAATGAAAACCATGGATCGAAAAACAGGTAGAATTTCTCAACCCGGGTTTTGAAGGCACGGGCAAACAGGAAATGTCCGAATTCGTGTATTATAACTAACAGGGACAAGCTCAAAATCAGTTGAGCAGCTTTTATCAATACTACTTCCATCTACTATTTGGGTTATTTATATCTTTTGTGTTGTCAGTTTTTTAACCAGGGCTGATGTCATGACCCGGATTTCCTTATCGGTTTGGATGTATGCCTCCAAATCCGGGGTCTTTATATAATTTGCTTTCAGCATAATCTGTTCAATGATTTCAGGCATTTGAAGAAAGCTGATTTTGTCGTTCAGAAAAGCCTGAACCACTACTTCGTTGGCCGCATTTAAAATGCAAGGCATGTTTCCTCCCTGATTCAGAGCATCGAAAGCAAGCGCAAGATTACGAAAATTTTTTGTATTTGGCTGTTCGAATGTCAGTTTTGGGTAGTCCATGAAATTGAAGCGTTTAAAGCTTGAAGGTAGCCTTTCCGGGAAATTAAGAGCATATTGGATGGGCAATTTCATATCGGGCAGACCCATTTGAGCTTTCATTGATCCGTCGCGGAACTGGACTATGGAATGGATAATGCTTTGCGGGTGTACGATCACGTCAATTTGCTCGGGTTTTAGTCCAAACAGCCACTTGGCTTCAATGACTTCGAACCCCTTGTTCATCAGGGATGCCGAGTCGATGGTTATTTTTGCCCCCATGTCCCAGTTTGGATGTTTCAGGGCATCGGCCTTGGTTACATGAGCCAATTGCTCCATGGTATATCCCCTGAACGGGCCACCTGAGGCTGTGAGGTAAATTTTCTCGACTTCATTATTGAATTCGCCAACCAGGCATTGGAAGATGGCTGAATGTTCCGAGTCAACCGGAAAGATATTTACCTTATTCTCGATAGCCAGTTGGTTGATTATTTCACCGGCAACAACCAGCGTTTCCTTGTTGGCCAGGGCGATGTGCTTACCTGCTTTGATGGCATTGCAGGTTGGAATCAGTCCCGAATAGCCGACCATGGCTGTCACTACCATATCAATAGTTTCCATCTGCACAACCTGAGCCAAAGCTTCTTCTCCGGCAAATACTTTTACCGGTTCATCTTTCAGGGCTTCTTTCAGGTCGTTGTAATGACTGGCGTTTGTAATAACCACCACATTGGGCTGAAACTGTTTGGCCTGTTCGATCAGCAGGTTTATATTGTTGTTGGCGGTCAGCACTTCAACTTCGAAGAGACCGGGATTTTGAGAAATGACATCAAGGGTTTGAGTTCCGATCGATCCGGTAGAACCCAGTATGGCGATACGCTTTTTCATCTGTCTATAATTTGTTTTTTAATTGCCAGATGGAACTCGCCATTAAAGCCATATCCCTGTGAGTAAGGTAGTCTCTCATGACTCGTTTCATTCGGTTGTTTTTAAGTTTTCGGATGTAACTTGCAGATACTTATTGTTTCGCAAATCAGTACATCCGTTATTCAAAGCTCGTTCCATAGCAGGTTTAAAAATCAATGTAAGTTTCAGGATCGAGGGCTGTTCCGTTGTGCCAGAGTTCGAAATGAAGGTGCGGCCCGGTTGTTAGCTCCCCGCTGTTTCCCATGATAGCAATGACATCGCCGGCTTTCACCTTGTCGCCCACGGCCTTGAGCAGTTCGGCGTTGTGCTTGTAAGCCGAAAGGATATTGTTCTCGTGCTGAATAAAGATTGAATACCCGGTTTCCATTGTCCAGCCCGAAAAAATAACGGTTCCGTCGAGCACAGAAGAGATGCGGGCATTTTGTTTGCCGACCACATCAACGGCCAGGTGTTCGGTTTTTGGATTAAACTTATTGGTTATCAATCCATGAAGCGGAGTGAAAAAGTGAATGTTGGCTATGCTGGGCAACCTTTTGGTGTTTTGGCTGATCGAAAGGCTGAGTTTTTCTTCCAGTAATTTGTCCTGAAAGATAGAATCAGCATTGAGGTTCTTGAATTTTGCCACCGACACTTTTACCGAGGTGTCGGCATTGGAAGCTTCTTCTGAAGGAACTTCTCCTTTAAAAAGTGATTTAATGGTTCCGAAGTAATTGTCTCTTTGCTTGAGTTCATTTTCCAGCGAATCAACCAGTACATAGTTTCGGATGATTTGTTGCCTGACCTTGGCATTCGGGTAACCGGGAATGTTTTCCCGCAAAGGAGTATAGGCAATGATCAGGGTAGTGAAAAGAATCAGAAGAATCGCGCCCAGGCTGCCGAGGGTCAGCACCTTGATGGGGGTCAGCTTGATGCTCCAGACTGTCTGGATCGTTGAATCATTGTAAATGATTAACCGATAATGGTCTTTCAGCATCTGAAATATCTTCTTCCGTAACTCTTTCCTGTTCATTATCCGAATTTTCGACCAACAAAATTAGTAGAACTTTGTATAAAACAAATCCGACAATCAGTTTATTAATACTTTTTAACGGAGAGGATGAACGGGATTGTAAAAAAAAGTTAGACGGAATTAGGAAAATCTAAAAGTATCGTCTATATTTGCACCCGCTAAGCAGAAATAAAGACGGCAAAGCGAAGTTCTAACGAAGATACATTATCAAACGATACATTGCGGGGTGGAGCAGTTGGTAGCTCGTTGGGCTCATAACCCAAAGGCCGTCAGTTCGAGTCTGGCCCCCGCTACTACAAAGCCTTGATGAAAATCAGGGCTTTTTTTATGTCCATACCCATTTTTGATCCCAATTTGATCCTTTATTTGGAATTCTTTAGGTATTCCTTGGGGGTCACTCCAAAATGTTTTTTAAATGATTTTGAGAAATAAGAATAGGAGCTAAAACCGGTCTTGTCAGATATTTCAGTAAGAGACAATGTACCTTCCTGAAGCATTTCTGCGGCTTTTCTCAACCGGTAGGTGCGCAGGAAATCAATGGGAGACATATCCATCAGTCCCTTTATTTTTCGGTAAAAACCGGTGCGACTAAAGCCCAGGTCCCTCCCGATATAATCTACATTCAATTCCGGGTTTGACAATTCTTGTTCCAATATCAGGGTCAGTTTATTCATCATCTTCTGATCGTATTGGTTAAGCGTTACCGGCATTGAGGGCTCTTCCTGCAGTTGTGTCTGGGGAGTTGAATAGTACTGGCGAAGCCTGTCCTTTGCCATAAAGAGGTTTTTGATGGTCAGCAGCAGGTAATCGACATGGAAGGGTTTGCAAATATAGGCATCTGCTCCCTGTTCAAGACCTTCCACCTGGTCAAATATGGCCGTTTTTGCAGTAAGCAGTATAACAGGAATGTGACAAAGCTCCCGGTGATGTTTAACCTGTGAGCATAGCTGATAGCCTGATATTCCAGGCATTAAAACATCACTCAGAATTAAATCAGGCAATTCATTTTGGATCAGCTCCCAGGCTTTAGTTCCATCCGGCGCTTCCAGCAGGTTATATTGACTGTTCAGCAAGTTTCGGATAAAATCCATAAGTTCTGCATTATCCTCAGCAATCAGGATGGTGTATGGCTTTTGGGTTTCAGTATTCCTTTCACCGGAATGAAGCTCTTTTCTGTTATCTGTTACAACAATATCGGAGGTGATTATTTTATCATTTTCGGTATAGATATCTTCGAGAGGAAGGATAAACGAAAAAGCCATACCACCTTCCGGTTGGATCTGGGCACGAATCAATCCATAGTGTGCTTCTACCAGTCGCTTGGTATAATGTAATCCGATGCCACTGCCACCATAATCAGGCCTTGTGCCGGAAGGCCCGTTAATCCGGCGGTAGCGGACAAACAATTCTCCAAGTTTATCCTCCGGAATTCCAGACCCTGAATCGGAAACAATAATTTCAAGATAAGGATAGTCCGAGGACCCAGACAAACCGGGGTATTTTTTACATGCTTCGACATTGCTCAGTTTATTGGTAATCAGCGTGACATACCCTTTATCCGGAGTATGCTTCAGTGCATTGGAAAGTAAGTTGTGCAGTATTTTTTCCAGTTTATCCGGATCAACCCATAAAACAAGATTTTGTGCATGAGGGGCCAGTGTTATCTTGATTTGTTTCTTTTCAGCAGGGTATATAAAGACATCCAGAATATTCCGAAGATGTTGAATGATATCTTCTTCCTGTACCTGCAACGAAAGTATCCCGCTTTCCATTTTCCTGAAATCAAGCAGTTGGTTGATCAGACGAAGCATGCTTTGTACATTTCTGGAAATGGTATTTAAGAGTTGCATACTTGAGTCGCTTAAATTACCGGAAGCTGATAATTGTTCGAGCGGAGCGGAAATTAATGTCAGAGGAGTTCGCAGTTCATGTGAAATGTTGGTGAAAAAATTCATTTTCATCTCCGAGACTTCATGTTCGCGTTCGCGTTCGCTGTGTTCCATATCCAGTAATCTTCGATGCATTTTCATTTTAAAAATAAGGCGAAACAAGAGATAGGAACCCAAAATGAAAGTCATAATGTATAAAGTCCAGGCCTGCCATGAAAACCACGGGGCTGGTTTGATGGTAATTTGTATGCTGGCCGGTTGTTTACTCTCGATTCCGTTGCTGTTGATGGCTTTGACAAAAAAAGTGTACTTGCCGGCAGGCAGGTTTGAATAAGTGGCTCTCCTGAAATTTCCCATATAATTCCAGTTCTCGTCAAAACCATCCAGTTTGTAAGCATAGGTTAGTTTGTCTGGCGCTATAAAATCGATGCCGGTATAATCCAGGGAGAAATTGGATTGCCGGTGATTGAGCGTAATAGTATTGACATAAGCGATACTCCTGGGGAGCGCCAGATCATCTGGTTTGGGTTGGACACTGCGGTTCAGAATTTTCAGGTCTTCCAGATGTACCACCGGTTGGTTTTTGTCAGGCAAAACGACCATCGGATTGAAAAATGTAAGTCCGTGGTTGCCAGTGAAGAATATGCGCCCGTCAGAATGTTTCAGCCCTCCTTTTTCATGATATTGATTTCCTAATGTACCATCACTGCATGAATAATTGGTAAAGGTAGTGTCGGCCATATTCAGATTCGATATTCCGTTCGAAGTGCTCATCCATATATTACCATGCCGGTCTTCCTGAAAACATAATACATTGTTGTTCGGAAGTCCTTCATCCTTTGTAAACGTACGGTATTGGTCTTTTGACCAGCAGAGCATCCCATTCCCGTAACTACCCATCCAGATCCTGTTTTGTGAGTCTTCAAAGAGTGTGACACATCCTTGCGCAATGGAGGCAGCTTTCCCTGATACTTTTACCATTTGGGGTATCGTATCTCCTTTTGCCAGCCGAAAAATGCCTTCCCCATAGGATGAAAAGAGCAGATCGCCCGAATCGAGGATGCACATGTCAGGAACATTTGACCGATAGAGGGTTTGAACCTTGCCGAAGGGCGCTTTTTTATTTTCCATTCTGAATAATCCGTTCCAGGAGCCGATCCACAAATTCCCGGATTTGTCTTCTTTCATCATTCTAACCTGTTCTATTTTTTCCCGGGAAAGAATATGAAGGCGTCCGTCGGCTGAGACCGAACCTACAATCAGCTCTTTGGCCAAACCGATCCATATCCTGTTACTGGAATCAATGAAGAGCGATTCGATAGCCGTGTTGTTCCCATTAAATAATTCCGAATTGTTATACACCGTTATTTTCCCCGACGGCGTATAGTGGAAGAGTCCATGATATCGGGTTCCAACCCATAAGTTGCCGTATTGGTCTTCCACAATTCGGGTAACGAACTTGTTTTTGACCATGTTGCTCAGTTGCTGGTCTTCATTAAAATATTCCAGTGACTTGTTCCAAACCGTAAAACCTTTATCGTACGATCCGATCCACACGTTTTCCTGCCTGTCGACATAACAATCGAGCAGTTCGCTGGAGTTAAAATTATTAAGTCGCCAGGGTTCATTCTGTCGCATGGTTTGCGATAGAATATCATATTGAAAAAGTCCCTGGGATTCAGTTCCAATTAACAGTTTTGACCGGCTGACTTCCCTGATAAAATTGACCTGCGTTTGACTTAACTCCGGAACATCCAGGCAACGGGTAGGGAGACTTTTAAAGGATCGCAACACAGGGTCGAAGCACACCAGCCCTGCATTGGTTCCTAACCACCAAATTCCATTCGGATCGATGTACACGGCCGAGGTAATCTGCCGGTTTCCAGGCACCGGATAATATTCCCATGACGAGTTATTTTTACATTCAGCAAGTCCGAGATTGGTTCCCATCCATAAGCGCCGGGAATCATCTTCCCAAAATGAGCGAACCATACAACGATCCTTGAAAGGGAATGTAACTTTCCGGCTTAAGGTATCGATCAGCCCGGGGCCTGCGTGTGTGGCTACCCAGATATTTCCTATATGATCTTCAAAGAAAGAATAGACATTTGCGCCATACTTGGGGGTATTGCTATATCGTATAAACCGGTTGCTTTTGAAGTCATATTGGTTCGTTCCTGTTAATGTTCCCACCCAAAGGCGATGTGACGAATCGAGGTGTAACGCGAAGACCAAATCATTATCCAGAGATGTCGAGTCGGTGGCATCATGAAAATATTGGGAGAATTCATATCCGTTATAGCGGTTCAATCCGTGCAGGGTGGCAATCCACATATATCCAAGCGAATCCTGACAAAACGAACGGATATTAAGATAGGAAACCTGTGAGGACACTTTCTGTCCCCGGTTAGTATCGGTTGCGTTCTTTGATCCGGTCTTTACACAGGAACAATAACAACAGGCCAAAACAAATGCAATGATCAGGATTTTACGCATACGGCTTGAAAAATTCATCTAAAATATAAAATGCAAAGTCGAGAGGCAAGCGGGAACCTGATTTTGGATGAATACTACAAATCCTGACCAAAAAGTACAACGGTGACTCTGCGATATTGGACAATAATTACCAAAGTCTGGAACAAAACAGCCGGCAAATCCTGATTTATTGCCCCTACTTTGTAAAAGAAACATGTCAGGATTAAAAAGAAATTTTTTTACAATAATAATGGTGTGAACATGGAAATCATTAAAAAAAGAATTATTCATTGTGTATTCTATTGCATAGTCTTCTTTCATTTTTCGTATGCTGAAAGCGGAAATTTGAAAGTGGTTGGTTTAAATTGCGAATATGCGACCAATCCCATTGGGTTGGACGTTCAATCCCCACGGTTAGGCTGGAGCATCGAATCGGGACAGAGGGGACTTTTACAAACTTCGTATCAAATCATGGTTTCCAATTCCCTGGAAGAGCTTTCCATAAATCATGCTAACATCTGGGACAGTGGAAAAATAAATACCGGTAGCTCAACAGGAATAAGTTACAAAGGACCTGAACTATCTTCCAGACAACGATATTATTGGAAAGTCAAGGTTTGGACGAATAATAAGGTAGAGAGTGAATGGTCGGCTCCTGCATTTTTCGAAATGGGATTGCTAAAGCCCGAGGATTGGCTATCCGATTGGATTGCTTATGTACCGGGCATTCCGGGGCGGGTATTGTATTTCAAAACTACATTCACTAAAAATAAACCAATAAAACAGGCACGGGCTTACATCTCCGGGTTGGGGTTTTACGAGATACAGATAAATAAAAAGAAGGTCGGCGATCAGGTGCTGGATCCTGCTCAAAGTACCTATTCCAAACGTATTTACTATTCGACCTATGATGTTACCGATTATTTGTCAGAAGAAAACAATACGATATTGGTTTCGGTTGCACCCGGCTGGTATGGAATCCCCTCATTAAGAATGCAGGTGGAGATCGTATATGCAGATGGCAGTCGGGGATGGATAACTTCCAATGACATGAGGCATGTTACTACAGGCCCCATTGTTTATTCAACTATTTTTGACGGGGAAGGTTATGACGCGAGGTTAGCCGTTCCTGATTTATACAAACCCGGAGTGCCCGTAGGTTTAATGAACAAGGATTGGGCCTGGGCTCATAACACCGAAGATCCGGGGCACAATATGGTTGCACAGAAAGTAGAACCGATTAAAGTCGTCGATACCATTGTTCCGACAACCATTAAAGAACCAAAACCTGGAGTTTTCGTGATTGATGCCGGACGAAATCTTGCCGGATGGGCCGAACTAAAAGTAAAAGGGAAAGAAGGAACGAAAATATCCCTGAAATTTGCGGAGTCTTTATATAAAGATGGTTTGGTGAACCAGGAGAACCTAAGAAATGCAAAGGCTGAGGATACCTATGTATTGAGTGGCAACGGTGTGGAAACCTGGCATCCGTCGTTTACCTATCACGGATTCAGGTATATACAGGTCGAAGGATTTCCGTATCGTCCGCAACCGGGCGACATTACCGTGCAAATTGTCCGTTCATCAGTTGATCAGACCGGTAAATTTTCTTGCAGCAATAAGCTTTTGAACGATATTCACCAGATGATTGTAAATACGGAGGCGAGCAACCTGCATAGTGTACCAACGGATTGTCCTCAGCGTGATGAACGGATGGGGTGGTTGAATGACCTCACGGTCAGAATTGAACAGGCGATATACAATTTCAACATGTCGCGGTTTTACCCTAAGTTCATTGACGATGTTTCGGATACTCAAAATCCGGATGGCTCGATAACCTGCGTGGCTCCTTTCCGATTCGGGATGCGTCCTGCCGATCCGGTATGTGCCAGTTATCTGTTGCTTGCCTGGAAATGCTATGAGTTTTATAACGATGAACGTATCGTCCGTGAACATTATGCCGGGATGAAAGCCTGGGTTGATTTTCTCGATTCAAGGACCGAGAACGGGATTGTAAACTACAGCTATTACGGGGACTGGTGTCCTCCTGCAGAATTTGGCGATAAATCAAATACTGCCGTTTCAAAGAACACCCCCGGAAAAATGATATCGACAGGATACTTGTACTATTGTGCAAAAATCATTTCTGAAATGGCGCGCATTACGGGGAATAGTGCAGATGAAGAAAGTTACCGGCAACTTGCGGCAAAAACGGCAAAAGCTTTCAACGACACATATTGGAACGAACAGATTGGAGGATATGCGTCAAATAATCAGGCTTCCAATTGTTTCGCATTGTATATGGGTTTGGTTGAGGAGCACAACAAAACCAGAGTAGTATCCAACCTGGTTGAGGATGTGAAAAAGCATAATTATCATTTAACCACCGGGAACCTTTGCACCAAATATCTCCTGGAAATGCTGACTGAATACGGTTATCCGGAAGTTGCTTATAAAATTGTCAATCAAACGGAGTATCCCGGTTGGGGATATATGTTGGCAAACGGCGCAACAACTCTTTGGGAACGCTGGGAGTATGCCACGGGTGATGCCATGAATTCGCATAACCATCCGATGATGGGTTCTGCAGACTCTTGGTTTTATAAGTATGTTCTGGGAATCAATCCGGATTTCCAACATCCGGGATTCGAACAGTTTGTTATCAAACCATTTGTTTTTAGTGATTTAACTTTCGCTGAGGGAGAGCTGAATACGGTGAAAGGAGTGATAAAATCAGCATGGTACAAACAAGGCAATATGTTGACAATGAAGGTTACGGTTCCGGCTAATACGACGGCCAGGGTTTATGTCCCTGCAAAAAATGTGAAAGCAGTTACCGAAAGCGGTAAAAGTATCTCCAGCATAAATGAAATTAGCCTGTTGGGCGAAGAAAACGGTTATATCATTCTCAAGGTTGGTTCAGGAATTTATTCCTTTAACATTAAAAATAAATAAAAATGAAACAGGCCTGGTGCCTGCCAACACTCGGAAGTATGATAATAATTTTCAATAACGTGGAATTCGACATTATCAAACAAATTATAGTATGAAAAAACTTTTGCCCTTATTTCTCGCGTATGTGTTTATGTTGTGCAGTGGTTTTGCCGGTTGTTCTCCAACCCGGACGCTTACGCCAGATGAACCTGACACTAAAAATCCGGATGAACAGGGTGGTTCAGGCGACAATAAAGATGAACCGTCTGCAAACACAACATACTCCAGTTTTAATGTGGTCGGGGTTGACCACATTGGCCGAAGCTTTAGTACAGTTTCAGCATTCAAGAAGGGCAGGCAGGTTGGAATGTTCTACTGGCCCTGGATTGGGCAACCCTACGCTTCAGGGATTTATGACGCTACCAAGATTGCAGCTTTACCCAACGGCATAAAAATTTTGACTGATTTTAAATCTTACGACGAAAGTATCAGTCCGAACGGCCAGGCACATTACTGGGGACAGCCGCTTTGGGGATATTATAATTCGGAAGACGAATGGGTCATTCGAAAACAAATACAAATGATCACCATGGCTGGCGTCGACTTCATCTTTTTCGATACTACAAATGCTCTTATTTATGCCAACGTGTTCCTGAAAGTATGCGCTGTGATTGACGAGATGCAGAAGAATGGCTGGAATCCGCCCAAGGTGGTGTTCTACACGCATTCACATTCATTCCAGACTGTCAGAGACTTGTACAAGGAATTGTACCAGCCGGGCCGTTATCCTGATACTTGGTACAAGGTGGACGGAAAGCCGATGATCATTGCTTATACGGATGCGGCAGACGACCTGCGGGAAGCTGCGTCGCGCAGCGATAAAAGTTATCAGCCAGGCGTTCTCTCTGCTGAAATCCTCAACTTTTTCCATTTTGTGAAACCTCAGTGGCCTTTCGATCCCGTTTATCCCGATGGTTTCCCATGGATCGAATGGAAATTCCCGCAGCCGCTGCATACGCAGTCGCAGGTTATGAACGTAACAGTGGCAAGTCATCCGCAAGTACCGATGTCGTTTTCGCTGACACGCGCCAACTGGGTTAACTGGGGAAGGGGATGGGATCCCGGAACAAGGCAGAACATTGCTGGTGATGTGGATAAGGGCACATTCTTTCAATTGCAGTGGGATCATGCCATATCAGTTGATCCACCTATGATTTCCGTTGGTGGATGGAACGAATGGATCGCCTATAAACAACCTTACGACGGAGAATACATGTTGTGTGATGCTGCAAATAAAGAATATTCACGGGATATTGAGCCTATGACAGGTGGCTATCAGGATGCATTCTACCTTCAACTGATTCGCAACATTCGCCGGTACAAGGGAATGAACGAAACAGTGGAGCCAAACAAATCCAAAACAATTGACCTGAACGGGGACCTGTCGCAGTGGAATGAGATAAAGTATCTTATCCGTAATATGGACGAAAAATATATAGCGCGGGATGCTTTCGGCGGCGCCCGCACTGTGCGCTACACGCAGGCTGCACCCGTTAACAAACTGCAGGAAATCAGGGTGACGCATGATGCGCAAAACGTCTATATCTACCTGAAAGCCAAAGATAAGTTTACTGATTATAATGGGAATGATAATTGGCTGAACATCTTTGTTGGCACGGGCGATCCAGTTCAAAAAGGATGGGAAAGTTATGACTACGAGATAGGCCGGAAATATGAAAACGGAGAAGCAGTTATCGGCCGGCTTAATCAGGATTTTTCGGCTGCGAATTGTGGATCGGCCAGGTATTGCTTAAAAGACAATATCATACAAATTAAAGTACCCCGTAATGCAATTGGACTTGATGGCCAGGTTGACAAATTCTATTTCAAGGTTGCTGCCGGAGTAGAGAAACCCTCCGACATTATGAACTATTACCAGACCGGAAGTGCAATGCCAATGGGAAGGTTGAGCTATATGTATAATCTGAAGTGAATGAATTCCTTGATATTCAGGGATTGATTTATGCCTATGTAAATGAGCCTAAACTCCTATACTTTAAAGATTTAAGATCCAACATTTAATTTAGACTAATTCTAAAACTTATGTAAAAAATGAAAAAGAAACTTTTTTTATTAAGTATCCTGTATGCATTACTGCAAAGTCTGTCAGCATACGCAAATCAGGGGGGGCAATTCCCGGTCTCAGGCGTGGTCGTCGACGGACAGAAGGTGCCAATGCCCGGAGTGACTGTGCAGATAAAGGGGACAACTCAGGGTACTACTACTGATCGGGATGGTAAATACACGATTGCTGTTCCGAATTCCAAATCTATTCTTGTATTCTCGTTTGTTGGCTTTCAGACACTGGAGATAACAGTAGGAAATCAGAATACTATTGATGTAAGCCTGAAAGAGTCCGTGACTGAGTTAGGCGAAACCGTAGTCGTCGGATATGGAACCCAGAAGAAGGAGAGTATCGTTGCGGCGTTATCGACCATCTCGGCAACCGGGTTAAAACAGACTCCCGCATCGAACCTCGGTATTGCACTGGCGGGTCGTTTGCCTGGCTTGACCGTATTGCAACGTTCAGGTGTCCCGGGCGGTGAGGCAATGGAATTCTATATTCGCGGGCGAAGCACCGTCAACGGTCAGCAACCTCTGATGCTGGTCGATGGGGTGGAACGCGATTTTAGGGCGCTCGATCCCCGTGAAGTAGAAACAATCACCATTTTGAAAGACGCCTCGGCTACTGCTGTTTATGGGGTGCGCGGCGCCAATGGAGTGATAATGGTTACTACTCGCCGTGGTGCGGCCGGTAAGCCCGTGATTGATGTTACGATGGAACAATCGTTCCAGTCGCCCACCCGCCTGCCGGAAATGGTTTCTGCTTATGACTATGCCCTGTTGCGCAATCAGGTGGAAACACAAAATGGGCGTAAACCTATTTACAGTAACTATGCGTTGGATCGCTATCGGTTGGGAGACAAAACCGATCTTTACCCGGTTCGCAACTTCGTGGATGAATTTATGAGAGAGGCTTTCCCTATGGAAAGGGTCAACGTCAATGTGAGCGGCGGAAGCGACAAGATGCGCTATTTCACCACGGTGGGAGCCCTCTATCAGGAAGGTATTTTCAAAACTGAAAGATTCCCGGAATATGGTTACGATCCTAAGTCGAAAGCTAACCGCGTGAATTTCCGGTCGAATTTTGATATTGAACTGAACCCATCGCTTAAAATGTTCCTCAATGTGAGCGGATATATGCAGAAGAAAAACGATCCGGTCATTGTTCCGAACAACGAAGCTTATCTGGACGATGTTAACGGATATTCAATAGTGCTGGGCGCGTTGATTTCGACGCCGAACAATTATCACAACGATAAAACCCCCGACGGTGAAGTGCTGACCACTTCTCTGAAAGGAGGAAATATCAACAATGTTCCGTATGGTATGTTGAACAGGTCTGGGTTTCGCAATACCCAGACCAATCAGGTTTCCACTACTTTAGGTGTGGAGCAGAAGCTGGATTTTATTACCAAAGGGTTATCAGCGAAAGTGGTGGCTTCTTATGATGCTTTTTCCAGTAACCAGCAAGTCAGGCAACGGTCATTCCAGTTGTATGAAGTTATGAAGGATGCAGCAGCTCCCGATTCTGTTAGCTACAAACCGACAGGAACAATGACAAACAGTCCTTTGTCCGATAAACAATATCAAAATTTTAACAACTTGTTCAATGTTGACGCATCGATCAATTATGCCCGGTCTTTTGGGGAACACGACGTAACGGGAATGTTGCTCTTCAATCGCTACCAGCGGGTAGTTAACATCGCACTTCCTTACAATTACATCGGTTATGTGGGGCGTGTGACTTATGGATATGCCCGTCGTTACCTTGGCGAAATTAACTTTGGGTACAACGGTTCTGAGCAGTTTGCGCCGGGACATAAAATGGGTTTTTTCCCGTCAGTTTCGCTCGGATGGGTGATGTCTGAAGAAGGATTCATGCAGCAGTCCCTGCCCTGGCTCACATTTGCCAAATTACGTGCTTCGTACGGACAAGTAGGTAACGACAATATGGGGGGCTCACGTTTTGCCTTCCTCACTCTGTGGAATGGCAGTTACGAATCACAGATAGGAAATACGGAACTCAAATGGGAGAAAGCCAATAAATACAACGTAGGTCTGGAAACCCGCTTTCTTAACGCATTTAGTTTCGATGCGGACGTCTTCTACGAAAAACGCAACAATATCCTGATCCCGGCTAACGGATTGGTACCAACCGGAGTATTCGGTACAGGCGGCGTTTCTGTTTCCGGTATTATTCCCAAAGTCAATGCAGGCGAAATTGAGAACAAGGGTTTTGAGTTGACATTTGGCTACCAGAAATCAATTAATACGGATTGCCGGATCGATGTACGCCTCAATAGCGCTTTTAATCGAAACAAAGTACTTTACCTGAGCGAGGTTTTGCTGCCTGATGATTATGCCTGCCGGTTGCGCAGTACCGGATTCCGGTTGGGACAACCTTTCGGCTATAAAACTGCCGGATTCTTCAATACAGAACAGGAAATAAAGGATTGGTACGATCAATCAGAACTTGGAGGTAATCCCAAGCTGGGAGACCTGAAGTATAAAGATGAAAACGGTGACGGTATCATAAACGATAAAGATCAGGTGCCAATTGGCAACCCGGAAGTTCCCGAATGGACATTCGGAGGAGCCTTTAGCTTCCAGTACAAAAGTTTTGATTTCAGTATGATGTGGCAGGGGGTAGCCAAAAGAAGTTACCTGCTGACAGGACAAAAGATATGGGAAACCTACAATTTCAATGAATGGCATAAAGAGGCCTGGAGTCAGGAACGATACGATAAAGGCATGGAAATTACCTATCCTCGTCTGGAACCGGGTAGCAATGCCAGCAAATTAGCGGCAGACTTCTGGTATGTTGATGGAAGTTATATTCGTTTGAAAAACATAGAGTTGGGATATACATTGCCCGCAAAGATTTCGAATAGGATCAAGGCTTCATCCGTGCGGTTCTATGTCAATGGACTGAACTTGCTAACATTCGACAGGTATCCTGTTAAATATCAGGACCCAGAGCAGAACAATGAATTGTTGTATCCGGTTTTCAAAGCCTACAACTTTGGACTGAATGTTTCTTTCTAATTCGTATTTCATTAAATAAAACATTGAAAATCATGAAGAAGATATTTTCAACCTTTATTATAGCATTGGGGCTTATATTCCAATATGGATGTGAAGATGTATTGGATAAAACGCCCGATAGCCAGATTACCATCGATAAAGTGCTGAGCAACTATGGTCGGAGCAAAGGTCTTCTCGATGCAGCTTACGGCGAAATCTATCTCTGCAGGGACCAGATCTCGTTTGTGATGAACCCGATAGAATGTCTGACCGACAATGCCTTTTGGGCGGCGACCTACAATGCTTATGAATGGCACAATGGAGCCCTGTCGCTGACTAATCCGGTTATTAACTGGCCCTGGAATTATCCAAGTGAACAATTATGGCCTGATTTTTGGCGTGGTATCCGTTTGGCCAATAACGCAATCAAATATCTGCCGCAATCAACTGCCATCACCGAGCAGGAACGTAATACATGGATTGCCGAAGCGCGCGTGCTGCGTTGCTGGTATTATATGAACCTGCTGGAATTTTATGGACCCATGCCCTGGCTTGAAGAGCCGCTCGAAGCAACCTATAGCGGTTGGAACAGCATGAAGCGGCCTACATACGATGAAATTGCCACCAAAGTAGCCAATGAGCTGAAGGAGGTAATTAATTCGGGTGTTCTACCCAACAGACAATCGCCCAGTGAAGCCATGCACGTTGACAATGGAGTGGCTTATGCCATCCGCGCACGCGTGCTGCTCAATAATGCCAGTCTGCTCAATAATCCGCAAAAAGACAGAAATAAATGGCAGCGTGCCGCCGATGCAGCGCAAGATGTGATAAATATGTCAGAATACAGCCTTGTGCCTATGTCAGAATACAAAAGTTTGTTTGTAGGCGCATTTGCAACACGGGTGCCCGAAATCATCTGGCGGTCGTGGAGCGATGATTCGCATATCAACAACACCAATGGCGTGGATGTAGGGGCATATCCATACGCTTCCATCACGCACATGTGGAACTGTGGTGAATCGCCTACCCAGGAATTGGTTGATTGCTTCGAGATGACCAATGGTGTTTTACCTGTAACTTATGACGATGCTACACGAACCAAAATTACAGTTACACCCGAAGCTGCCGCACTGGGTTACAGCGAAGCGCCCGGCGGTGATCCTTATTCCAAGCGCGATGCCCGCTTTTATGTAGATGTTCTCTACAACATGGCCGACTACGGTGTGCCCTATAACTGTACTAAGCCGTTTATCGTGGAAACGTATGTAGGGGGTAGAAACGGGTTCAATGATGTGATTTCGCAGGAAACCCAACATACCTGTACGGGCTATTACAGCCGTAAGGACAAGCAAATCAAGTATTGGGGACCGGGTGGCAGTCATGGAAATGAACCTACTTACTGGGTATTCTTCCGGTTGGCCGAGTTTTACCTCAACAGGGCTGAAGCCTTATGCGAACTTGGAGACCTGGATGGTTCGATGGCTATGTTGAACATGGTCAGGGAACGAGCCTTGCAACCTAAAATTCAGAGTGTTCCCGGATTTCAGAAAAGCTATGATTTTCTGATAAAACGAATTCAGAACGAACGTCGCGTGGAATTTTGTCTGGAAGGACAATATCGTTTTAATGATCAGCGCCGGTGGAAAATTCTTAACGAAACCAACCGATTTGTCACAGGTATGAGGATTACCAAGGATGCTGACGGTAATTTCAATTACCAGCGTAAGAAAATCCGTGATTATTATTCCAATACCGATAAGTATCTGGTAATGCCTATTCCGTTGGAAGATGCCAAGAAAATGACGGGAATGACACAGCCTGAAGCATGGCAATAAGTCAACAAAGGTTCTCATCATCAATTAATAAAATCTTATTTGACATGAAACGAGCCATGTGAGAAATCCATACACAGGTGGATGATTATAATGGCGAGTTCCATCTGACAATTAAAAAACAAATTATAAACAGATGAAATAGCCATGTGCGCAACAGCCCGCATCAACCGGAAATGTATAAATGGCTATTCCATGAGGTTGGTAAGGTATTCAAAAAGATGATGTTAATACAAAATGTAGAATACTCAATAAAAATTTATACGAATGAAAAGAGTAACATATTTATTTTTGTTGGTTGTGTTTTTGGCAGCGGCATTTGCCGGTTGCAAAAACGATGAGGCATTTGCGCCTTCTATTGCCGGAGACTTAAAGGCTTATGCAGGTAAAGATCGTGCGAAAGTAGAATTTACGACGCCCGCTGGTGCCAAGTCTAGTAAAGTGTTTTATGGTAGCGGAAAATTTGAGTTGTTTCAAATTGCCGATGCGGCTACACAAAGCTTTATTGTCGATGGGTTGCCCGAAGGCAAGCAAACACTTCGCGTGGTAACATTTAATGCCGAAGGTTTGATTTCCGATCCCAAAGGAGTATCTGTAACTGTTTATGGGAATAACTATCAAAATGGTTTAACCAGTCGCCAGTTGATTAATCAAAGTACAATCTCACCTACTTCTGTTCAAATATTTTTTGGAGAAGCCAATGAAGGCGAGGTTGGAGTCAGGGTGGTGTATGAAAATACTTCAGGGGTAAAGGACAGCCTGATGATGAGCAATACCCAGACATCTATCGTGGTGAACAACATCAACCTGAACGAAACGTACTATTATTACTCCTTGTTTAAGCCCGAACCTGAAGCGATTGACGAGTTTCAGGCAGCCCGGATAGACGCTAAAAAGGCAGCAATGCTTAACTTCGAAAAGAAAAAATGGACTATTGCCGGATTTTCTGATCAGGAGCCAGGGGGCGATGGGAAATGGGGACTGGCCTCCAATATTATCGACAATAACATTGCAACGTTCTGGCACTCACAGATTGTAGCTTCTTATGCTCAAATGCCTCACTGGATAACGGTTGACATGCAAAGTGAGAAAAAATTCAATGGTTTCTCTTTCATTCAAACGCAGGAGGCTGGAGAACAGGGGTTAGCAAAAAAATTCAGGTTTGAAGTCAGCACCAACAACACTACCTGGACCAAAGTCATGGAAGGGGAATTTACGACTTCACGGTACAAACAAACCTTTACGTTTGCCACGCCAGCCGTTGCCCGCTATTTTAAACTCACAGTTCTCAACGGATTTAATGATGCGTTCTGGTCGCAGATTGCTGAAATTGATTTATTCAATGAGGCAAATGTCAGCGGAGAAAACGGCCAGGATCCCCCACGTGAAGTTCAATTGGTAAATGCCAAGAAGCCCTTCAAGGGTGATGGCTCTGATTTGTTCCCGGCTGTGGGTGCAGGCAGAATGCAGAAAATGGCAGGATGGACACACAACGATAATGCCTATATCAGTTTCGATACGAATGGAGGAGGTACCTTTGCTGTTTTCAGCGCTGCCGTTTGGGGATGTTCGGATGTGACTAACGGGAAAATTTACCAGACAGTTAATCTTCAGCCAGGCAAGTATACGCTGAATATCGATGCCGGGAATGCCACTGACCCCACCTGTGCAGATGTTTACGGTGTAGTTGCAACAGGCCAGACATTACCCGACTACACTGCGGTAACTACTGCTTCCAGTGTATTGGGGTACAGTGATCTGGTAAAGAATCAATTACTGATGAATTCCATTTCGTTTACTGTCACAAGCGCTTCATCTGTCACCATAGGCATTGTTTATAACACACACAATATTTATGGTACTTTGGGCATTCCGTGGAGTTCAATGTCCTTCAACGGATTTGAATTGTTAGTTAAATGAGATGAATAATACGACAGTCCTGCAGGGTTATATGCCTGCAGGATTTTTGTTAATCCGTTTGCTGATGAAGAAGATTAAGATTTTGACCGCGATATTTTCCTTGATGGTGCTGGTGGCTTATGGGTGCGGAGTTGATAGCGAACCACAAGGGTACAGTCTAAAAAGCATCCATACCGACAAAGAATTGCTGATACTCGAAGTGGGAGGGAAGGAGCAACTCAATGCAGTGGCTGTTCCCGCAGTTGCAAATCAACCAGCTTTCCAATGGTCGTCAACCAACGAATCTGTTGCTACCGTTAACAATGGATTGGTAAAAGCGATTGCCCCGGGCAAGACCGATATTACGGTAACAGCATCGGACGTCAGCGCAAAAGTTGAAGTTGAGGTTACAGAAGCCGGGCAACACGGCTACAAATATCATTTTCAGCCTAAAAAAGGTTTCATGAACGACCCTAACGGATTAAGCCAGTTCAAAGGCGTCTATCATTTATTTTTTCAGTATTGTCCGGGTATTGCCACACGAAACAAATGGTGGGGGCATGCAACCAGTACCGATCTGATCCATTGGGAAGAATTAGCCCCTATTGAATCCGGCACACCTGCTGACGATTGGGGTATGTGGAGTGGCAGCGCTATTCAAAAAGATGGCAAGATGTATTTGTTCTATACCGGATTGCGTTCAAGTGGCGAAGGATCGCCACGGGGTGTTCCGGGACATGGCATGTTCGGCCAGTGTTTGATGACAAGCAGCGATGGCAAAACATTCGAAAAACATCCGAATAATCCGCTGATTGAAACCTATCCGGATAATGACGGTGATGCAGGTTTTCGCGACCCTTCCATATTAAAATATGGCAATGAATACTTTATGGTGTGCGCTTCCCGCAATGCCCTTCTATACAAATCGTCCGACTTGATCCGTTGGAATTATGTTGGCACACTGCTTGAAAGTGGCGGCATTGAATGTCCTGATTTTCGTCCTTTTGGTGATAAATACCTATTGATAACTTCGTTGGGAAATGTATCTGGTGTTCCCGAAGCGATCAAATTTTGCTATGGAGACTTTGACGGCAAAAAGTTTAAACCCATTCTTGCTGCCGGTCCCGAAAAAGGCCCGCATTTTTATGCCCCGCAATCGTTCATCGATGAAAAAGGCCGACACATTTTAATAGGTTGGATGTTCGACATTAATGCTGCCTTAGCGCCAAACCAGACTGGGGGCCGGACTCAAAAGCCAAATCCGGATACCGACGGAGCGCTTTCAATTCCGCGTGAGATTAAAATTGAAAACGGGAAAATTCTGTGTTATCCTGTTGAAGAGATGCAACATTTACTCAAAGACTGGAATGAGAAGGATTTTCCGGATGTTTCGGTAACAAAAACAAAAGTTGCATTAAATGTGCCGTTCCCCACTCCTCTTGAATTTAAAAGTGATCATATTAATGAAGTTAAAATCCTGCGTGATGCCAATTGTCTCGAAGTTTTCATTAACAAAGGTGAAGCCGTATTTACTTACTTGTACTAATAATCATATGAAAATAGCAATGCTTACCCTTCTTTTGTATTTACATGTACCGATTTTTATTGGGTGCGGTAAAGCAGAAGTGTCAGAATCCTATAAACTTGCCGATATTCACGTTGACAAGCAGTCGTTAATTCTGGAAGTCGGTGACGAAGAGAAACTCTTGGCATCGGCCATACCTGCCGTCGCCCAACAGCCCGTGTTTCTATGGTCGTCAGCCGACAAATCCATCGCCACAGTTAGTAATCAGGGGGTGGTTGAAGCTCTTTCCGAAGGGGAAACAATCATTACGGTGAGTTCGTCGGATGTCAGCACCAAGGTGCCTGTGAAGGTGAATCTTTGCGAACCGTTAAGCAAAACTTACAACGATACAATTGTCAGGATGACGCTGAAAGGAGCCGATTGCCCCTTTGCCGACCATGCCGATTACGGGGTGTATATCCCCACCCGGACCGAATCGTTGCGGGGTGTACTTATTTTGCAACACGGATGTGGCATGGAGCAATTCGGAATTACACGCCCTTACGATTTACAGTATCAGGCTTTTGCACGAAAATGGAAGCTGGCGGTTATTGAAACGGCACTTTACGGCAGTTGTGGCGGTTGGCGCGACCCGGCTTCGGGCACAGCCAGTGCGTTATTTAAAGTCTTAAAAGATGCCGGAGCCAACACCGGACATCCGGAGTTGAATACCGTTCCGTGGCTAATGTTTGGACATTCTGCTGGCGGTTATTGGACCTTGGCTATGCTGAAAGCCTATCCAGAACGGATTATGGCGGCGGTTTGTTACTCAGCAGCCTGGGACCCGAAATGGGATTATCCGGAGGCAACAACCAAAATACCTTTACTGTTGCGCCATGCCGGAGCTAACGACGGTGATCCCAGTACGCTCTGCTGGGCGACGGCGGTGCATACGTTTCTCAAACTTCGGAATATGGATGCGCCGGTTAGCATTGCTTACAATGCCGGACAAAACCACAATTTCAGTTACATCCGTTACATGTCGATTCCTTTTTTCGAAGCTGTGATGAAGCAGCGGATGCCGGAAGGAAACGCGACCGTCATGCGCGACATCGACCGCTCCCAGAGGTGGCTTGGAGATACATTGTCTTTGCAGATTTACAAAGAATCGGAATATACAGGCAGTAGGCGCGGCTTGTGCCTGTTGCCTGACGAAACGACAGCAAAGAACTGGAAAGAGTTTGTTTCCACAGGAAAGGTAGCCGACAAAACACCTCCTCCCGCCCCGTTTAACGTGAAAGTAAAATGGGTCAATAATGCTCTTGAAGTTACGTGGGAAGCCGATGCCGATATTGAGTCGGGCATCTTGAGGTTTGACATCTTCAAAAACGGTATTCTTGTCGGACGATTGCCTGAAACTGGTGACTATCAGAAATTTGATACCAATGGCGATAATACCATTCCTGTAAATGTTCCGGAAATGAAATTCAGGATTACCGGTGCAGAAAACGTTAAAACGACAATCAGTGTTCAGGCGGTCAATCATTTTAATTTGACATCGGAAAAAACAGAAGTTACTTATAAATGAGATTAGTGTAATTGCAATGAAAACAATAAGATACAATTCTTTTGTCACTATATTTTTGTGTGTCTTGTTTGCACTGTCAGCAACGGGATGCGAAAAAAATAACCTGTCTGAAGAGTATTCGCTCAAGAGCATCCATGTGAATAAAACCTCTTTGTTGCTGAAAGTTGGCGACCGCGAACAACTTACGGCAGCGGCGGTTCCTGCGATTGCTCATTCTCCGGCGTTTCAGTGGAAGTCTTCCAATAATGCGGTTGCAACGGTTACCGCTGGTTTGGTAGAAGCAGTCGCTGTTGGAGAAACAACTATCACCGTAAATTACCAGGATGTCAGTACGGTTATGTTGGTGAAAGTGGAAACTGCCGGCCCGGTTGACAAGGGCGTACTCTACGACAAAACGCTGAACAGTAGTAGTTCGATTCCTGAGCTATTATTAAATGGTGTTGGGCAATATACAAACGAAGGATTGAATATTACCGGAAAAGGCAATGTTGCCAGGCTCAACAAGTTTTATGCGCTTGCCGAACGAATGGTGCAATACCGCGTGAAACTTTCTGCCGATGCTAAAGCAATTTTCAAAAGCAGTGAGGGTGACTTCAATGCCTATGTTGATGTTCCTAACAAGCGAATCTCCATTGCAACCAGTCCCGCAACCGAAAAGACGGTCAGTTTTTTGAAGGGCGACCGGGAATATGTGATTGAGATCTATCACATTTATCAGCTGGCCAAACTTCGCATTATCGATGTTCAGACCAAAGAAGAAGCTGTAATATCTGCAACACACGATGGTCAGGGCGGATGTGGAGCTGGCGCTTTGCAGGCTGGTTTCGGCGTTGGAATGCAATGGGACTACTATTGTTTCGGACTGACAAGCGGCTCTTCCATGCTGGTAGAACAAATTACCATTTATGCCTTGAAAAACAGGGTCAAACTGTTGATCTACGGAGATTCAATTACTCAACCGGAAGGTTATTATCCGAGTAAAGATTTTCCTCAGGCATGGACCCAGTTGGTCATTACTAAATTGAACGGAGATGCCATGTCGAGCGGACGGGGGGGAGGAACCATTTCAATGGTACTTGACTATATCAAAAACGAATTGCCCTATATCAAAGCCAAATACGTGATGGTTACCATCGGGACCAATGGCGGAAATACAGAAGCAAATCTGAGTGAATTGGTGAATTACATCAAGGAACAGGGAGCAATTCCAATCCTGAACAATACCCCGAGCAATGAAAGCGGCACGCAGGTAGAAAACAACAAATTGATCGACCAGGTGCGCCGTAAAATTGGAATCAAGGGTTGCAAATTCGACCTGGCTACTTCGGTCAATGGCGATGGAAAAGAGGTTGACAAAACCATGATGTACTGGGAAGATTATTCGACCAGTTACGGATGGCAGATATACCATCATCCGAACCCCAAAGGCGGATTGAAAATGTTTGAACGTACGTTGATCGACGTGCCTGAAATTTATGAATAATAAGAAAGTAACATTAATTTTTTAAACTATAAACTTATGTACAAGTATTCTTTAATCTTAGGTAATTTAGGTAATACCTGCGATCGTTTTTGCAGCGGATATAAGAACAATCCTTCCACAGAAGAGATGTTGGAAAAGGCTGCTAAAATTCCTTTTGTTGAAGGGATCGAATTGGTTGGAACCTGGGATATCCGTCCCGACAATGTCAAAGACATGAAAAAAAGGCTGGAAGACTATGGGAAAGCCTGCGTTTCCATCATTCCCGATGTATTTACAGTCAAAGAATATGGCAAAGGATCTTTAACCAGCACCGATCCGGCCATTCGGAAACATTCACTGGACTATTTACGCCAGATGAGCGAAATAGCTCTTGAAATGAATTCAGGGGTTGTAAACCTTTGGATGGGACAGGATGGGTACGATTACCTGTTGAGCGCTGATTATGACCAGGAACGTGAATGGCTTCGCGAAGGAACCGCCAAACTGGCCAATGAGTTTCCAACGATGAAATATGCCCTGGAATACAAACCCAAAGAGCCAAGAAACTATTCGTATCATGCCCGGATGGCAGATACCATACTGGCTGCTAAGGAAACCGGTTGTGAAAATGTAGGTGTTTGTATCGATACGGGCCATAGTTTTATTGCCGGAGAAAACGTTGCTGAAGCGGTTGTCCTTGCCAAGCGGGCTGGTAACTTACTTTTCCACATGCACTTTAATGACAATCATGGTTTCTGGGATGACGATATGATTGTTGGGACTGTTCACAGTGCTGTATATATCGATTTGTTGTACAATCTAAAGAAAAGCGGCTATTCCGGATGGTTGTCTATGGACCAGTATCCCTACCGTGAAGATGCTACTGATGCGATTGCTGAAAGTATTTTGTGGGTTCGCAAGTTCGAACAAATCGTGGAAGATCATTTTGCAGAGATAGAAGCATTGGTCAAACAGAATGATGCAGTACTGACTTCCCGTTTCCTGAGAAAAGTCCTATAAAGTATCATGAGTACACTACCGATTATCCTGTTAGCCATATTATCAGGAATCCTGAACGGAAGTTATGCCGTTCCGATTAAACTTACTCCCAAATGGGGATGGGAAAACATTTGGCTTTGTTTTGCGATTTCCGGTTTATTGCTTGCCCCCTGGATATTTGCCTTTCTCCTGATTCCTGATGTCGGGAAAGTTCTGGCAGATACTCCAGCCGGCGCTACTGCAATGACTTTTTTCTGCGGACTTGGCTGGGGCATTGGCTCTGTAGCCTTTGGACTTGCCTTGCATCTGATAGGCTTTTCCCTGGGTTATACCCTGATGATGGGACTTATTGCTGTAATTGGAGCATTGGTTCCGCTACTGGTAAAAAATCCCGCCGCATTAGTTACTACAGGAGGAATAACGATATTGCTTGCCTTGTTCGTAACAACAATTGGAATCATTCTTTGCGGAGCCGCCGGGAAAGCCAGGGAAGACGAAAACCAACAAAAAGAGAGTGCGTCAACAAACAAATCCAAATTCTCCAAAGGTCTGGTGCTGTGCTTTGTCTCCGGCTTCTTTAGCTCCATGATAAACTTTGCTTTCGAATTTGGAACCCCCTTGAAGAATGCCGCATTATCACAAGTCGGGGTAGGTTCAAATGGCTTCATTTCCACATCAATTATCTGGGCAATAGCGCTATCCGGAGGATTTGTTGCCTTTTTGGTTTATGCAATCTACTTACTGGCTAAAAACAAAACGGTAGGCAATTATACCCGAAAAGAAACTCGATCCTATTTTCCCTGGACAATCCTGATGGGAATTACCTTCTATTGTTCGCTGCTTTGCTACGGAATGGCAGCATCGGCACTGGGTGATGCAGGAACAACAACCGGATGGGTTATTTTCACGGCTGGAGCTATTATCACAGCCAACATCTGGGGAATAATGACTTCGGAATGGGCTGGCGTGCCAAAGAAACAAATGAATAAAATGATTTTGGGTTCAGGCCTTCTGATTGGCGCGGTTTTCCTTGTGAGTTACGGGAACAGTTTATTGTAAATGGGTTTAGCAACGAATGAAATAGCCATTGTGACTAACAGGAAATGAATAAATGGCTATTCCATGAGGTTGTAATGATATTCAAAAAGAATAGGCTAATACCAAATTGCAGAATGTTCAACAAAAAATTGTACGAATGAAATTAAATAAATTGAAATACAATGGGATAGCCTGTTTTCGAGCGGGATTGCTGGTTGTTGTTTTGTGCCTGGTTAATATTTCCTTTGCCAGCACCGATAAGACAAGCCTGAAGGTTGAAAACCTGAAATGTGAATTCTTAAAGAATCCTGTGGGAATAGATTGTCCTGATCCGTGTTTGAGTTGGGAGATTTCAGGCAATGTACGCGGTATCCGACAAACGGCATATCATCTCCTTGTTGCATCTTCGTTGGAAAAGTTGAACGCCAATAATGGAGATTTATGGGATTCGAAGAAGGTAAAATCAGGAAAGTCCATTCAAGTAAAATATGAAGGACAGCCACTTTCAAGCCGTTCTGTTTGTTTCTGGAAAGTACGCATTTTTACCAATCAGGGAACTATGGAATGGAGTCAACCGGCACAATGGACCATGGCCTTCATGAGGGAAAGCGATTGGCAGGCGAAATGGATCGGACTTGATCAAAGTTTTCCCGGTGATGTATTGAAAGGGAAAACACGGCTTGCTGCCCGTTATTTCAGGAAAGAGTTCAGTACAGATAAAAAGGTGGCAAAAGCCACTTTATACCTTTCAGGACTTGGACTTTACGAAGCGTATGTTAACGGGAATAAAATCGGGAACCAGGTACTGGCGCCAACGCCGACTGATTATTCTAAAAGTATTAAGTATAACACTTTAGACGTAACTAGTTGTCTTGTTTCGGGGAATAATGCCATTGGTATTGTGCTGGGGAACGGACGTTTTTTTAATATGCGAACCATTGAGGATAAGTCATATCCTCCACTTCCTCCGACACAGAATTATGGTTTTCCCAAGATGATCCTTCAGTTGGAAATGGACTTCACGGATGGCTCCCGACAAACCGTCATAAGCGATGATACATGGAAAGTTACTGTTGATGGCCCCATCCGTGCGAATAGCGAATGGGATGGCGAGGAATATGATGCCCGTAAAGAAATGGCTGGTTGGTCGAAGCCGGGATATGATGACCAGAACTGGTTGGCAGCAGAATTAACTGCTTCGCCCGGTGGAAAATTGGAGGCACAGCTTAACCGGAATATTAAAGTGATGGAAACAATTCGTCCGCAACGTATTACCCAAATATCCCCGGGAATATATATTCTTGACATGGGACAAAATATGGTAGGATGGATAAGCATGAAGGTAAAAGGGAACGCAGGGGATACTGTAAAGCTACGCTTTGCCGAAACCACGAACGACAATGGAAGCCTGTATATGGCTAATATCCGAAATGCAAAGGTAACAGACACTTATACTCTTAAAGGTTCGGGAATTGAGACCTGGGAGCCTTCCTTTACCTATCATGGATTTCGCTATGTGGAAATAACCGGGTATCCCGGAACCCCGAATATAAATGACTTTGAAGGGAAAGTTGTCTATGATGAGATGGAAAATACCGGAGCTTTCGAAACCTCAAATAAGATTATCAATCAGCTATATCACAATGCTTATTGGGGAATCCGAAGTAACTACAGAGGTATGCCAACCGATTGTCCACAACGGGATGAACGCATGGGATGGTTAGGCGATAGGGCTACTGGTTCGCTTGGCGAGAGTTTTGTTTTCAACAACCATGACCTGTACGTCAAATGGCTCGATGACATTGAACAGTCCCAGACAGAAACCGGGAGTATCCCGGATGTAGCTCCTGCTTACTGGAAATTTTACAATGACAACATGACCTGGCCTGGAGCTTATCTGATTATTGCCGATATGCTTTACGAACAATTTGGTGATCAAAGGCCCATTGAAAAACACTATGAATCGATGAAAAAATGGATGAGCTACATGCGCGAAAAATACATGCAGCACAACCTTATGCCCAAAGATTTGTATGGCGACTGGTGTATGCCACCCGAATCTCCCGAATTGATCCACTCTGCCGATCCAGCACGTAAAACCGACGGGACAGTTCTCGGGACAACATTTTATTACCGGATGTTGTGCCTGCTGGAACGTTTTGCACGGCTTCAGGGAAAAACAGATGAGGCCAATACTTTTGTCAATGAAGCTGCAATTATCCGCGAGGCATATAATAAAAAGTTTTTCAATGCGGGAACTGCACAATATAGTAATAATACGGTGACTGCTAATTTGTTATCTCTTTGTTATGGGATGGTTCCCGAGGGTTTCGAGAAAAAAGTATTTGCAAATATTGTGGATAAAACCATGAGTGAGTTCAATGGCCATGTAAGCACTGGACTTGTGGGTATACAGTGGTTGATGCGGGGACTATCGGATTATGGACGTGCAGATATTGCCTACAAAATAGCAACCAATCGTGATTATCCAAGCTGGGGGTACATGATTGAAAATGACGCCACGACCATTTGGGAACTCTGGAATGGGAACACTGCCGATCCCTCCATGAACTCGCACAACCATGTAATGCTACTTGGCGACCTTATTGTATGGTTTTACGAATATTTGGCGGGCATAAAGAATGCCCCGGAAAATGCGGGGTTTGAAAAAATACTAATGCGTCCTTATACTGTTGATGGATTGAACTATGTATCTGCATCATACCATTCTGTAAAGGGTGATATTGCCAGTTCCTGGAAAAAGATTGACGGTACTTTCCTATGGAATATTACTATTCCGGGTAATACCACAGCCATTGTGTATATCCCTGTCGCAGACAAAAAACAGGTTACCGAAGGCAATAAAAAAGTTTCATCTTCTAAAAGTGTGAAATTCATAAAGATGGATGGTGCTTATGCTGTATGTGAAATAGGATCTGGAAAATATAATTTTTGTGTGAAATAATTCAGGAAAGTAATATTCAATATTTGTCTTAAGTAAGACATGCCAACAATGCAGAAGGTTTTTGTTGCCTAAGTTGGCTTCATTGCATCGGGATGTTTAAGTGATTTATTTAAAATACAATCACTTAAATATCCCGATATACTTATGTTCCCCCAACAAATAAGAAGATTTTCTCATATCTGACTCTCTTAATTCGTAACTTTACCGCCTCTAAATTTCGACAAGTTATGTTCCAGGCAGAAGTTTATATTCAGAGAAGAAAGATACTTTGTGAAAAGATTGGTTCGGGGCTGATCTTGTTTTGGGGAAACGACGAGAGCCCGATGAACTATACCGATAACACGTATCATTTCAGGCAGCATAGTTCGTTTTTGTATTATTTTGGTATCGATATCCCGTCGATTGCAGCCATCATCGATGTCGACAACCAGCGACAGATTATCTTTGGCGACGATTTCACCATCGATGATATCGTTTGGCGGGGACCTCAGCCAAACATTTCAGAATTGGCCTTGCAGTGCGGAATAGAAGAAACTCAGCCGATGGTCAAGTTATACACGGTATTGAAGGAAGCGCAGGCCGCACTCCGAAATATCCATTTCCTGCCTCCCTATCGTCCCGAAAACAAAATCAAACTTTTCCGCTTCCTGAATATCCGTCCCGATCAGGTTAATGTAAATGCGTCACCCGATCTGGTCAGGGCCATTGTCAGTCAGCGTGAGATTAAATCAGACCTGGAAATTGAAGAAATTGAAAAGGCCGTTGATCTTTCGGTCGAGATGCATAAGACTGCCATGAGGTTTGCTCGGCCCGGGATGACGGAAGCCCAGGTTGCTGCCAGAGTACACGAAGTGGCACTTGCCCAGAATTGCAATATTTCCTTTCCGATAATAGCAACCGTTAACGGACAAACTCTACATAACCATTCCCATTACAACCTGTTAAAAGAGGGCGATCTGTTTTTGCTTGATGCCGGAGCCGAAACACGAATGCATTATGCCGGCGACCTTTCGAGTACTTTTCCGGTGAGCAGGCATTTTTCTGAGATTCAGAAAGAAATATACCTTGCAAGTCTGAAGGCTCATGAGGCTGCAATATCGGCCATTGCACCTGGCGAACGGTTTTTGCAGGTGCATTTGGCAGCCTGTCGTTCGATTGCCACGTCGATGAAAGAAATGGGGCTGATGAAAGGTGATGTCGAAGAGGCTGTTGCCGAGGGCGCTCACGCCTTGTTTTTTCCTTGCGGAACGGGACACATGATGGGCCTCGATGTACACGACATGGAAGATCTGGGCGAAATCTGGGTTGGATATGACGGTGAAAACCGGAGTACTCAGTTTGGGCTGAAATCGTTGCGCCTGGCTAAAGAGCTTCGTCTGGGCCATGTGTTTACCATTGAACCGGGTATCTATTTTATTCCTGAATTAATTGATTTGTGGAAATCAGAAGGAAGATTCAGTGATTTTCTGGCTTGGGATGAGATCGAAAAATTCAGGAGCTTTGGAGGCATACGAAATGAGGAAAATTTCCTGGTTTCCGAAAACGGTTGCCGGTTGTTGGGTTCAGTGACAAAGCCAAAAACGATTGAAGAAGTGGAAGCCATGCGAAACTTTTAGGTTGTCTCAATAGTTGGCGTATTGTAATAATTGAGCGAAACCTGTTGTAGATAAGATTTGTATGGGCGAATATCTGAAGAAACTTGCCGGATAAGGCCCGGATTGAAAACTTTATTTTTTTCGAGGCGAAAGTTCTTGCCTAAGTCTGTTAAAAGTTGTTAAATTAGGGCATCCTATTTTTAACCTAACGAGAGATATGCCCAATTCATCATTTGAAAGAAGAACATTTCTGAAATTGATTAGTGCAGGCCTTGGGGCAAGTTTTATCTCAATTCCGCGGTTTGCACAAGCTTTAGCTCTTCCTTCCACAACAAGCCATCTCGATTTTGTACTTGGAAAGCCCGAATGGATTTTGCACGAAGATGGAACCTTTGATATTTATGCCGGAAGCATTCGGTTAACCCATTGCCGTCCTACAATTGACGGGCAAAGCATTTTTGTGCGAAACACGTTCATGGGAGATTCGCCCAAAGGGAAACGAATTATCTATGAGATAGACCGCGGTTTTGTTATGCTTGATTTGAGGACTCACACAAACACCATTTCAATAGGGGCCGAAATCAGCGGAATGAAAAATGCTCCGACTTTTTTCAATCCGTTGGGTGAAGGGCGGTTGTCGGGCGCTACCCATTTTTTCAAACAGGGACTTGGAACCGGAGGTCAAACCGGAATTTTCGACATTCAAAAACCAGCTTCCGGGAAACAATACCGTTATCCGGAAGAAGAAGCCTGGTCGTACGACAGTTGCATGATTACAGGCCTGATTGCCGGAAATGGCGATACCCTGTCGATTGGGGCTTACGAACAGTCCGATTTTATTCAGCGAAGCTCCATTTTTAACCGGGTGCATCGTAATGGTTTGGATAATGGCAAGTTGGGCAAGGAGGTTGTTTTTTTTGAATCGGGTTTTGCAACCGAGAATATTCCGTTGAAAGACGAATTTATTAAACTGCCTGATTTGTTTATCTATTACGGGAACCAGCCCTACGGAACGATACAGAACCTGGCCTGGAGTATCTCGGAAATGAATCAGGCGCGGCGGGATACGGATACCAATTATTTCTGGACTTCCTATCAGGATTTTCGGACTTCTTTCAGCTATAAATATTTATTGGATCAACTCAGGACCCTTGATGAGATTCAGCCCCGGATTAATTTGCAGACCGTTCTGGTTGGTGCCGGCTATTGTGTGCCGGGCGATTGGCTTGATACACTGAATACCTGGCCCCGAACCATGGAAGATGTGGCCCGGGAGATCTTTCAGCGCCGTTATCGGGCCGGAATTTATGTGGCGCCATTTGTGGCTCATGAAAAAAGCAGGATTTTCAGAAATCATAGCCACTGGATTTTGAAAGATTATGAGGGAAATCCCATTGTCAGGGGCGAAGATTCCGAAGGGAAACTTTATGCACTGGATGGCAGCAACGACGATGTGAAGGAATATCTGGCCAAGGTATTCCGAACTTTCCGGAAGATGGGTTTTACCTATTATGAACTCGACTATCTGGAATGGGGTTTACAGGATGCCAATGAAGTGCAACGGACTAAAAAAGGGAAATCATCGGTTCAGGTTCTACGGGAGGTTATGGATATTATCCGGGAAGAAATTGGGGCGGGAAGCTTTATAACAGCTAACCATGCGCCTTATTCGCCGCTGATCGGTTATGTCGATGCAATGCGTATCGGGAAAGACCAGCTTTGGAAATGGGACAATCAAATTACCGGACAAAACATCCAGGAGAGCTACAATACTCAGTATTTCAACAATGTCTTCTGGCAAAACGACCCTGATGTGGTGTTCCTCCGCAATTACAAATCGGCATATTCCGAAGATGAACAAAAGAGCCTTGCTTTATGGGCCGGTTTTCTGGGTGGGGCCGTGGGAATTTCCGATAATTTCAAAATCATGGAGAACGATAAACTCCAGATGTGGCGTTTTCTCGAACCAAGTAAACGTCCGCAAAGTGCAGTTCTTCCGTTTTGGGGGCTAAATGTAAAAAACAAGGTGGCCCTCAGGGTATTTAAGAAGGAAAAAACATGGGCGGTTTTGATTTTCAACGATAGCGACCAACCTGTGGCCGAAACCTACCAGATTAGTGACTTGACAGGGAAAACGGAAGCCTGGGTGTTTGCCTGGGAACCCGGTTTTAGCTTAGGGCTGGGGAAGGGAACCCGGATTTCGGTCAATCTGGCGGCTCACGAATCGAAGCTGTATTTCATTTCCGATGAAAAAGAAAATCCGTCATTAGATCTGACCCTTTCAGGAAAGGAATATTCATCTGATTTGTTGTAGACATCGGGCCTTAATATTTTCCACTTTATTTTCAAATGGCTCTGTGGGTCAGCCGGAATGCTGTCATGTCTTGTTGGGCAATAATCCTTCGTGGGCCATCGGGGTATAATCTTAATTCATAGCCACTCCTCCGGTCAATTTTCAGGATAAAATTGGCTGCTTCGTCGCATTTTTCTAATTTCACGCTTTTAATTTAAGCTGGATGGAAATACCAAAAATTAATATCGCAACTCCGGTTGAAGTGGTCGAACAATACATGAAAGACACGCTGATCGAGAATCTCGGAATTCGTTTCACTGCGTATGGCGAAGGCTGGGTGGAAGCTACCATGCCAATCGACCGCCGCACTTTCCGACCCGGAGGAATGTTGCATGGCGGGGCTAACCTGGCGCTGGCCGAAACGATTGCCGGTTTTGGTTCAATGCTTGCCATAGATATTCAGGAACACGAAGTCCGCGGAATTCAGGTAAGTGCCAATCATACCGGGAAGGCTGAAGGAACGGTGGTTTTTGCCCGGGCCGAGGTGTTGCATTTTGGAAAAAGAACCCACGTTTGGAATGTTGATGTTCGTTCCGAGTCGGGGAAACTGGTTTCAACCAGCCGGGTAACCAACATGATTGTCAGGAGAAATGGTAAATAATTTGCTAGTGGCCTCTCTGTTCGACCGACTCATCGAAAAGAAAATAGCGTTTGCCGCCTGGTTCAACCCGCGTGAGTCGAAATTAGGACTGGTGGTTGGAGATGCTTCCGACGTGAAGTTTTTCGATCGTTTTGATCAGCTCAACGGTGAGGCTGGTTTTGTATTTGCGCCTTTCCGCATCACTGCCGAAAATCCGGTAATCCTGTTAAAACCAAAAATTTACTTTGAGGATTTTAGTGGGAACGAATCGCTGAATCCCGAAGATTTTGAGCCTTTTACCGGCAATGACAATCATTCTTCGCGGACGATTTTATCGAAGGAAGATTACCAATGTTTGATTGAAGACACTGTAAATACAATAAAAGAAGGAGCCCTTTCGAAAGTTATTATTTCGCGTCAGATTCCGGTTAAACGACCGGAAAGCTCACTGGGAGCCATGTTCCTTCAACTTCATTACTTTACGCCAAACGCGTTCAGTTACCTGGTTAATTTACCGGCTGCCGGAACCTGGATGGGCGCCACCCCCGAAGTGCTGATCAAATCAGAAGGAGACCGCTTCGAGACTGTTTCGCTGGCTGGCACCCAGGTTCGGAAGTACGATGACGACGATTATTACTGGAGTACGAAAGACATTGAGGAACAAGCTTTTGTTTCAAGATATATGCTTGACGTGTTTTTCAAATTCGACATCCATCAATATAAAACCACGGGCCCTGAAACGCTCGAAAGCGGTAAGGTGGCGCATCTGAAAACTTCGTTCTTTTTCCCGGCTGGGAAAATTGCGGATTGCATGGGCAATTTCATCGCCGAACTGCACCCAACCCCCGCGGTTTGTGGGTTCCCCAAAGATTTGGCACAGGAATATATTCAGGCCAATGAACCACACGACCGACGTTATTATACCGGTTACCTGGGGCCCTGGAGGCTCGACGGACAGGTTTCGCTTTTTGTGAATTTGCGTTGCATGGAAATTACTCCTGAACAATACTTCCTGTATGCCGGCGGAGGAATTACTTCGCGTTCGGTTCCTGAGAAAGAATGGGACGAAACCAATCAGAAAGCCAGGACGTTGATGTCAGTGATACAAACCGATATCGAATGATTTCAACCCGGAAACATATCCAGCAACTGGCCGCATTGCTCCTGAAAAAGGGCATTACCGACATCGTGATTTCGCCCGGAAGCCGCAATGCGCCAATGATTCATACCTTTCACGGAATCGCCGGATTCACTTGCCGCAACATTGTTGACGAGCGCAGCGCTGCTTATTTTGCATTGGGGTTGTCGCTGGCCAAACAGAAACCGGTGGCCATCGTTTGCACGTCGGGCACGTCGACGCTGAATTATGCACCAGCCATTGCCGAAGCTTTTTACCAAAATATACCCTTGATTGTGCTTACCGCCGATCGTCCTGATTACTGGATTGATCAGGCCGAAAGTCAATGTATCCGCCAGAAAGGTATTTATCGAAACTTTGTAAAGAAGGAGGTAAATTTACCATTGGGCGAATCGGAAAAGGAACTGTGGTTCGCGGCCCGGCAGATAAACGAATGCCTGAATTTGGTTGTTTCCGGAAATCCGGCTCCGGTGCACATCAATATTCCGCTGGAAGAACCCTTGCATCAGTTGATTGATGCCGAATTGCCTGAAGTAAAAGAGATTGAATTTGCAGCCGTAAAACCTCAAATTTCGAAAGCCGAACTTTCCGGATTGGCTGAAGTCGTTGGGAAATCAAAGAAAATCATGGTGCTGGCCGGACAACTGAATCCAAATCCGGCGCTCGAAAAGGTTTTGTCTGCTTTTGTAGCAAAAACCGGCGCTGTGGTTTTGCACGAATACCTTTCAAACTTGAACAATGATCAGTTTGTTGGAAGCATCGATGCATTGATGGCCGCTATTCTCGAAGAAAACACATTGGATTACAATCCTGATTTACTGATTACCCTGGGCGGTCAGTTTGTTTCCAAATCGCTCAAGCAATTTCTGCGGAAGAACAAGCCTGCCGAACACTGGCATCTGAGTTTGGGTGGCGAACATTTTGATACCTTCCAATCGTTGACCAAAGTGATTCAAACCGAAGCTGACGGTTTCTTTGAATCGCTCTCGGGACAAGCATTGCAGGCCAAATCAGATTACCTGCAACTCTGGAAAAATAAAGAAACACGGGTAAACCAGCTTCGGGACGAATTTGTTGGAAACATCACGTTTTCCGACCTGAAAGTTTTCGGTTTAATTAGCCAGACTATTCCTGAAAACTCGGTTGTTCATTTGGGAAACAGCTCACCGGTGCGGTATGCGCTCATTCACAACCGAGTAAAACAAGCCGAATATTACAGCAATCGTGGCACTGCCGGAATTGATGGCAGTTTATCTACCGCCGTTGGTTTTGCCAGCGAATCGGACAAAATAAACACGGTGATTGTGGGCGACTTGTCGTTCTTTTACGACTCCAACGCCCTGTGGAACAAATACATCGGATCAAATCTGCGCATTGTTGTCATCCACAATGGCGGCGGCAATATTTTCAGCATGATCAAAGGTCCGGGCGAAACCCCCGCTTTTCAGGAGCATTTTTTCACCGGGAACTCACACAAAGCCGAAGGATTGGCCAAAGCATTCGGATTGGAATATTTTGCCGCCAACAATGAAAATGAATTGACTCAGGCGTTGAGCGAATTCTATTCCCCCAACCCAAAAGCCGCTGTACTCGAAGTCTTTACCGATGCCGAGGTGAATGTGAAAGAGTTTCGGGAGTTGTTTAGGAAGGTGAAAGGGTAATTATGAATGAAGAGGAATATTATTCAAATAACAAATCCTACCCAAGCGATACCAAAAGAAAAAACTTGGTATCAATATTATAATGACATCTTTGTTTCCGTATTGCCTTCATGCAAAATAAAGCCATACATTCGACGGAAATCAGAAATTTCTGATGCATTGAAGAAAACAGATAATCCTATGTGCTTCTGGCATTCTGATTGGCAATATAATAAGATTGAAGCAACTTATGGACTTTCAAAAACAACTAAAAAAACATTTGAGATTTCAGTAATTCATGAAAATGAAATACATAGAATTGACAGCTTAGTAGAACAAACTGCTATTGAATTTCAGCATTCGTTGGATGTTTCTATTAAAGAACTAGATTCAAGGTTTTTAGCTCATAAAGCGTTAAATTATTTTCCAGTGCTTGTCCTTGATTTTACCTTCCTTAGCTTGGCAGATTCCTATTTGCATACTTTAAATTTAAAAAGTCTAGTGAATTCGAAATATTCACGTTATCCTGATCCATATTCAAAAGTTGGTTTATTTGTTAATAAGCTTAGAAAATGGGTTAATACTGAATATTATAGAAATGGAAGTTTGTTTGTTGATTTTGAGGATGTCATGGTTTGGGTTATTCCAAAATTGAGAAGAGGTTATATTATATATGGAAGGGACGAATTTGTTAATAATGTTTCAACCCTTTTTGAAATTAAGTTAAAAGAAATCGAAGAGGAAAAAAAACGAATTTTAGAAGAAACGGAAGAAGAGGAACGCCAGCGTCAAATTCAAGAAGAAGATAGAATTGAAAACTGGAAGAGACAGAATCAACTAAAAATAAATCAGAATAAAATAGATGTTGAAACGAGTGAAGATTACGAGTTTTATCGACGTATATTAAAAGAAGAAGAAGTCAAAAAAAAGATTGATGCTGCTTTATTTTCGCGAGGCCCAATTAAGTACGTGAGCTATAAGTCAAGAAAAAGTTTAAGTTCTGGTTTATTAAGAAAATACCATAGATATGAATTATATCAAGAAGTATATGATAGTGATTTTGAGCTTGTTATTGAGTACATTACGGTAGGCAAATTAACTGGCGATAACAAATATGAATATTTATTTGCTGAGATTGTTTTAAAACGGGAGTTTGATAGAGGTCTTAGGACATTTTATTTTATAAAGAAAAATGGCAAATCAGCCGTTCGTTCTGTTGTCCGATATGAAATTATTGAAGACTTTTTGCATTCAACAACATGTCCTGCTATTACGGTTTATGATGATGATGGACAGTTAGTAAGCTCTGATTACTATTTGTTTAATGTTAAGATTGAAAATAAGGAAGAATGGATTGTACTATCTAGTTTTTTCGACCTTTGTGGTATTATAGAAGAAGAAAATTTAGCAAAATATGAAAAGACATTGAAAAAAATAGAAGCGTCTGATAAATGGAATTTTATACAATACTATTGTCAGAATGATAGAATACCTAATTATATCAAAGAGCAGTATTATAAATATCGAAAAGAAGAATACAATATAAATTACTATTAATTTGTTTTCATGACAACAAAACGTACCTGGGAAACCATCAAAGAATACGAAGACATCTTTTTTGAGTACTTCGACGGAATAGGAAAAATCACGATCAACCGCGAGCGTTACCGCAACGCTTTCCGGCCCACAACGGTGAACGAAATCAGCGAGGCTTTGCGCATTTGCCGCGAAGATCAAGGCATCAATGTCATTGTTTTGACAGGAGCCGGCGACAAAGCTTTTTGTGCCGGTGGCGATCAAACCGTTAAGGGCGTCGGTGGTTACATCGACAAAAACGGCATTCCACGTCTGAATATTCTGGAAGTGCAGAAGCAAATTCGCTCGATGCCGAAACCGGTGATTGCCATGGTAAACGGTTACGCCATTGGCGGCGGACACGTGCTGCACGTGGTTTGTGACATCAGTATTGCCAGCGAAAATGCCATCTTCGGACAGACTGGCCCCAAAGTGGGAAGTTTCGACGCAGGTTTGGGTTCGTCTTATCTGGCAAGCATTGTTGGACAAAAGAAGGCCCGTGAAATCTGGTTTATGTGCCGCCAGTATTCTGCTGCTGAGGCTTTGGAAATGGGCCTGGTCAATAAAGTGGTGCCATTCGATCAGTTGGAAGATGAGGTAGTTGCCTGGGCACAAAAGATGCAGGAACACAGTCCGCTGGCTTTGCGCATGCTGAAACTCGGTTTGAATGCCGAACTCGACGGACAGATTGGTATTCAGGAATTTGCAGGAAATGCCACTTTGCTGTATTACCTCACCGAAGAGGCACAGGAAGGTAAACACGCGTTCCTCGAAAAACGCAAGCCAGACTTTAAAAAGTATCCGAAATTCCCTTGATGTCAATATTTTAATAATGTAACAAAGTTGTTACTTACAAAGTTGTTACTTACAAAGTTGTTACTTACAAAGTTGTTACTTATATTTGTAACAAAAATAGGGTATGGAAACACCTTTTGTTTTCGGCAAATTGGCTGTTCAACAGAATTTTACAAACCGGGATAACGAAAGACAGCGATTGTCTGGTAATTTTTCCGGATTGGTAAACACTGTGCTGATTTCTCCCCGTCGCTGGGGAAAATCTTCACTGGTACAGCGAGTTGCCGAGGAAGCCATGGCCGCAGACAAAAATCTTCACTTTTGCTTTCTCGATGCTTTCAACATTCGCACCGAAGAGCAGTTCTATCAGGCTCTGGCAAGTGAAGTATTGAAAATTTCAGCCACAAAACTTGAATTACTGCTTGAAAATGCGAAGCGACTTTTGGGTAATTTCCTTCCAAAACTCTCCTTTAGTCCGGGCAATCAGGATGAATTGGCTTTAAGCCTCGATTGGAAGGAAGTAAAAAAACATCCGGATGCTATTCTTGATATGGCAGAGGTTATTGCCTCAGAAAAAGGATGGAAACTGATTATTTGCATCGATGAATTTCAAAATATCTCGACTTTCGAGAATCACCTTGCATTTCAGAAAAAGCTCAGGGCACATTGGCAAAAGCACCAACATGTGGCTTACTGCTTATACGGAAGCAAGCGGCACATGCTAATGGACGTGTTTACCAGTACGTCGATGCCTTTTTACAAGTTTGGCGATATCCTTTTTCTGACCAAGATCGACCGGGAAAAATGGGTTCCTTTTATTTGTGAACGATTTGAAGCAACCGGAAAGCACATTTCAGAAAATGAAGCTGCATTAATCGCCGATTTAGCGGAATGTCACCCGTATTATGTCCAGCAACTGGCCCAGCAAAGTTGGTTGCGTACTGCTGAAGATTGTTCTGAAAACATCGTCAGGGAAGCGCATGATGGTATTGTAGCGCAGCTTAGTTTGCTTTTCCAATCGAAAACAGAAGAACTGACAACGCCACAAGTTAATTTCATGAGGGCTTTGCTCGATGGAGTTCAAAAGTTTAGCTCAAAAGAAATGATGGACGATTACAAATTAGGATCTTCGGCGAACGTCAATCGGATTAAGAAAGCGCTTGAAAATAAAGAGATTGTCGATATTCAGACTGGAAACATCATGGTGCTCGATCCCATGTACAAAAGCTGGCTGAAAACGTATTATTTTAAGAATTAAACATGGCATCACTAAAAAGTTGGGTAAAAGCTGCGCGGTTGAGGACTTTGCCATTGGCAGTTTCCGGTATTTTGATGGGAGCAGCTTTGGCTGGATTGGATGAAGGCTTTAACCTGAAAGTCACTATTCTGGCTATTGTTACCGCGTTGTTTATCCAGATATTCTCGAATTTTGCCAACGACTACGGCGATTTTCAGAAGGGAACGGACAACGACAAACGGGTGGGGCCTCGCCGTACTGTTCAGGGCGGCGAAATAACTCCTGCTCAAATGCATGGGGGAATGATCGTGTTGGCGTTGCTGAGTCTGGCTTCCGGAATCTGGCTGGTGGCCGAAGGAACCAAAGGACTTTCGCTGTCGGTTTTCGGGATTTACATTGCGCTTGGCGTTCTGGCGCTGATTGCTGCTTTTAAGTACACCGCCGGAAGCAATCCCTATGGTTACGCCGGATTGGGCGATCTGGCCGTTTTCCTGTTTTTTGGTTTGTTGCCCGTTGTTGGCGCTTATTTCCTGAATACCCACCAAATCAGTTGGCTGATTTTCCTTCCGGCCATTTCCATCGGACTTTTCAGTACCGGTGTTTTGAATTTGAACAACATGCGTGACGTGGAAAACGACCGCGCTTCAGGAAAAAATACGATGATTGTGCGAATGGGCGGCACCAATGGTAAACGATATCACACGCTTCTGATTTCAGGAGGAATGATTGCCGCGGTAGTCTTTTCAGTAGTGCATTTTAAATCAGGCTATCAATGGCTTTTCCTGATTTCATTTCCGCTGTTTGTGCGTGATTTAGTGCAGATTAACCGAATTTCGGAGCCTCGCCAATTCGATCCGTTTTTGAAAAAGCTATCACTTAAAACATTGCTTTTCACCGTGTTATTTGGAATAGGAGTGATGATATAAATTTAATGGAATACATTCTCAACTATTAAAATATCCAGATGTTTTAACGGCTCCGATGAAGCTTGAACTCATCGGAGCCGTTTTTTTTAATTTTAGCAAGCCATTTCTCCGGCGTTTTTCTTGGCAGCCAACAAGTTATAGGCACCTTTTACAACAACTTTGGCTGATGAAATATCGAAACCATCGGGTAAAATAACTTCGGTAAAGCCATTATCGGTCACTCCTTTGCGAACTTCCACGATTTTATATTCGGTAAATGGTTTGCCGTCTTCTTCCTTGTTTTTGTCAAAAATGAAGATGTAATCCTTGTCGTCGAAACTCACAATGGCATCTGAAGGGAGTGCGGCGACCTGATTTCCAGAGGTTTCAATGATGGCATTAACATACATTCCGGGCAAAACATTCTTACAGTCGTCGGTTACATTCGCATAAACTTTGTAGGTTTTATCTGTATTTATCGAGCGTCCTGGCTGAGAAATTACTGCGTCGTGAGGCTCGGTTTCGTTGTTGATGTAGAACCTGATTTTTTGTCCCTGCGAAACTTTATCGGCATCTTTTTCAAACATCGTCAGTTCCAGAAAAAGTTTGCTGCTGTTGACTATTTCGAACAAAACGTCGGTTGACGAAACCGATTTACCAAGGTTAATGCCAACGGTTTTAACGAAGCCAGAAATGGGCGATTTTAAAGCTATCGAACTGCTGATGTTGTCTTCGTTCAACCCGGCTGGATTAATGCCAATCAGGAGCAGTTTTTCCTCGTAGGCTTTGAGCTGAGCCTTCAGCGTTTTGTAATCGCTGCTGATTTGCTGAAAATTCTTGGCCGAAGAAATGTCGGCTTTGTAAAGTTCAGAGCTTCGTTTATAGTCGGCTTCTACAAATTCAAATCTGTTTTTGGTTTCCAGATAGCTTTGCTGAATGTCGATAAATTGTTGATTTTCGATGATCGCCAGCGTTTGACCTTTCGAAACTGAATTCCCGGGCATCAGCGTGGTGTTTTTGATAAAACCGCCCAGCGGTGCCGAAACTGTAGCCAGATTTTGCGGTGCCACTGAAATGGTCCCGTTTACTTTCAGCGTGCCACTCATAGCGCGCATTTCGATGGTTCCAGTTGCGATATTGGCCAGCTTGATTTGGTCTTCACGCATTTCAACGATGTCTTCCTGAAGAACTTCCTCGTGTTCAGCTTCGTGATCGTGTTCCTCAGCTTTTTTCGGAGTACCGTTGCAGGCAAATAACGCAATTAAGAGTAGGCTTGTGATGTATCTGTATTTTGACATAGTATTATGTTTTTATCCCTGACAGGGTTCAAAACCCTGTCAGGGGTAGTTTATTAATATTTTTTTCCTGAAAGGTATTCCAGATTAATAACCGTTTGGTTGCAGTTGTTTAATTCGTCAAGGTAATTCTGGCGAATGGTCAATGCACGGCCCAAACTGTGCACATAATCGAGGTAATCGAGTGCACCGGCTTTATAGCTTTGCGTGGCCTGATCAATGATCAGGTTCGCTTCAGGAATCGACTGCTTCTCGTAATACGCGATGCTTTTCAGGTATTTTTGATATTGATCGATCAACGATTGGTAATTGCTTTCCAGAGTTTTTGAATACTGTTCTGCATCCGTGCTGGCAACCTGCTCTTTCAGCTTGGCTGCCTTTATTTTTGCAGCAAACGGCGAGTACCAAAGCGGAATGGCAATTCCGGCCTGAATACCGTTGAACCGGTCGCCCGGACTAAAACTGCGCGCAACGCCGTTCACTTCCTGTTCGCCTTTCATGGTCTGACTGAAATAGCCCACTGAAAAATCGGGTAGGGAGCGGCTTACTTCCAGTTGCTTTTCGATGCGCGAAACGGCAACCTGCTGATTGGAGTAGCCCAGCGAAGGATTTTCAGCCAGACTGTTTTCAGTAGAAATTTGCTGAAAATTGATTTGCTTTAAAACTGTGTCTGCCGGAATGAGCTGGCTTTTTGTATTGAGCAAAGTTTGAAGTTGTCGGGCTAAAATAGCTTTGTCGGCTTGAATTTGCTGCAGCTGATTCTTGATTTCCATGCTCTGCGAGCGGGCGGTGATCATCTCTAATTTGTTGGTTTCGCCTACTTTGGCACGCAATTCAGCCGCTTTCATAAATCCCGAATACAGGCTGTCCTGGTAATTCAGCAACTTTTCTTTCGAGTACAAATATGCCAGTTGCCAGTAAACCTGTTTCACCTGGGTAGCCGTGCCGAGCTGCGAAGTCTTCAGTTGCCACTCGCTGCTTTTCACGTTGGCTTTGGCTAGTTTGTGCTGATTGGCATACACCGAAGGAAATTCGAACGACTGCGAAAGCGTTAAACTGTTATCTTTTGTATACGAGTTGAATTGCCCGAATTGCCCGTCAATATTGGTTTTGCCGAAATCCCAGGCCGCTCCTTTCAAAGCTTTCTGAACTTCCAGCGAATAACCCGACGAGCGTACCGTAAGGTTGCTGTCGAGCGCCATTTGGATGGCATCGTGCAGGTTGATGGTTTTCTTTTCCTGCGCCTGTGTCTGATTTGCACCAAACAAAGCGACAATCACAAGAATTGTAGCTATGTTTTTCCCGGAAACTCTTTTCCTTTTTCCTGAAAAGTAGATATAGAAAATCGGGAGAATTATCAGGGTCAGGAGAGTGGCCGTAATCAAACCACCAATGACAACTGTTGCCAGCGGCTTTTGCACTTCGGCTCCGGCAGAGGTTGACAAAGCCATCGGCAGGAACCCGAGCGAAGCCACGGCGGCAGTCATAATTACCGGGCGAAGCCGCGTGTGTAAGCCTTTCCGGATTCGTTCGTAAATATCGGTTACTCCATCTTTTTCGAGGCGGTTGAACTCGGCAATCAGCACAATTCCGTTCAGCACAGCCACCCCAAATAAGGCGATGAAACCAACACCTGCCGAGATGGAGAAGTTCATTCCGCGAGCCCAGAGTGCAAACACACCGCCAATGGCCGACATGGGCACGGCGGTGAAAATCAGCAACGATTGTGTTACCGAATGGAAGGTGAAATACAGCAGTACAAAAATGAGCAGCAAGGCCACTGGAACGGCAATCAGCAAGCGGTCTTTCGCGGCTTCGAAGTTTTTAAACTGGCCGCCATATGCCACAAAATAGGCAGGCGGGAATTTTACTTTGCTGTCGATTTCGTGCGACACATCTTTGATTACACTTTGCACATCGCGGCCACGGACGTTGAAACCCACGGTAATGCGGCGTTTGGTGTCTTCGCGCGAAACCTGAGCTGGGCCCGATTTGATGGAAATGTCGGCCACCTGTTCAAACGGAATCTGGCCGCCACCGGGCAATGCAACAGATAAGTTTTTAACATCGTCGAGGCTTTGGCGGTAATCTTTATCGAGCCGAACGACCAGTCCGAAACGCTTTTCCTCGTCGTAAACCACACCGGCCTGGCTACCGGCAAAGGCAGCTCGAAGCACGCGGTTCACATCTTCCACTGTCAATCCGTATTGAGCCAGCCGGTCTCGGTTGTAATCCACCTGAACCTGCGACAAACCGGTAACTTTTTCCACGTTGATGTCTTCAACGCCATCGATTTTCTGAATAATTCGCTCCACTTCAGAAGCTTTCTGTGCCAGTGTGTTCAAATCGTCGCCATAAATTTTAATGGCTACATCCTGTTTTGATCCGCTCATCAGCTCGTTAAAACGCATCGCGATGGGTTGCTGGAATTCAAATTTTACACCAGCCAGCGGAATCAAGGCTTCTTCCATTTTAGCAACCAACTCTTCGCGTGTTTCCGCCGAAGTCCATTCGCTTTTGTCTTTCAGCGTGATGATGTAATCGCCGGTTTCCATCGGGGTTGGGTCGGTCGGGATTTCGCCTGCCCCAATTTTACAAACGGCATGTTTGATTTCAGGAAACTGACTGAGCAGAATTTTGTTGGCCTTTTCAACCATTTCGATGGTGTGCGAGAGCGATCCGCCTTGTAAAGTCATCACTCCGGCGGCCAAATCGCCTTCTTCCAACTGCGGAATAAATTCGCCGCCCAACCGGGTAAAGGCAAAAATGCTGATCAGGAAAATGATAATTGCGGTTGCCGAAATCCACAATTTGAATCGAAGGGCGAAATCGAGAACCGGATTGAATATTTTGTGCATCCAGTCCATCAAGCGATCGGAAATGGAGCGTTTGTGCTCGGTATTTTTGCTCAGGAATAAGGCTGAAGCCATTGGTACGTAGGTCAGCGACAGGATAAATGCGCCCAGAATAGCAAACGAAACCACTTGTGCCATGGGGTGGAACATTTTTCCTTCGATGCCAACCAATGCCAGAATAGGCAGGTAAACAATCAGGATAATGATTTCGCCAAAAGCGGCGGCGGTTCGTATTTTCCCTGACGCCTGAAAAACTTCCTCGTCCATTTGATCCTGCGTTAGCCGCATGATTCCCTGCCGATGATATTTGCCCAGTCCGATGCGGTGAACCACGCTTTCCACAATGATTACGGCCCCGTCAACAATTAGCCCGAAGTCGATGGCGCCGAGGCTCATCAGGTTTCCGGAGACACCAAATAAATTCATCAATGAAATGGCGAACAGCATAGCCAGCGGAATGACCGATGCCACAATCAATCCGGCGCGCAGGTTGCCGAGCAGCAACACCAGAATAAAAATGACGATCAGTGCTCCTTCTGCAAGGTTGCGGGTTACCGTGTTGATGGCCCGACCAACCAAATCGGAGCGGTTCAGGTACGGCTCAATCGTAACTCCATCAGGCAGCGATTTTTGTATTGACTCAATGCGCGTCTCAACATCTTCAATCACTTGATGGGCATTGGCACTTTTCAGCATCATCACCACGCCGCCAACAGCTTCGGTGGTATCAACCACAAAAGCGCCGTAACGGGTTGCGCTTCCGTAACGAACTTCAGCAATATCTCTTACTAAAATCGGGATGCCCGAATTGTTGTTTTTTACGACAATTTTTTCGATGTCGTCGAGGTTTTTTACCAGGCCGATTCCGCGAATGAAATAGGCATTCGGATTTTTGTCGATGTAGGCGCTTCCGGTGTTTTCGTTGTTCTTTTCCAGCGCGTCGAAAATATCGGTCAACGTGAGGTTCATTCCGCGTAAACGTTCAGGATTGACGGCTATTTCGTACTGCTTCACATAGCCACCATAGCTGTTGATGTCGGCCACGCCAGGTGTTCCGAGCATTTCGCGGCGAACAACCCAATCCTGCAAGGTGCGGAGTTCCATTGGGTCGTATTTGTTCTCCAGCCCTTTTTCAACCGTCAGTTTATACTGAAATATTTCGCCCAGACCTGTAGAGATGGGAGCCAGCTCAATTTTGGCCAGTCCGGGCTGTATGTATTCCTCAGCTTCTTTGATTCGTTCGTTTAATTGCTGCCTGGCCCAGTAGACGTCCACATTGTCTTTAAAAACGATGGTTATTACTGATAGTCCGAGGCGCGAAATGGAGCGAAGTTCAATGATATCGGGAATATTAGCCACAGCTACCTCGATTGGCGCGGTGATGAAACTTTCAACTTCCTGAGTGGCCAGGGACGGTGCCAGCGAAATGATTTGCACCTGGTTGTTGGTAATATCGGGAATGGCATCTATCGGCAGGCGAACTAACGAATAAGTTCCCCAGCCAATCAGAGCAACCACGAATAATCCAACAATGAATTTATTCTTTATTGAAAAATGAATGATACGTTCTATCATAGAAAATGTCTTTAATGTCTTTTTGCCGGTTGGCGATGAATAAAATGAACAGACGCTGTCAGCATTCTACAAATGCTGTCAGATCTCTCCTGTTTTTTTTTCAACAGAGGCTGTTTAAATCTGAGCTGGGGGCGCCCTGAACGGGGAATTGCTGAAAAATTCAGGATTCAGAATTTCAGGAGAAGTATCCGGAATTTTGAGCCATGAAAGAAGCGGTTCGGACAGGATCGGAGCTTTGTCGTTGAGGATGTAAAGGTTGCATGACTGGATTTCATGAGCAACAGCGAGGACCGGTGATGATTTTTCGAAGACAAGGTCGTTAAAAGCATGGCAATGCAGCGGGAACCCGAGAGAGAAGGGGAGGTGCTCCGATTTACCGGCATGGCAGCTATCTTCGGTTTCCGAACCTGAACAAGTGATATGATGATCGTGCGGGATAAATTGGTGGGCGCTTATGATCAAAAAAGCCAACCATAAGAAAAACACCGCGATATGTTTAAACGATTTTCCCACTTGAAAACCACATTTGTAAAATAATTTACGGCAAATGTAGTTATAAAGTCGATGTTTGATACTGCTCCGAGCTGTGTTCCTGCTAAAAAGAAGTTGTTCTTGCTTCGACAAACGGAGATCCGGTAAGGCTTCTTCGGAGATTGGCAGATTTCCGGCAAAAAGAATATTTAACTTTGTGCAAAATATATAAATATCGATTAATTTAGGCGTCCGAACATATTATCTTAACACCATGCAAAAACTAATCCTTTTTACTATCTTATTCCTGGCAATTGTTTCCGGCTCGTATGCCGATGAACTTTCTGAAGGTTATAAATCATTCGTTAATAACGACATCAAACAAGCGTATCAGCATTTTGCCGCGGCATCGCAGGTTGAAAATACCAAAGCTGAAGCAAATCTGATGCTTTCCCTGATATCGACGGTCGATAAAGAGCCGGCAGCCTCGTTCAACTATTTCCTCGATTTTTATAAGAATTCTCCCGATAAAGATCCATACACCATGGCGCTTCTTCATCACAAAAGCCTTCTGGGGTTCGGAACTCTCAGAACAGAAGCCCAATTGAACTGGATGCTGGAAATGCAAAAACGGACAGACCTCAATCCTGCACTGCGGACCCAGATCTACGAAGAAATAGGAAAACATTACGAAGTGGTCCGCAATCTGAAAAAATCGAGGGAATACCTTTCCAAAATCGGAGCTGTAATGGAATGGCAGATTGCTGGCGATTTTGAGAATATTTCGGGAAGCGGATTTGATAAGAATTATGGCCCTTTGGATCATCCGGAACCTGATGCTGTTTTTAAAAATAAGATCAATGCCGACATCAAATGGTTCGACCTGCATAACCAGGTTAATGGGAAGTGGATTGATTTTACCTGCAATTTCAATATTACGAATACGCTGGTGTATGCCCAGACTTTTTGCAACAGCCCGGCTGATCAGACCGTCTATCTTCGCATAGGAACTTCCGGTTCTTTGAAAGTATTTGTCAACGACCAATTGCTTTTTAAGGAAGAAGAAGAACGCAACAATGGAATTGATACCTATGTGGTTCCCGTCAAGATTTCGAAAGGCGATAACCGGATTCTGCTTCAGGTGGCTTGCAGTAAAATAGATCAGTGCAATTTCATGATGCGGGCTACCGATAAAGATGGAAATATCTGCACGAACCTGACTTTTTCAAAAATCTATAAGCCTTATTCCAGGACCGTCCAGGAAATGCCTGTGCCGGTCGTTTCGTTTGCCGAAGATTTCCTGACAAAGCAAATCAGCCAATATCCTGATAAACTGGTGAACTATCTGGTTCTTGCCACAGCTTATTTGTCGAATGATAAAATTCATCCGGCTTTGGATATTTTGAAGAAAGCCCAGTTACTTGCCCCCAATTGCAGTTATATTTTGGATCAGTTGCTTGAACTCTACTCTCGTGATAAAGACCGAACTTCAGTCAGTTTGATTCAGGAAAAACTTAAAAAGGTCGATCCTGAGAACCCCAACGTTTTGAATCTATTTATTAATGAAGCTTTTGATTCGAAAAATTATCCTGAAGCCCGTCAATACATCCAGAAAAAGGAGACTCTTTATGGCAAAAGCCGGGATTTGTTTTACCTTAAACTAAGACTTGCTTCAGCAGAAAATAAAGCAGAGGAATATTCAGCTTTGCTGGATGAGGCTTATGCCTTGTATCCTGAAGATTATAATATTGTGAGCGATATTTATCAATTTGAAAAAGATTACAAGCAAGACCAGAAGGCAGCTATAGGCATTTTAAAAGCATTCACAAAGAAATATTTTGACAAGGATGCATTGAAAACTTTGTCGAAAGCCTACATACAGTCGGGGCAGGCCAATGAAGGTGTTGATGTGCTGAAAGAATTGATGGAATATCATCCGTTCAATGACTTTTTCTATAAGGAACTGGGCATGTACTATTTACAGGCCGGAAATTATGATGTGGCCAGGCAATACCTCGAAGAATGTCTGAAAATAGCTCCTTATTATGGTCCTTATCACGGGAACTATGCTAAGGTTTTTGAAGATAAGGGAGATAAAGAAGTGGCAAAAAGGGAGTATCTGGCCGATGTTACCTACCAGCCTGGCGACTATGAAGCAATGAAAAAACTTCGTGGTCTTCATTCAAAAAAGGAAGTGTTCAGTTATTTCCCGGGGAAAGATTACTACAAGCTATATGAAAACTCTCCTTCGTCGGCTGATTATCCGTCAGACAATTTCATTTCATTAACCGAAGAAAAGCAGGTTGTTCTTTATGGAAACGGTGGATGTGAAACCCGTGTGGTCCTCATGCTTAAAGCCTTGACGCTGAAGGGGATTGATTACCTAAAGGAATACAATATCAGCTATTTCTCGAATGAAGAACTGACCATTGAAAAAGCTGAGGTTCTGAAGAAAAATGGGAATCGATTGCAGGCAGAAGTGAATGATAACCAGATTGTTTACACTTCTCTGGAACCAGGAGATGCTGTTTTTCTGATTTACAAAAAGACTAAAGAAATTTCCGGTCAGATGTCAAAACAGTTTTACGAGAAATATCTGCTGAGCAATTGGTATCCAACCCTCAACATGGAGTATAACTTGTTGGTATCTAAAGATGTGAAATTTGATTCCCGAATGGATAACTCAGATGTTAAGCCTTCGGTGCAGGACGCCGATGAGTTTATGCTTTATTCCTGGAAGAAGTCATTAAACAAGGCTATGCAACTGGAGTCTTATATGTCTCCAATGATTGATGTCTGTGAACTTTTAAGCATATCGACTCTTCCCGATTGGGACTTCGTTTCTAAATGGTATTACGACATTTCAAATACTAAGACGAAGCCGGATTTAGTTGTGCGTGAGACTGTTGATCAACTTTTAAAAGGAAAAGAGAACTGCTCTCAAATGGATAAAGCCCGTATCATCTATAATTTCATTGAGCAAAATATCCGGTACAGTTCTGTTTCGTTCCGCCAAAATGGAGTGGTACCTCAAAAAGCTTCGGATGTATTGAATACCAGGATTGGCGATTGTAAGGACTTGTCGGTTTTGTTTACATCAATGTGCAAGGCTGCCGGGATAGATGCCGAGGTGGTTTTGGTTATCCGCCATCAGAATGGAAACAACTGGAAGAACCTACCGTCATTCGATTTTGATCATGCTATTGCAAAAGCCACGCTCGACGGGAAGGAATATTATACCGAGCTAACATCAAGTTACTTGCCCTTTTCGAGCATGGATGGCTCGTTGATTAATGCGGTGGTGCTGGATATTAATAATGGTGCGGCTAAAGTTGTTCCGAAACTGTTAAATCCATTGACCCGCCAATCGAATAACATATATCGCGAGGCAAAAGTGACTTTTGCTGGCGACAACATGACCTATGCCATAAATACAACCCGCACAGGATGTATGGCGGCCTATACACGTTCATCATACAGCGATTTGGGCAAGGACGACCGCGAAAAGAAGTTTACCCAATCACTGACAGGAACTTATTCCAACATAAAGCTTCAGTCGTTGGATTTTAATTCAACGCTCAACGGCTGTTCCGATACGCTTTCGTACAGCTATTCGTATGTAGCCCCCAAAGTATTTAGCCGTATCGGTGATTTGATGCTTGTGAAACTTCCTTTGACAGAGCAGTTGTCGCCAATGGATTTTTTGCTCGAAGAACGACGTTATCCAATTGAAGTCTGGAAATACAATTCTGCTGATACCATTGTTGAAAATCTTACCATCGCATTTCCTGAGAACAAGAAACTGGCTGAAATTCCAAAGTCCGTTCATTATTCCTGCAATCAGGCTGATTATTCCCTGAAGTTTAATGTTGAAGGTAATCAACTCAAGGTGACCCGGGAAATGGTATTTCGTCAGAATTACGTGCCAGTTTCAGATTATACGGCTTATCGCAGTTTTATTGAATCGGTGGTTAATTCCGACACGCAGCAAATCGGATTTAAGTGATGTTCTGAACTGATATAAATCCATTTTCTGGCAAAAAATAAGCCGACACTATAACAAATACAAGTGTCGGCTTATTTTTTAGCAACTTCTGCCTGCTTTTTTTCCTGACTATTCAAACTGATAAAGAGCTGTCGATAAATAGCGTTCTCCGGTGTCGGGCAATAGGGCAACGATCTTTTTCCCTATATTTTCAGGTCGCTTGGCTATTTCCCGGGCAGCGTAAGCTGCGGCTCCTGAGGAAATCCCAACCAACAGACCTTCGGTGCGGGCCAGTTCCCGGCTGGTTTCATAGGCTTGTTCATCGGGCACTTTAAACACTTCGTCAATGATCGAACGGTTCAATACGTCGGGAATAAAACCGGCGCCAATGCCCTGAATTTTATGAGGACCAGGCGCTTCTCCTGACAGAACTGCCGAATCGGCTGGTTCAACGGCAATAATTTTGACGGTTGGCTTGCGGGCTTTCAGTACTTCGCCAACGCCTGTAATGGTTCCTCCGGTTCCGACACCCGAGATAAAAATATCTACTTCGCCGTCGGTATCTCTCCAGATTTCTTCGGCTGTTGTTTTTCGGTGAATCTCGGGGTTCGCCGGATTTTTAAACTGCTGAGGCATGAATGAATTGGGCGTTTTCTCTGCAAGTTCAGTCGCGATGCGGATGGCGCCTTTCATCCCTTCGCTTCCCGGAGTTAAAACCAACTCAGCTCCCAGAGCTTTGAGCAGGTTTCGGCGTTCGACACTGAACGTTTCAGGCAAAGCAATAATTAAACGGTAGCCTTTGGCCGAAGCAGCAAAGGCCAGAGCAATTCCGGCATTTCCGCTGGTTGGTTCAATGATGACCGAATTTTTATTCAGCAAGCCTTGTTGTTCGGCTTTCTCGATCATGGCGATTCCAATACGGTCTTTTACACTTCCGGCTGGGTTAAAATATTCGAGTTTGGCAATGATTGTAGCTGCCAGTTGGTATTTCTTATTGAAATTGGAAAGCTCAAGAAGAGGAGTGTTTCCAATTAAATCGGTAAGATTTGATGCGATTCTTGTCATGGTTGTCCGGGTTTGAATGCCTCAAAGATAGGGATATCTGTGTTGTTACAATCGTTTTTTTGTGTTTGTTGTACCGGCGTTGGCGTATTGGTTGACTCTGAAAATTTCACAATTTCTTTACATTCAAGAGTAGAGACATGTTGATTATGTATTGTGGTAACACAATCGGGCTCATCTTTTTGTTTATGTTGCTTTGGTTAAAGTGAAGTTTTTGCCTGTCTGTAATTGATTGATATTCAATTTTTAAGTGGCGAGTATGGTGTGAGCTTGAATTAATAAAAAAACAATCTCATTTTTCTTAAGGAGGTCGGGATGTCTGATTTTTAAATAGTCGGGATGTCTGATTTTTGAATAATTGAAATTTTATGACTTTAACACAGCCTTTTTAAAGAGGTAATTTTTTAATATTGTGCTGCCTTTCGAAATTCCAAAGCATTTGTTCCAAAGTCCAAACCATACGATCTAAGTTGCAGATTTACAATTGTTTTATATATTAATAGAAATAAAGAGATGAGAAAATTTTTGATCAAAGTAGGTGGAGATCAGTACGAAGTTGAGGTAGAAGAAGTAAAAAATGGAAAGTCGGTTTCTGCCCCGGCTAAGGTAGCTGCTGCTCCAGTCGCTGCTAAAGCAACTGCTGCTCCCACCGCTCCGGTAACAACCAGCGGAAGTGCCAGAATTGACGCACCCATGCCAGGTAATGTGTTGAAAATTAATGTAAAAGTTGGTGATGTTGTTAAGAAAGGACAGACTGTATTTGTTCTGGAAGCCATGAAAATGGAAAACGAAATATCAGCTTCTGCTGCTGGAAAAGTTGTTGGTATTCAGGCTAACATTGGCGATACGGTTTCAGCCGGACAAACAATTATTGTATTAGAATAACAAAGAATACCCAGTCATGTCAAAAGTTAAGATTACAGAAACGATTTTGCGCGATGCTCATCAGTCGCTGATTGCTACGCGCATGAAACTGGATGAAATGCTGCCTGTTATCGAGAAGTTGGACGACATTGGTTACCATTCGCTGGAAGCTTGGGGTGGTGCAACTTTCGATTCGTGCCTGCGCTTTTTGAATGAAGACCCGTGGCAACGTCTGCGGACCATCAAAAAAGCAGCCAAAAAAACTCCTTTGCAGATGCTTTTGAGAGGGCAGAACCTCTTGGGATACAAGCATTATGCTGACGATGTGGTTGAGTATTTTGTGCAGAAAGCTGTGGCAAATGGTATGGATATCATCCGCATTTTTGATGCGCTGAATGATCCCCGCAACGTTGAAACAGCCATTAAAGCATGTAAAAAAGAAGGAGGCCATGCCCAGGCAACGGTTTGTTATACAACCAGTCCTGTTCATACTCTTGATCTTTTTGTGCAGGATGCCAAACGGCTCGAATCGATGGGGGCAGACTCGCTTTGTATCAAGGATATGGCCGGCTTGCTGGTTCCCTATGCTGCATACGATCTGGTAAAAGCTATCCGCGAAAACATCAATATTCCAATTGCTTTGCACACCCACTACACCAGTGGTGTTGCTTCGATGACCCTTTTGAAAGCCATTGAAGCCGGTATTGACATTGTTGACTGTGCTATTTCTCCAATGTCGATGGGAACTTCTCAACCGCCAACCGAATCATTGGTTGCGACCTTGAAGGGAACTAAATATGATACCGGACTTGACCTGAGTAAGTTGAGCGATATCGCCGATTACTTCCGGCCAATTCGTGAAAAATACATCAGCAGTGGATTGCTCGATACCAAGATTT
>CAZAVU010000002.1:84566-140392 GCA_964488805.1 uncultured Odoribacter sp. | reverse complement strand
ATTATAAAAATGAAAGGGATTGCAGCTTCTACATTGCAATCCCTTTTTCATTTCTTGTCAATTCAGTTTTAATTGCTTTCCAGAATTCGGAAAATCTCGTCGAGACGGGGAGTCAGAATAATTTCCGTTCTCCTGTTTTTCCGGCGGGCTTCCGGAGTTTTGGCTTCATCAATCGGGAAGAATTCACCACGTCCGGCCGAGGTAATCCGCTTGGGATCAACAGCTTTATTTTTCAGCAATATGCGGGTAACAGCAGTCGCACGCATCACACTTAAGTCCCAATTATCCTTTACCGAACCGGTTCCCCGCATAGGAACATCATCCGTGTGTCCTTCAACCAAGACGTTGATATCCGTATTTTGCGCTAAAACTTCAGCCAGGTTCGACAACGCCTGCTGCCCTTTCGGGTCAACCTCCCATTGACCTGTCTTAAACAGCAATTGTTCTTCCAGAGAAACGTATACCTTTCCATTTTTCTCCTGAATAGTCAACCCTTTATTGTTAAAACCAAGCAACGCATCCATCACTTTCTGCTTGAGTTGTTTTACTGCTTCATCTTTTTGCTGAAGTATGTTTTCCAGTTCTTTCAGTCGTGCAGAGCGTTGCTCCAACTCAGCTTGAGCCGATTTCAGTATATCTTCCCTCTTCTGAAGATCGGTTTGAGCCTGCTGAAGTTTTTCCACCAGCCGGGCAATCTCAGCCGAACTACCTGTTTTTAAACTGCTCAGCTGACTTTCAAGATCAGAAATTTCTTGTTTGAGTTTTTGATTTTCAGAAGTGGAATTTCCAAGACTACGTGAAGTATCATCGAGCTTTGCAGAAAGCTCCGCAATATCTTTCAACTGTTTTGCCAATTTGCTTTGCAGTTCGGTGACCTGAACATTCAGTGCCTGGTTTTGTTGTTTCAGCGATTGTACCGTATTCTCACTTTTCTGAAAATTTCCGTTCAATTCTTTGTACTTCCTGGACGACACACAAGAGGCCATCAGGAAAATGACGAAAATTAAAATGAAGTTTTTATTCATGGCATGTATTTTTAATCACGTAAATATAGAACTTTGCCGAACTTTTGGCAAGGAAAACAGCCGAAGCCAAAAGATGGATCAGCGTTTTACCGACATGGGAATGACGTGGTGGAGAAGAAAACCCGGAGCTGATCGACAAGTGTTTTTTGAACTTTTGACTTTTAACCTTGTACCGGATACTGGTCATTAGTTGTATATTTGGATTTAAAATTGATTGTTAATGGTTGAAAGTACGGAAAAGTTACTGGATCAGATTAAGGACCCTACAGAACTTAGAAAGCTGAAAGTCGATCAGTTACCCGAAGTTTGCACTGAACTGAGGGACTTTATTATAGATATGGTTTCGACCAACCCTGGTCATCTGGGCGCTAATCTTGGAGTTGTTGAACTTACCGTCGCTCTTCATTATGTTTTTAAAACTCCTTATGATTTATTGGTTTGGGATGTCGGGCACCAAGCCTACGGACACAAAATTCTGACTGGCAGAAAAGATGTTTTCCATACCAACCGGAAATATAAAGGGATTAGCGGATTCCCGAAACCGGCAGAAAGTATCTACGACGCTTTTGGCGTAGGGCATTCAAGCACCTCCATCTCGGCTGCTCTGGGAATGGCAGTGGCATCGCGGCTGAAAGGAGAAAAAGACCGTAAAATTGTGGCTGTTATAGGCGACGGTGCCATGACTGGAGGAATGGCTTTTGAAGGTTTGAACAATGCAGCCGTTAATAAGTCCGATTTGCTTGTCATCCTGAACGACAACAACATGGCCATCGACCCCAACGTGGGCGGCATGAGCAATTACTTGCTGAATATTACCAAATCGCAGACTTACAACCGGTTGAAAAAAGATGTTTGGGACGCATTGGGCAAGCTAAACGGCTTCGGTCCCAAAGCCCGCCGGTTGGTTCAAAAAACCGAAAACGCAATAAAAACCATGCTGCTTAAACAATCAAACCTCTTCGAGGGATTGGGTTTTCGCTACTTTGGCCCTGTCGATGGTCATGATGTGGTTTACCTGACTGAAGTACTCGAAAGTTTAAGCAACATCCCTGGTCCAAAACTTTTACATGTGATTACCAAAAAAGGGAAAGGATTTAAACAAGCCGAACTGAAACAGACAACGTTCCATGCTCCGGGGAAATTCGATAAGGTGACCGGAGAATTGCTTGACTGCGATTGTAATATAAATAAGCCACCAAAATTTCAGAATGTATTTGGAAAAACGATCGTTGAACTTGCCGAAATGAACGAACGGATTGTGGCAATCACCCCCGCAATGCCTACCGGGTGCTCTCTTAATTTAATGATGGAGAAGATGCCACACCGTACGTTTGACGTAGGAATTGCCGAGCAACATGCCGTTACATTTTCAGCCGGATTGGCCATTCAGGGCTTGCTCCCGTTCTGCAACATATACTCCACTTTTATGCAAAGGGCCTACGATCAGGTTATTCACGATGTTGCCCTTCAAAATCTTCAGGTGGTGTTTTGCCTCGACCGTGGGGGCCTGGTTGGAGCCGACGGGCCGACACATCACGGGGTGTTCGATCTGGCTTACATGCGCTCTATTCCCAATATGATTGTTTCGGCCCCAATGGACGAACTGGAACTCCGAAACATGATGTTTACGGCACAAAACGAAAATCATGGCCCGTTTTCCATCAGGTATCCCAAAGGTTGCGGGTGTGTGATTGACTGGCATCAGCCGATGGAAGCCATTGCTCTTGGAAAAAGCAGGCAGCTTTCCGAAGGACCGGACCTGGCCATTTTAACAATCGGGACTGTTGGCATTCAAGCCCAAAAGGTTATAAAAATGCTTTCCGAAGAAGGAATAGAAGCAGCCCATTACGATATGCGGTTCGTGAAACCCATTGACGAAGAAGCCCTCCATACAATATTTAAACGCCATAAACGGATCGTTACCATTGAAGATGGTGTTCTGGAAGGAGGTTTTGGCAGTGCTGTCCTGGAATTTATGGCCGATCATCAGTACTGTGCCTCTCTGAAACGGATCGGGATACCTGACACTTTTGTTGATCAGGGCTCGGTTGACGAACTATACAGTGAATGTGGACTCGATCGGCAGGGAATATACGACACGATAAAAGCTTTTATTCAGGGAGAATAAATCGGTATACTTTTTAAGAAACAGGTACGTTTACTTACATATATCTAAACATACTCGTCTTGGAATTCTATTTTAAGAAACGTCGCTGGAAAATTTTGCTGCTGCTGCTGGCAGTCGTAATCGGGATTGGTTCATTTTTCTACACCAATTGGTTGGTGAAAAAAATGGCTGAAGAAGAACGCAAGAATGTTGAACTTTGGGCCGAGGCAACACGAAAGCTTGCCAGTTACGATATAAACTCGAACCAGGACATTACATTTCTGGTTGATATTCTGAACCGCAACACCTCAATCCCGATCATTATTGCCGATAGTCTTGACCAAATTCTGGAAACAAAGAATATTTCTTTTTCAGAAGAAAACAAGAAACATGTCTTATCCCGGGAACTTCTTAAAATGAAGGATGAAAATGATCCGATCATCATCTCAATTTCCGAATCAGAGAAACAATACTTGTATTACCGCGATTCCGTTTTACTTGAAAACCTGAAATACTATCCGATTATCCAGTTTGCAGTAATCTTTCTGTTCATTCTGGTTGCTTACTTCGCATTCAACTCGTCGCGAAACGCCGAGCAGAACCAGGTTTGGGTCGGAATGGCCAAAGAAACGGCCCACCAACTCGGAACCCCCATTTCTTCGTTAATGGCCTGGGTCGAACTGCTTAAAATGCAGAATATCGACGATAGTCTTGTTCAGGAATTTGAAAAAGACACGCAACGCTTACAAAAAATCACCGAGCGTTTTTCGAAAATCGGATCAGTGCCCGAACTTATCCGAACCGACGTGGCCGAAGCAATACGTTCAACCGTTGCGTATTTAAAGACCCGGTCTTCCGGAAAGGTAAAATACATTCTGGATTTTGATTCACAAACGAAGTATGAGGTTCCGTTAAACGCATCATTATTCAGTTGGGTCATCGAGAATTTGTGCAAAAATGCAATTGATGCAATGAACAGCAACGGAACCATCCACATAGCACTGACTGAGAAAGCCGGTCAGGTATTCATTGATATTTCGGATACCGGCAAAGGGATTTCGAAAGCCTATTTTAAAACGGTTTTCCAACCAGGATTTACCACCAAAAAGAGAGGTTGGGGGCTGGGGCTCTCATTAGCCAAACGGATTGTTGAAAATTATCATAAAGGAAAGATCTTTCTGAAACAATCCGAGATTAATAAGGGAACCACCTTTCGAATCATCCTTCAGAAGGGATAATTTATCAACAGGCCTCCTGATTTTAAAGCACTGAAAACAAACGATTTGTCAGACAAAAAGTTTTTTAGGACCAACCGATGTTAAAAAAATCAATATATCTTTCGCGTTTGCATATTTTTTATAATTTTGCAACACTTTTTTCAGGCAATGAGCAACCTATCATTCTATAACATTGCATTCAAAGGGCTTTCTCAGGGAAAGCACATTTTTGATTACGAAATAGAAGACAAATTCTTTGCTGAATTTGAAGGTGGCGTTGTTGATGAAGGTAAAGTGAATGTTCGTTTGACTCTCGAAAAGCAGAGTTCGCTGATGATTTTGTGGTTTGATATTCAGGGAACTGTCCATGTGCAGTGCGACCGTTGCCTTGAAATGTACGATCAACCCATCAAAAGTCAAGAACGGGTTTTCGTTAAATTTGGCGAAAAAGAGTTTAGTGAAGGCGACGATGTGATTTGGGTCAGTGCAAACGATTATCAATTGAACGTAGCTCAATTGATTTATGAATTTGTTTGTTTAGCCGTTCCAATTAAGAAAATTCATCCTGACGATGAAAACGGGAACACAACCTGCGATCCGGAAATGATTGAAAAGCTAAACAAGTACGTCGTTCGGGAAGACGAGAAAAACAACTCCGTCTGGAATGATTTAAAGAAATTATTAGATAACGAATAAAGACAAGTTAAGATGGCACATCCAAAGCACAGGGTATCAAAAACCCGCCGAGACAAAAGAAGAACACATTACAAAGCGACTCCGGCTACGCTGGCAGCTTGTTCAAATTGCGGTACAACTGTTAAATATCATACTGTTTGTCCTGAATGCGGATACTACAGAGGTAAGTTGGCAATCGAAAAAGACGTTACTGTTTAATAAACACACCATTATGACCAGAAGAACTGTGTTCTTCTGGTTCTTTTTTTATACCCTCCTGTTTTAATATTTGAACAGTTTAATTAATTGTTTTAAAAGGAGTTAGGCAAATTTATTTGCCTGATTTTGCTTTGCTGTTCGGTTTTTTCATTCTATCTTGCGCCGCATTTATTTCACTAAGAATTTTTAGTTTGATTTTGACATTCCGGAGCCTTCCGGGAGAGTCGGAGAGGATAGGTTTATTTTAATTTTTTAAATATGGATAGAATTCATGCTGCAATAACCGGCATTGGAGCATTTTTACCGGAGTATCGTTTGACAAACAAAGAGCTTAGCACATTGGTCGATACCTCGGATGAATGGATCATGCAACGTATCGGCATAAAAGAACGTCGGATTTTGAGGGAGGAAGGAATGGCGACTTCCGACATGGGAGCTGCCGCAGTGAAACAGTTACTTGAAAAAACAGGAACAAAACCCGAAGAAGTTGAACTTTTGATTTGCGCAACCATCACTCCCGATAGTCCGCTACCGGCCACGGCAAGTATTATCAGCAGCAAGGCCGGCCTAATTAATGCCTGGAGTTTCGATCTGGTAGCAGCCTGTTCCGGATTTATATTTGCCCTGACAACCGGGTCAAAATTTATAGAAAGCGGCCAATACAAAAAGGTCATTGTTTTGGGAGCCGAAAAAATGTCATCGATAACCAATTACAAAGACCGCACAACCTGTCCGTTGTTTGGCGATGGAGCCGCCGCAGTATTGCTCGAACCTACAACTGAAAATTTAGGTGTAATTGATCATTCAAACCACGTAGATGGATCTGGCAGCCAATTTCTTCAAATTAAAAGCGGAGGCTCACGCAGACCTGCTTCAAAAGAAACTGTAGCTAACGACGAACATTTTGTATATCAGGAAGGGCAAACAGTATTTAAATATGCCGTTTCGAATATGTCTGATGTGGCTGTTAAAATGATGGAAAAGCATCAGATTTCAGGAGAAGATTTGGCATGGTTTGTTCCTCATCAGGCTAATATGCGGATTATTGATGCCGTTGGCCGCCGGATGGGCATTGACAAAAAACGGGTAATGGTCAATATCAAAAAATATGGGAACACGACTGCCGCAACCATTCCGCTCTGCCTCTACGATTATGAAAGTCAGCTAAAAAAAGGTGACAATATCATTCTGGCAGCCTTTGGTGCGGGTTTCACCTGGGGAAGTATTTATCTGAAATGGGCTTACGATCCCAAATAAAAAACATACACTAACTAAAATATCTGGTCATGGAAAAACTGATTATCAGAAGTCACGAAGAGTTCGAAAAACAAGTGGGAAAGGAACTTGGTATTTCCGAATACTTAACTGTTACTCAGGAACAAATCAACAAATTTGCCGATGCAACCCTGGATCACCAATGGATTCATGTTGATGAGGAAAGGGCAAAATCGGAAGGAGCATTTGGAAGTACCATCGCCCACGGATATCTGACTCTATCACTTTTACCGTATATGTGGGATCAGATTATTCATGTCGAAAACATTAAAATGCTTGTGAACTACGGGGTCGATAACTTCCGCTTCAATCAGCCGGTTAAGGTTAACAGCAGAATCAGGACCCGTGTTGTGCTCCGGTCGGTTGCCAACCTGAGAGGCATCACCAAAATCCAATTGGATGTGACAATGGAAATAGAGGGGAACCGGAAACCAGCGTTCGAGGGAACCATGACATTCCTGTACCATTTTATTTAGTACAACCCGGATACCAAAATAATATTGCAAACGTGCTTCCAAAAGGGAGCACGTTTCTTGTTTGATATAGCTACATTTTTAACAACGGAGTGACAATCTTAGACTAGCTTTAGTATATTTGACGTTCGTTCAAAAAACCAAAAGAATGGCTAAAGAAAACTACGAAGTTAACCCGCAGGTAATTAACCTGATAGCTAAAGGAACCCGAATTACAGGTGACGTGATTTCAGACGGCGATATTCGCCTCGACGGGGAATTAATCGGGAATCTCGATTCAAAAGGGCGGCTTGTCATTGGCGCTTCCGGAAGCCTTGAAGGAGAAATAAGCTGTAAAAGCTGTGAAATTGCCGGAACCCATAAGGGCAAACTTTTCGTTGCCGAACTGCTCTCGCTTAAAGCTTCATCCAACGTTTCAGGAGATATTGTCACCAACAAATTATCAATTGAACCCGGAGCTTATTTTGCAGGAACCTGTTCCATGAGTGACGAATCAGGCAACAATGAACCAAAATAAAAGGCAGAAACCAAAGAAACTATTTGATGATTTTATCCGATATTCGAGCCTTGCCTTTGAAATGGCGGTTATCATGGGTATCGGAGTATGGCTGGGCATAAAAATAGACCAGTGGCTCAATCTTAGTTTCCCGGTTTTTACTTTAATTTTGATGATTTTATCGGTGATTGGTGCCATTTACCATGCCATCCGGGATTTTCTGTGACAAGTTTCGATTTATCAAAAACTAATTCCATTCCTGCATGAAACGTTTCTTAATCAGATCGGCCATTCTGACCATACTTATTTTCATATTGGGCGCCCTACTCTATTCAACGGTTCTTAAATCGTATTACTTCTTCACACTGCCGTTCCTGGTGCTCTTCTTCTTTGTGGTCACAAACCTTGTTCATGCCTACCTGCTAAAGATTGCCGGAAAATCGGGTCCAAAGTTCACATCGCAATACATGGCAACCAGCTTTTTAAAGATGTTTTTTTTTCTGTTGGTTGCGATTGCTTATATTATTATCGACAAAACCAATGCTAAACCATTCATATTTAACTTTTTGCTACTCTACATCATTTATGCAGTACTTGAGGTGAACGAGTATTTGAGAGTCGTAAAACAATTAAATTAAAGTTCGTCGGCAAAATGGCAAACTTTAAAATCTTTCACCAAAAAAAATATAAATTTGTTGGCGGCAGAATTCAACGAGATATAAAATGACACGAATTATACAATCTTTACTAATAACCATTCTTGCATTTTCACTGGGAACCGGAACCGTGATGGCCAATGAACAGGAAGGAAAGGCCGGGAATGACCAGCAGGAACAAAAATTTGAAGCAGGGAAGTTCGTTATCGAGCATGTCTCCGACGCTTTCGAATGGCACATTGCCACTTTTGGCCAAACGCATATCAGCATTCCTTTACCCATTATTCTTTACAGTTCCAATTCTGGATGGAACTTCTTCCTGTCGTCAAGGTTTCACCACGGACACGAAACCTACAACGGTTTCAGGATCGAAACTGAGGGCAAAAACGAAGGAAAGATCGTGGAAGTAAACCAGGCGGGAGAAGTTATCGACTTGCCTATCGATTTGTCGATTACGAAAACCGTTACCGGCATCTTTGTGAGTGTCATCATTATGCTGCTCATATTCCTGAACATTGCCAGATCGGCAAAGAAACGGGTCAATAAAGCGCCATCGGGTATGCAGAACCTTTTCGAGCCAATCATTATTTTCATCCGCGATGAGGTTGCCAAGCCTGCCATTGGCGAAAAAAGATTCGAGAAATTCATGCCTTATCTTTTGACTGCATTTTTCTTTATCCTGATCAACAACCTGTTGGGATTGGTGCCAATATTTCCTTTCGGATCAAACGTCACTGGAAATATTGCTGTAACCTTGGTTTTGGCTTTGTTCACCTTTTTCATCACCAGTATAAGCGGGAATAAACATTACTGGAAAGAAATATACAACCCGGAAGTTCCGTGGTGGTTAAAGTTCCCTATTCCACTTATGCCGATTGTAGAACTTTCAGGAGTTATCACAAAACCATTTGTGTTGATGGTCCGTTTGTTCGCAAACATGCTGGCTGGTCACATGATTGTAACAGTATTTGTGAGCCTGATATTCATTTTCAAATCACTGATGGGAACTGAAGCTGCCCTGGGAGTTTCGGTTGTTTCGGTTCTGTTTTCAGTATTTATTCTTTTACTCGACGTATTAGTTTCATTTATACAAGCTTATGTGTTTACACTGCTTTCGGCCCTCTATTTTGGAATGGCCACGGCAGAACATCATTAATATTTAAATTTTATCGTTATGCTATTAACAATTTTAACTGTTTTGCTACAAGTTGCTGAAGGAGCTGCTGCAGGCGCTTCTCTTGGCAAAATGGGAGCTGCATTAGGTGCAGGCTTAGCAGCGATTGGAGCAGGTATGGGCATTGGCCGTATCGGTGCCAGCGCTATGGAAGCAATCGCCCGTCAGCCCGAAGCAAGTGGAGACATTCGTTCGAACATGATCGTTTCTGCTGCTTTGATTGAAGGGGTTGCATTCTTTGCCGTGATTATCTGTGCATTGGTAATTTTCGTTTAAGAAATTTTTTCATGTTGTCCGCTCCCGGGATTGCCGGGAGTTTGGACTGCATTTAACCAACAATCGCAAAAACTATGGGATTTGTAACTCCGGATTACGGAACAATATTTTGGATGCTCATCATCTTCGGGATTGTTTTCATCATCCTGAAAAAGTTTGCATGGGGACCAATACTGAAAGCATTGAAAGATCGTGAAAAATCGATCGCCGATGCCTTAAATTCAGCAGAAAAAGCCCGGAAAGAAGTTGCCGGACTAAAAGCCAGCAACGATCATATAATCGCCGAAGCGCGAAAAGAAAAAGACATTATCCTGAAGGAAGCCCGCGACATCAAGGATAAAATCATTGCCGACGCCAAAGTTCAGGCAAACGCTGAAGCTCAAAAAAGCATTGAAGTTGCCAGACAACAAATCAATGCCGAAAAGACAGCCGCTATCAACGACATCAAGCAGCAAGTCGCTGAATTGTCAGTAGTGATCGCCGAAAAAGTGATTAAGAAACAGCTCGAAAATCCGAAAGATCAGGAAAAACTGGTTGAAGATCTTCTGAACGATCTGAAGTTGAAATAGGTTTATGGATCAAAGTAAAATAAACGTTCGATATGCCAGGGCATTCTTCTCTCTGGCCAAAGACAAAGGCCTTACCGAAGAGCTTCGAAAGGATGCCCGTTTAATCGCTGAGGTTTGTGCCACCAGCAACGACTTTATTCTCCTGCTCGAAAGCCCGGTAGTCAAGATCTCTAACAAGACAAAGGCTATCAAAAGTATTTTTGAAGGAAAAATAAACATCCTGTCGTTGAATTTTCTGGTTCTCATTACCGAAAACAAGCGCGGACGGTGCATCCCAGGTATTTTCAGGGACCTGGAAGATTTGTACCGAAAAGAAGAAGGAATAAAAACAGCCGTCCTGACCAGCGCCTACCCGATGGATGATTCAATCATTGTTCATGTCAGGCAAATACTTGAAACCGAATTCCATTCAAAAGTCGAACTGAGCCAGAAAGTCAACCCTGACTTAATTGGTGGTTTTGTACTTCGGGTCGACGATAAGCAATACGATGCAAGCATATCGACACAGCTAAAGGGAATAAGAGAAAAATTGCTTCAAACAGAGTTGAAATAGAATAACGAAAGATAAAAACAGAATAAAATGGCAAATATAAAACCTGCTGAAGTTTCAGTAATCCTCAAGCAACAACTGGAAGGATTTAAGAGTCAGGTAGAACTTGAAGAAGTGGGAACTGTACTTCAGGTTGGAGACGGTATTGCCCATATTTATGGACTCTCGAATGTTGAATCGAACGAGATGATCGAATTCGAATCGGGCGTAAAAGGGATTGTGCTAAACCTGGAAGATGATAATGTTGGAGCCGTAATTCTGGGGCTTACCAAAGAAATAAAGGAAGGCGACACCGTTAAACGCCTCCGCCGTACGTCCTCAATTGAAGTTGGAGAAGGCCTTCTGGGCCGGGTTGTCAATACCCTTGGCGAGCCCATCGACGGCAAAGGAGTCATTTCGGGCGAAAAGTTCGTGATGCCATTGGAACGGAAGGCCCCTGGAGTAATTTTCAGGCAACGGGTTTCGCAACCACTACAAACCGGGTTAAAAGCCATCGATGCCATGATCCCGATTGGCCGTGGTCAGCGTGAGTTGATCATCGGCGACCGCCAGACCGGCAAAACCGCTGTTGCCATTGATACCATCATTAACCAGCGCGAAAATTTCGAAAAAGGGAAACCTGTATACTGTATTTATGTGGCTATCGGTCAAAAAGGATCGACTGTAGCCAACCTTGTCCATACCCTCGAAAAACATGGGGCAATGGCTTACACGGTAATTGTATCGGCAACTGCGGCTTATCCTGCTGCACTTCAATACTACGCACCTTATGCCGGCGCTGCTATCGGCGAGTTTTTCCGCGATACGGGGCGCGATGCACTGATCATCTACGACGACCTTTCAAAACAAGCTGTTTCGTACCGCGAAGTTTCCCTGTTGCTTCGCCGTCCTCCAGGCCGTGAAGCCTATCCGGGCGACGTATTCTATTTGCACTCCCGTTTGCTTGAACGTGCAGCAAAAGTTATTGCTTCCGACGAGATGGCCGCCCAGATGAACGATTTGCCCGAATGCCTGAAAGGAAAGGTAAAAGGAGGAGGTTCGTTAACCGCTCTACCGATTATCGAAACCCAGGCCGGCGACGTTTCGGCGTACATCCCAACCAATGTGATTTCGATTACCGACGGACAGATCTTCCTCGAATCCAACTTGTTTAACTCTGGAGTCCGTCCTGCCATCAACGTTGGGATCTCGGTTTCGCGCGTGGGTGGAGATGCCCAGGTGAAAGCGATGAAGAAAATTGCAGGAACCTTGAAGCTTGACCAGGCCCAGTTCCGCGAACTGGAAGCCTTTTCCAAATTCGGGTCCGATCTGGATGCCGCAACCATGCGCGTATTGGATAAAGGTCGCAAGAACGTTGAAATATTGAAGCAGCAACAATATGCCCCAATGAAAGTTGAGCACCAGATTGCTATAATTTATTGCGGGGCAAAAGAATTACTTCGTGACGTTCCGGTTGAAAAAGTCAAAGCTTTCGAGCGCGATTTTCTTGAACTGATGGAAATGCAATACCGCAGTACCTTAGATCAGCTAAAGGCAGGAATACTGACAGATAAAGAAACCCAGGCAATTGAAAAGGCAGCTTCCGAAGTTGCTGAACGATATGCGGAATAAGGATGCCTGACTGAAAACTCATTCATTAATTTGAAATGGCGAATCTAAAAGAAATACGTACCCGGATAACCTCGGTAAAAACGACCCGGCAAGTTACCAGTGCCATGAAAATGGTATCGGCAGCCAAGCTGAAAAAAGCTCAGGATGCGATCCTTCAGATCCGCCCCTATGCCGATAAACTTTCAGAACTGCTTTCATCGTTAAGCTCAACGCTGGAAAGTATTGAAAATTCGGTCTATACGGTTCAACGTACTCCCGAAAAAGTACTAATCGTGTTGATCAGTTCAAACCGGACGTTATGCGGGAGTTTTAATTCATACATTGCCAAGAAAGCCATATTGCTGGCCAAAAACACATACCACAAACAATTGAAATCAGGCAATATCGATTTTCTGGTTATCGGGAAACAAGGTGGCCGGGTTTTGCAATCGTACCACATACCAGTTGCTTCGGAACGGAACAGCCTTTTTGAAGACCTGAATTTCGAAAATGTCTCTGACGTGGCCCAGTCAATCATGTCGGAATTTGTGAACGGGAAATACGACCGGGTCGAACTGGTTTACAACAAATTTATCAATGCAGCCATTCAGGAACAGGTGAGCGAACAATTTTTACCTGTTTTGCCGACAACCAATAAAAACAAACAAACCAATTTGGATTACATTTTCGAGCCAACGCTGGAACACATTGTGGAAGAACTGATTCCCCGATCGTTGAAAATACAATTTTACAAAGCCCTGCTCGATTCACACGCAGCCGAGCACGGAGCTCGGATGACGGCCATGCACAAAGCAACGGACAATGCCTCGGAACTGATCAACGAATTGACACTGACATTCAACAAGGCACGACAGGCTGCCATTACCAACGCTATTCTGGAAGTAACCAACGGAGCAGAAGCACTGAATGGATAATAACTTCAAAGAGAAAATATGAAATCCCGGTCTAAAAAAGATCGGGATTTTTTTTCTATATCTTAAAACAAATTAAACATACCTATATATGACTTAATTCATTATTTTTACGTTCAATTATAAAATCCTAAAAGCACCTGAAACCCTAAAATGTTCAATATGAAAAGAAACCATTACTTCCTATGGGTGGTATTGCTCCTATTCCTGACGAATAGTTGCAACATCGACAGTCTGGATTTTAGTAAACTTTCAGACGACGTAAACATTAATCCGTCAATGGTTGCCCCGGTAGCCAAGGCTAATGTTTCAGTTTGGGACTTGCTACAATCAGCCAACCAGGACAACAAAGATGTTATTACCAAAGATCCGACAACCGGCTTGGTTAAAATCATTTATACTGAAAATGATCTGTATAAATACAATCTGAGCGATTTCCTGGATTTGCCCAACCAGCAGAATTTTTCATCGGGCGATAAACAGCTTGGAGAAATTTCGCCTGCCGATGTGTCGGTAACCCGCAACATCACACTCTCTGATCTAGCCAACAGCGTGGGAGGTTCACTTAGCGGAATTGGGGCATACAACAACACTGATGCACCTTTCCCCTCAGTCACCTATACCGGTTCGGCCCAATACAACCTGAATCAAATTACCGATTTCACATGGATCAGTTTAAACAAGGGTTCACTGACGATAAGCATGGAAAATAAGCTGAAAGTGCCGGTCACAATTAAAGGAACCTTATACGACACAGGTTACAACCGCAAAGTAACCGATTTTACCTTTTCCAGCATCGCGCCAAACGCAACTTCAAATACCACGGTTGACCTGACCGGGCTTCAGATCTCGAACAAAGTTGAGTTCCGGATGATGAGTTTTGATACGCCGGGATCAGCCACGCCGGTCCGGATTAATGTTAACGACTATTTCAAATTGTCCTTCGACCTGAAAGGCCTTAAAATTTCAAAAGGTAACCTGATGGTAAAATCACAGGTTCTGGAAGGCTATGCAGGAGCTTTTAGTTTCGTATTTCCTGAACCCGAAATGAAAGCTTTTGAAGCAACCATGAAAAAAGGAGCAATAATAATAAAAGCTACCAATTCGTCGAAAGTTTCAGGAACCATCAACCTGACCCTGAACCAGGTAAAGAAAAATGGGGTGCCGATCACCGCAAGCATTCCGTTGACAGGCACTTCGACCTCAATCGACCTGTCGGGGGCTGTCTTCAATTTTGCTTCCGATCCTCTGGTTCCGTATAACCGGATTCCGTATACCTATTCGCTTCAGGTCAACAACTCAGGCGGGTATATCGATTATTTATCAACCGATGCCATCAAGCTGGATATTACCCTGAGTAACCTGGGATTTAAATCGGTTCAGGGCGATTTTGGGAAACGGACCATCAACATCGACAAAGGCTATTTTGATATGAATGTTGATATGCTTGATAAAATCGAGGGCAATTTCAAATTGGTCAATCCTAAAGTTAATCTTATCATTCATAATTCTATCGGAATACCGGCTACCGGCAACCTTAACCTTACCGCATCCAACAGAGATGGAAAAACAGAAAGTTTAAATCCCCAGCCGTTTGATGTTCCGGTACCGGCAAATCTCAATGCCGGTGTGGCAACCAAGACAATCGTCTTCGACAAGCAGAATTCAAATATCGTAAACCTGGTGGCCCTGCCGCCAACCGGTCAGGTTTCGTACAGCGGAGTCGTAAGTTTCAATGCAAACAACCAGGTTACGCAGCAAAATCCAAATTTCATGGATATTGACGGAACTTTCTCCATCGATCTGGCCATGGAACTTCCGATGGAGATGCAGATCAGCAATCTGGCCTTCAAAGATACATCCAGCATTTCGGGCGATGACTTCGACAAGCTGGAATCGGCTGAATTAACAATTATCGCCAACAACGGAATCCCGCTGGACATTGATATGCAACTATTCTTTATCGATTCAATCTCGAAAAAACAATACGGTTCTTCAAAAAAGACCAAAATCATGACAGCAGCACAGGTTAATTCTTCAGGAGTAATAACACCTGTCCAGTCGACTCAAACCTTCAGCCTCGATAAGAGTGAAATGGAAAACCTGCGGAAAGCAAATGCAATTGTATTCTCAGGCACAGTAAGCTCTCCTTCGGGAGGAACTGGCGTGGCAACCATTTATTCCAACAGTAAAATCGACCTGAGTGTGGTCATAAAGTCAAAAGTTAACCTGTAAAAACCGATCAAATGAAAACCATAATTTCAAGAATTGGAATCACCGGCCTGATTTTGTTGTCGGTATTTATAAACGCGTTCGCTCAGGAAAGCACAACTCTTCAGTTTATGAAAGGAATGCCCCAGTCCAGTCTTACCAATCCCGCACTACATAACGATTCGAGTTTATTGGTGATCGGCTTGCCAGGCCTTTCGGGCGTATACGCTGATTTTAGCAGCAGCTTTGCTGTCAACGACCTGATCCATAAGGGAACCGGAGTTCTGGCCGACTCGCTGGTTATGGATATCGATGGATTCCACAACTCGCTGAAATCCACAAACTCCATTATGCAGCATTCCAGTATCCCTCTTCTCTATATGGGGTTTCGAAGCCGCAAAGCATTTTTTAGCTTCGGAATTACTGAAAAATCGATATCCCGGTTTTCCTTCGATAAAAGCATCGTAACTTTTATTAAAGACGGGAACGCTGCTTATATGGGGCAAAACTTCGATCTGGGGAACCTGGATTTTGATGCCTTTAACTATAGCGAGTTCGCCTTTAGTTATTCGAACGAGTTCCTCAAGGGAAAATTATCGGTTGGCGTAACGGCAAAATATTTAATGGGGCAATCGGCTCTGCAAACCGAAAGGATGAACCTTAAAGTTGAAACTGCCGCCGATGCTTCGTACATTAATTTAAGTTCCGACATGAAAGTCAACATCTCGGCGCCGGTTACGGTTGAATATGATGAAGATAACTATTTTAACGGGATGGAGGATTCTGATGACATTGAGCCTGCCGATTACATCCTTCAAAAAGGAAATTCAGGTATGGCTTTCGATCTTGGCGCAGTTTACAAGCTCACCCCCAAAATCACCCTTTCTGCAAGTATTGTCGATATCGGAAAGATCAAGTTCAAGGAAAACCTGACAAACCTGAGTCATGTATCAACCTACAAATGGGAAGGCATCGATTTCTCCAACTCAATCGACGAATCGCAGTCCAATTATGTCGATCCCAGCGATCTGGTTGAAGATGAAACCGACAAGCTTGAAGATTCGTTCCGCCCTAAAAAAAGTGAATTCTCTTCAAGCGCTTTTGACGTGAAACTCCCGACCAAAGTTTACCTGGGAGGAACCTACCAGATAAACAAAAACCTTAACCTGGGTTTGCTCGACTGTCTGTACAAAAACGGAGAAGTAAGCCGTAACTCCATTACTCTATCGGCAAATGCCCTGCTGGGGAATTTCTTCAGCCTTTCGGGCAGTTATTCCATGATCGGGAATGCAAGTAACCTGGGACTTGGGGCTGCTCTGAGACTTGGATTCTTCCAGTTTTACCTGGCCAGCGACAACCTGATGGCCCTGGCCGATCCGGCAAAAGCCGAATTTGTGAGTGCCCGCTTCGGGGTAAACCTTCTATTCGGACGAAAGCACAAGGTTAAAACAGCAGAAACGACAGAAAATCAATAAAATGAAAAGGGGAGGTCACTCCCCTTTTTTATTGCGTGTTAAGAAAAAACGAAGTTCTGCGGCTGAATGCCGGCCAGTTTTAGAAATCATGGTTGTTTCCCAATTAATTACTAATTTTAGCGGCTCTTATTTTTGAAAAGCTATGAATTTTTTATTTGTATTTCTTACAATCAAGAATTTTTTAACGACCGTTGGCCTTATCGTGGTGATCTACTACGGATTAAAGTTTCTTGGACGTCTGCTTTTCCCGATCGTAGTAAAGAAAGCAGTGAACAACATGCAGGCGCGGCAGGCCTCCTATTATACCCGTGAGCAAAAGCACGAAGGGGAAGTAACCGTTGAAAACAACCGCCGCCAACAACGCCAAACATCAGGCAATGAAGGCGAATATGTCGATTTCGAGGAAATTGAATAAACAAAAAAATGTCATCAATTAAAAATCATCAATCAAATAGTTATGGCTCAGGAAGATGTATTTAAAAAACTCGTTGCTCATTGTAAAGAGTATGGTTTTGTATTTCAGTCGAGTGAAATTTATGATGGGCTGGGTGCAGTTTACGATTACGGACAAAACGGGGTAGAACTCAAAAATAACATTAAGAAATACTGGTGGGACTCCATGGTCCTGCTGCACGAAAATGTGGTGGGCCTCGATTCGGCTATCTTTATGCACCCTACTATCTGGAAGGCTTCCGGCCACGTTGATGCTTTTAACGACCCGCTGATTGATAACCGGGATTCGAAAAAAAGGTATCGTGCCGACGTACTGATTGAAGAGCAACTGGCTAAATACGACGAAAAAATTCAGAAAGAAATCGAGAAAGCCCGCAAACGTTTTGGCGATTCGTTCGACGAAAAACAGTTCCGCGAAACCAACAACCGTGTTTGGGAATACCAGCAAAAATGGGACGACCTGCAAAACCGGTACGTAAAAGCGCTGAACGATGGGAACCTCGACGAACTGAAACAAATTATCATCGATCAGGAGATTGTATGCCCCATTTCAGGAACCCGCAACTGGACCGATGTTCGCCAGTTCAACCTGATGTTTGCCACCGAAATGGGCTCTACCGCCGACGGAGCCATGAAAATTTTCCTTCGTCCTGAAACAGCACAGGGAATTTTCGTGAATTACCTGAATGTTCAAAAAACCGGCCGTATGAAAATCCCCTTCGGGATTGCCCAGATCGGGAAAGCATTCCGTAATGAAATTGTTGCCCGCCAGTTTATTTTCCGTATGCGCGAATTCGAACAGATGGAAATGCAGTTCTTCGTTCGCCCAGGCAGCGAACTGGAATGGTTCGAAAAATGGAAGCAAACCCGGATGAATTGGCATCAGGCCCTTGGCTTCGGCTCCGAAAACTATCGTTTCCACGTGCACGACAAACTGGCCCACTACGCCAATGCCGCCGTTGATGTGGAATATCGTTTCCCATTCGGGTTCAAGGAAGTGGAAGGTATTCACTCGCGCACCGATTTCGACCTGTCGCAGCACCAGCAATATTCAGGAAAGAAAATCACCTATTTCGATCCCGAACTGAACGAGTCGTATGTTCCTTATGTGATTGAAACCTCGATTGGCGTTGACCGCATGTTCCTGCAGATTATGGCAGCTTCGTATGCTGAAGAAGAAGTAACCAGTGAAGACGGGAAAAAAGACATTCGCGTAATACTGCGTATTCCGGCACCTTTGGCACCAATTAAACTGGCCGTAATGCCATTGGTTAAAAAGGACGGTCTTCCCGAAATCGCCCGCCAGATTATTGACGATCTGAAATTTGATTTCAACTGTCAATACGACGAAAAAGATTCGATCGGCAAACGTTACCGCCGTCAGGATGCCATCGGTACTCCGTTCTGTGTAACTGTTGACCACCAGACTGCCGAAGACAATACTGTTACCATTCGTTACCGTGACACCATGGCTCAGGATCGCGTGGCAATCAGCGATCTGAGAAACATCATTTCAGGAGAAGTGAGCCTGAAAAAGCTGTTTGCAAAATTGTAATACGATTCAACCATCAATATTTGAAATCCGGTGTCCTGAAAAGCACCGGATTTTTTGTTGGCAAAGGAAATATAATGACAATGACTTCTACCGGTTATCCACTTTTTCCGGGTACAGGTCGTGATTCATCATGCGGTATTCGGCCATCTGCTGGTATTTGGTACCGGGCTTTCCGTAGTTGCAATACGGGTCGATGCTCAGGCCTCCCCTTGGCAGGAATTTTCCCCAAACCTCGATGTACTTCGGATCCATCAGGGCAATCAGGTCTTTCATGATAATGTTGATGCAATCTTCATGGAACGCGCCATGGTTGCGGAAGCTAAACAAATACAACTTCAAACTTTTACTTTCAACCAGTTTCTGATCGGGAATGTAACTCAGGTAAATGGTCGCAAAATCAGGTTGCCCGGTAATGGGACACAAACTGGTAAACTCCGGGCAATTGAATTTCACCCAGGTATCGTTCTCCGGATGCTTATTATCGAAGTTTTCCAGCACCTCCGGAGTGTAATCGAACATGTATTTACTTGCTTTCCCAAGGTTTTTCAAATCATTCATCATTGCAGGTTTTTATTCGTCACGAAATCGACACAAAGTAAAATATTTAGGTAATTGCTTTTTCTTGTTAAGCATTCTTAAAATCCACCAGATGGCCTTTGTTTGCCAGGTAATTTTCCAGCCCCTTTCTGCGCAACCGACAGGCAGGACAGTGGCCGCAGCCATCGCCTTTGATGCCGTTGTAGCAAGTCACGGTTTGGGTGCGCACCAGGTCAAAAACGCCAAGCTCGTCAGACAACGCCCAGATGTCTTCTTTCGATTTCCACATCAAAGGCGTGTGAATCGTAAACTGGTAATCCATCGACAAATTGAGCGTTTGATTGAGCGAACGGATAAACTCGTCGCGGCAATCGGGATAACCACTGTAGTCGGCCTGCCCCACCCCGGTTACCAGGTTCGGGATATTTTTCCCTTTGGCCACAATGGCAGCAAAGGTCAGGAACAGCATATTCCTACCTTCAACCAGCGTGTTGGGCGGACTATTCTCCGGTTTATTTTCGTCCACCTCAATTGCCTGGTCAGTCAGCGAATTGTGAGTGATTTGTTTCAGCAAATCCAGATTGAGCAGGGTAAAAGGCACGCCGGCATTTTCGGCAATGGCACGGGCAGCTTCCTGCTCGATGCGGTGACGCTGACCATAATCAAAACAGAGCGTTTCCACTTCATCAAAATTCTTCAAAGCCCAAAACAGACAAGTAGTTGAGTCCTGTCCGCCGGAAAATACGACCAACGCCTTATTCATGATCAAATTTCTTTTACGCGGAACAGATTGTACGACAGGTTTGTGTCGAAAGTGTCCACCCCTTCAATTCGTTTTACAAAGCGAACCACCCAAATGGTGACGGGCAGAATCAGAATTTCGTAGACGGTTTTCAGCATGGCCTGGGTGAAGATCATCGTAACGAGCACCCCAACAGGAAAAACTCCTGCAAACGCAATGCTGATGAAGATCAGCGAATCGGCACTCTCTCCGGCTAATGTCGAGAGGATTGCCCTTGCCGAAAAACCTTTTCCTTTAGTGGCCACTTTCATGCGGCTCATCACAAAAGCATTCAGGAACGAACCAATAAGATAAGCGCTCAGACTGGCTACCACAATGCGCGGAGTGTTTCCCAAAACGGTTGCAAAAGCTTCCTGGTTTGGCCAGAAAGGCGCTCCGGGAATAACTATGCCCATGGTGAAAAACATGACCGCCAGGATATTAACGGAGAAACCAGTCCAGATGATCAGTCTCGATTTAGCAAATCCCCACACCTCGGTGATCACATCATTTAAAATGTAGGCAATCGGAAAAATCAACACTCCGGCAGGCGCTGCCCAGGAACCGATCATTAAAATTTTGGTAGCAAGGATGTTGGAAATCAACAGACAGGTGGCAAATAAAATGCCGGCAAGCATAAACACTACAGATACTTCTTTTTTCATTTTCTTGTTTTTTACGTGGTTACCAAGTACACGGCTTTGGTGAAAGCTCGCTGCAAAAATACTATTTTATTCGGGAAACAAAAAAGGGCAATTATCCGCCACCGGCATCCCAATAATCTGCTACCTTTGAAACACTGGTCTTCTATTTAATTGCTGCACGATATGAGTCCCGATAGAATTATAGTTTTTGAAACTTTTGCCGATCCGATCCAGGCAAACATTGTCAAAGGCCTGCTCGAATCATACGGAATTGAGTGCTTCCTGACAGACGAAAATGTGGTTACATTGAATGCCTTGTATGCCAATGCGGTAGGCGGAGTAAAGCTGAATGTCTTCGAAAAAGACGTGGATCGTATTTCGGCAATTCTGGCTTCAGAAAACATTGTCTCTTCGGAACAGGTTTCGGCAGAAGAAAAAAAAGCGGACAATGTCATTTGCCCCAAGTGCCATTCGTCGAATGTAAGTTACGGTGGATCAGTCAACAGGAAATTTGGTTACCGCGACATTTTTCTTTCATTTCTCCTGATGGTTTATCCGTTCACCATGAGAAAAAGATTCCATTGTTTCGATTGCAACCATGAATTTAAAGCATAATCCCATTTCAAAAAACACGAATCATGAATCCGTTCGAATCTTCCTGTCAAACCATTCTTGACCTGCTCGAAGCCTGGGAACCGCGACTGCTGGCACTTCCCGAAGAAATTATCTGTCAGCGGAAAAACAGTCAGAACCGAAGCATCAGGCAAATACTGGGTCATCTGGTCGACTCGGCCTCCAACAATACGCACCGGATTGTCCACCTGCAGTACCGCGAAAATCCTTGCACTTTTCCCAACTATGCCACCAACGGCAACAACGACCGGTGGATTGCCATTCAGGATTACCAGCACGAAGACTGGGAGAACCTGATCAACCTGTGGAAATATTCCAATCTGCACCTGGTGCATGTCATCCGCCATCTCGACCAGTCGCGGCTTGGGCATCAGTGGCAAAGCAGCGATACCGAATTCATCTCGCTTCGCCAGAATGTGGAAGGGTACCTTCCTCATTTCGAATTGCATCTCCGCGAAATCGAAGCCCTGATCAACATGTAAAAAGCAGCAAAGTGACTAAGCCCGTGTGATAAACACCGTCGCTTTGTTAACAGCCTGTATAAAAAAGCAATCGGGCCCATTACTTTTTCTCTTTATAAACATATCTTTGCCTCTCAACAAAAAATCCTGGCATGGTTACGACTGCTTTCCGTGGAATGAATCCCTTTGCACAACTGATGTTTGCCTTGTTTGTGATGGTGGCATCGGTTTTGGCTTTTATGGTAATTGGAACAATTGTGGCAATTCCTTTCTTTGGAATTTCCGAAATGGTGAACAGCGTTTCGGCTGAACCACTCCAGAACATTAATATCCTGAAATATTTCCAGGTAATCCAATCAATCGGTTTATTCGTCATTCCCCCGTTTATCCTTGGGTTGTTATATCACGGTAACAATGGAGAATATCTGCAAATTAACCGGTCGACCCGTTGGCAATCGTATGCCCTGGCTGCGCTGGCTATACTGATTTCAATCCCATTGGTTAATTTTTTAGGCGACATAAACAGTCAGATGAAGTTTCCCGAAGCGTTTTCTGGACTTGAAGCCTGGATGCGCAAAATGGAAGATGCTGCCGAGGTACTCGTCGAAAAATTCATGAAAGTGGAAGGCTTGTCAGGCTTGCTGTTTAATATCTTCATGATTGCGGTCATTCCGGCGCTAGGCGAGGAACTGATGTTCCGGGGAGTTGTTCAGCGCATTTTTACCGGGTGGACCAAAAACCATCACTGGGGAATCTGGATCACCGCGTTTTTGTTCAGCGCCATGCACATGCAGTTTTACGGCTTCATTCCCCGGATGGCACTCGGAGCCATGTTCGGATACCTGCTGATATGGACCGGAACCATGTGGGTTCCCATACTGGCTCATTTCGTCAACAACACAATGGGCGTGATGGGTTATTTCCTGATCAACCAGGGAGTTATTTCCAAAGACATTGAGAAATGGGGTACTGGACATGGACAATTTCCACTGGTAATTCTATGCTTTGTGATTACCGGAGTATTGCTTTTCCTGATCTTCCGCAGCGAACAGTCCCAAACAAAAATGCCCGTAAATCAAATTGACTCACAGGCATCACGAATTGATTGATTTTTATTAGGAAAAGATAATACTTTCAAGGTCTTCCATCATCTCCATTTTCCTCATTTCTGAAGAACGGTAAACGTAAACGATTCCGTATTCCGAAGCTTTGAATCTTTTTTCGTCGTCAGAGAGATGCATTAACGATTTTTCCACCTCGTTCCACATGGTCTGAATCAGCTCGTCGGCCTGTTCGCGCAGCTCGGCTACTTTCATCGAGGCACGGTTGGTGATATTCTGAAGCGTCTTCTGGTGCCGGCAAGCTTCCTTAAATTCTTCGTAGTGAACTTTGACCAGCGCAATCGAAGGACTGTAGATCGGACTACCGCCCTGCTTCACACGTTTTTGTTCTCCTTCAATCACCCGTTCTCCCCAGGTCAGCACGTGTGATTCGAGATTGAGTGGAGGAGTTGCTTTCGAATTGGCTTTCAACCCATAAAATTCAAGAACTTCCGGTTTCATCTCACCACGCAAAATGGCAAAATTGACGACCTGAAGGAAATGCGACACATATAGTTTAGCCTTCCTGAATACTTCACCGTACTGTTTCGAACGGTCAAACTGATTCTGCCGGGAGACGTTTAACTGACGAATGGCTCCCAGAAAATGCGGATAAAAAGTCTGAAGGTTTTCGAGCGTTTGTTGACTAAAAGCCAACTGTCTCAGAGCGGTTTTCTTACCCAGATCCAATCCGGCTTCAATGGCTCGGAGCCTGGCGACATCTGTATTTGGTAATCTCCTGTAAGGCATAACGCGGGTTTTAAATACTCTATTGCGAATATACGAATTCACCCCTCAACTTTCTGATCTTCGCCCAAGAACTAATCAACAATCAATTGTTTAAAAAATAAGATATACTATTGATTTACTGATTCATAGCAAAAACCCATCTGAAAATTTTCTATTTATCAGGAGCCAACGGCCCATGGGAACAGGCACTTACCAAACTGAATGTTTGATGGATCGGAAATACGTTATGCCATAAAATAAAAAAAGCTCCATGCGGAGCTTCCAAATATTATTCGTTGACATGTATCCATACACCCGATTGGGGATTTTTCGAAAGCAAGGCATTCAGTTCTTTCTGCGCTTCATTCATGGTTGCAAAGCCCTCCATGGCAACCCGGTTTAGTCCGTTAAATACGCCGAGGTTCTTCCCGGTATAGCCTTGTTTCTTGAGTTGCGCTATGTATTTATTGGCATTTTCTTCACTCTTGAAACTTCCCCCGATGATGTAATACTTGTACTGATCGGTTGGAACAACAACAACCGCTGCTGTATTCTCAGAAGGTGTTTGTTCCTGTGGCTGAACCGTTGCAACCGGGGCGCTTTGAGTCAAGGCATCCCATAAACCCATATCCGACTTCGACAAATACTCCTTATGGTTCTTCATCGGAATGAGGGCCATAGCCATCAGCAAGGGTAAAGCAACAACCAGCTTTTTCAGCTTGCGTTTCTGGAAAATAACCGGCACCGGTTCTTTATATTCCACTTTAAAGGCTGGCTTCGGCATTTGCCGCTGGTAAAGCTTTTCGTATGAGAAATCCTGGAGTCCGAAGGATTCAACCAGGAGATTTTGTTTCAACTGAGGTTCAAACTGAAGATTTTCCCTGGAATCGTAATGCAGGTAGCCTACACCTTCAAAATAAACATTGCGGTTTCGCTCAAGGGCAAGCAAAGTTTCATCCACAAAGGCTTCCAGCTTTTGTTTGGCACTGAAATAGTCAATATCCTCAGTGTCTGAAATATAGTTAATAAGCAAACCGTCGTTGGAAACCAATTTGTTGTTAAAGGCAATTTCCTTGGATGGTGGGAAAAACTGATTATTCTCGATGGTTGCCGGCTTGTAATTAGCCACAAATCCACCGAATTCAGGAATGATCACACAATCATTCAGCAACAACAGTTCTTTGATGTATTGATTTATTTCCACGCTTATCATGTTTAACCAGCCAAAAATAAGAAAAATTGACAAAGCTTCAAGGCAAAGTTTTCAACAGTTGGGTTATTTTTTTGTAAAATAAAACTTATAGGCAGCTAAAGCTTAAAGAAAACCAGATAATTCCTAATTTTGCCGGCTCATCCTAAATCGAAATCAAAAATGAAGCAAATTTTGGTTACCGGTGGCACCGGATACATTGGCTCACACACAGTAGTTGAGCTGCAAAATTCAGGTTATGAAGTAATTGTGGTCGACGATCTTTCCAACTCCGGCATTGAAGTGTTGGACAATATTGAAAAAATCACCGGGAAGCGGCCTTTATTCGAACAATTCAACCTGTCGGATGTAGCGAAGACCGATGATTTCTTTAACCGGCATCAGGGTATCGCTGCAATCATCCATTTTGCGGCCTCCAAAGCCGTTGGTGAATCGGTACAGATTCCTTTGCACTACTACCGGAATAATCTGGTTTCGCTGATGAACATTCTGGATGCCCAATTGAAATACGGAATCCCGAATATTGTTTTTTCCTCGTCCTGCACCGTTTACGGCCAACCCGATGTTTTGCCGGTTACAGAAAAAACACCCCGGAAAGATGCCGAATCGCCTTATGGAAATACCAAAAGGGTCAACGAAGATATTTTGCAGGATTCCATAAAAGCTAACCCTCAGTTAAAAGGGATCGCACTGCGCTATTTCAACCCGGTAGGGGCTCATCCATCGGCATTGATCGGGGAACTGCCGCTCGGAGTTCCGCAGAACCTGGTGCCCTTCATCACGCAAACAGCCGCCGGACTGCGCGACGAACTGAAGGTTTTCGGCGACGACTATAATACACCCGACGGATCGGCCATCCGCGACTATATCAACGTGGTTGACCTGGCCAAGGCTCATGTGATTGCCATCGAACGGCTGCTTCAGAATAAAGGTAAAGCCGGTTATGAAGTCTTCAATCTGGGAACCGGCAATGGCTATTCGGTACTCGAAATTGTGAAAGGTTTTGAAAAGGCAACCGGGGTGAAACTCAACTACAAAATAGTTGCCCGGCGTGCCGGTGACATCGAAAAAATATGGGCCGATACCACTTACGCCAACGAAGAACTGGGCTGGAAAGCCGAAAAAGGACTGGAAGAAACCCTGCTCTCGGCCTGGCTTTGGGAAAAACGGGTGAGAGAAATTGAATAACGCTTACAATAGCTAAGAAAGCTTGCAAAACCATGCAAGCTTTTTTTATTTTGATGAGTGAGTTTGATTTTCTGCATAAATACTTACTTTTGATAAATAACTGAAAATTTTAAAAGATGAAGACAATTCTGATTACCGGAGGAGCTGGATTTATCGGCTCTCATGTGGTTAGGCTTTTTGTAACCAAATATCCTGAATATAAAATCGTCAACCTCGACAAACTGACTTACGCCGGAAACCTGGCCAACCTGAAAGACATTGAAGACCAGCCAAATTACGAATTTGTAAAAGGCGACATTGTTGATGCTGAGTTTATCCAGAAGCTGTTTGTCGAACGGCAATTCGACGGGGTAATCCACCTGGCAGCCGAATCGCATGTCGACCGGTCGATCAGCAATCCAACCGAATTTGTGTTTACCAATGTGATTGGCACCGTCAATTTGTTGAATGCCGCCCGCCACATCTGGAAAGACCATTCGGAAGGCAAACGCTTCTACCACATTTCAACCGACGAAGTTTACGGAAGTTTGGGAAGCGAAGGTATGTTCACCGAAGAAACCAAGTATGATCCGCACAGTCCGTATTCGGCTTCAAAAGCCAGTTCCGACCATTTTGTGCGCGCCTACCACGACACGTTCGGACTTCCGGCGGTGGTTTCAAATTGCTCGAACAACTACGGTTCATACCAGTTTCCAGAAAAGCTGATTCCGCTTTTTATTAACAACATCAAGCACAACAAGCCGCTTCCGGTTTATGGACAGGGAATCAACGTGCGCGACTGGCTGTGGGTGGAAGATCATGCCCGGGCCATCGATGTGATTTTTCACAAAGGCAAGAACGGCGATACTTACAACATTGGCGGGCACAACGAATGGACCAATATCGACCTGATCAAAGTGATGTGCCGCATCATGGACCGCAAACTGAACCGCGAAGCCGGAGAGTCCGAAAAGCTGATTACCTATGTGAAAGACCGAGCCGGACACGACTTGCGCTACGCCATCGACTCAACCAAACTGCAACGCGAACTGGCCTGGGTTCCAAGCCTTCAGTTCGAAGAAGGTCTGGAAAAAACCATCGACTGGTACCTGGCCAACACCGAATGGATGGAAAACGTAACCAGCGGCGACTACCAGCGCTATTACGAAAAGCAATACCAGAACCGGTAAACAAGGCAAAATTATAAAGGCAAAAAGTTGCGATATAGTCAGGGTTTCTCTTCGCGTGAAGCCCTGACTTTTTTTTATTACCGGCATCTAAACTTTTACTTCAGCGCTGTTTTGATCGACTCATTTTCTATTTTTGTCGTTCAAATAATAACAGGTATCATGAAGGTTTTCAAGTTTGGAGGCGCCTCCGTCAGTTCGGCTGATGCAGTGCGCAATTCGGTCAATATTCTGAATATGTATCCCGGAAACAAGGTTCTGGTGATTTCGGCCATGGGTAAAACAACCAATGCTCTTGAAATTGTTGCCCGCAGGTATTTCAATCAGGACCCGGAAGTATGGACCGTCTTTCAGGATGTGAAAGCCTATCACGAAGGAATCATTGCCTCACTTTGGGACGAACCGACCGAACTGCCTGAAGTGGAAAGATTGTTCGCTCAAATCAGCAACCGCATTAAAGGCGAACCTTCGATGAATTTCGATTACGAATACGACCAGATTGTAGCTTATGGCGAGCTGATTTCCACTCAAATCATCAGCCTGTACTTCAATAAAATAGGATTGATGAACCGTTGGATCGATGTTCGCAACTGCCTGAAAACCGACGATCAGTTCCGCGAATCAAACATCAACTGGGAGCTTTCGTCGCGCCTGGCCAAACGCCTGTTTACCTTCGAATCGGACGATCTGTATATCACCCAGGGTTTTATCGGCGGCACCCTAACCAACCAGACCACTACCCTGGGGCGCGAAGGCTCGGATTACACGGCCGCCATCCTGGGGAACCTGCTCGATGCCGAAGATGTCACCATCTGGAAAAATGTTCCCGGAATCCTGAATGCCGACCCTGATTTTTTTGCTGATACCCAGAAAATCGACGAACTGTCGTACAAGGAAGCCATCGAATTGTCGTACTCGGGAGCCAAAGTAATTCACCCTAAGACGATCAAACCTCTGCAAAACAAAAACATACCTCTTTTTGTGCGGTCGTTCATCGACCCCGAAGGTGAAGGAACTATCATTCATGCCGTTGAGCATCCGCTGGAACTGGTCCCGGTAATCATCACGAAAAAGAACATGGCGCTGATTACGCTAACCCCCAACGATTTTTCGTTCATCAGCATCAACAGCGTTTCCGATGTTTTCAGCCTGGTAGCCAAATATCGCCTGAAGGTTGGACTGATCCAGCAATCGGCGCTCGACCTTTCGCTGGCATTCGACGAACCGGAGCAGGGAATCGACAACCTGATCGGCCACCTGCAGCAAAAGTTTGAAGTGAAATACAATACCGGCCTCGATTTGATAACCATTCGCTATTACAATCCCGAAACAGTGGATCAGATTATCGATGGTCGCAAAGTGTATGTCGAACAAAAAAGCCGGAGAACTGCACGAATCTTACTGAAATAAGGACATTTAACTGAGCTGACGCTGACTTTTAGCCTGGTGTTTTTTTAACCGGGTATCTGATTGACCTTTGTAAAACTTTGCCGGATTTCTTCATCAGAAATAAAATTGCAGCGCTTCATTCTATATCTTTGGGAAACGTCAGGTAATTTGTGTCTGACGAGAATTGAATCACTAACTCATTGTTTCCTTGCAGAATGAACAACTCAGCCATCCAAACACTCACGTTTATTTTCGATAACGAAACCGACCACATCCTTTTGCTTCAGATTGCTGAAGACGGTCCGCTGAAAAGGAAGCATACCGGCATCAAAGGTAGCATTGGTCAACTCGAAGACATCAACCAGGCCGCTATCCGCAATGTCCGCGAGTCGTGCGGGCTCGAAGTTTCGGAAGCAGTCCTGCGTGGAGTGGTCAAAACCATTCAGGACGACAATCAATCGTCTGCCATCTATTTCATTTACGAATCGTCGCATTTTTCAGGAGAGTTGGAGAATAAAATTACAGGCCGTCTGAAATGGGTTGATATCCTGAACATCTTCAATTTACAGATGGAAGGGTTCGTGCAGGAAATCATGCCGAACCTGCTCGACGGGGAAAGCTTTTTCGAAGGAAGCATCCACCTGAACAGTCAGGAAGAGGTAACCAACTCCGATATCCGGATTTGCAACACGATTTAAGTCGGCGAGAATCTCAGGTTTAAATTTCTACCTTTGCAGGCATGATTGATCATTCTACCGTCGAGCGAATACTGGATGCAGCCAACATTTCGGATGTGGTTTCCGAGTTTGTGACCCTCAAGAAACGGGGCGTCAACCAGTTGGGACTGTGCCCCTTCCACAACGAAAAAACGCCTTCGTTTACGGTTTCGCCGGCCAAGGGAATTTTCAAATGTTTTGGTTGCGGAAAAGGCGGTAATGCGGTCAATTTCATCATGGAGCTGGAGCAACTCAGCTATCCCGACGCCCTGCGCTGGCTGGCCAAGAAATACCACATCGAAATCGAGGAAAAGGAAGAATCGCAGGAAGAAAAAGCGCTGAAGGACGAGCGCGAAAGTATGATGATCGTCTCGGCTTTCGCCCAGAAGTATTTCAGCCGTTTTTTGCTGAAAGAAAACGAAGGTCGGACTATCGGGCTGAGTTACCTGCGCGAACGCGGCATCCGCGACGACATCATCACCAAATTTGAACTCGGCTACTGCCCCGACGGGAAAGATACGTTTACCCAGGCAGCCTCTCGCGAAGGCTACAAAATGGAATTTCTCGAAAAAACAGGACTGACCATCAGGCGCGACGACTGGATACGCGACCGTTTTGGAGGGCGGGTGATTTTTCCGGTTCACAACGTGGCCGGACGGGTCATTGCCTTTGGTGGACGTACGCTTACCAACGATAAAAAAGTAGCTAAATACCTCAACTCGCCCGAGTCGGAAATTTACCACAAAGGACGCACATTGTACGGCATTTACCAGGCAAAGCGGCAAATGACCAATCAGGATAAGTGTTTCCTGGTTGAAGGCTACACCGATGTGCTGTCGTTCCACATGGCAGGCATTGAGAATGTAGTAGCAAGTTCGGGAACTTCGCTCACCATCGACCAAATCAGGCTGATTCGCCGCTTCACGCCCAACATCACCATCGTATACGACGGTGACGACGCCGGAATCAAGGCTTCGCTGCGCGGAATCGACATGGTTCTCGAAGAAGGGATCAACGTAAAAGTGTTGCCACTGCCCCGCGGCGAGGATCCCGACACCTTTGCCCGTTCGATGAGCGCCAGCCAGTTAGCCGCATACATCAAAGAAAAGGAAACCGACTTTATCAAGTTCAAGACCCAGTTGCTGCTGGAAACCGTGGAGAACGACCCGGTTTCACGGGCACGCCTGATCAGCGATATTGTCCGTTCCATTTCGGTCATTCCCGACAACATCACCCGCACCATTTATATCAAGGAATGCAGCCGTTTGCTGGATGTTCAGGAAGCTGTTTTGTATTCCGAAATCCGGAAAATCCAGAACAAACAGTCGGAAGACCAAACCCGGAAAGAAATTCAGGAAATGCAGATTCAGGCTTCAAAACCTGCGGCTGCTGCGGCTACCGAGAAGAAAGCGGTCAACCCGTTCGAAACCGAAGAGCGTGAAATCCTCCGCATCCTGATGAAATACTTCCACCACGACCTGTTCGAGATTGTGGACGAAGAAACACAACAGACCCAGATGTGCTCGGTTGCGCTTTACGTTTTGTCGGAATTGCAAAACGACGAGCTGACTTCGGTGAACCCGAAAATCAGGTTTATCCTCTCGGCTATGGAAGAAAACCTGAACAACAAGGATTTCGATCCGATCAAATATTTCACGCAGTATCCCGATGGTGAAATCAGCCAGTATGCCAGTACCCTGCTGGCCGAAAAATACATCGAGAGCAAGCGCTGGAGCAAAGGCGGCGCCTTCATCGAAAGCGAAAGCGAACTGCTTTACATGCTGGTTCCAAAACTGATTCAGGAATACAAACTGAAAAATGTAAAAATGCTGCTGAAAAAACTTGAGCATCAGGTAAACGAAGCCAGCAAGAACAACGAAACCGAGAAAATGATGGAATCGCTCAACCAGTTTCAAAACCTGAAAAAAGTGATGAAAGAACTATCGGAATCGTTGGGATTCAGGACAATCAGCTAACGGAATGATAAATTTTGAATGAACAAAATAATATCAGTTCAATGAGAACCCATTTTATTCACGACCGGAAAGAGATTGATGCCATTCTGAAGCAGTGCAAAACCTGCTATGTGGCCATGTCGGCAGATGATGTGCCGTACGTACTGCCCCTGAACTTTGCCATGGATGGCGACCGGGTAATCCTGCATTCAGCACAACATGGCCGGATGTGGGAAACCATCAAAAAGAACCAGAAGGTTTGCATCAACTGGACTTTAGGCGAGGAACTGGCCTGGCAGGACCTTCAGGTTGGATGCAGCTACCGCGTCAAATCGAAGTCGGTGATCGTGGAAGGAACCGCAGAATTTGTAGACGACTTCAATGAAAAAGAACGGCTCATCAAACAATTCATGACCCAGTACAGCGATCTTCAGTTCAAGTTCAACGCACCGGCCATTCAAAATGTCGGCATCATACTGGTTCACATCGATAAACTGACAGCCAAAGAGTTCGGGGCCAAAGCCGTAACTCCGTGGAATAAAAGTTCGGAGTGAACTAAAGGTTGGAGTGCCTAAAGTTTAAAAATGGCACCCCGGCTAACTTTAGGGACTCTAGCTCACTTTAGGCACTTATAACTTATTAAAAATGATACTGGTAACAGGCGGAACCGGGCTGGTCGGAGCTCATTTACTTTACGAACTCACGAACTCGGGAAATCGGGTAAAAGCCTTGCGCAGGCAAGAAAGCAATACCAAATGGGTGAAAAAAATCTTCTCGTATTACACCACCCGGGTTGATGAATTGTTTGCTCAAATTGAGTGGGTGGAAGGCGATATACTGGATTACCTCAGTCTGGAAGAAGCCCTGAAAGGAGTAACCCGCATTTACCATTGCGCGGCTATCGTTTCGTTCCATGGCGACGACCACGACATCATGCTGAACAACAATGTGAAAGGAACTGGCAACCTGATCGATGCCGCCATCCATAATGGGGTGAAACAATTCTGCCACATCAGTTCCATCGCGGCCCTGGGGAAAACTCAGGATGGAAGTGTAATTACGGAAGAAACCTACTGGACACCTTCGAAACGCAAATCGGGCTACTCGCTCAGCAAATTCTTTTCTGAAATGGAAGTCTGGCGGGGAATTGAAGAAGGCCTGGATGCTGTAATCGTCAATCCTTCAATCATTATTGGCCCCGGCAACTGGGAGATTGGCAGTCCGAAACTATTTCAATCGATCTGGAAAGGCCTGAAATATTATACAAAAGGAATCTCTGGCTTTGTAGATGTGCGCGACGTGGTAAAAGCCATGATCCAACTGATGGATGACCAACAATTCGGGCAAGTCAAAAACCAGCGATTTATCCTAAATGCCGGGAACCTGAGCTACCAGGATTTCTTCAACAAAATTGCCGATGCCCTTCATAAACCAAGGCCCCGGAATTTTGCTTCCGACATCAAGCTGCACATTGCCTGGCGTATGGCCAAAGCCGCCAGTTTCTTCACAGGCAAACCACCGGTAATCACCCGGGACGCCGTTTCGGGAACCAACCAGAAAAACCAATATTCCGGCGAAAAAATTACCCGGACCATCGGGTTTGAATACCAAAGCCTCGATTCATCGATCACTGATATTGCCGAAATCTTCCTGAAAGACATGGTGCTGCCTCCTTCGAAATAGAAAATGTTCAGTCTGACCCTAAATTTTGAAACAAAAACAGTCAGTACAACGTTCACTGTCAAGCACTTTGGAAACGCCAAACAACTAACATTTTTTTAAAATAGGAATCATGGCAGAACCGAATATTTTATACTATATTCGCACACTTTTTTAAAGATAAAAGCACGACTATCTGGCTTATATTTAAATAAATACAGTTGATTAAAAAGTAGAAAGAGAAATGAAAAAATCAGATTTATTAAAAGAAACCATTGAACACATCGACATTACGTCATTTGATTCAGCGCCAATTATTGACTCTATGCGCAAAATGTCGTTCACCTCGCGCGACACGGCCAATGCGACCGATATATTACTGAAGATGGTTAATGATACTGAATGTACCAACATACTCACCCTGGCCGGAAGTACCAGTGCAGCAGGTTGCATGCAGGTTTATGTCGAAATGGTTAAAAATAAAATGATTGATGTTGTTGTCGCCACTGGTGCATCAATCATCGACATGGATTTTTTCGAAGCTCTCGGCCACAAACACTACCGGGGAACCACCGAAATTAACGACGGAATTTTACGCGACCTCTATATCGACCGCATTTACGATACCTTCATCGACGAAGAAGAACTGCAAAACTGCGACGGAACTATCAAGGAAATTGCTGATTCACTGGAAAAAAGACCTTACTCTTCACGCGAATTCATCAAGGAAATTGGAAAATGGCTGACCGAAAACTCAGTTAAAAAAGACAGTTTGATCCAAACTTGCTACGAATGCGGCGTGCCAATTTTCTGCCCGGCATTCTCTGATTCGAGCGCCGGATTTGGCCTGGCCAAACACCAATGGGAAAATCCCGAAAAACACGTGTCGCTTGACTCAGTAGCCGACTTCCTGGAACTGACCAAAATCAAGATGGCCGCCGGAACTACCGGGTTGTTCATGATTGGCGGTGGCGTTCCGAAGAACTTCGCTCAGGACACTGTGGTTTGCGCCGAAATTTTAGGAAAAGAAGTTCCAATGCACCGTTACGCTGTTCAGATCACTGTTGCTGATGTTCGCGACGGAGCTTGTTCTTCATCGACCCTGAAAGAAGCCAGCTCATGGGGTAAGGTTCAGGTTTCTGATGAACAAATGGTTTATGCAGAAGCAACTTCAGTGCTGCCGCTGATTGTCAGCTATGTTTACCACAAAGGAACCTGGAAAGACCGCAATTTTAAGAAATGGTGCAATTTGTTTAGCAAATAAATAAACTTGCAGATATTGAAAATCCCCAACACGAAGTGAACGTGTTGGGGATTTTTTTATGCTCTTTCGCGAAATAATTACTTCAGGATTTCTTTCAGAATTGTTTCCTTATCGAGCTTTTTAGTACAGAAGAACCAGTCGTAACATTTCATTTCAGCTTTATTTTCCATACGTTCTTTAGCTACTCCGCACGAACCGGCTGTAGGAACAATCACATCATCGCCCGGTTGCCAGTCGGCAGGAGTTGCAACCGAAAACGCATCGGCGGTTTGCATGGCAATCAGAGCACGATATAATTCATCAAAGTTACGGCCCAGGCTCAAAGGATAATAAATAATGGCCCGGATAATTCCCTTTGGATCAACAAAGAACACGGCACGAACAGCTTTGGTACTGCTTTCGCCGGGTTGAATCATTCCATATTTTTTTGCCACTTCCATCGTAATATCTTCAATCAAAGGGAATTTAACCTCAACCTCTTTCATTCCTTTGTATTCGATCTTTTCTTTGATGGTACGCAACCAGGCGATATGGCTGTAAAGTCCATCGACCGATAAGCCAACAAGCTTACAGTTGGCTTTAGCAAACTTTTCTTCCTGCGAGGCAAAAGTCATGAACTCGGAGGTACAAACCGGGGTAAAATCGGCGGGATGACTGAAAAGAATGACCCAACTTCCCTGATAATCGGAAGGAAAGTTGATCGGTCCTTGTGTGGTAACAGCTTTAAATTCAGGAGCTTTATCTCCAATTCTTGGCATGGCAATTAGTTGATTTTCTTCCATCTTGGTAACTTTTAAATTTCATTTTCATTCTGTTGGCCTTCCGGCTGCAATAGTCTTGCTCCGTTCAATTGACTGGAGTGCCAGATAGTTATCCCCGAATTTCTCAAGGTTCTCCATTTCCTTATCGTACTGGTCATAGTGACGTTCTTCATCGTCGACTAATGTTTCGAAAAGTTTTTTCGAAGCCGAGTCTGCATTTTTTGAACATTCATTGGCCCATTCGTTGTAATCACGAATACTTGCTGTTTCCATTTGAGCGGCAAGTTCAAGCATCAGTTTCACATCCGTAATTTTCTGCACATCATGAGAAGCTTTCATTTCCACCTCTCCCCGAAGGAAAAGAACACGTTCGGCCAGCTTTTCCACATGCATCATCTCTTCAATGGCTGTTCTCCTAAAGAGATTCGAGAGCAAATCGTACCCCTGATCGTCGCAATGAAAATGAAAATACATATACTGATGTACAGCGGTTAATTCATCGGCAATAGCCTTGTTTAGTAATTCAATACTTTTTTCTTTCATTTTTACAGTGATTTATAGGTTTGAAGTAGTCTTTGGACAATAATTTATAGCAGTTCTGTCCGTCGAGAATAACAAGTTCCTACTCCGTTTTGTTGATTTTCTGAAAACATTACCTCCTAAAAAAAGACATTGTCTAATAAATTCTAATTCCAGAGGTGGTTTCAAATTGAAAGCTATTACGTCGCAAAAAATCACATTTTAACATCTTCTGATTTTTTCCATTTCTTAAGTTTTCGTTAAGAACCATCTAACTAATTGACAACAAACTAAATAACAACAGAGCCTGCTGCAAAACATGCCACTTTCAATTTGAAAGCAACTCAGAGCATATTTATAGTAAAAAGAAAGCAAAAGGCATTTTCATTTCATTTTTGCTGTCAAACCAATGTTTTGTCTTCTGAATTCAATTTTTATGATTTTTACCCCTTTGAAAAGCTGATTTTTTATATGTTTTCATGAGTAAAAAGGCTGTTAGCTTTGCACCATTCAATTCATGAAAACTAGACGAAAAACATTAAAAACTTTAGAAAAATGAAAAAGAGAATTTTTTTTGTTCATGCAATGTTGATAGTTTTTACGCTGATTTCTGTCAACCTTTGGGCTGGGAACGAGGAAACTTTTAATTCGAATCATAAGATTTCCCCCGATCTGAATTATATTCCTGCTTCCGGTTTTCAAAAAAGCTGGGAAATTGTCTATGGCGAGTCCAATACTCCTGTTCATGTTTTTTTAAAAGAAACCAAGAAAGGACATGAGTACCTGGTTCGTACCTCTTACTTCGAAGTGAAATATGTTAATGGCCAGCAAGGGTTTGGCGTAAGAATGGTTAGCGCAGCAGAAAGCACCGTAAGTGAAAAACTGAATGCCGCCGTTTTGAACCAGAACCAGTTAACCAGTCAAAAATGTATTAGCAGCGAAGCCGTTGAGAACGATCAGGTTCTGGAAATGATCGCCAGTTATCTCCCCGACTTAATTAATGAACAATACAACAGCATCCTGAATTAATTCGATTAGCATGAATTAATGAGCCGCCTCAACCCAATGAGGCGGCTTTTTTATTGCCAAAGCCGATCCTAAAAGTTTCGCAAACCTATTTAACAGCGTCCCAAAAATCATGTACATTTGCCCTAAACGAAGAAAAACCTAAACGAATACCAATAATGGAACGCAGAAAATTTTTAAATGCCCTGGGCGGAGCCTCGGGAATGCTGATGGCCTCACCTTTGCTGGCCGGAGAATTGAAATCGATGGCTGCGACCACTGCAGAGCTTTCGTCGGTAATGCCCGGAGTCTGGAAGTTTACCATTGGAACACCTGACAAGATTACTCCGCAAAGTACCCGTAATATACAACCCGACACTTCCGGGCTTCAGAGTTTGCCGGTAATAGACGTTTGTCCGGTCGAACCAATAGGAGTAGTCACCGACCGGGGAACCCGACTTCGGGTCCCACTCAAAAAAGACGAGTATATCTACGGATTAGGCTTGCAGCTTCAGTCTTTTCAGCAGCGAGGCCGGAAAAAAATGCTGCGTGTAAATGCCGATCCGATCATCGATTCGGGCGATTCACATGCCCCGGTGCCATTTTTTGTAACTACCTCTGGTTACGGAATCCTGGTTGATACCGCCCGATATGCTACTTTTTTCCTGGGAAACGCGAAAAGGAAACCACAGTCGCCTGCCGGTGCGCAAACCGAAAAAGAGGGTAAAGACGGATGGAATGCCCTGAACGGCCCTTATGAACGGCTTGGATTGGATGTCGAAAGCGAAATAATGGTCGAAATTCCCCGGAGCGCCGGAGTTGATGTTTATGTTTTTGCCGGACCTTCAATGTTGCAGGCTGTTCAGCGGTACAACCTGTTTGCCGGCGGTGGCGCTTTGCCTCCACGCTGGGGACTGGGATTCTGGTACCGTGTGCAATCCGATTTCTCGCAGGAAGAAGTAAAGAAAATGGGTCAGTATTTCCGCGAAAGCCAGATACCCTGCGATGTGCTTGGACTTGAACCTCATTGGCAAACACATGCCTATTCGTGTACCTACGTTTGGAGCGAATTATTTCCTAATCCCGGCCAGATGGTTGACGATCTGAAAAACGAGCATTTCAGGGTCAACTTATGGGAACATGCTTTTGTTCACCCTACATCGCCCATTTACAAAGATCTGATCCCCCATTCGGGCGATTACGAAGTCTGGGGAGGTTTGGTCCCCGATTTTATTACCCAGGATGGACGCCGGATTTTCGCAGATTTTCACCGAAAAACGCATGTCGATCTGGGGATTTCAGGCTATAAGGCAGACGAGTGTGACAATTCCGATTTTACAGGAAACTGGTCGTTCCCTGAATTGAGCAAGTTTCCTTCGGGTGCCGATGGAGAACAAATGCACAGCCTGATCGGACTTCGCTATCAAGATGCGCTGTTGAAAGTTTTTAACGAGAAAAAGGAAAGGACTTTCGGGTTGGTCCGCTCATCGGGAGCACTGGCCGCCTCTTATCCGTTTGTACTTTACAGCGATTTATACACTCACAAACATTTTATCCATGGCATAGCACAGTCAGGGTTCTCCGGCCTTTTATGGACCCCGGAAGTTCGCCATGCCACAAGCAACGAAGATTTGATCCGGCGTTTGCAATCGGTGGTTTTTTCGCCATTGGCCATGGTTAACGCCTGGTACCTGAAAAACGCACCGTGGAAACAGATTGACCGGGATGCCAACAACAAAGGGCTTTTTGCCGACAATTGGGAAAAACTCGAAGCTCAGTGCCGTGAAATCATTGAGATGCGCATGAAATTGGTTCCCTATATCCATGCTGCATTTGTTCGGTATCATCAGAAAGGAATTCCGCCTTTCCGTGCACTGGTCATGGATTATCCCGAAGATCCGGCAGTGCGTAATATCAGCAACCAGTTCCTTGTAGGCGAAAATATGCTGGTTGCCCCGGTCATTGAAGGAGAAAAGAACCGGAAGGTTTATCTTCCCGATGGAGACTGGTACTACCTTTGGACTTCAAAGAAATATACCGGCAAAACCGAGCATTCGATTGATGTTCCGTTGAACGAAATCCCGGTGTTCATCAAATCAGGAACCATTTTACCACTGGCCAAAGTTACTTTGCACACTGATGATCCTGAAAGCTGGAAACTCACGGCTCTGGTATTTGGTGAAAATTCCATCCCAGCCACTCTTTATGAAGACGATGGAACTTTTACTCCTGAATTAAAGGAAGTCAGGTTAACTTGGGATAATCAGAAAAAGAAAGGAACCCTTGTACGCAAGGAGAAAGCTTCGGAACAACAATACTCGGTAATCGAATGGAAATATATCGGATAAATCCGGGTTAATGCATAAAAAAACAGGCTGTTTCATTGATTCGAAGCAGCCTGTTTTCCGTTACGGACTTCCGTTTTATGCGTGAAAGACCAAAATCGGAGTTCGGGTTTGCAGCATCATCTCGTGAGCCACACTCGGGTTAAAGAAACGGGTCAGCAGATTTCGGCGGTGAGTAGTCAATGCCAGCATATCGATGTGGTTTTCCTGAATAAACTTATCAATGGCATCGGGCAAATTGGCGCTATGCACCAGGCAACAATCGAAAACGGCATCCGGATATTTATCTGCCAAAGCTTCCTTCATTCCCTCCAGCATGGCTTCGTCCAATTCACCGTCTTTGCCCTGATTGACATGCAAACAAATAATTTTGCAGTTGAACGGCTTCATCAACCCGATCAGCCGGTCCATTGCAATAAAGTCGTGAGCTTCGAAATTGGTGGCATAAACCACCGATTTGAAATTCTTCATCCAGTCATCCGAAGTTTTTTCAGGGATAGCCAACACCGGAACTTTGGCATTAAAGATCACCGAAGCAGTTGTTGTTCCGATCAGGTCGCCAAACTGGCTGTCTTCGCCTTTGATTCCCATAACCACAATTTTTGGGGGATGAATCCGAATATAGGAAAGTATATCATCGGTAGCTTCACCAATCTTGACAATATATTCAGGTTTAGACTTTTTCCACCGTACCGGATCAATAATCGAGGTCAGTTTATTCAGGAACTCTTCAAACTTCTGGCTGGTCGCTTTTTCGGTCATTTCGTAATTCAGGAAGAGCGCCGAATCATACACAATCACATCCGAATAAGGAATGGTCAATATCTCGGGCCTCGGACTTGAGTGGTACAACACCATTTTTGATCCCAGTTTCTCGGCAATATCAAAGCCGATCAGGGCTGCTTTGAGTGAATATCCTGAAAAATCGATCGGCACCAAAACATAGTTTTCCCGTTTGGCATGATCGACTGTCACTTTTCCCAACATTTTTTCCAGAATCTGGAAAGCCTGCCGGGCATCTTTTTCCAAAATACGAATCCGAACACCTGTATCCATGGCATCCTGAAGAAAATCAACATTTTCAAGAACACATTCAATCCCTTCAGCTTCGAGTAACGAACGCAGAATTTCAGCCTTTGAATAAGGCAATGATGCTAGGGTAATGAGTTTTTCGTCCATGGCAGATATTTTTAAGATTAACTTTTTTATGGTTATTTCGAAAAACAAGACTTCAAGGTTACTAAATTCGATTAGTTTTTTTCTTCATTTTTTATGTTTTAAGTATATCCCAAACAAACGCCCCCTCAAACCTCATTTTCCTCCCCTCTCCAGGCATTGCCAACACCTAATTTAATTCGGGTCCGGCACACCGCAGATTTCCGGTTCCTCCCGAAATAACTTATCTTTACCGCACGGGAAGTTTTCACGATCATGAAGAAAGTGCTCATCATTACCTATTACTGGCCGCCATCGGGTGGTGCAGGCGTTCAGCGGTGGCTGAAGTTTGCCAAATATCTGCCTGAATTCGGGTGGCAGCCTGTTATCCTGACGGTTGATCCCACTTATGCCAGTTATCCTCAGCGCGACGAAAGTCTGCTGGCCGAAGTCGATTCCCGTTGCCTGGTGTACAACACCAAAAGTTTCGAACTCTACAATTTATACAAACTGGTTTCCGGCAAGAAAGAAGTTCCCTACGGAGGCTTCGCCAACGAGTCGAAAGAAGGTTTTCTCCAAAAGTTTTCGAAATTCCTGAGAGGCAATTTTTTGCTGCCCGACCCACGAAAAGGCTGGAATAACTATGCTTTCAGGAAAGCGGTCGAACTGATCCGCGAATTCAACATCGACACCGTGGTGACTACCAGTCCGCCGCACTCCACGCAACTGATCGGGCTGAAACTGAAACAGAAACTCAACATCCGGTGGATTGCCGATCTGCGCGACCCGTGGACCGACATTTATTACTACAACCAGTTTAAACACACGGCCCTGGCCCGTAGAATCGACCAGGACTATGAACGGCAGGTGGTTGAAAAGGCCGACCTGCTGATCACCGTAAGCGAAGATGTGAAACGCATTTTTGCTGAAAAGTCAAAATCTCCGGTTGCCGAAAAAACCGTCGTCATTCCCAACGGGTTTGACGAGGAAGATTTCGAGGTGACCGACATTCCGGCAGAAACGAGGAAGATTATCACCTACACCGGGACTATTTCGGAAGCTTATGATGTTGACCGTTTGCTCGATGCCCTGGGTCGTTTGGACGAAAACCTGAAATCGCAGTTGCTGATCAGGTTTGTAGGCAAAGTGCCGCCAACTGTGGAACACAAATTTCGTTCTGCAGGCCTTGACCTGGAGTTAACCGGCTATGTTGATCATCCCAAATCTATCGAATATCTATTCCGTACCGACCTGCTTTTGCTGGTCATTCCGAAAGTAAAAAACAACCAGGGCATCCTGACCGGCAAATTTTTCGAATACCTGGCTTCGCGCAAACCCATATTGGCCATTGGGCCAACCGACGGCGACCTGGCACGTATCATTCAGGAAACCTGTTGCGGGAAACTTTTCGATTACAACGATGCGGAGGGAATGTCCAGGTTTATCAAAGAAAAACTGAATAACCCGGATACAGAATCAGACCCAACGACCATCGCCCGGTATTCGCGCAAAGAGTTAACACGCAAGTTCACCCAAATTCTGGAGCATAAACGCTGAACGGTATGAGCAAAACAATAATCATAAACAGGTTGCTTTCCGATGCGGAGATCACGCAGATCACGCAGATGGCTGAAAACGGATCGCAGGTTTTTACCCTACCTGCCGGACCATCCCTGGATTTTGCCCGGCGCATCCAGCTCGATCCCGAAATCAAACGACAATTGAATTACCAAACGATGGACGAAATTTTGCAGTTTGGCGATCTGATGGTCGGAAATCAAACGGTGGCCGATCTTTTCCGCATCGACACAGCCAGCGTTTGGCATTACCACAAGTTCAGGGTGTATTTTGCGGTACGCAACCTGATGTATTTTATCAAAACCATCCAAAAACAGTTCAACTCCTTCGAAAATCAGGTTTGGTTTGTTTCTCCTGAAGTAAAGCCATTGCAGCCGTTATTCGCTGAAGTTGAGTTCCGTTTTCCATCTTCCAAGAACAAAAAGCCATTCAAATTCAAAAGCTTGTTCAGTTATGTTGTTCTGGCCAAGTACCGGTTTCTGCATTATTTGCTTTCACCCCGAAAGAAACCGGAGTACCTTCTGTACCTGACCGAGAAGTACTCGACTGTAATGGATAAGGAAACCCTGAAAACCAAGTCAGGTCATCACATCCTGGAATACCTCATTTCGGAACTCGATGAACGCTTTGCCCTGCTGACCGAAATTTTGATGCCAAAGCCCCGGGGAAAATCAGACTATTCATTCTCGTGGAAACAGTACCAGACCTCATGGAACCATTGCCCGAAAATTTTCCTGGAAGGATTCCTGATTTCAGGATTGCTGAAAAGCAGGGTTCGGAAAGCTGCCCGGAAAGCACAGCAAACCATAAGGGCAGGCTACTCCAGAGTATGGGAAGCCAACCTTTCGCTGACACAAATGATTTCGCTCGAAGTTTTTAAGTCGCTCGACAAATCGACGGGATTCTTCCTGCACCGCTACTTTGCAGCCCGTGATTACTTTGCGAAATCACAATTAAAAGCGGTAGTGGCCGGCGACGAGAACAGCCCGCTCACCAAATCGATACTGGATGCCGCCCGATTCCATGGAATAAAGATCATTGGCCTCCAGCACGGAACCATGCACGATTTGCACCCGGCGTATCTTTACACCCCCAATGATTGCAAAAATCATGTGATGCCCGACCTGACCCTGACCTGGGGAAAATACTGGGAAGAATTCCTGGTTGAAAAAGGCAATTACCCGAAGGAGTCGGTTGTTTCGGTCGGACAAATCCGGACCGACATCATCCCGTTGCTGATGCAGGCTGAAAAGCAGAAAAGGGCCACCCATGTCGATAAAATCGTTTTTGCCTCGCAGCCCCAACGCGACCCGGAACTGAGGTATCAGGCTGCCTACGATGTGTTTAAGTCGGCCCGCAAATTTCCAAAAGCCAGGCTGGTCGTTAAACTTCACCCGCGCGAGTTTGATGACCTGGAATATTATTCGGCCATTGCCAAAGACGCCGGTTGTAAAAAATACGAACTCGACACCTCTTCCGACTTGTACCAGTTAATTGCCTCGTGCGATGTGCTGATTACCTGCTTCTCGACTGTCGGGACTGAAACCGTTTACTTCTATAAACCGCTGATTATACTTGATCACCTGAAACAGGACATCCAGGGATATGCCGCAGAAGGGGTGGCTTTCCAGGCAACCAATGCAGATAACCTGACAAGCATTCTGTCGGGAATCCTCCGCGGCACCCTGAAAGTTGACCGGGCCCGGTACGACTCGTTCATCCGCAAATATGCCTGCCAAATAGACGGGAAAGTGGCCGAACGGTGCATTGAGGCGATCACTTCAGAAGGGTAGCTGATTATGACTTGTTCTTAGGTTCAATTGGTTTTTTCTCTTTTGCAGGTGGCAAAAAATTTTCGCTAGTTACAACACGTTTTCCGGTTTTTGATTCCAGTTCCAGTCGGGCATTTTTAGCAACCGCACCTCCTTTTTTACCGGCAATTGCATTTTTCTGTAATCCTTTGGCCTGTTCGCTTTCGGCAATCTGACGGGTTGAGAGTTCTGCCAATGCTGTAAAAATCAATTCAGCTTCGCTCATGTGATCTCTTAAATTCTGAGATTTCAGTCCTTTTAATTGTTTGTGTTTCCGCACGGTAAGCCCCGTCCATTCCTGATGTATAATATTAGTAAGCAATGCAAACTCGTCCTTTTCCTTGATGCCCGCATCTTTCCAGTAATCGGTTAGTTTGTTTCGGGTTTCCTGCCCAGTCATACGTTGTTGAATCCACTTCTCGCTACGGCCAAGCTTTTGCCAGTTTTCGCGTGCCCGATCTAAACTCTGCTCTGGATCAGAAATCTCTTGTATACGTTCGTAACCCACTTTGGCCAGCCATTGTTTAAACGGTTCTGCTTTGGGCGATGGAATGGATTGGATAATTCGCAACAAGGTTTCGGTGTTGGCAACATCAGTCACCCTCATTTTACCATCTTCCGCTTGCATTTTCAACTGTCCCAATTTATGGGACAGTTCACTTCCTTCCGTTTTCAACTTGGTTTTAAGTGCATTCCAATACTTTCTAGGCCTCGGACTATCTGTTAAGATTTCAATCACATCAATCACCGAAAAATACCACTGTTCTTCAGTTTCATCCCAGTGTGTCCGTACTTTTTTGCTTTCAAAAAGTTTAATGCTATCCATTTGTTTTGTCATTTCCGTTTCGTATTTATTTTGATATAGCCCCTTCTATTGGGGAAGTCGAGATATTTACTCAAGTTTTTCAGATGGTTAACCAAGGTTTGATTCGCTTTACTTTTTACTATTTTAAGCTGTGACCCCCTTTTTTGCGATGTTTGAGAATGGCTCACCCATCCCCAACAGGAGAGACGTAATTGAGTCACGGTCCATCTTTCGATTTCAAACTTTCAAGCACTATTGATTGGTAAGGATCGTCTTTTGTACTATCTAATAACTTCTGTAAGCAAGCAATGATTTTAGGAATTATCTTTTCTATTAAGTGATTAAGTCCTTTTCTCATTTGTGTATTTTTTGAAGTCAAAGATTATTTCGGAATCATGATTTTAACCATCCCTAAAATACAAACTCCATTTCAAAAGATTATTATGCTCATCTTTTTATTTGGCAACAACTTATCAACAGTTTAAGCTTTGTTGTTGCAGGTAAAGACCGCCTTCTTGCGAACGGTTACCGTGCACGTTATCGGCCTCAAGAAGGCGGAACAGGCCCGTTAATTTGTTTCCCTTTCTTGAATCCTCATGATCAAAGCTTCGTCAAAGAAATTGATCCGTAAAAACTTGCCCGGCAGCAATCCGAAGCTTCCGGCTTCTTCGCGGCTGAAAACAAGAAAACCGGAATGCCAGGCACTCCGGTTTAACAAAAAAGTGGTTTAGTTGGTTATTCCAGTTTCTTCAAGGTTATGGTTTCGTTATACGCATCAATAGTCAGCAAACATTTGCCAGCCTGATCCGCAGTAATCAGCCATTTTAAATCATCACCATAACCGGCAGGAGTTGCCTGCACTCTGTTATCGGCAGCAATGTTGGCATTGGCAACAAAAGGACGCAGGAACGGACATCCCCACCCTTGACCTTGATCGTTGTATGGCAGTTTAAAGTCCTGATTGGCCTGGGTGGTACATTGCAGCGTGAAGATACTAGGGTTCCGTGCATCCCAGCTAAATTCAGTGCTTGACGGCATCGACCAGGCAATACCAATTCCCAGTCCCACACCCCAGACATGGCTAAAACCTTTGTATCCGTAAATAATTTCTTTGGTACTCTTTTTCAAAATGATCGAATACAAACCGGCTTTAGTAACCGTAAATTCGACATCCGAACTACTTACCGTTGGATTTTGCGCTAACTGATTCGCGCTTGCACCTTTACTCCAGGAGCCTTTGTCTTCAGTCACAGAATTAACGAATTTAAATGTTCCAACATTCAGCTCTCCTTCCCACTGGTATTGGTTACCGATATCCCGGCCTTCAATAATTTCGTTCAGTTTTATTCCGTTATTGACAGCAGAACCTTTGGGATTGGCAGAACCAACCAGGTACAAATTCACCGGAGCAATTTCGAAAGTTGTCACGTTAAATAAGGTCATTGAAATCTCGGGTTTCACAAAATAATCGCCATCTGACCAAGCCACTATCTCTGCCTGCAACTGAACTTTATTTCCATAGTTAACGCCCAGCTTATTATGGACTAAAAGATTCAGGTCATAATGAGATATGGAATATTCGCTGGCCCCCGCATCAATTGTAATCTTATCAATCGCCTTGGTAAAACCAGGTAATCCCAGTTTGAAGTAATAGGTCAGCGTACCATTATTTTTGCGGGTTTGAGCAGGATTCCACTTGAATGTGATGGCCGGATCGTCCATCTTCTCCTGCGAAAGAATAATGTCAGTAGCGCTGGGAGTCAATTGCATCCCATCCGTTACCGAATCCAGGACTATTTTTACATCTTCCCCCTCGTCACAACTATTCAAGAGAAAGAAACAGCTACTCAAAAGAATCACGAATATATTATATAGCTTATTCATAGATTAATCAAAATTTAAGGTAAAACTCAAAAAGTTGTTTATTTCTCATCGGTCCAATATGGAGCCTGAATCAGGTTCGGGTTTTTATCCATTTCAGTCTGGTAAACCGGGAACCAATAGTATTTCTTCAAATAAACCCTTTTCTGGTATTTGGTCCGAACAAAGAAGGAATTTGAATTTGTGGGATCATCCGATTTCACAGTTCCTGAGAAATTCATTCCATAGAAATCGCCGTTCAAGGTACTTTCAGCTTCTTTCCAACGGCGCAAATCGTCGTAGCGGACACCTTCACCGCAGAGTTCAACACGGCGCTCCATGCGGATCAGTTTTCGCATAGCAGCCTGATCGCTCAGGTTTACTTTGATAAAGCCATCTTTTTGTGACGTTGAATACTGAGGAATTCCGGCACGTTCGCGGATCATGTTCAGGTAAGTTAGTATTTCTGGATCGCCGGGACGAACTTCATTCAGGATCTCGCAATAACTCAAATAAGCTTCAGCCAAACGATACACAATTCCCGGACGATATTGCCAGGCACCATTCTTGGAATCCGAATTCGGGTGTTTCCTTTTTAAGCCCAGATACCCGTTTTGCGGTGCATCATGCGTGAAGTTATTGTCTTTCCCGTATTTGTAAAAGTTTACATTCCGTTTATCCCAAATGTAATACCGTTCGTTCCAGAGAATGGCATTGTAAAAACGAGGTTCACGGTTCACATACATATTAAAAGTCCCGGTTTTTGCAGCCACGTTTTTAGTTCCGTCATACCAGTTCCAGTTATCTGCGTTTCGCACATCATTTGCCGTAGAGAATCCAGATTCTGAATATCCAGATTCGGGATTAATTATCGGCGTTTTTCCGTCGGCCTGATAACCCAGAATTGCCGGAAGACCATTTTTCATGAAGAAGGCATCCACCAACGACTGGGTCATACCCAAACCACCATTACCACCAGCTCCATACGGAGACATGTGTTTATCCTGTTCGGTTTGATTCTGAGGACGTGCAAAAAGGATTTCCTTATTTCCATCGGCATAAGTCCGAGCATGAACCCATTGAGTTGAAGCAAAGGCATCAATGGTTCCGTCATTATTGAACATTTTGTACAACTCGTGACCGGCGGCATGTGCCTTTTCAATCAGTAATTTATGAGCCTCCAGGGCCCTGGTCCATTTCGAGGCATCGTAAGTGCTGTTAAAAATGAGTGTCCCCTTCTTATCCGCATAGTTGGCATAATCGGGATTCCCGTTAACCAGCGGAGAAGCTGCAAACAACAACATCCGGGCCCGGGCAGCCAGACAAATAATAGAAGTAATACGACCATACTTGATTTCCTGTGAATAGGTAGCAGGCAACTCCTCTGAAGCGGCCAGCATTTCTTTATCGCACCAATCAATAATTTCATCGTAAGGCATGGGGCCGGTCAGCAACTCTTCAGTTGATCCGTTGGTTGGCGCAATATAGTCAGGCTTAAAAGGGCAAACGCCATAACAATGTAAAAACAAGCTATAGTAATAAGCCTGAAGGAAACGACACTCAGCCTTGATGTATTTTACTTCCTGATCATCAATCGTGGTATTGGGAATAGCCACCACTTTTGATCTCAGAATATTGGCAGTACGAATACGTTGAGGAAGTCCGGCCCAGTAATTACCAGCCCAACTGGATGAAGTATTCCAGTTTCCGGTAATTTTAGGGATGGCATCCCAGCCCCACTGTTGCCAGCGTTCCGAAGGAGTCCAGTCATCTCCAAACACATCCCATCCGGTCGATGTGAGATATCCCCAACTCGGATCAGGGATGCCTGAATAAACATAGGCCAACATTCCTTCCATTCGGGTTTTATCGGCAAACACCATGTCCATAGTTAATTCCGTATCTGCCTCTTTATCCAGATAGTCAGAACAGGAACACAAAACGAATAAAACAATTGGAATAATATATTTTAGTTTCATTTTCATACATTTTAAGCGGTTACAATCAGAAAGTCACATCCAGGCCAAGCATGATCGATTTAATCGGCGGATATTTACAGCCATTGGCCGTCGAAAGTTCCGGGTCCCACAATTTGAACTTCGAGACCGTCAGCAGGTTATTGCCATTCAGGTAAATGCGGCAGGAACGAAGCCAGTTCTTGCGTACAGCCTGAGAGAAACTATAACCAATTTCGACCTGTTTTAAACGAATGAAGCTCATGTCTTTCTTCCACCAGGTTGAATTCGCATTGTTGTTGTAATTGGTAGCATACGACAACCGGGGCCAAAACACATCCTGTGATGGATTTTGTTCGGTCCATCGATCGGTATAATTGGTGAAAATATTTCCCTGGATGCCTTGGCCGGAACCTGGGATAAAATAGGCACTCTCGTCACCGATAAAGCGATAGGTGTCACCCAATCCCTGGAAAAAGAAACTGAAGTCGAAGCCATGGAATACAATATTTCCTCCAAAACCATAAACAAAACGTGGATCGTTTGTTCCACCCACATATCCTTTATCCTTGGAATTAATCACGCCATCGCTGTTCCAATCAAGCAATTTAACATCGCCAGGACGAACAACCGTTAACTCATTTTGGGGCAAACTGGCCAGCAATTTTCCATCGGCATCGAAATCATCGGCCGTATAAAGGCCCTGTGCCTTATAGCCATATAATTCGTTAATCGAATGGCCTGTAATATCCTGATGAGTGCCTTGTTTTCCGAAAGGAACATCATATTCCAAAATTTCATTTTTGGCATAAGTCACATTGGCAAAGAAGGACAAGTCAACCTCATTAACCTTTTTATTAAAAGAAACCGCCAGTTCGCCTCCCCGGTTTTTTACCTTTCCGTAGTTGGCATAAGGTGTTGACAATAAACCTGACTGTGTTGGAATCGTTTGCCGTTGCATGAAGATGTTCGTCCGATATTCGCTGAAAACATCTGCCTGAATTTTAAGCATATCAAAAAGACCGATTTCAAAACCTACATTCTTTTTGGTAACCGTTTCCCAGGTTAAATTATTCACCCCAATCTCACCTTCCGTCACTCCTGATAAAGAATAATTGGCGGTAGTTCCCCAGGAATAACCAGTATTAGACGAATTCATCGTGGTGATATAGGCAAACCGGCGACTTGATCCGATCTGGTCATTTCCGGCCTGTCCTACCGAAGCACGCAGTTTCAGGAAATTAACTGTATTTTTCATCGAAGCCCAGAAATCCTCTTCGGATACCAACCAACCGGCAGCAAATGAAGGGAAGAACCCGAAACGTTTTCCTTTGGCAAAGTTTTCCGATCCGTTATACCCGAAATTGAACTCACCGATATACTTGTTTTTATACGAATAGGCAGCCCGACCGGCAAATCCCTGATTACGATAGGCCTGAATTCCTCCGTCATCATAGCTTCGCTGGTTGTACAACAGAAGACCGCTGACATTATGATCCTTATTGAAAGTCCGGTCATAATTCAATACCCATTCCAGGTAAGTCTGATTGTTCCCGTATTCACTTCCTGCGGAATAACTAAGGAATTCAGAACCTGATCTCAACAGGGTCAGTTTCAGGTTTCCTTCATCATCGCGGGAAGTAGCCGGCAGGTAATACGATGGCGATTTTGTCCGTCCCAGTGAACTAAGGCTATAATTATCAAACGAAAAAGTCAGTTTGGTACTCAACCCTTTGGTTATAGCATCAAGTTTCTGTTCAACCGAAAACAACGATTCAATTTTACTACTGGTGTTAATATTATAACCGTATTGAGTCAGATAAGCCCATGGATTCACACGTTCATTACGAACCGGAACTTTTCCATCGGCATAAACCGCCGGATGAACCATAGGTGGTGTCTGAAAGGCATAATCCCAGGTTGTTGAAGTCGAATTGGCTTGTTTGTGCAGCTTTTGCAGGTAACCACCCACACTAAACCGCATGATGGTAGTTTTGGTAACATTCAGGTCAACATTGGCACGCAGGTTATAACGGGTCAACCCGGTACTGGTATCGTACGATAACGACTTGTCCCGTTTCATGATCCCATCTTCGTAATAAAGGGCGCTGGTCAGGTTATACCTCAGCATGTCAGTTCCCCCGTTGATATTCAGGGTTGCCCGGGTATTGTATGCATAATCCTTCGAGATTGACTTCACCCAATCGACATTAGGGTATAGCTCCGGATCATATCCGGTGCGGGTTTTATCGATAGTCGTCTGTTCATAATAAGGAACTTTATTCTCTTCAGTAGCCAGATCATTCAGCAATTGCATGTGATCTCCGGCATTAATAAATTCAGGAAGTTGCGTGGGAGCCGTAATGGAGTGTTCGGCCCGAAAGTTAATCTCCGGTTTCTGTACCTTTCCGCGTTTTGTATTAACCAGAATTACCCCATTTGCACCACGAACGCCGTACATGGCGCTGGCCGCAGCATCTTTTAAGATCGAGAAAGACTCGATTTCCGAAATATCCAGGTCGTCAAGGGTTCGCTGAACACCATCGACCAGCACAAGAGGCGTAGTACTGCCCGAAAAAGAAGAAATACCCCGGATCCAAAAGTTGGACTGGTCATATCCAGGCTCGCCCGAGCGGGTTACCGCGATAACCCCGGCCAGTTTCCCGGCCAGTGTATTTGAGATATTTTTACTGGAACTCACCTGTAGTTCAATAGGATTTATGTTTTGGATTGCACCTACTACCGAGGCTTTCTTCTGGGTACCAAACCCAACCACCATCACTTCATCCAAATCGGTGGTTTCATCTTCCAGAACCACACTGACCGTTCGTGGTCCTGCCGGCAATTCCTTGGGTTTCATGCCTACAAAAGAAAATACCAACACTGCATTTGCAGGAGCTTCAAAACTATAGATACCATTTACATCTGAAACCGTTCCAATAGTAGTTCCTTTCACTACAACTGAAACTCCGGGCAAAGGTATCCCCTTTGTATCTGTAATCTTTCCGGAAACTTTTTTCTCAGGTTGCGCCTTTCCTACTCCCGCTTCTGTACCGTTAACAATAGGATCAGACGCCGGGAAAATCACAATCTGCCGATCGAAAATCGCATAAGTTAAATCGGTACCATTTAACGTCTCTTTTAAAATCTGGTCGACAGACGAATTGGTCAGATTAATATTCTTCCGCTGATTAAGGTCCACCTGATTATCCTTGTAGATAATAATGAATTCGCTTTGACGTTGTATCTCGTCAAACACCTGCTTTAGAGAACTATTCTCCAGGCGGATAGTTAATCTGGCATTCTGAGAATACGACACCCCCGCTATTACGTTGGTGATTCCCCACAAAAACAAGAATAGTGTTACTTTCATAACTTTAAATACACGTGCATACACACTTCCCCGGTAAGAGAAATGCGTGCAACTCTTACTTTTTTTCATAAATTTGAACGTTTAATTAATGTTACTGTCTGCGTAATGTTAATTTACTCTTTTGAGCTTACCGGCGCGGCCAACGTTGGTAAGCTTTTTCATTTTAAAATTTTTACTGTTCCATTATTTTGAGTTTATAGTTATTCTACCATTTTCTTCCTGCGCCCTCAGAGGTACCATCCGCGATATAACTTCAAATATCTCAAGAGGTGAATTTTTCAAATCCAAACCGCCGGTAAAGGTCTCGCTCTCCAACGATTTATCTTTTAACACAATATCGACATTGTAATACCTCGACAGTTTCCGCAGGATATTGATCATTTTCTCGCTGTGAAGGGTAAGGAAGCCATCTCTCCACGACAAATAGTCATTGGGGTCAACCTTACTGGAAGTAAAGGAATTTTGCTTCGGGTCAAAAACAGCCATGGTTCCCGGATTCATATCCAATGCTTTCGTCGAGAAAATTCCTTTATCACTGATTATCTCGATATGTCCTCTTTCCAGAACAGCACTGGAGTTCATATCATCGGCATAAGCCGTGACGTTAAAAACAGTTCCTAAAACCTTCACAGAAAAGTCTCCGGTCCTCACGAAGAAATTGGAATTCTCCTTGTGGGTAACTTCAAAGACTGCTTCTCCCTGCAAATACACTTCCCTTTTATTTGTTTTGAAGAAAGCCGGGTAAACCAGTTTGGAACCGGAATTCAACCATACCTTGGTACTATCAGACAATACCATCTGGAGCCTTTTCCCATAAGGAACGATAACGGTATGGAACCCGGATTCTGAAGTACCTTCTATGTTTTCAACATGCTGATCCTGGTTTATAGAGATGCTCTTCCCACCGGACTGATAGTTAATTCTGGAGTTTTCGCGCGTAATCTGAATCTCCTTGTTATCGTTCAGTATTAACAACGTATTGTTTCCGGGTTGAGGAACCTTCAAATTCCGGGCATAATTCATAATCGGAGGAACCGAGCTTTCCTTATAAACCCATATTGAACCCAGAAAACCAAGAATCAGGATCGCAGCAGCTGACCATTCGAGCCAGATTCTCCTTTTCCGTCTGGTTGTCATCGATAATTCAATTCTTCTCCTCAAGCGGTCTTTCTCTGAATCAGGCAAACTCCGTATTTGTAAAGACTTGAGAAAAAGCCACATCTTTTTCGCGGCCCGAATTTCCGTTTTTGCCGCATCATGGTCGCCATCCATCGCTTCAAGAAACTGCTTTTGGTGAAAGTCGTCTTCTGTCAACCAATCTTCTGCCTTATCCTTTTTATCCATATCTGTTTGCTATATCCTCAAAAAGTACATCAATCCCTTTTCTATTCAAAGACAGAGGATGCCCAAACATAGACTCAAAAAAATGAATTTTTTAAGCACTTTTTTACAGATTACTGAAAAGCAACACTTTATCTGGTTTAAACCAATTTTTATTTTTACCGGATATTCTTTCCCTGAGCAGAAACGTGGAAATCAGATTGCAGAAGAATGAAAAACAAGAGTTGAAAGGGATGGGATGAGTCCTGTAAAACGCTCCGTAAGATTTTCAGAGAACGATAAACCATGGTACGGACCGACTCAATTGAAATCTGCAACAAATCGGCTATTTCAGAATACGAAAGCTCCTGATTAAAACGGAGAAAAAGGATTTTCTTTTGATGATCGCTTAACATATCCCAGGCTTTCACCATCAGCCGGTCACTATCATCGGCTTCCTCCCGCTGAATAACCACATATTCAAATGCAGGACTTTCTTCCTTTCCAACCTGGGGTAAAACAGTGGGATCAAAACTGAGAAAAGGAACACTCTTCTTTTGTTCCTTTATTATTTTCCTTTTCAAGGAACCAAATAAATAGAAGCGAATGCTTGTCGTTTCGGAAAGCTGTTTGCGGTATTTATACAGATCGAGGAACAAATCGTGGATGCAGTCTTTGATAAGTTCTTTGTCTTTCGTGAAATTAGCACCAAACGAATAAAGTACGTCGGCATACTCATCATAAATCCGGAGGAAAGCGTCAGGATCATCCCCTCGAAAGTTCTCCCATAACGAATGGTCACTATCCCTAAATTCATGATCCGAAAAGTTCTTCTTCATAAATCTCCGTATATGCTGAATACATTTCCAACTTTCTTATCAAGAAGCATTTTCATAAAAACGGGAATTCCAGGCCGGTTATACGTTCTGTTTCTCAATGCATAAACCAAAGCATATTCTTACATCACCCTCACCTTCAAAATTATAATTAATTTGAGAAGTAACCCATTTCAGGAATGATTTTCCATAAAGACTGCTTAAAAACAAATGCATGAATTAAAAACCTTCAAAGGTATCAAAGAATGTTGATTAAAAGAATATGCAATCGTTTCCAGCCCTTAAATCCTGAGATCGACAAAAGAAAAGCCGTCTCACATCTGAAACGGCCTTTTAATTAACCTAACCAACCCAAAAAGGAAAGGGTTCACTTTCGCACAAAAACCTGATATCCCCATCTATCAAGTTTGATAGCCGAACCCTTTTCAAATGTCTTTGTGTCTCCCGAGAAGTATTCCTGATAATCGGCGGTTTGTGGTAATTGCAGGGTTACCTCAACCGGTTGTGCCGAAAAGTTGAAAACTGCCAGCACCTGGTTTTTATCTTTTTCGCGCACAAAAGCCAGCACTTGCTGAGGCGCCGATGTTTCTACAAATTTCATCGGACCTCCGGCAACGCCATTCCAGAGCGCAGGATTATTGTGTTTCAGGCTGGAAAGCGATTGATAAAACTTCTGCATTTCAAGGTTTTTCCAGTTAATGGTGTCTTTTTCGAAAAACAGCAACCGTTTTTTCAACCCGGCCTCCTGACCGCTGTATATCAACGGAATGCCTTCAACCGTAAAAGTCAGCGTTGCAAAAGTTTTCACGGCATCGCCCATGCGTTCGTATTCGCTTCCGGCCCAACTGTTTTCGTCGTGATTGGTAATAAACTGCAGGGGGAATGCTCCTTTTGCGTAACGGCTAACCGAATCGGTGTAATATTTCTGAATGTCGGAAGCAGTTTTTTTACCTTGCGCCACTTCATTCAAAATGTGGTGCAACTTCCAGGCATAGTTCGAGGCAAATGCCTTTTTCAGGAAATCAGGATGATCTTCGTCTTCGGCCAGCATATAAACCGGTTTAATCGAATCGAGCGATGCGGTGGCTGCTTCCCAGAAATCCTGCGGAACGCCCCAGGCCACATCGCAGCGGAAACCATCGATGTTGGTTTCGCGGACCCAAAAGTCCATCGCATCAATCATGGCGCGGCGCATGAGTTTCGAGTCGAAATTCAGATCGGCAATGTCCGACCAATCTGGATTTGGCGGAATGACATTCCCCTGCGAATCCTGCGAATACCAATCTTTATGCTCCGTTATCCATTTATTGTCCCACCCAGTATGGTTGGCCACCCAATCGATGATCACCTTGAAGCCCAAATCGTGGGCCTTGTTTACCAGGCTTTTAAAATCGTCCATCGTTCCAAATTCAGGATTGACGGCTTTGTAGTCACCAACCGAATAGTACGATCCGAGGCTTCCTTTCCGGTTTTTCTCCGAAATCGGGTGAATGGGCATCAGCCAAAGCACGTCAACACCCAGTTCTTTCAATCTGGGTAAGTGTGATTCAAATGCCTTGAAAGTTCCCTCGGGTGTGTATTGGCGGATATTCACTTCGTAGATAACTGCATTTTTGGTCCACTCCGGAATATGCGCCGGAATCACCGTCGGCGTTTTTGCTGTTGGCTGGCACGAGAACAGGAGTAAGGCCAGCATCGGGATAATGAAAAGGCGATATAGTTTATTCATATTATTGGTTTTAAACATTTTAAATCAGAAACATCTCCATTCCGTCCGAAAAAAGGTAACCTCTTTGCAATTGTGTTACACGCGGACGGTTTTTCTTTTATTTTCCTTAACCCAGGGCGTCGTTCCTTCGTCACTTTACCCAGGGCTGGGATATTTTGCCCTTTCAGGGCATTAACGATTGCTGTACCCGGAACTGTGACTGAACACTGTGACTGAACACTTTTTTATTTCAGCTCAATAATCATTGCACTCATCGCCGGAACATTCAGTGTCTTTAAATCGGCAATGTTCTTTCCTGAAATGATTTCCTTTCCTGAAGTGCACGCTGCCATTACCTCGCTGAAACGAGTGGTGTCGAGCGCTTTTGCTTCCTGATTTTTGTTCAAAACCACCATCACTTTACCCGATTCGTTG
>CAZAVU010000002.1:0-84466 GCA_964488805.1 uncultured Odoribacter sp. | reverse complement strand
TCGTGATTGTCCGGGAAAACAACCAATTTTTCAGGATGAGCAAACTGAAAATCGTTCGCCAGTTCTTCATACATCGTAACCAATCCCCCACCCCATGTTTCCGAATTTTTCAGCCCCTGAATAACGGCATTGTTCATCGGGAAGTCCATCAGGCCGGGCAAATAAGAAACATAACCATCCTGATTGACATGATCCTTCTGCCAATAAGCCACAATCGCCGGGTTCATCGACCACTCTTCGCCAACCATATAAAAATGAGGGTATTCTTCCAGCATCCGCCGGGTCCATTCGGCCATGGCAAATTTGTCGGGATACGGATAGGTGTCCATTCTGATTCCGTCTAAACCAACATATTCAGTCCACCAAATGCTATTTTGAATCAGGTAATTCAGCAGAAAAGAATTTCGCTGGTTCATATCGGGCATCGAAGGTACAAACCATCCATCAGCCATTAGCTTTTTATCGGCTTCCGATGCATGCGGATCCTGATTAACTGTGCGCCGGTGACTGGTAATTTTGTATTCCGGATAATAATTCAGCCAGTCAGCCGACGGCATGTCGTTCATCCACCAGTGTTCAGAACCGATGTGGTTGAATATCATATCCATCATCAGTTTCATGCCTTTCTGGTGAATCGCTTTCCCCAGTTCGCGGTATTCCTCGTTGGTGCCATAGCGCGGATCGACCTTGTAGAAATCGGTAGTTGAATAGCCATGATACGAAACCTGGGTCATGTTATTTTCGAGCACCGGATTGAGCCAGACTGAGGTAAAACCCATTCCGGCAAGGTAATCCAGACTATTTTTGATTCCCTGAATATCGCCTCCGTGACGGCCATTCATGTGCGCACGATCAGGCAATTCCTTCATCCCGGCAACCGCATCGTTACCCGGATTCCCGTTGGCAAAACGATCGGGAGTAATCAAATAAATTACATCGGAACCGTCGAAACCCTTACGGCTGGCCGAATTCGGTTCGCGATTTTTCAACTCGTAAGTGTACGAAACCACATCTTTTTTGCCTTTCCTGAACTGAATCGGGAAAGTTCCGGCTTTGGCTTCCGGCGAAATCATCAGATCGATGAACACATAATTCGGATTCTCCTGACGGCTGATGGTTTTGATTTTCACTCCGGGATAATTCAGGCTGATTTCAGTTGCGGCAATTTCCTGCCCGTGAACCATCAACTGAACGGTTGGATTATTCATGCCGACCCACCAAAACACAGGCTCCACCCGGTCAATATTTAGCGCAAAAGTTGAGATGCTGAAGGCGACAGCAACAATGAATATGGATAATTTCTTCATTTGTGATATTCTATTTCAGGTTTGTTATTGAACCACATCACATAGGCCACAATAGATTTATATTTTCTACTGTGTTCGATGTGCCTATTGTGGTTATCCGTTTATCGTTATTTCCATTTTTGCAGACAAATGATATTGCTTTCCGTGAACCACCAAATCGATATCGGTCCTGGAGTGGTTGTATACCCGAAAATGAGATTTATCCATTTTGAATTCCAGATGTGCCTCGCGGAAATTCAATCGAAATGAATACGAATTCCAACCTTCGGGAATGAACGGTTTGAAGTGAAGCTGACCGTTTCGCACCCGCATCCCCCCAAATCCCTGGACAAAAGCCATCCAGGTTCCGCCCATGCTGGTGATGTGTAATCCGTCGCAGGTATCATTGTTGTAATCGTCCAAATCAAGGCGGGCCGTGCGGAGGTACATTTCATAGGCTTTCCCCTGGTAGCCAATGGATGCAGCCAGAATCGCATGGATACAGCTTGAAAGCGATGACTCGTGAACGGTCAGTGGTTCATAAAAATCGAAATGACGTTTGATGGAAGCCTTATCAAATTCTTCCTCGAACCAGTAAATGCTTTGCAGCGTATCGGCCTGCTTGATGTAAGGCGAACGCAAAATTCGATCCCATGACCACTTTTGGTTGATGGGCCGATCCTCCGGGCTGAGTTGGCTCACCGGAATTAGCTCTTTATCGAGGAAACCGTCCTGTTGCAGGTAAATTTTGCGGGTAAAATCATACGGGAAATACATTTCCCGTATGATTTTTTCCCAGCGGGTTGTTTCTTTCAATTCCTGAAATTTCAGTTTTTTAACCAGACCTTCAAAAAGCATCGGATGTTCTTTCTTCAGATAATCAATAACTTCCAGCGTATATTTTAATGTCCACACGGCCATGTAGCTCGTATGAAAATTGTTGTTCACATTGTTTTCGTATTCGTTTGGGCCGGTAACCCCAAGCAAAACAAATTTTTTCTTTTCTTCCGACCAATTGATGCGCTGGTTCCAGAAACGCGAAATGGCCAGTAAAACCTCAAACCCATAAGGAGCCAGGTAATCGCGGTCGCCTGTATAATTGACATAGTTGTATATGGCATAGGCAATGGCGCCGTTACGGTGAATCTCCTCGAAAGTGATTTCCCATTCGTTGTGACATTCTTCGCCATTGATCGTTACCATCGGATAGAGGGCCGCACCATCAGCAAAACCCAATTTTTCAGCGTTTTCGATGGCTTTGGGCAGATGCTTGTAGCGGTAAAGCAACAGGTTTTTCGACACCATCTGAGGCGCTGTCCCCAGGGTGAAAGGCAAACAATAGGCTTCGGTATCCCAATAAGTCACGCCGCCGTATTTCTCTCCGGTAAAACCTTTCGGCCCGATATTGAGGCGTTCGTCATCGCCCAGATAAGTCTGGTTAAGCTGGAAAATATTAAACCGAATGCCCTGTTGAGCGGCCACATCGCCTTCAATGCGGATGTCGCTGGTTTCCCAGCGCTTGGCCCACGCTTTTTGCTGATCAGAAAGCAGTTTGTCGAAACCCTTTTCCGAAGCACGTTTCAGCGTTTTTTCGGTAACCTCCTGAAGCTTGTTTTTGCCGTGGAACAGTGTCGAAATAATGGCGGCATATTTTTCAATCACGACCTCATCGCCCTGCTGAACGGAAACCGTAAATTGTAATCCGGCATATTTTTCTTTTTCAACGGGTTTCATTTCCGGGGCAATCAGACTGTCGTTCTTTTTCACAAAAACGCTCATTCCGGTACTGACCTGAAACGCTGTTTTTTTGGTTTCGATGCAGACAAAACCGGTTCGGCCAACAGCTTTTTGTGAAATCTCTATCCAGAAATTCTCGTCGTAGTTCGAATCTTCGTTCACTACATCACCGTTGATGTAGGGCTCAAACGAAAGGTTTCCGGAGAAATTGAGCGCTTTCACCGAATAACTGATGGCCCCGATTTCCTGATCGGCAATGCTCAAAAAGCGTTTGGCAATCACTTCGACCTGTTTCCCTGAAGCCAGTTGCGCCACAAACCGACGGGTAAGCAGTCCTGATTTCATATCCAAATCGCGGTAAAACGAAAGGATTTGAGCCGTATTCAAATCAAGTTCTTCTCCTTCAATCGTCACGTTGATGCCGATCCAGTTGGTGGCATTCAGAATTTTGGCAAAATATTCGGGATAGCCATTCTTCCACCAACCGACGCGGGTTTTATCAGGATAGTAAACGCCCGCCACATAACTGCCGCGCAGGGTATCGCCGGTGTACTTTTCTTCGAAATTCGCCCGCTGACCGGTCCTTCCGTTGCCAATGCTCAGCAAACTCTCGGTGATCCGGTTCTCCTCCTTGTGAAATCCATCTTCAATGATTTTCCACTCGTCGTGTATGATGTAGTTTTTCATCTGTTTATAATTTGATTTTTAATTGCCAGATGAAACTCGCCATTATAAATCATGCTCCTGTGTGAGACTATCTCTCATGGCTCGTTTCATATACTGTAATTTCAATCGAAGTTCTACAAGTTGTTAACAACCACATAGGCACGTAGATTTTTTCCCCTATTGTGATCTATGTGTCTATGTGGTTTTCAATTGTCATTTCGCCAAATGCAGATTTTAATTTACTGATAGTAAAACCGTCAAATCCAGGGATGACCAGATCGGCCAGGCCCAAAGTTTCAGGTTCGCCAATTCCCACACAGCGCATCCCGGCATTTCGGGCAGCTTCTATCCCGGCAATGGCATCTTCAAACACCACACATTCAGCCGGAACAATACCCAACGCTTCGGCTCCTTTCAGAAACACCTCCGGATTGGGTTTGGCCTCTGTAATCAAATTGCCGTCGACCACCGCATCAAAAAGAGGCGTCAACTGAATACGATCCAAAATCATCGGGGCATTTTTACTGGCCGATCCCAAAGCTGTTCTTATCCCAATATTTCTTAGTTCCCGAAGAAATTCTTCCACTCCGGGCAAAACTTCTTCAGGTGTCATCTTTTCGATGTAGCTCACATAGAGTGCATTTTTCTTTTCAGCCATTGCCTGTTTTTCCTGATCGGAGAATTGTAAGCCACCTATTTCGAGCAAAATTTCGAGCGATTGCATCCGGCTGACTCCTTTCAGGCGTTCGTTGTCTTCAAGGGTAAACTCAAAGCCCAACTCGTCAGCCAGTGCCCGCCAGGCAATAAAATGGTATTTGGCCGTATCAACCACGACACCGTCGAGATCAAATAAGCAAGCTTTAATTGTTGTCACGTAGTAATTTGTTTTAATTCATTTTTTAGGATTGCCTCCATTCCGTCCGGAGGAAAATCAACTCATGGTCAAAATAAATTTCACGGACGGTTTTCTTTCCATCGTTCATTCTTCGGCCTTCCTTTTACTGAAAACTGGGACTGAACACTTTTTACTTTTGATCCACGTCATCCACAAACAACACGCTGGCAGCGGCAATCAAGAGCGAAACGCCACCAAGGATGAGGGCAAAAATGGCGTGTCCGTGGAACAATGTTTTGGTGAAAAAACCCAGAATACTGGCAGCCAGAATCTGTGGAATCACAATGAAGAAGTTGAAAATTCCCATGTAGGTTCCCATCTTCTGCGCCGGAAGTGACCCAGTCAGAATAGCATAGGGCATCGATAAAATACTGGCCCATGCAATCCCAACGCCCAACATTGATACAACGAGCAGGTTTGGATCTTTCACCACGTAAAACGAGGCGAGTCCAAGTCCGCCGCACACCAATGCAATGGCGTGGGCCATTTTCCGGCTCGTCCATTTGGCCAGCCAAGGAAGCCCGAAAGCCACCACTGCTGCAAAGCCGTTGTAAACCGAGAACAGGATTCCCACCCAGTCGGCCCCGTCGTTGTAAAGTTTTGAGGCTGTGTCGCTGGTTCCGTAAATGTGACTGGTAACCGCTGAGGTTGAATAAATCCACATGGCAAACAGGGCGAACCACGAAAAAAACTGGACAACAGCCAGTTGCTTCATGGTTTTGGGCATGTTCATCAGGTCGGTAATCACCTCAACAAAACCGTTGTGTACCAGGCCTTGCCGGGTGTACCAGGCCGAAATGAGCAGAATTAGTCCAAACGCTCCCAGCCCAACCGACAAAATGTACAGTTCCTTTTCCCAGCCCATTTGCTGAATGAGAATACTTCCCAGAATCCCAACGATCAGCCAAATAAACCCATTCCGGATAAATCCCGGAAGGAGATTTTTGGCTGATATCCGTTCGGGCTCTTCAATTTGAGCCGACTTTTTTTGTTCGGCCTCAAACTCGGCAAGTTCTTCCGGCGAATATTCCTTGGTTGAGAAAACAGTCCAAAGCACCGCAAGAAGAAATACCGCACCGCCCAGATAAAAGGAGAGTTTCACTGATTCGGGAATCTTCTCACCGGCCTCGGCCACATTCGAAACTCCAAACCAGTTGGTAAGCGCATAAGGTAAAGCCGATGCCACGACAGCGCCGGTCCCGATGAAAAAACTTTGCATGGCAAAACCCGCGGTTCGCTGTTCGCTGGGAAGCATATCGCCAACGAAAGCCCGGAAAGGCTCCATCGAAATGTTAATTGAAGCATCCATGATCCAGAGTAAACCGGCAGCCATCCACAATGCCGGAGAGTTTGGCATCAAGAGCAAGGCCAGTGAAGCCAATATGGCGCCCACCATAAAATACGGGCGGCGTCGGCCAAACCGGTTCCAGGTTTTATCGCTCATGTGCCCAATAATCGGCTGCATGATTAAACCAGTTACCGGTGCGGCAATCCATAAAATCGGGATGGCATCGACTTTGGCACCAAGCGTTTCGAAAATGCGGCTCACATTGGCGTTCTGCAAGGCAAAGCCAAACTGAATGCCCAAAAAGCCAAAACTCATGTTCCAGATTTGCCAAAAACTTAATGCAGGTTTTTTCTTCATTTTGATTCTTTATTATCGGTTTATTTGATCAGATGCTGGAGTACTGAATAAACTGCAACTATCCCTGAACAGGAGCTGCTTCCATTTATACCAAAACACAAATAACCACCATCGTCAAATGTCAGGAATTTTTGTCCGATCCACCTGAAAATTATTCAGGAAATCAAATGAAGTATTTTACGGAATAATCAAAAACGGAATTAACGATACAAATATAAAGAAGCTTTTAGGTAAAATCCAAATTCGAAAACTGTATCAAAGCCTTTACTGACAGGCAAATTAGCCCATTTTGGGACAAAAAACCTTATTGCAAACGTTTGCAGCAAATGATCATTTTTTTCAATTTTTTTTGAATTATTTTTTCTCAGAGCTGCCTCTGACGATCAAATCAGCTTTAAGGACTTTTATTTCGGGAACATATTCTGTTTCGGTCGAAAGTATCCGCTGAAACAGCATTTCGGCTGCAATAGCTCCCATTTCGTAACCATGTTGGTCGACTGAAGAAAGATGAGGGTCGGTAATTCCGGAAAGATATCCATCGCTAAAACCAACAATAGCAATCTGTTTCGGAACATTGTAACCTCGTTTTTGTATCGTCTGCATAGCGCCAATGGCTGTCATGTCGTTCACTGCAAAAATTCCGTCGAAAGCAATAGTTGTATCAATCAACCACCCTACTGCATTTCGTGCTTTTTCAAACGTATCGGCTTCTACAATTAGTTTTTGATCGATTGGCAAACCTGCTTCTTTGTGGGCATCCAAATAACCCTGAAGACGGTGCTGCCCGATCAAAAGGTTTTGCGGGCCAGCGAAATGGGCAATCCGTTTGCAGCCCGACTCAATAAGATGTCGTGTGGCTCGGTACGAAGCTTCCACGTCATCATTAATTACCTGATCGGCATTGATTTCCGGGGCTATCCGATCAAAAAATACCAGGGGAATTCCACCTTCCTGTAAATCCTTGAAATGGTCGAACGATTGGGTTTCCTTTGAAATTGAGATCAAAATTCCATCCACCCGATGCGACAGCAATGCTTTTGCATTGGCAACTTCACGGTCGAAGCTTTCGTTCGACTGGCATATAATTACAGTATAGCCTTTTTGCGAAGCAACATCTTCAATTCCACTAATCACCGATGAAAAAAAGTAATGAACAATTTCAGGGATTATTATTCCGATGGTGTTGCTCCTGCTGTTCTTCAAACTCAAAGCCACAGCATTGGGCTGATATTTTAATTTATCAGCCAGTTCGTTTACGGCCTTTTTGGTATCGGCATTGATGTCTGGATGATTCTTTAAGGCTCTTGAAACCGTTGAGGGAGAGATGCCCAGAATTCGTGCAATATCTTTTATCGTGATCTGGCTACTGCGCATAGCAAGTTTTTTCGGGTCAATAGTTAGGTAATTATATATAAAGATAATATTTATTCCTCTCATATTCCACTAAAGGGCAAATTAAGACTTCAAAATGCAAGAAAACACACCCACCAGTTACTACCTGTTTTATAACACTTTAGGTGCAAACGACACCGCAAACGATTGCAGAAAATCAGTTATAACATTTTTTAACTAAATCCACGGCACTTCCATAATTTGGTCTCGGAATTAATTGTCTCGAAGTATAAAACGGAAAAAATCGAACAGAACTAACAAGCAAATTTGGATGTAAGTATCTAAAAATGAGTATTTGAACCAAAAAATTAACTAAAACATGAGGATTATTCACAAAAACCTAAATGTATTAATACTAATTCTGGCGCTCTTGTTTGGAAATTCTGCAATGGCACAGCAATTAGTAATATCGGGCAAGGTTACCGACAGCTCGTCGGGTGAATCTTTACCGGGCGTAACGATTGTTGTTAAGGGAACAACCAATGGGACTATTTCCGATTTTGAAGGAAAGTACACCATTAAGGTTAACAAAGGCACAATTCTGCTGTTTTCGTTTGTGGGTTATGTCTCCCAAGAGATAATGATCACTTCACAAACGTCCTTAAACGTTTCTCTGAAATCAAGCGAAGAACAGCTTGAAGAAGTCATGGTTGTTGGTTATGGTATCCAGAAAAAAAGGGAAATAACCGGATCCATCGCTAAAATCGAAAGCCGTGATATCAACACCAAAATCACCTCTTCATTCGAATCCGTTTTGGCAGGCCAGACTCCCGGCGTCAGTGTCACCACTGGCAGCGGTATGGCTGGTGCCGGTTCGATTGTCCGTGTGAGGGGTATTGCATCCATCAATTCAGCAGGCGACCCGCTATATGTAGTTGATGGAATTCCGATTACCAATGACATATTTGGCCTCGGCGGACGTACCGGCGGGATGAACCTGAATCCATTGTCATCCATCAATCCAAACGACATTGAGTCAATGGAAGTACTGAAAGACGCTTCCGCTACTGGTATCTATGGTTCAAGAGGAGCCAATGGGGTTGTAATTATTACAACCAAGAAGGCCAGTGGCAAAAAGTTAAAAATCGACTTTAGCACCAAGCAAAGTATCAGTGCTCCAACCAAAAAGGTAAACATGACCAACTCAGCAGAATGGCTGCAGTTGTATAAGGAAGCCTGGGAAAATGACGGAAATACCGGTATCCCCACCGGCTTACCGGGAGGAATGACCTGGACAGAAGCTCAGAAAAACAATACCGACTGGTGGGATTTAGTAACCCGTACAGGATACAAGCAGGATTATGACCTGAGCGCCAATTTCGGAATAGCCAAAAATCTGATTGCCCGCCTGGGAACTTCGTTTACCGACAACCAGTCCTATCTGGTTAAAAATAACATGGAACGGATGAACAGCAGTGCCAATCTGAATTATACCCCTTCGGAAAAACTGAACATGGCTTTATCGTCTTCGGTAGCCAAAACCTCTACCAGGCTTCCCGGAAATCCATGGGATGGCGGTTTAGGCGCAGCGATGGGCTATGCCCTGCCCATCTACCCCGTCTACAATGCCGATGGAACATTCTTCAAAGGAGGCGGTAATTCGGCCAATCCTGTAATGGTAAACAAACTGAGGGATGAAAACAATGACGAATTCAGAACCATCAACAGCCTGAATATCAACTTTGCCCCAACAAAAAAATTAAGTTTCAGCTTTAGTGGGGCCCTGGACTATTTGGATTTTCAAAACAAAGGCACAGAACAAGGTTACATGCGCTCGTCCAGCAAAAATTACCGATGGGACAACGGACGAAAAGTGTGGAACTGGAATTACAACGTAGTGGCGAATTACGATTTTGGTCTTCAAAACGGACACGAACTAAAAGCCATGTTAGGCCACGAACTCCAGGAGTCGTTAACCACAGGCATTAATAAAAACTGGGACGATAGTCGTGAAATAAAACTCAACACCGAAAATCTCCGCGACGAACACTGGCGTTTTATCAGTTTCTTCGGAAGATTTAATTATATGTATAAAGATCGATACATCGCCCAGGCAACCTTACGTAGCGATGGTTCTTCCCGATTTGGTAAAAACAACAAATATGGTTATTTCCCAACACTCGCTTTAGGCTGGATCATGACCGAAGAAGATTTTCTGAAAGACAGCAAATGGCTATCGTTCCTGAAGCTGAAAGCCAGCTACGGGATTACCGGGAACTCAAATATACCAAACTACGAACACATCGGGACCTACAGGTTATCGACCACCAGTTCTCAGGAATACAATGACCTTCCAATCCGGTACCCGGAAAAATTCGCTAACCCCGACCTGAAATGGGAAACCACCAAGAGCCTCGATCTGGGCTTTGAAGCCCGTTTCTTCAAAGGTCGTATCGCAACTGAGATGGCCTATTATCTGAAAAAATCAGAGGATGTATTCATTGACGTGGCTATCACGTCCACATCTGGTTTCGGAAGCCAATGGCAAAATATTGCGAGTATCGAGAACGAAGGGCTTGAATTCAGCCTCACCACCAAAAATCTTACGGGAAAGTTCCAGTGGGACACCCAGTTTAACATCTCAACTTTGCGCAACGAAGTAACTGATGTAGGCGGACTGACAACTGAAGAAATCGGTGGTGGAACCAACGACACCCGTATCCTGAAAGGTTATCCGGTAGGAACAAACCGGCTGGTGCGCGTTTCACGGATTGACCCGGCTGACGGACGCCCGATTTACCTCGATAAACAGGGAAATGAAACCAAAACATACAAATTTGAAGGAGGAGAAGGATTTGCCGTTCCCGCCGGAAAAGTAATTCCCGATTTCACCGGTGGCTTTACCAACACTTTCCGGTACAAAGGATTTGAACTGAATGCCCTTTTCACATTCAGCTATGGCGCTCAGATCTACGATTCTTCATCCAAACGGCAAATGGGGCTGGCCAGCGACTGGAATTTCCGCACCGACATCTTCGACCATTGGAGGAAACCGGGAGATATCGCCAAATATCCGCGCATGTCGCGCCAGGGATCTAATTATGGGAAAGACGGAGAACAATGGTTTAACTCCACGATGTGGTTATTTAACGGCGATTATATTCGTCTGAAAAACCTGACCTTATCCTATAACATTCCTTCAACCTTATTCCCCGGAACAGGCATTTCTTCGATGAGAGTATTTCTGGCAGGAACCAACCTGCTCACCTTTACCAAATATCCGGGAGCCGACCCTGAAGTGGCCAGAGACCATGACAATGCCCGCGACCGGAACATGAGTGCCAACGTAAGCTTCCTGACGCCTCCACAGGAACGGGTAGTAACCTTCGGTTTAAATGTATCATTTTAAAGAACTACGACGATGAAAAAAAGATATCTGTTATTCATATTTCTGATCGGATTATCAATTTCAGGATGTGAAAGCTTACTCAATATTAATCCGGTTGACACAGGAGTTATCCTTGAATCGGATGCCCTGAAAACAAAAGCAAACCTTCAGGAACTCTTAAACTCCGCTTATGATGTGGTCAATGGGTTTTATGGAGGTCGCTTCCAACGTACCTCAGAATTGCTTGGTGACAACGTGGTTTTACGTGATGGGATCACTGACGAAATGGTAAACATCTACAAGCGTTACACCACAGGCTATTTTACTGACAATGAATCGTATGAACAGGCTTACAAATGCATTCTACGATCAAATCTGGTAATGGAAAACGTAGATAAAGTTTCAGGAATGACTGCTGATGACAGCAAACGAATGGTGGCTGAGTCTAAATTCCTTCGCGGGATTTCTCACTTCGCTGTAGTCCGTTTGTTTGCACAACCTTACGGTTACACAACCAATAACGACCATCCGGGAATTGCAATTAAAACCAATTCGAAAGTTGAACTTCTGCCTCGCAACACGGTTGCCGAAGTCTATCAGCAAATCATTAAAGACCTGACGGAAGCAGAAACCGATCTGCCGGCAACGAATTCGAACTTTGTTTATGCAACCAAGTGGGCCGCCAAAGCCGCTCTGGCCCAAGTCTATTTCCAGATGCATGATTATGACAAAGCCTATACTAAGGCTTCGGAAGTGATCAACAGTGGCGCTTTTACTTTCATAACCGACTTTTCAAAATATCAGGCAAATTCAACTGAAGCAATCTTCAAACTTGTTTCAAACAATACTTCAGGTAAAAAAGTCGGCGGTGACTTTGGATCTTATCGTTGCGATGGCACCAACATCCCCACGATCCGCATTGCTCCCGAGGTGTATAAAAACATTATCAAGGCCAATGCAGGAGACAAACGGACTGATAACTGGTACCAGGTATTCTATCCGGGGGCTGACAACGAATACATTGGATGCACCAAATTTAACTCCGAGTTCCCGACAGTTCCTGTTTTCCGCTTAACCGAGCAGAAACTACTCCGCGCTGAAGCCGCCATGCTCAAATCAACTGTCGATAAAACAACTGCCATTAAAGATATCAACGACATTCGAGAACGGGCTTTTGGCAATACGTCCAAGAACCTGACAGCCACAGCAGCCGACGAGGCGGTGAAAAATGCAGCCCGGACCGAACGCCGTCTGGAATTGATGGGCGAAGGTTATTGGCTGCAAGACTTGAAACGTCGGGGATCGGCCGGTGAAAACATCATCATTCGCGGTGTCGACTGGGACTACGTCGGACTGGTGATCCAGTTTGGTGCATCAGAAGCCAATGAAGTATTTATCGCTAATCCGGAACCAAATTAAAAACAGAACCATTATGAAAAAGCTAATTTCAATATTATTCATATCACTATTAGTCTTCTCCTGTACCCCGGACGAAATTCCGCCGATAGGTAGTCCGAGAGACTATAAACCAATGTTGGCCGGGACCTGGGCGTTGACCAAATTCGAACAAATTGATGCCGATGCGGAATCAAAAAGTTTCCCTGAATATGCAACCAAAAAAGACCTGACCACAATATTTGCAGGACACCCGTACACCGATTTTACGATCACATTCAATCAGGACGGAACATTCACTTCCAGTCAGGGTACGTCATACATGCAGATGTTGAGCAGCGGGACCTGGGCTTTAAATGATGTCCAATACCCTTCAGCTATTGTGCTTACCAAAGGCTCTGTTACGCAAACCATCAAGCTGGGAAGCCTGGCCGACGTTATTATTGGCAAAGTTGAATTCAAAGAAGAGCGCAAACAAGCCGAAACCGGGAAAGTCAAAATAAAATACACCTATTCCCTCACAAAAAAATAACGGATTATGAAACGAGCATGTATTAACAAGTACGCAAACTTGCATGAAAATAAGAACATGCAAGTTCCATCCGACAACTTAAAAACAGATTATTTACGGATGAAAAAGACAATCATTTTAATAGCAATTATACTGGGATCATTCGGGTTAAATGCACAGGATGCCTTACCAAAGTTCACGGTAACCCCATCTGAAGTTGATGCTTTAACTGAAAACGTAACCATTGTTTTTGATGTGACCGGAACGGCTGTTGCCGGATTGACTGAAGTTTACATCTGGGCATGGGCTCCAGGGCTTAATCCATCCGAATCGTTGCTGGATTACGACCAGGGAAGCCCCAGTTGGGGAAGCATCTCCAAAAACGCTAAACTTGATCCGGTAACCGGTGATCCCAATAAATTCAAGTTGTCACTGCCCAAAACAGTGACCCGCGCCGGGGCTACAGTAACCTTCAACAACATTGCCGAACTATTTGGCGTAGGCGACACTCCCGGAAGAATCAAGCAATTCGGGTTCCTGCTCCGCTCTCAGGATGGAAGCAAGCAAACACCAGGCGACCTGAAAACTGCCGTAACTTTATTGCCTCTCGAATTTGAAGCTTCCTATTTCAGGATTTTTCCTGCCAAAGTTTCAAATAAAGATGTAGTAACTGCCTATATGAGCCCATCTCTGCTTGCATCAGGCGAAGATGAAAAGTTGAAGATTGCTGATAAAATTACAGCAACAATCTCCCTGCTCAAAGCAAACGGAACAGAGATCCTGAAAGTCAGCAACCTGGCTACAACATTTACCGACCAGAAAGAATATGCGGTCACATTTTTGCCACAGGTGCTCGGAACCTTCCCCAGTGGGGTAACATTAACCGACGTTGCAAAGTGCCAGATCGTTTTTTCAGGAAAAGTTTACAGCCAAACAGGTTCGTCAACAACGGTAACAACCAAAACATTCGAGGTTGAATTCCAGAACTATCAATAAACAGGACCACCACTAAAATGAAGAAAGATGAAAAATAAGTTTAAATATCTTCTGTTTTTTGCTATTGCTGCAATATTCGCCTCGTGTATGGAAGAGGTGGGTGATTTTACAGTCAATGGTGAAGCAATTACCAGCTTCGAGCTAAAGAGCCCCGAAAATAACGACACAATCAAAATCAATACGGGTGCTCTTACCGAAACATTCACCTTTACCTGGAACAAAGCCGAATCAGGATTAGGATCTGCGATTGCTTATACCATCGTTTTCGACCGTGCCGATGGAGACTTTTCCAATCCAATCTTCTCGAAAGCTTCCGACAACTCAGGCGCTAATGCAACAGCAACTTTAACATTTCAAGAACTGAAGCAAATTTATGCATCGGTAGGTTCAGGCGTCGTATCCGTAAAATGGAATGTAAAAGCACAAAATGGTTCCCCGAATGTAAAAATGGGGAAAGTTGCCAGTGTGCTGAAACTCGCATTGAGTGCCGACGGAATAAGTAACTTCAAGCTGGTCAGCCCGGCAAATAAAAGCATCCTTCAATTCGACGGGAATTTCGAAACACAAACCCTGGCTTTCGATTGGAACGATGCTACCACAACCAAAGGAAATCCGACCTATAAATTCTACCTCGACGAGTTGGGAGGCGATTTCTCCAGCCCTCTTTTGGTCCTGGATGCCGACAACAGTGGGAAAGACAGCAAAGTATCCATGACCCAGGGTGCATGGAAAACATTGCTCGAAAAGAATGGCATAAAAGCCGGTTCATACATCTGGACCGTAAAAGCCATTAGTTCCGATATGCAGTGGACCAAAGAAACCTTTGAAGTGTACATTGAATTTATCAACTGGAAGAAGCCGATATTCATTGTCGGAGAAGCAACTTCTGTGGGTTGGGACATCGGCAAGGCACTCGAAATGAACTTCATATCACCTAACGTTTGGTCTGGAGTCTACGAACTTAAAGGTGGTAAAGAATTCAAGTTCTTCCCCGAAAAAGGCAGTTGGGACAACGGAATCGGGGCCGACCGGTTTACCTCCTTCATTGGCTGTACCGGCACGAGTGGCGGAAACATCCAAAACAACGGGACAAAAGATGGCAATTATATCGTCATTGCCGACCTGAATACCAAAACACTGACCGTTACCGAAAGTCCTAAAATTTTAGGAGGTTCTGTCATTGCCGACTGGAATACAGGCAATGCCGTTCCAATGCAATATGTCGGCAGCGGGAATTTCGACACCTACCAATACATTACCGTTGATGGATGGGGCTTCAAGTTCGTTCCGCAAAACAGCGGATGGGATGGCGACTTCGGCGCAAGCAAAACAAAAACAGGATCGCTTGCCCAGAATGATGAAGATAACCTGACCGTGGCTAAAGACGGCTTCTACCGCGTTCGTGTAAACATGAACGACTTTACCTACTCGGTCACTGAAACCTCTTGGGGAATTATTGGTTCGGCTACTCCTGGAAAATGGGACAACGATACCAACATGACCATGACTGCCGCCAAGGGCGAAAACGTATGGAAAGCCGATGTCACGCTGACCGACGGCGAAATCAAGTTCCGCGCCAACGATGGCTGGGACATCAATTTCGGTGACGACGGCGCCAACGGCTCACTCGAATATGGAGGTACTAACATTGCCGTAAAAGCCGGAACCTACCACATTGAACTCAAACTGAATTCGGCTACCGGATTCACTTATACCATTACTGCCAAGTAATCGATTAAATCATCAATAAAAGCGCATCCTTTCGGGGGTGCGCTTTCTTTTACAACAGCCATGAAACTTTCATTATTCCTGATTCTTTTTCTGTTTGCCTTTTCAGGTTTTACCCAGGTAAGCACCGATCCGGCTTTGCCAACCGACAATAAACCGGTTACTATAACTTTCGACGCTACCCAGGGAACTGCCGGTCTGAAAGATTTTACCGGCGATGTTTATGCCCACACCGGGGTAATTACCGACAAAAGCGCATCGTCATCCGATTGGAAATATGAGATTGCTCCCTGGTCTTCGAATATTCCGAAAGCCAAAATGACCCGCATATCCGCCAATAGTTACACCCTCGAAATTTCTCCGGATATCCGAAGTTTCTATGGCGTCCCAACTGGTGAAACCATCAAACAAATGGCTTTTGTGTTTCGTAGTTCAGACGGGTCAAAAGAAGGAAAAGCCACAGGAGGGAAAGATATTTTCGCGAATGTTTATTCTGAAGGCCTGAATGTCAGCATTTCTTCGCCATCGAAAATCAATGTCTTCGAAAAAAACGAAGCCTTCACCTTCACCGCAACAAGCAGCACAACCGCCGACCTGAAATTGTACCGCAACAATCAGGAGATCGCATCCCAAAGCGGAACATCGATTACCCAAAACCTGACCATAGCCGATGCCGGAAACTACTGGCTGAAAGTAAAAGCCACACAAAACGCCACCTCTAAACTCGACTCGGTTTATGTCTGCATCCGCGAAACCACTGCCAATGAAAGTAAACCTTCCGGCTTACAGGCCGGAATCAATTATATCGACGACCAGTCGGCCACCCTGATCATTTATGCCCCTTCGAAAAACTACATTTTCGTAACCGGTGATTTCAACAACTGGCTGCCGCAAAACAGCTACCAGATGAAAAAAGACGGCGACTATTTCTGGCTGAAAATCAGCAACCTGACGCCGAAAAAAGAATACGTCTTTCAATACCTGATTGATGGTAAACTCAAAGTGGCTGATCCTTATTGCGATAAGATTTCCGACCCTTACGACGACAAAAGCATCACGTCAACAGTCTACCCCAATCTGATAAGTTATCCCGAAGGAAAAGCTTCCGACCGGGCGTCGGTTTTACAAACAGCCCAAACTCCCTATACCTGGAGCACGTCTTCGTATCCGGTTCCTCCGGCAAGTAAATTATCGGTTTACGAACTGCTGATCCGCGACTTTACCACCGACAAAACTTACAAGGCCGTTCAGGATAAACTCGATTACCTGAAAAGACTGGGAATAAACACCATCGAACTGATGCCATTCAGTGAATTTGAAGGAAACAGCAGTTGGGGCTACAACCCGAATTTTTATTTTGCTCCCGACAAAGCCTACGGAACCAAAAACGACCTGAAAGCCCTGATTGACGAATGCCACAAACAAGGGTTCATTGTTATTCAGGATATTGTTTTGAACCACGCCAACAACTCTTGCCCATTGGTAAAAATGTACTGGGACGATGCCAACAACCGTCCGGCAGCCAATAATCCGTGGTTTAACGTTACTTCGCCCAATACCGCCTACAGCTGGGGAAACGATTTCAATCACGAAAGTCAGGCCACCAAAGACTTTGTTGACAGTGTGACCAAATATTGGATGACCGAATACAAAATCGATGGTTTCCGGTTCGACTTTGCCAAAGGTTTTACCAATACCTCCGGCGAGGGAACTCCTTATGACGCCTCGCGTATTGCCATTTTAAAACGAATGGCTGATAAAATTTGGGAAGTCAACTCAAAAGCGATTGTCATTCTCGAACTTTTTGCCGACAACAACGAAGAAAAAGAACTGACTTCTTATGGAAACGGTATGTTGGTCTGGGGAAACGCCAATTACAATTTTTGCGAAGCTGCCATGGGTTATAATGAATCGGGCAAATCCGATTTCAACTGGGCATCGTATCAAAAGCGGGGTTTCACCAAACCCGGCCTGGTTGCTTACATGGAAAGCCACGACGAAGAACGGCAAATGTTCAAAACCCTTACTTATGGAAATTCTTCCGGCGATTACAATACGAAAAACCTGAAAACCGCGCTCGACCGCAGCAAACTGGCCACTGCTTTCTTTCTGTCGCTGACCGGCCCCAAAATGATCTGGCAGTTTGGCGAACTGGGCTACGATATTTCCATCGATCAAAACGGACGTGTGGGTGAAAAACCTGTTCTCTGGAATTACCTCAGCGATGCCGACCGGCTCAAGTTGTTCGATGTGTATTCGGCCATGTTGCGACTGCGTGCACAGTACGATGTATTTACCTCGGGACAGGAAACCCTTTCGGTAAACGGCTCGGCCAAACGGATCCAGCTTACACTGAACAACCACAATATCACGCTACTGGGTAACTTCGGAATGGTAGAACAATCGGTCACCCCCAGCTTCCAGCACACCGGAACGTGGTACGAATTCTTTACCGGAGGACAACTTTCCGTTTCCGACGTTAACTCGCCCATTCTTCTGAAAGCCGGAGAATACCGTCTTTACAGCGATCAAAAATTACCCGACTTCAATGAATTGGGAACAGAAGTCACTATAAACGAACATGATCAGAACATCCGGGTTTTTCCCAATCCAACAACTGAAAACATCAGGATCATTTCGGCGAATGACATCCAAAAAATTGAACTTTTCAACCTGAACGGGCAGCTTGTTCTTCAGGAAAAACCGGCTTCAGGAAACGCTATTGTAAAATTAAATGTCCTAAAACCAGGCATATATATCATTAAAATTCTAACCTCCGGAAAACTTTTCACTCAAAAAATTGTAAAGAACTAATTTTTCAATCCCAGCATTTTTTAGTTATCTTAGGGCAATCCATACTTTTTAATGGGATGTACTAAAAAAGAACGAACATGATGTGGAGCGAGGAAGAATTGAAGAGGAACGAAAATCCATGTAAGCAAGTACAACACACGAAAGTATCAGCCAGCAGTCACCTGTCGGCCTCAAATTTCTGTTACTCGAAGGCAAAAAGTTTTTGGACAGTTTTGATTCTGGTTCTGACAGTGGGAACGCTTCATGCAGTGCAACCACTTCGAAAACCATTTGTTCAAATCCAAATTGATGAGAAACCGGTAAAAACAGGCGATCTGGTCACGATTACCCCTGGTCAGACACTGAAAATAGCTGTTGAATTGGAAGGAGGCCGGAGAGATTATTGCAAATTTCCCGACACCTATGCCGATATTATTGGAACCGCCCAGATCCTTTCTCGCGGCGATAATGGACTCATCTACCTGTTAAACGGAAATAAAGCCGAGTGGAAACTGCTGGAAGAGACGCACTCTTTTACCGGAGATGATAATGTTCAGGTCAGTTCGCAACCCAATCAGTCAACAGCCACAGTTACCATTTCCAATGGCAATTTCTCACAATCTTTCATCAAAGTAAAGGTTAAATCAATCTGGCAGTTTAGCCAGAATGGCTCCGCCACCGTTGAAGATAACGTGGCCGAAGGAACGGTTTACCTGAAAGTTGCGGGAGCTTCAGATGTTTGGTTTATGAGCCGGAATCTTCAGGCCAGCGGAATTAAAAACGATCAGGTTCAGGAAAAACTGAATGTCGTTCAGGCAGCCTGCGACAGCATCGAGAACAATTTCTACCGTCTGAAATTTCCTGCTGTTCAGCAATCGATCCGAAACCTGCAAGCTGCGGTAAATTCAGCAAAATCGACACTCGATGAAATCTCGGCAGCCAACCCTTCCTATCGGGCCAAAGTCATTTTTATCGGCTTGCCCAGCGACCAGCCATTTCTCGATCTTGAGGTTCTCAACACAGTTAAAAATCAATGGAGTTCGCTTGAAACACTGCTTGCCAACCTGAAACAACAACTAGCCAAACTTCCTGCAGAACCAACCAGCGGAAGTAAAAGCGAAATGCTAAAAATCATCAGCCAATACGACAACTGGCTGAAACAATTGCCCCAGAATACGTCCAGGCTCCTGCCTGTTTGCGTTCCCGGCCTGAAAATGGATAGCATCCAGATTCCGGCAACTGTTGGCCTGACCAATGGCGGGAAGGACATCACCGAATATTCAAAAGCCCTCAACGAATTGAACGCATTTGTCAACCAACGCATCGAACGGATTCCAAACGAGATTCAAATGATCAGTTCTACACAAAACAAGCTGCAGGCCATTCGTTTATTCGACAACATGCTCCGCAGTTACTTCTCGTCCATCAACTGGGCCGAGTGGAAAAACACCCGTGAATAAGAATTGCTAACAATCAGACTGTTATCTGCCGGAAGTTGAATAGCACTTAAAGATTTTTCAGAAAATATTTTCAGGAACAAATAACTACTATATTTGCAATATAGAACATCGTTCTATATATTGACCAAGAAAAATGGAAAAAGAACAGGATATTAACTTTCAAACGCCAATACTCGAAAGAGCTTTAAGCGTCATCGAACTGCTCTCGAAGAACAAGAATGGATTGGGGATCAGCGAGATCACCCGCTTGCTCGATCTTCCCAAAAACAGCGTTTTCCGGATAACCGGAACTTTGTACCAACAGGGATATCTGAACCGGGACCCGAAGACCAAGTTTTTCACCCTTTCAAGAAAATTCGTGGATATCGGTTTCTCAGCTTTGGGCGAACAGGATTTGATCGAGCAATCCATCGACGTGATGCGCGATATCCGGGATATTACGAAAGAGACAACTCTTCTGGGGATAGTCGCCGAAGAAAAGGGAATCATCATGAACCAGGTTCCTTCAAATCAACCAATAAAACTAACGGTTGATCTGGGAATCAACTTCAACCTGCACTGCTCTGCCCCGGGGAAAGCTTACCTGGCCTTCCTGCCGGAAGCTGAATGCGACAAACTGCTTGACCAAGTGGAACTAAAAAAATACACCGACCGTACGATTGCATCAAAAACCGATCTTCTCGAAGAACTAAAGAAAATCAGGAAGCAAGGTTTTTCGATTGACTTTGAAGAGGAATTTGAGGGTGTCCACTGTGTCGGGGCTCCGGTTCTGAACCATAAGAATTATCCCATTGCAGTTGTCTGGGTAACGGGTCCATCGTACCGGTTTCCCGAACAAAAGATGGAATCAATCGGGAAAGTAGTCAAAGAAAATGTTGAAACAATCTCCCGGAGGTTCGGATATCAAAAATAAGTGACCTAATTCTAAACTAATAATAACTTGTAAAATGGCTAAATCAGGAAATCTTGACCGGCGTGACTTCTTTAAAAGATCGTCTGCGGTTGGACTTGGCGCATTGATGCTTGGAATGAGCAAGGATTTGATTGCTAATGACCAGATAGACCGTGTCCGATTGGGATGGAATTCATCTGCGAATGCCAGTGTGCCCAAACGTCTGACAGACCTGACCCACCGGCTGGCAAAAACAGCTTTAAGCGGCGAACACGGTCGGCAAATGGTTCATGCAAACTGGGAATTCAATGAAAAGAACGATCCTCATCTTTCTGATAATGCCAAATATGCCCTGGCGGCGATGTCTGTGGCCCAAAATGCTCCTTTGCGAATAGAATCCGGCGAAATCATTGTGGGGTCGGCAACTCTTCTGGAATCGGCTACTCATGCGATTCCGCTCTTAGGGATTTCAAGTACCAGCCACACTACGCTGGGATTTCAGAATGTTTTACCCATAGGCTACCTGGGCTTACGGAAGAAAATCGAAACCCGGCTGGCACAGGGAGGACTCGACGACAAAGGCGTTGATTTGTTAAAGTCGATGCTCTCAGTTCTTGATGCAGCACAAGCGTGGAATAACCGGAACATTGCCTTGTTGGAACAGCAGATGATCTCCGCCTCCGAAGACGAGAAAAAATTCATCCAAAATACAATAGCAACCCTAAAAAGGGTTCCTGAAAATCCTCCGGCCAATTTCAGGGAAGCGGTTCAGTCGCTGTGGTCGATGTATGCCTTTCAGCGACTAATGGGAAACTGGTCGGGAATTGGACGAATCGACGAAATGCTGGGCTCCTATCTCAAACAGGATTTAGCCAACGGAACCCTCAATCTGGACGAAGCCCGCGAAATACTGGCCCATTTCTGGATCAAGGGTTGCGAATGGATCGGATGTACCGACGCCAAAGGCTCCGGCGATGCGCAGTTCTATCAAAACATAATTCTGGGTGGAATTAATGCAGACGGAAAAGAAATTACAAACGAAGTAACTTACCTGGTGCTCGATATCATTGAAGAATTGCATATCAGCGATTTCCCGACAGGAGTTCGTGTTAGCAAAAATACGCCGGAAAAACTATTCAGCAGGATTGCCGAAGTTCAACGGCTGGGAGGCGGTATCGTTTCGATTTACGACGAAGCCGGAATCATTGATAGCCTGGTTAAATTCGGCTATCCGCTGGAAGAAGCCCGGTGCTTCACCAACGACGGTTGCTGGGAAGTCCTTATCCCAGGAAAGACAAAATTTTGGTACTCTCCGATGGACTCGTTGGTCTTGTTACATTCAACCCTTGGATTGAAAGATAACAATGCATCTCCTGACTATCCCGATTTTGAATCATTATATGCTGCTTACCTCAAAAAGCTGGAAGAGGATATCGCTAATTTAAACAGGGGAATTGACGGCATTTACCAGGGGCCGGATCATCCGCTGGCCGCCATGTTTGTGGAAGGGTGCATCGAAAAAGGTTTGGGATACGACAATAAAGGGCCCAAATACAATGTCATGGCCATTCATTACGGAGGTTTTGCCGACACGGCCAACAGTTTGCTGGTACTCAAAGAACTGGTTTACCAACAGAAATACCTGAATTTGCCTGAGTTCTGCCAGATCTTAAAAAACGACTGGAAAGACAATGAACCGCTGAGAAAGCTCATCCAGAACCGGTTCGAATTCTACGGCAACGACAACAACGAAAGCGATGCCATGTTGCAGCGTGTTTTCAACGATTATACAGAAATTGTTTCGCGGGTAAAAGAACGCAACGGGATCAAACGCCCGGCCGGGATCAGCACTTTTGGCCGCGAACTGGAATGGCTGCCTAGACGAAAAGCTTCGCCCTGCGGAAGTAAAAGCGATGCCGTGCTTGCCACTAACTTTTCGCCCTCGCCGGGAACCGACAAAAAAGGCCCGACTGCCGTGCTGAAATCGTACTGCAAAATGGATTTTACCCGGGTTCCCAATGGTGCGCCGGTCGAGCTAAAGATTCTTCCCGGTTCGGTGGAAGGTGAAAACGGAATCACCGCACTGGTGGGGCTCACCAAAACCTTCATCAAAATGGGCGGATTCTATCTGCATATCGACGTGGTTGACTCGGCCACTTTGATTGATGCTCAACGACATCCCGAACGGTATCCCAATCTTCCGGTCCGCATTGCCGGATGGTCGGCCCGGTTTACCACCCTCGATAAACAGTGGCAGGACATGATCATTAACCGGACTCAGCAAATTGTATAAAAACAAGGTGAGTTCAGGAAAAAAGGGAAATATCAGCGGGCTGGTTTTCGATATCCAGCGATTTTCAACACACGATGGTCCGGGCATCCGGACTACCGTGTTTTTAAAGGGCTGCCCCCTTTCCTGCCACTGGTGCCACAATCCCGAATCGCAGTCACCGCTGCCCGAGCTTTTTTTCAGCAAAACGATCTGCATCGGTTGCGAATCGTGCAATCAGGTTTGTCCGCACGGCATGGCCCGCGAAATACTTTCAGACAACAACCTCCGGAAAGAAAAATGTGGCACCTGCGACTTGTGTGCCGGTGCTTGTCCTTCAAAAGCAATTGAAAAGATTGGAAAGATTTACACTTCCGATGAGATCATTGCGGAAGTCGAAAAAGATGTTCCCTTTTATGAAAACTCGAATGGAGGGATTACCATTTCAGGCGGGGAGCCTTTGGTTCAGTATGATTTTACACTCGACATCCTGAAGAAAGCCAAACAAAAGAAAATTCATACAATTCTTGAAACATCAGGTTATGCAAGCCGGGAACGGTTGCTGGCAATTGCTCCGTATGTCGATCTGTTTTTGTGGGACATCAAACTCACGGATGAAACACTTCATCAAAAATACACGGGGGTACCTTTAAAACCCATTATCCGAAACCTGAAACTGGCCGATAAAGCCGGTGCAAAAACGGTTCTGCGGCTGATCCTCGTTCCTGAGGTAAACATGACCAACAACCACTTCGAAAATATCGCCAGCCTGTATGCCGGACTTGAGAATGTGCAGGGAATTGAACTGCTGAAATACCACGACTTCGGAATCTCGAAAGCCGGAAAACTGGGAATTCAAAATCCGGTTGTTTTTAATAACCCAACGGATCAGGATGTTCAGCGTATTTATGAGTTTTTTGAGAAACGGAACGACAAAATAACAATCATCAAGAATTGAGAATCAAGCCGATGAGAACCAAGTTTTTAATTCTATGCTTTCTTTTAGCTACAAGCCGGCTGTTCGTTTCAGCACAGGTTAACGTCGAGGGTGAAAAATATGCCTTCCTGTTTACCGAACACCTCAACAACAGGGTTGCCATCTGCAACGCGAAAGGCGAAATTGTCTGGGATTTTCAGTGTGAACATCCTCAGAGTGCCTGGGTATTGCCCGATGGGAAGCGGGTGCTGACTTCGGGCAAAGACCGGGCAATGATCATCCGAATCAAAGACAAGAAGGTTTTGTGGAGCTACCCGGTTGAAGCACCCTACGAGATTCCATACGTTCAACCCTTGCGCAACGGGCATTTTGTGGTGGGCGTTGAGGGCAAAAACACCTTTTACGAGTTCCGCAAAAAAGGAGAAGTGGTACGTGAAACCAGGGTTGAAATCCAATCGCAGCAGGTACACGGAACGTTTCGCTTTGTGCAGCGCACCTCCCGGGAAACCTATCTGATTCCGGTAACCGCCGAAAACCAGTTTCGCGAAGTTGATTTCGACGGAAAAACCATGCGGATATTCGGGTATAAAGGCAACAGCGCCATCTCAGCCCTGCGTTTGCCAAACGGGAATACCATCCTGGGACCTGGCGCTTCGGGCGAGCTGGTCGAAGTGGACCAATATGACCATATTGTCTGGAAAATATCCAACGACAACTTTGCCGATTTCAGGATAAACTTCATCGCCGGAATCGACTGGAAAAACAACATCCTGTTTGCGGCAAATTACGGCATACACGAAAACGCCTCCAGAGAACTTCCCCAGTTTTTTGCCGTGGACCAAAAAAGTAAACAGATTATCTGGCGCGCGTGGTGCAAAGACATTGGAAACGTGGCCCAAATCCAGATACTGACACCTTCCGAGATATCCAAGATCTGCAAAAATCTGAAGCCATAGCTTGGATGAAGAGATTTATCCGCAAAGCAGCTTGTCATCACAATTTCCTGTCAGCCGAAAAACAGCCTGAGCGGAAAGATGCATACAGAAAATCACCGCTGCCGGGTAGCTGATATTGTGGGTTAGTGCCTTCTATTTCACATCATTGATGCCATTTACTGTCATCAATAGAAAATCCAAACTTTTACTATAATCTAAATCCTCGTATTCTAACCCAAGTTTTTTTATGTTCGAATAATAGTTTTTGATCTTGTTGTAGTAGTTCTTTTCTAATTGAACTGAAGTGGCTAATTGTCCAATCTTTTCAATTAAAAACCATTTCTCCATTAACCGTGCGGTTCTCCCATTTCCATCTTGAAACGGATGTATTTTAACAAACACCAAATGAATTAATGCGGCGTAATAAAAAACCTCGAATGGATTTAAATCCTTCTTAATCAACAAGTCAATATCTTCGAATAATTTGTCCATTTCTCTACTCACAATTTCAGGACCTGCGGCAACGTATTCAATTTTGTCTTCACTATTAATCACAAACATTGGATTTGTCCTGATTAGCCCTTGCTGGCTTTTAGGAAGAAGTTTTGAGCTTAAAATGGAATGAGCTTTTTGAACGTTTTTAAGATTCAATTCGTGATTGTCAATAAAATCGTATGCTGCATACAAGTCGTCAGCCTTCCGGGTATAGTCGGCTCTGAATTTTACGTTTAGAAATTTATGCTTGAAATAACTATCGAAGTCAATGTTTTCCCCCTCAATCTTAGAGGAATAAACCGACGAAACAGATTTATAAAATTGAAAATAGTCAACTGGCATCTCGATTTTCTCAACCCTGGCTAATTTATCTAAAGGAGATTCATTCACTTTCTTAGTGAAGTCGTCAAGAAGTTGTGAAGTCAATATTTTAAATTCCATAATAAGTTGTCGCTTATACAAAGATAACTTTTTCTGTTACTCAACTCTCAATGCAAATTCCACTCTGATGATGAACGCTTCTGGCATTACCCACAACAGACGGAACTATATGCAGTTGCGGATTGGGGGCTTCGTACCTGTCGAGCCACACCTCTGCTGTTGCAGACTACTTGCTTTATCGTCCGCACGGAAACGGCAATCGATATATAGTTCTATTATAGGCAGGCGTTTGTTATTAATGCAGTTTGTCGTTTATTTTAAATTTTTAATTGCTTCTTTTCCAATCAATATTTTAAGCATTCTAAATGTTTCTGCATCATTTATATTTTGCCAATGCTTCTCAAAAGTCGGATTAAACCTATCAAAATAACCCTTCTTTTCTTCAATAACCATAAAACGGTCGCTATGTGCATAGCCCCAAATCCGGCGGGTGTAGTTCAACACAGACTCATCGCTAGGCGTTGCACGCCGCTCAGAGTCCTATTTATTGGCGGTTGTTTTCCTTTTTCCCCTTATTTTGTCTAAAAATAGTAGCAAATCACACTCAACGCACTAAATGATATTCTTCCAGTTTTCCTTTGACAATCTCATCAATAATTCGATGGGTTTCTTCGTTTGTTTCAGCTCTGTTAAATTTAATTTTACTAATGACATTTTGTACTGAAGACTCATCATCGGGCAGGAATATGTCACCTGCATAGTCTAAATAATTCTTTTTTTCCACTGCGAAAAAAGTCAAATACCAGTCAATCGAGTGGTCTGGAAATTCTCTCTCAATGAGAACAGCCAAGTCATAAAGTAAATCAATGGTTACCCATGATTTTGACAATAATTGCATAATCCATTCTGAATATACTTTTTCTCGTGTCTCTGGAAGTTCTATTTTTCTTATATTGTAAATATCACTACCGTCTGAATCAATTAATAAAACGAAGTCCTTGTCAACTGTTAATGTTATTTTTTTGCTTGTCATATTTATTTATGTTTTTAACGTGATTTTTTTAATCGACTAATTAATTGACTCATTTGTGTTGTTGATAACCTTCATTTCCAATGTATCCACTACCAAATCAGTGGTGGATATTTCTGAGATGTTTTCCAAACTTCCAATTGAAAATTTAAAAGATTTTAATGAGTTCTTTTCTACGTAAAATCTAAATTCATTTTGATATTCAAATTCAGAAGGCTTTTCAAAAAGAGTTATTGGTCTATTAATCGTCTTCTTATCGTAATATTCTATAAATCCGTGTCTGAAATTTACTCCTAACTGTTTTAACCGCTCTATCATCAGTTCAAAAAATCTCTTATTGTCCTTTATTAGAAGGCAATGAGAGCCAAATCGTTTCATTCTTTTATCTATAAAAAAATCGTTTGGATTCTTCCAGCCATGTGAAGAAATGCAGTATAGACTATAAATATTACCTAAAACTTTTTCATATGATTCCCTCAAATGAATTCCATGATGTGTTCCTTTAAAACTAATCTCTGGTATTTCAAATTTTCCAGGTAAATAATTGGTTATTCTACTCACCCCTTCATATAAATCGCCTCTTAATTCATCATCTTCAATTTCTCTAAATCTCTGAATTGGACTCATAAAAATTGTCCCATTTAAATACATATCTGTAATATCCTTCTCGCTCCCGAATTTTAAAAGCATTTGTATAGAATAGGTGTCATCCATGATATGCTGCCATTTATAAATAACCGCTAGTAACTAGCGGAGAGTTTACAGTACTTTTCTCTTCTCCGCTAGACCATTCATTCGTTGAAGCCTCAGTTTTTAATATGCTAAAATTAGTCGGTTATGTTCATAAAGCAAAAATTGGAAGCTGTTTTTTTATATCTTTTTCATGCAAATACCTGTCCGAAACCATAAAACCTCCCGTTGCCACTGGCCCTGCTGAGTTTTTCGCCGTCCCGCTAAAGATTTTCCTGTCCTGCCGGAGAAAATTGCCGTCCCGCTAAAGTTTTTGGCGTCCCGCTGGTAGAAATCATCGTCCTGCTGAAAATCCGGGCGTCCCGCTGGTTGGGAAGCCGTCCCGCTGGCAGGGGAGCTGTCCTGCCGCGGGTTTCAGAGGTTTTCCAGGAAAATTTGGCAATAAAAAATCACTTCTCTCCCACCCTGCTGACATACTGTTGTCACTCGTACACATTTACTTTGTTCAAGTGAAAACAATCAAACAAATTTCATCTGTCTATAATTTGTTTTTTAATTGCCAGATGGAACTCGCCATTACAGTCATTCTCCTGAGTGTGAGGTTGTCTCTCATGGCTCGTTTCAGAACATTTAAATCATTAATTTTAAACACTTAAACAAATTACTATGGAAAAGAAAACAGTACAAAAAACAAGTGTACTTTGCATCAGCCTTAACACGACCCTGAAATCGATGATGAATGATACCGGAAACCTGCCCAACGAACTCGTAGAAAAAGCGCTTGAACTAAACCTTGAAATTGCCGGTCCGCAAATCTGGGTTTACGATGCTACCGATGGAAACCCGGCCACGCCCTTCGAATTAACCATTGCCCTTCCGGTAAATAAACCGAATGGGGAGGCCGGAAAATTCAGGTTCGCCGAATTTCCTGAATTTAACTGCATCAGCGAAATTCACAAAGGACCCTGGGCCAGACTGGGCGAAACCTACCAGAAACTGATGCCTTCTATTTTGCAGCCAGGCCAATCCTGCAGGGTTATTTGCCGTGAAGTTTATCACATCTGCGATTTTGAGAACCAGGAAAATTGCGTTACCGAAATTCAAGTTGAAGTAAAATGAACACCGAAGTAAAAAACGATCCTCAACTGATTGCTTATTGCGGCCTGTATTGCGGCGCCTGCGGAAAATACCAGAAAGGAAAATGCCCGGGCTGCAAACAAATTCAGGGGAAACACTGGTGTAAAATCCGCACCTGCTGCATCGATCAAAAGTTTGGCTCATGCGCCGACTGCCCGCTCGAAACGCCCAATGCCTGCCGGAAATTCAACAACCCGATTTCGAAAGTTTTCGCCTTTATTTTTGGGTCCAACCGCGAAAAGTGCATCCTGACCATCCGCGAAAAAGGAGCCGTCTGGTATGCCGCACACATGGCCGAAACGCGGCAACAGTCGCTGAAAGGCAAGTAAATAGTCGCAGTATTCAGTCTCAGTTGGCAGAACAAAACAACCAGGAACTTACTTTTTCTGTGAACTGCGACTGAACACTGTAAACTTTTTCGTTCTTTTCGAAAAGCGCCTCATTTGTTTACAATTTTGTAAACTTTTTCATATCTTTGTTGTATGAAACGATATTTTCATGGCATGAGAGTTCCATGAGTACGTTCTGAATTTCAACAAATTGATAAGAATGAAATTGAAATTTAATACGGATGAACTTGAGTATTTTTATCTCACACCGCTTGACAATCTTGCGGGTAAATTGCCTTTTCAGAAGGAAATAATTAAGCAATTCAAAAAGAAAATACAGCTTATGATTAGTGTTGATTCTGTCGATGAATTGAGGCTTTTCAATAGTTTGCATTTTGAAGCTTTAAAAGGTGACCGGGCGGGTGAATATTCAATCCGGTTAAACATGCAATACAGGCTTATTTTCTCAATTGAAAAGGAAGATTCGGGAGATATTGTAATCGAAGTTCTTCTTATCAATGAAATATCTAAACATTACGAAAAATGAAAAAATATGTAAACGATCTGGTTCCTGGAGATGTGTTTCACCCAGCCGAATTTATTAAAGATGAAATGGAAGCACAAAATATTAAGCAAGCCGACCTTGCCCGTATCTCGGGCTTTAACCGGTCTTTTGTTTCCTTATTGCTTAAAGGGGAAAGGAATATTACCATACCTTTTGCAATTGCGCTCGAAAAAACTTTTAATATCCCGGCAGAGTTTTGGATCAAACTTCAGAAAAACTATGAGATGAACAAAGACCTGATCCAGCTTAATAAAGCACGGTTGGCTTCCTAAATTTAACCATGAACCACATTGAGCGATTAAACGCCATTTTGATCCAACTGCAAAGCAAACGAATTGTGAAAGCTTCGGAAATTGCCGAGCGCTTCGGGATCAGTTTGCGAACGGTTTACCGCGACATCCGGGCGCTAGAAGCGTCAGGAGTTCCGATTGGCGCCGAAGCCGGTATAGGTTATTTCCTGATGGAGAATTACAAACTGCCTCCCGTCATGTTTACCAGAGAAGAAGCATCAGCGTTGCTTTTCGGCGAAAAGTTGATCGAAAAGCTGTCGGACGACCAGATCAAGGCTGAGTTTGGCTCGGCCTTGATGAAAATTAAAGCCATCCTGAACCCGGAGGAAAAGGACCGGCTCGAAAAGCTACACAACCAAATTTCGGTGCTCAACTACACGGCCCCTTCAGGAAACTTCAACCGGTTATTCCTGAAAGAAATTCAGCAGGCTTTGGTTTCGAAACAGGTCATCGAAATTGATTACCAGGCCGGATACGGAGCGCCCGCGACCAAACGGCTGGTTGAACCCATCGGGCTTTGCAACTACAGCCGGCGATGGCACCTGTTCGCGTGGTGCCGGTTGCGCAGCGAATACCGCGATTTCAGGCTCGACCGGATCCTGGATTTAACAATGAGCACGGAAAATTTCAAAGGGAAACAACACATTTCGATAGACGAATTCATCCAACGGATGAACGTAATTGGTGACAAATCCAACATTTCGCTGGTTATGAAAACCGACCGGATAAAACTGATCGATGAATCGAAATACTGGTATGGTTATACCGAAGAAGAAAAGATTGACGAACAAACCAGCCGTCTTCGCTTTGCCAACAATGAATTGCGGGGTTTTGCCAACTGGATCATCAGTTCCGGTTCGTATGCACAGGTTGAAGAGCCTGAAGAATTGAAACTAATTCTGAACCAAATTGTTTCCGGGATTATTGAAAATTACCGACAAGACAAAACTTACCATCAGGATAAAAACTAGGTACGGCCCGTCTTGCCTTTCCAGACGAGCGGATTCCTGTCGGTACTGATAACTGCCAATATTTAAATAGTTTCTATTTCCTCATTAATATAGAAATGAACCATATACGGAAATTTTGGGATTAACATGCAGCGAATTTCCTTATAACGGATAGCAAATAAACGGGGATTTTCAGCTAAATAATCAATTTGACGAATTACAGTATTTTGAAACCTTTTGCCCAGATCTGCTTTTTGATTATCATACCATTCGATAATTTCACGAATGTCAGTCAAAGCCTCGGGATCAATCTTTATGCGATACTTCTTCATCGTTTTTTAACGATTCTTTTGCGTCCTCCCAATCCAAAAGCCGGTCCGGATTCTTTCCGATTTTCTCAAACCGTTCCATCACCAGATTCTGATGAGCTTCGGGGATGTCATAAATTTTCTGGTCCCTTTTCCGGGCATAGTCAAGCATACTTTTAATGGCACTGATTAAATCGGCGTCGCTCGATTGTTTGACCTGCTCAATGATCATGGCTTTTTCAGCTTCAAGGTTCATATCGGATGCCTTTCCTGTTTGAAATTTAGATGTATTACCTCAAAGGTAATAAATAATTCACCACAGATTACTCAGATTCACACTGATTTAAATAATTGATAATCTGTGTGAATCTGTGAAAATCTGTGGTGAAAATTTACCTAAATAATCTCAGGCATCAGGTAAGGCGCACGGTAATCGCGCGACAACATGGCGTTGGCGTCGTCGATGTCGTTGCCAATAAAGCGTTCGGCCACCGGGTCGAATTCAAGCTGTTTGCCCAACCGGTACGAAATATTTCCCAGGTGAGCCAGCGACGACGACAAAGCCCCCGTTTGAACCGGCCCGTTCTGAATGCTCATGTCGCGGGCGCGAATGGCATCGAACCAGTTCTGGAAATGCAGATCCAGCTCTCCACCTTCCGAACGACTTGGGCCTTTTTCGCGCTTTTCGCCGAGGTAAGTTTCATAAGTATCGTAGCCTTTTACGACCAGATAACCCTTATCTCCATAGAAAATATTGCCGACTCCGGCGCCATCTTCCAGGTTGGTACACCAGTTACGCACTTCAAACTGAATGATTTTCTTTTCCTTCGGATAATGGTAAATCGAAGTCTGGATTTCAGGAACCTCCTTGCAGTCGTCCCACAGGAATTTACCACCCATTGAAGTGATGCGTTCGGGCAAAGCGTTTACGCCCAAACCCCACATGCAAAGGTCGGTTTCGTGGATTCCCTGGTTACCCACATCGCCATTCCCATAATTCCAGTGCCAGTGCCAGTTGTAGTGAACCAGGTTTTTGGTGAAGGGGCGCATGGGAGCCGGTCCGCACCACAAATCGTAATCCACCCCGGCCGGAATCTGCGAAATTCCCTTGTTGCCAATATCCGGACGCCAGCGGTAAACCAGCCCGCGAGCCATGTACACGCGACCAATCAGCCCATCCTGCAAATGCTTGATGGCTTCCTTAATGGCCACCGAACTGCGCAACTGAACGCCATGCTGAACGATGCGGTTGTATTTGTACGCAGCTTCAATGATTTTTCTTCCTTCGGCAATGTTGTGAGTCGCCGGTTTTTCAACATACACATCTTTTCCGGCCTGGCAAGCCCACACGGTTTGAAGCGCGTGCCAGTGGTTCGGAGTGGCCAACGTTACCGCGTCGATAGTTTTGTCTTCGTAAACCTTTCGAAAGTCCTGCTGGATCTGGATTTTCCGGCCATATTTCTTTTCAAATTCAGCGGCACGATCCTGAAGAACATTCAAATCCGGATCGCTCAGGCAAACCAGCTCAACTTTGGCCTTCTCAGCTAATCCCATGATCACTTCAATATGTGTTTTACCCCTGCCGTTAACTCCCAAAACGGCCACCCGAAGACGATCGTTGGCTCCTTTAGCGGCAGGTGGAACAATGGTTGTTTTTTTCACCGGTTCTTTGGCAAATGCGGCTGGTGCAACAGCAGCCATCACAGCCCCGGAAGCGGCTGTTCTCAGGAAATTTCTTCTTGAATTGTTTTCTTCTTTTTCCATCTTGTTACGTTTAAGTTGGTTATTTAAAGTTCTTTGAAAGGTCGTTTAAAGTCGCATCCGAAAGGTTGCCGCCAATGACAATTTTGTGCTTGAAAACGATGGTTTCACCTGGTTTCAGTACAATTTTTACTTCGGCTGCATTTTTATCGAAAATCCTGCCTCCGAGATTGTTGGTTGCAAACAGGCCATAACCGCGGGCATGTGACCAGGCCGGGTAATTCGGGTTGTTTTTATTGTCGAGAATGGCAATGGTTATTACCTCGCCTTCTTTTACACCACGAAGGGCAACCCAGGGCGAACGTTTGCTCCACACGTCACCGCCTTTTACGCCTTCAGCATTTCGGTACACACCATTCACGCCGTCGTTATTCATCACCGGAACTTTGGTTTCGATGCCGTTGGCGTCCAAAAATGTCTCAGGTTTGGTGGCCGGTTCTTCAAAAGTTCGGTCAACGCGCAAACCAATCAGTCCTTCTTTATTTTCTTCAAAAGTAACCTGCTGTTTGGCTGTAAGTTTTGTGATTCGTTCAATGGACCGGGTGGCGCCATCGCCTTCAAAAATATAAGTTGCTTCCTCATTTAAAAGCACATTGTCTTTCACGTCAACCCAGTCGGCATTGGTAACCAGCGTTCCCTTGGCCGGGTTTTCACTCACAATCTTCCTGAATTTGATGGTTCCGTATTTGGGTTTGTCTTCAGGCTTGATGGCAAACGAGTTGTTCCAGAAATCGAGGCCGTTTACACTTCCGAAGTTGAACCACAATCCCACGTGATGCGGGTGATCGGTACGCTCAAAAGGGCGCGGATTCATTGGATAACCACGGGTGATGAACTTTCCGGAAGCACTCATAATCGGGTAAAGCGACTGCTTTTCCATGTTGTCGGGATAAATGTAAGCGGTGAAAAGCTTTCCACCTACAAACACTTCAACCTTTTTTCCCTTTTCATCATTCTTAAATTCAACCTTTTCCTTTTTCGAGGCTTGTGCCAGGGTGGCGACACAAAAAAGTACGAGGATTGCAATCCATAATTTCTTCATCTTCTAGCAAGTTTTAATGATTTAATCAAAATTGTACTCCAAGTTAAAGATGGATTTCTAAAATTAGAAAAATTTCGAACTTTATTGCGTAATATTGGCGTTAAGAAATGAATTAACGGTACTCATTCAGAACGATTTAATGACCGACCACCGGAAAATATCGCAAGCGCTCGAGAAGTTACTGAACAGCAAAACATTCTCCAAACCGGGCATTTACAAAGACCTGCTCAACTACCTGGTCAATTGCTCGCTGAAAGGCGTGACGCCCAAAGAACAACAGGTTGCCATTGATGTCTTCGGCAAAAAAGACAGCTCCGAAAAGGAACTGAACGTTCGGGTTTATATCCTGAACCTGCGGAATAAGCTGGAAGAATACTACCAAAACGAGGGGAAGAATGATACGGTTATCCTGCATATTCCAAAAGGGAAATACCAGGTCGAGTTCAAATTTCTGACCTACAAGTCGTTTAAACACTCGATTGAAAAATACAGTCTGGCGCTTTTTATTTCAGGCCTTTTGCTCATTGTTTCGTGTTTTATTCTGCTCCTGAATAACGACAAATTCCGCCAGCCCCGGCAGGCTATCTGGAAAGGTTTTCTGAAACCCGATTATCCTATCCTGATTGTTTTGGGCGACCATTATTTTTTCAACGATTCGATTGCCACCGGGCGAATGGGCACCTCGCGCGATACACGGATCAACTCGGACGAGGACCTGGATGCCTACCTGAAAATTCATCCTGAGCTGATCGGCAAAATCCGCAAAAGTAAAACCACCTACACCAACAACCAGGCGCCCCTGGGCTTGTTCAGCCTGATGAAAATGTTTGGCGGCGGGGTGGCCGATGTGGAAATGAAATACTCGTCGAAACTGAAATGGGAAGACACGCGGAACAAGCACCTGATTTTCATCGGCTCGATCAAAACCCTGCAATTCCTGAAACAAACCCTGGAACGGGTTGGCCTGAAATACAACCTCGAACAGGCTTCGTTCACTTACAAGACCGCCGACAGTACCTTGTTTTTCGACAACCGCTCGGAGAATTACCTTAACCGACAATATTCGAACCTGATCCATTTCTGCACCAGCGACGGACGAAAGGTTTTGTTCCTGCTTTCTGACGACGACCTGGGCAACATTGCCGCCATGAAATACCTGACCGATGAAAAGAATTCAGGTTTCCCCGGCAAGGCCAAAACCTGCAATTTCAAGGCCGTCTTTGAGGTAAAAGGCCGCGAACAAACCGATTTCAATGTCCGGATGGTCCGAATCGACCCAATTAACGAGAATATCAAGGAGATCTGGCCCTGAAAACAAAAGACTTTAGGAAAAAGGCAGAAGTAAAACATTACCGTCAACTTCTGCCTTCTCACTTCTGCCTTGTTTACACCGGCACTTCCATCACCAGTATTTTCGATTTTTTAATTGTTTTTAGATTTACACAGGAATCAATTTGCTCAATACATAAGCCATCTCGCTGATTCAAGGTTTCAGAACCGACTTCCAGTTCTCCTGAAATCAGGAAAAGATAGACCCCATTTCCGGCTTTCTTCAGATCATAGCTGGCCTCTGCCCCCGCCTCAAATTCGCCCAGCGAAAACCAGGCCTGCTGGTGAATCCACAATGTGTTCCCGGCACCATCGGGCGAAACAACGGTACGCCATTTTCCATTCATTTCTTCGTCCTGAAATTTGGCCTGGCCGTATCTTGGCTCTACATTTTTCTTATCCGGAAAAACCCAGATTTGCAGCAGACTAACCTCACTCGTTTGTGAATGGTTAAATTCCGAATGCTGAATGCCTGTTCCGGCCGACATTACCTGTACTTCGCCCGGTTTGATAATCGATCCGTTTCCCATGCTGTCCTTGTGTTCGAGCTCACCATCCAGCACAATTGTAATGATTTCCATGTTGTCGTGCGGGTGCGTCCCGAAGCCCATTCCAGCCTGAACGGTATCGTCATTGAGCACGCGCAAGGCTCCAAAATGCATCCGATCGGGGTTGTAATAATTGGCAAAACTGAAGCTATGCCAGGTATTGAGCCATCCGTGATCTGCATGTCCCCTGCATCCGGCCCTGTGCACTGTAAGTTTCATGATTTCTAATTTTAAGTTCGGAATGATTATAAAAATTTACTATTGGACCATTTACAATTTACAATTTAGGATTGCCCGATGTTTCCAAATTGTAAATGGTAAATAACTAAATAGTAAATAATTGAACTTTTTTATTCGGTTACCACTAGGGTAAAATCGAGCGTGAATTCATCGTAAATCACCTTGTCGCCCAGGTTCGCAAAGAAGGATTTCGATCCGTATCTGACATTGAACTTCGAGCGGTCAACCGTGAGTGTTCCCTTGTAAACCGTGCTTTTCCCATCTTTGGCTGAAGTAGCCTTGAAAGTCACCGGGTTGGTAATTCCTTTGATAGTCAGGTTCCCGGTGAACGTATGGTTGTTCCCGTTGCTTTCCACTTTGGTCAAAACCAGTTCTGAAGTGGGATAGGTAGCCACCGAAAAGAAATCGTCGGATTTCAGGTGCCCGATCAATTTGGCATTCCATTCTGCATCCGTCAGGTCGGTATCAACGATCGACTGCATGTCGATAACCACTTTCCCGCCGGTGATTTTCCCCTTTTCAGCAACAAGGTTGCCCTCTTTTATAGCGATGGTTCCGGTGTGCTCGCCGGCAACTTTTTTACCTAACCATTTTACGGTGCTTTTTGCGGTGTCAACTTTTTGTGATCCTGCCAGTACATTGCTGGTTAACGAAAGGGCCAGTAAGAATACGGCCGTTGATTTTAATGTCTTCATAACTGTTTATTTTTAATTGTTTTATACAGTTACAAAGATATGTCGCGGGAAGAGGCCAGAAAATGGACTAAAAAAGGATTTAATGGTATTTTTTTCTGCTATTATCACGAAACTCCTTTAAAGTGGTGCCCGTGTACTTCTTAAAAAAGCGGCTAAAGTAGGCCGGATCCTCAAAACCAAGCTCATAGGCAATTTCTTTTCCCGACATACGGCTTGAATAAAGTAATTTCTTGGTTTCGTCGATGACCCGGTTTCGGATGAGCTCTCCGGCAGTAATTCCGGTTATGCGCTTGGTCAGTTCATTTAAACACGAAGGATTCATGTTGAGCATTTCGGCATAAGGCGATACATTCTTCTGGGTGGCATAGTTCTGTTCAATCAACTGTTTAAACCGGATAATCGTGGCATCAGGGGTCGCATCGGGTTCCTTTCCCGAAGGTTGGTACTGACGGTCAAAAATACGCCTGGATTCAAGCAAAAACAGGTGCAGCAAATTCAGCACGACATCCTGGCTGTAATTATCCATTTGGCGCAGTTCATCCAAAATCATCGCGGTGATGTTTTTCAGCTTGCCTTGTTCTTCCTCAGAAACCGTTATCAGGCTTTTGAAGTCAGGATTGTTGAACAGGCGATATTCGGTCAATGGGACATGGTTTGTGCGGTTATACCTGACGAAATCCTCGTTAAAAATGATGTAAATCCCCTCAACCAACCGATCGATATACATCCGATGTTTCAGGCCCGGTGGCACAAACAGAATGGTACCGGCTTTCAGGCTGTATTCGACAAATTCGGTGGCATGGGTAGCTTCTCCTGACTCGATCCAGAAAATGGAGTAAAAATCGTGCAGATGGGGCATGAGGTTGTGCCCGATCTCCTCTTCATCGAAATCACCGATCTTTCCAATTTTAAAGATCTTCTCATCATCTTCCTTAAATAGCCGGAAATTCCTCAAGGTTTGGATTTTTGAGTTATACGAATTGAAAAATGTTGTATCTCTTATTTTGACTCACCCCTCGCTCGCAATGCTCGCTCTGCCCCTCTCTACGGGTAGAGAGGGGCGAAGCCGCCTGCAGGCGGCTTGGGGTGAGTGAATTATCTGATGCGACAATAACTTATTTCGAAAACAATAGAACCATGAAATACCGTTAAAAACAATTGCTTCCGACTGTCTGCAACGGTATACCTCAAGTCGGAAATTTATTCAATCACCCGTATTTCAAACGAAAGGTCCATAGCCTGCCGGTAGACAGCCGAAACGCCGCAATACTTCTCTTCGGAGAGTTTCACGGCCTTTTCGAGCTTGTCCATAGGCAAATCTTTGCCTTTAAACTGGTAAACGATCTTCATTTGGTAATACCGCATCGGGTGTTCTTCGGTCAAATCGCCTTCAACAATCACATCGAAAGCTTCAGGTTCGACCTTCATTTTCTTCAGGATCGTGATCACATCAATACCGGTGCAGCCGGCCAGGGCGGTGAGCATCAATTTCTTGGGACGAGGCCCCAGATCGTCGCCCCCATTCTCTTTCGATGCATCAATCACTACCTGATGCCCATCCACTTCACACTCAAATGCCAGGTTTTGCTTCCACGAAAGATCTACTACATGTTTCATATCTGATCGCTTATAAATATTGCAAATCGAATAATTAAGTTATTTTTACGCTTAATTTCTATGACATAAATACACATTTGTTTTTTTGTGTTTAAAAACTTCAATGTATATTTAGTACGGATTGTTGTTTCATTCATTAACAAAACAAAACAACTCGATGAGAAGTTCAATAAAACGACCGACAGATGAGGAATGCGACCTGAGTGGATTCCATTTGTTCAAGAAACTTACTGAACACGAAATGGCTCAACTCAACTATGATAAAACATGTTCGCTCTACAAAAAAGGAACTATTGTTTACAGGGAAGGAAGTCGGTTGACTGGATTTTATTGTGTCACGCGCGGTATTGTAAAAATATTTAAAACCGGTATCGACGGCAAGGAGCAGATCCTCAGCTTTGCCAAACGAGGCGATATCATTGCCTACCGTTCGCTGTTAAGCCAGGAACTGGCCTGCACAACAGCCAAGGTTATCGAAGAAGCCATCCTGAGCCACATTCCTTACCAAACTCTCCTTTACCTGATTCAGAACAACTGGCAGTTTTCGCACCACATGCTGCAAATCGTATGCAAGGAACTGCGCGAAGCCAACGATTACATCACCGATATCGCCCAAAAAACTGTACGCGAACGGCTGGCCGAAATCTTGCTGCTGCTGAAGGAAAACTTCGAACTGGACAATGCCAACACCCTCCAGATCTCGCTCACGCGCGAGGAACTGGCCAACATGGTGGGTACGGCTACCGAAAGTGTCATCAGGCTGCTCTCCGAATTTAAACAGGATCACCTGATCGATTTGCAGGGAAGAAAAATCAAGTTTATCAATGTTCCGGGCCTGACCAAAGTGGCCAACCTGCTTTAAAAAGAAAGGCAGGAGGAAACAGGCAGAAGGCAGAAGGAAAACCATATTAAAAGAGGTCGTTTCAACTGATGAAGCGACCTCTTTTGCTAGAAAGCCTTTTAAACTCCTGTTTATTGGAGGCAGTTTATTTATCTCACCACAAAATTGATAGGCACTTCAACATATAAGTTAATTGCTTTCCCATTGAGGCGTGCCGGTTGCATTTTGGGCATTGATTTTAATACCCGATAAGCCTCAAAATCCAAAGCTTCATCTACACCTTCGATAATCATGATATGATTAATTTCCCCATTCTCATCTATCGTGAATTGAGCCTTAACCTTACCTTGAATTTTATTCATCTGTGCTTCTACCGGATAACGTACATTTGAAGCCACCCAGACCGGAATTTCCGGCGCATTTTGCCTTTTTATATACGAACTTATGGTTTTATCCTCAATAATAAACTTTGGCCTGATAAATTCACCTCCAATACTATCGGTTAACTTCTGATCTTTTGCATCATAAGAAAAATAATTCTGAGGCTTACAGGTACCATAAACAACCAGTACCTTTTTCGAATTGTTTTCGTCAAATAAATACCATTCACCAAAAGGTTTGTGGTTTCTAAATGATTTATGCCAGATTAACCGGTTCGTACTGATTTCAAATAATTCTTGAGTTAAGTTGTTGCTTTGCCAGGTTAAAATGACTTTATACCGGGCCTTTGGTTCAGCAGTCTCTTTGGTCAGTTCACTATCCCGAAAATACTTAACCATGGTCCTGTCCTGTGAAAATAGATACAGGGAAATAAACAACAGGGCTAATGTGACTTTGATTCGTTTCATACCTATAAATTTTTTAATCTTGTTTCCTATGCTCCAGGCACAAACTGCAAATTCGTTCCAGGGAGAAATAAATCTTTAGTGCAACAATTCCTCAAGCATTCCCCTCATTTTGTCGGTGCCGGGGAAACCGGTGAACTTATGTTTTAATATTCCGTTTTTATCAAAAATCAAATAGGACGGTATGCCATCAAAACCAAAACGTTCCATTACATATTCCCATTCATCTTCAGTAAGGTAGTATTGTTCTCCGCCAATTTCCTTGATTTTTCCTTCCCACAAAGGTTTGGGAGATGAGCTGTTGGTTAAATAGACAAAAACTACACTTTTATCTTTGAGTCCGTCTTTTAATGGTTTCATTTCTTTATGAGCGTTCATGCACGGAGCACACCATGTAGCCCAAAAATCAACCAATACAACAGATCCCTTGTATTTGGCAACGATAGCATCTATCAGCTTTTCTTTTGAAACAACCGGGGTTTCGTTGACTTTAAGATCATTAGTCCTCTGGATAGCTTTTATTAGTTCAGCATTCTTCTTTATCAGTATTTTTGAATAATCTTCATTGATGCTTTTGTAATAGTTTATAATGTTTTCCACCTGTTTGTCGGTGAGCGGCTCTTTTCTGTCGTTCATCTGGATGGCATAGGCATTGGCCGCAAGCATATCATAGAACAAGCCCGAATCAAAGCCAACCACATCTTTTATCGTAGTTTTTACTTCTCCAAGCCATTCCCCAATGGGCGTATCTTTGATCTTCGGAATTTTGAACGCCGCAACAGACAAGAATTTCTTCATAAATTCTGAATAAGAATAGCTGTACAAGTATTGAGAATTATTCAGATTAAACTCCCGTAGAAAAGAATAATACGATTGATCGGGTTCCACAGCGGTGTAATCGCAATAAAAAGGATACTCAATATTTGCCCCTTTAAAACTTTGCTCGGCTGTTTTTTTATAATAGAAGAGCCGTCCTTTTAAAAAATGGATGTTAAATCCATCGGTCAGGTATTTTTTAACCTTACCGGATAAAACCAACGAGTCTATCGCCACCTTAGTCCTTTCTTTAAGACCGATAGTAAGTTCATGTTCTGCAAAATCATTAGGGGTCATTTTATAATAATCGCCCCACGTAGAATGTTCATCAAATCGAATAATTGCCTTACCGATATTCATTATATCATCAAAGGTGAGATCAAGGCCACCTTTAACATCGACTTTAAAATTGCCCCGATCATCAAAAACGATATTCATTTGCAGCTCTTTCCCTTGCTCCAAACCCAAACAACCACTACAATAGTATTTTGTTTCTGTTCCAACTCTGAAACCAACGATAGCCCTGTTGCATTCAAGGGGAACTTCAAGCGAAAACCGGTTATTTTCATTCAGGATTGCAACATATTTGCTGTCGTCACCGGTAACTGGATTACTGACTCCTATTTCAATTGTAACTTTCTTTTCTCCTTCGGGAAGTTTCAAATTGCCAATACTACCCGAGATTTTAGCTATTCCAGCTTTTACCATAGGGGATGGCAACTGGTCGTTGTTGTTCTGCCCTTTGACACAGAAAAAAGACATTGTAAGAAAGGTAATTAACAACAGATGCTTCGTAAGTAAGTAAAACAATGTATTGTCGCATTTAATAATTGACTCACCCCAAACCGCCTGAAGGCGGCTTCGCCCCTCTCTACCCTTGTAGAGAGGGGCAGAGCGAGCATAGCGAGCGAGGGGTGAGTCAAAAATAAACAATTCGAAATACGACATTTTTTTATGCTTCGTAAATGAAGTTAGATTTTTCATGGATTAACTTTTTCATTAATAACAGCCAACATTCCTTTCCCGCCTTTGCCGGAACACCGGCTCATCGCCGGGTCTTGCCGACCGCTCAGAGTCCTATTTACTGGCAGTAGTTGTTTTTTAATAATATTTTTCAATTCCTCCATATCCAGAAATCCTTTTACCTTCCCTGGTCTTGGCAATGAAGTTTTTTAATCTTTTGTCATACTCTTCCGGACGTTTTCTGGCACTATCAATATAGGCAACACGAATCCTTTTATAACCCTCTGTGAATTCTTGATAATTTCTCCAGGTTATAGCATCCTTTTGAATCGCATCAATTATGTCAGAAGGAAAAATAAAATCTTTTTGAACAATTGACTTCACCTTATCAATTAAACCTGGATGTATCATTCCTTTATCTAAAAGCCATTTCAATCGTTCTATGTTCGATTGCGAATACACGCTCTTACTATTCCTTGGTGTGAATCTTTGAATCTTTCTATCCTTATCCAGAGCTTTTACTGTGCTGTCAATCCAACCAAAACACAATGCTTCTTCAACAGCATCATTGTAGGTGATTGATAATTGACCTGATTCCTTTTTGGGAAAAATAAACCAGACTTCATCCTTTTGGTCAAAATTATCCTCCAGCCAATTTCGCCAGTCCTCTCTTTTATCAAAATAAACAAAATTATCTTTTCCCATTGTCTTTCCCGAAATTGGAGTTTCATACAATTACTGCCAACGGTCGCAGCTATGCCCAGTGCCGGATTTCGTGGCAGCGAACCTATCCCCCCCGTTACTGACCTTGCCCGCGGGAACTGAGCTTGCAAAATTGCACTGAAACCGCTATGTTTTATGACCGCGTTTTGTAGGGCGTTTTTTCAACAATTGACTTTTTATCTTTTACAATACCTATAAAATCCTACAATAGACTTTGAAATATACTTACCAGGCATAAACAAAATATTCAAAATCACTAGAAATCTATTGATATTATCTGAAAATCTAAACGGATTATTAATTAAAAATGGCACCCATCCTAAATTATCAAAATCAGGTCTGATCCTGATTACAGATGCTATCAAGAGATAAATAATCAAAAATGTATTGACCTTTAATAATTGACTGAAATCATTGAAATACTCCTTTTGGAACACAAACAAATATTCAATTATTCCAATAATTATCAATGAAATAATAAATCTTATCGGAATAAATTTTTGTCGTATTTCATACTCCTTATCATTAAAATCCATTTTCCCAATCGATCCTGGACTAATCAATTCTCCAATTATTTCAAATATTCCCATATTTTATATCACTATTAATGACTACTATCAATCGTAGAAGTTTATTTCTAAAGTTGCACATAACGGTTGGTACAAGTTGTCGTTGCGGATTTCCCTGTCTGCCGACAGGCAGGGAAGAGCGTCAGTGTCCGGCAGGACGCTGACGGTCAAGAAAGGAGCAGAGACAACGCACACCACTGCACCCGCAATGCAATTTGCAATTTGTTAACGGTTGTTTTTTCCATTTTCAGGGTACTTCTCAAATGCTAATTTTTCAATTTCTTCTTCTGGTAAACCTTTTTCTCTTAGTTCTCTGTAATATGTTGCTCTAAGTCCAGCTAAGTCATCGAATGGGTGATTTTTTAGAATTTGTAAATGTTCTTCATGTTCTTTTTTACTCCAATTTTCATTAAGAACGGAAAGAAGTTCAATCTGCTTGTCAAATGCTATTCTTCTGCAATCTTTGTCCTCAATTCTGTTTTTTAGTTCATACTCAAAAGCCATTGATGTAGTAATACCAGAAAAAATCCAGTATAAAAGCTCATCAAGATTTTCTGTCATTCTTCTCTCAAATTCTTCTCCTCTCTCAACTAGTGCATAATGAAGTTTTCCTTGTTTGTCTATTTCAATAAGTGGTAGCGCGTCCCCAGCAGAGAATCTATATGTCGGCAATAAATTGGCCGGTGCGTCTATTTTTTTTGCCAATTCTTTGACTTTTTTTCTTATGTGTCGATACCTAATTCTCTCCATTTTTAATCTTTTGTCTGAAATTCAATATGGTCATGTTCTTTTATTATGCCAGTCAACACCGAAATAAGTTCATTGCCTAGATTTTCCCTACTTTTTGAAAAATTTGTCCAGATAAGTTTTAGTGTCTCATTGTAACTGAATACTCCAAAATCTCCACAAAGAATATCATTAAAAGCATCCAAGTTGTGACCAGTTTTGAAACTTAAATTTTTTGTCAAAACCCTGTCCACCTCGCCATAAAATGTTTCAAGGTCAGAAAAATTATTTCCGTCTATAGTCGCAATTTTCTGTTCCATTTGCTTCATTCAAAATAACCGTTAACGGTCACTTGCAAGTTGTCGTTGCGGATTTCGAAGAGCGTCAGTGTCCGGTAGGACATGACGGTCAAGAAAGGAGCAGAGACAACGCACAACACTGCACCCGCAATGCAATTTGCAATTTGTTAGGTGCTGGGTTTTAATTTATTTCAATTCTTATAGTATTTAAAAACATCAAAATGTTCTTTATTTCCATTATCTAATTTAAGCTTGAATTTCCCTTTTAACAAATCAGAAATTCTATCGTCTTTTATTTCAAATTCGATGTTAATTATCTTATCACTTTTCCGCTGAATCTTAACTTTACAAAATTTTGGAATAAAATCTCTTTCATTAATCGTATCTGCAAGAACAGAAAAATGTTCGATGTCATTTTCTGTATAACAAGTATCAATTTTCTTGAAATCAATCCAGTACATATTTTTCTTGAAACTCAAGAAGGATTCACGACCTTCAAATAGTCCTTTGTATGTATTAACGTAGATTGACATTGACGCAGAAGAATCTATTTCATTTATGTTTTTAGTCCAATTCCATTTTTTAAATGCATCTTGATAAGTCACTTTGTCAATTTTTGGAGAACACCCAAATACGGAGAAAGTAATTAGTAGAATACAGATAGCGTTTAAACTGTCATTGATGAACAGCTTTTTATCTCTGTATTTAAATAAATTGATTTGCATCATTCTTTATTTTGTGTTCTTTCAACCTTGCACCTAACTCTGTTGTCTGTCAACCAAAGTTATCTTATATTTTAGTTTCAGGGGTGATCTGTTCACCTTTTTTATCTTATATATCCGGGTCATCAAACGGATTTAAAATACCTGCTCAAATATAATTTTAACCCATCCGTTTTCACTCCTCATTGCCGCTATCGCCAAATGAGCAGTAGCGCCAGTTACAAGGCGTTTCGCACCCCGAAAAAGGTCCGGCGTTGCAGCTAAAACCTCCAACATTCCCTCGTTTCGATCCTCGCGAGGATCTTTTTGAGGCAACATTCCCTCTTTTTGAAGGAAATTTCCCTCTCCGGGAGGCAATGTTTCCTCTTTTTGAGGGAATGTTCCTTCGTTTCGAGGCAATGGAGGATCAAATCGAGGCAAATTTCCTTCGTTTCGAGGCAAATTCCCTTGTTTGAGGCAATTTCATGGATTTTCTCAGTGTTTCTCTGGGGCTTCTCTGTGGCTCTCCGTGTAATTTAATTAGGTTACACAGAGTTTCACAGAGGAGGCACCGAGCACACGGAGAGACTATTCATGAAACTGTGACTGCAATAAATAACGGTTAAATTTCCATCTCGGCCTGAAGGCCGGGACTTGTGTATAAAAGTAGAGGGGCAGAGCATCAAAGATGCGACGGGGTGAGTTATAATTAAAATTGTTTTGAATAAAATAAACAGCCTTTATCTTAAAGGCCCGTTTTAAGACCATATATCCTGTTTTAGCGGGCAATCCAGTCTTCCGGGTCAAGCTTTGAACTTTCCCTCCAGATCTGGAATTTCAGCACCGTTTTGTCGTCTTCGATACTGTCGGTCCCGATGGTTCCGATCGATTGCTTAACCGACACTTTTTCGCCCGATTTAACCGATACGCTGGTCAGGTTCGAATAAACAGTAAGGTACTTGCCATGACGGATAATCACGGCCCAGGTTCCACCGGCAACGCTCACCACTTTGCTGACCTCTCCGGCAAAAACCGCGCGGGCCCTTGACCCGTGGCTCGTCGAAATGTCGACCCCATTATTCCGGATCTGGATATTCTTCAGCACCGGATGTTCGTGCACGCCAAAATGATCGGTAATCACACCCCGTTCAACCGGCCATGGAAGGCGGCGCTTGTTCTGTTCAAATTGTCCGGATGCCAGTTTATCCTCCGGGGTCATCTCGTAACCCGTTGCAGCAGGGGCCTTAGTGGCATGACCGGCATTTGCAGCCGCCTGTCTGGCCTTTTCACGTTCACGGGCTTTTTCCCTGGCCCTCGCAATTTCCTCTTCAATAATCCGCTGTATTTCGCGGCTTAACTGGGCATCAATCTGTTGCTGCTCACGCAGGCTCTTTTCATATTGCTTTTGTTTCTTTTTGAGCGAAGTAAGCACCTGTCCCTGCTGTTTTTTCTCACGCGCCAACTGGTTGGCTTCACGTTTCTGGGCTTCAAGAAGGGTCTCCTTTTCGGTGCGTTGACTCTGCAAACGATTGACTTTTACCTGGATCAAATCGCGAATCCACTGGATCAGTTCGGCCTGTTGTTTCCGGTACTCGGTGTATTGCTTCAGGTACATGATCCTTTTGTAAGCCTGGTTGAAACTGTTCGACGACAGAACAAACAACAGCTTACTGTTATTGGTCTGATTTCGCTGAGCAAATAAGATCGTGTTGGCATATTCTTTCTTCAGCTCTTCCATATCGGCATTGAGCGAACTGACCAGCCAGGCATTCTGGTCAATGAATTCGCCCAGGACACCCACTTCCGAGTTAATTCCCGAGATCAGGCTGGTACGAAGCTCGATCTGCTTATTGAGGATGTTGTATTTGTTCAGGGTCTTTTTTTGGCTCGTTTTAGCTTCTTCCAGCAAGCGGGTGGTGTACTTGATCTGCTCGTTGGTTTTTTGCTTTTTCTTGCGCAATTCGTCCAGCGACTGGCCATTTGCCAGTACCGCCAGAAGCACAAAAACTGAAAGAAGTAAAAAACTCCTCATGCTATTCATTATTTAACCGGGTAAATCTTTCAGGAACTTTAAAACGAATCTCTTTTTCGGCTTCGGTCGAGAAACCTGCAAATTTGACCCTTAACTCAATGTGGCTCTCAGGGCCGGCAAAGTGTAAAAAGATCTCACCCGGATACAATTGTTTCTTATTAATAGCTGTAAAATCAGAGAATTCAATGTCGAGATCCCGTGAATTTACCGTGTCCTGCATCCTGATTTTCCTGAGTTTATAGGTTGCCGGATCAACATAAATGGATTGATGAACAGGAGCTTCGGTGTTGATTTTCGCGGCTTTGCGGGCTTTCCTTTTTTCACTGATCCGGGCGTTTTCCTTGCGGGCTTTCATCTTTTTAACCGATTCAAGCACGTACATTCCCGAATCGATTTTAGTTTCATACTCGCGGTTGTCCTTGTCACGTTTTTCATCGCGGAGCGAAAAAATATTGTTGGAAATGATGGCATGAATCGTTTCAAAATCAATGTCAATATCGAGCATTGAGCTCAGGTAGCTGTAATCGTCGAGAAAATAGGTTTTCCCGATGTAATTGATGAACTTAACGCTGTCGGGGGTCAGCCAAACCCTGCCAACCGGGATGTTCAGCTTACTCAGCATCACAGTAATCTGTTTGTCTTTATCGGCCTGAATGCTGGCTTTAAACGAAGCTCTGGTTTTGCCGTTATCGAACTGGCAGTTTATTTTTTTGATGGACAAATGCTTGTAATCGAAAGCATTGTTTTCGATGTTTCGGATGAGTTTGTTGGTCCCGATCGGTTTGACTATTGCCGTGGTAGTCGGAACCACCCGGGTAGTCCGGCACGAGGAAAGCCCCAGTAAAACAATGCCGATCAGTGCAAATCCTGAACTTTTTATGATGCTAATTCTTCTCACGTTTTCTTATTTATCGAGATAGCGTTTCTGTTTGATCTTTTCATTCAAAAACTTCGAACCGTCACCGGTTTCCAGCGCTTTTTTCCATTGTTCCACAGCCTGATCGGTCTGACCCAGCATGTACAGAATATCGCCGTAATGTTCAACAATCACCCCGTTTTTATCACCGCCGTTTTTCATGGCAGTGTCCATGTAAAATTTCGCCAGGGTATAATCCTTGCGCATAAACAGCACCCACGAATAAGTATCCAGATAAGTGGGGTTATTGGGGTTAGCCCTGACCGCTTTTCCGCTTAACTGTTCGGCTTTTTCAAGGTTTTCGTTCCTGAGCGACAGGTAGTAGGCATAATTATTCATTGCCAGCCAATTCTCAGGATCGAGGCTGATCACATTGTCAAACGCCTTGAAAGCCTCCTCCACCCTATCCAGTTTGTAATTGGCTTCGGCCCGGTAAAGGTCGAACTGGATTTTCATGGGCTTGTTATCGAGCAGGTAAGGTTCCCCTTCGTTGAGCACATTAAGCGCTTCGGTGTATTTTTCAAGCTGAAGGCAGGCCAGGGACTTCAAACCATACAGAATGGGCTGATTGGGAAACAAATCAATGGCTTTTCCGGCATCGGTGTACAAGCTTTTAAAATCGAGCAAATCGTTGCTGACCATCAGCATACGTTCCCAAATCATGTAATTGTCTTTCTCGGTCTGAAGCACTTTGCGGAGCTGTTCACGGGCTTCGGCCAGTTTGCCTTTGCTGATCAGGTATTCGGCATAAACACCGTAAACGCGGTAATCGTCCGAATTGGTTTGAACCAAAATGTTGATCAGCTCGCCAAGCTGCTGATCGGATATAAAGGATTTTTCCTGATCGGCTGTCAGCATCAGGTAATACTGAATTTTGGTTTCGACCTCGACCGATTTATTGAGAAATCCTTTTTGCAAATATTCCCAAAACTTTTCCTTATCATTTTTCTGCCTGTAAAACGAAGCCAGCGAAAACAGCACAAAACCGTTATCGGGCTCAATTTCCAGAATTTTATTGTAATACTTCAGCGCATTCTCCTCATCTTTTTCCGAAAGGTAATAATCGGCCATCAAGCCGTAATAACGGGACTCTTTCGGGTTAAAATCGATGAGTTTCTGAAGTTCAGCCAGTGCCTCCTTTTTCTTTCCGGCAGCCTGGTAAATCTGTTGTTTTTCAACCGAAATTTGGTCATTAATGCCAACCTTTTTTTCCATTTCGTTATAGGCTTCAATGGATTGATCGAGCTTTCCGGCCGACGACAACATAGCCGCATTCATGTACAGATATTCCAGGTTTTCAGGATCCTGTGCATAAAGTTGCTGATACAGGTCGGATGCTTTAGCATATTGTTTTCCCTGCTGGTAAATCTGGGCCAGGAGTATTTTGTACCATTTGTTTTCGGGTTCGAGGTTAATGGCTTTTTCGAGCAAAAGCGACGAACTGGTCTGGTCGCCGTTTCCGCTATGTATTTTAGCCAGTTCGAACATGGCCGATGTTGAATTCGGGTTGATCTCCAGACATTTTGAAAAAAGGGCTACGGCGGCTTGCTGATTCCCGATCATCTTCTGTTTGAGACCTTCGATGAAGGTGTACTCAAATTCATTTTTTTTATCCTCCGAAATCGACTGCTCCTTGACTTCAGGTTTAGGCTGAGAAACCGCGGAAACCTGTTTTTTTACCGTTCCACAGGAAGAAACCAGGATTGAAACAACCGCAAAATATGCTAAATATTTGTTCTTCATTCGCTTTAATTTTTCCCGGTATGTCCAAATCCACCAGCGCCACGGACAGTTTCTTCCAGTATTTCTACCGATTCCCAACCGATGTGCTCATGCCGGGCAATTACCATCTGGCAGATGCGTTCGCCATGATGAATCACAAATTCTTCGTTCGACAAATTGATAAGAATAATGCCAATTTCGCCCCGGTAGTCTGCATCAATCGTTCCGGGAGTATTGAGTACAGTAATCCCCTTTTTCAAAGCCAGACCACTGCGTGGACGGATCTGCGCTTCGTAACCCACCGGCAGTTCGATAAACAAACCGGTAGGAACCAATACCCGTTCCAACGGTTTTAAGGTAATTGGCTGAGCTATATTGGCCCGCAGGTCCATTCCTGCCGAATGTTCAGTACTATATTCAGGAAGCGGGTTTTCTGATTTATTGACAATTTTTACAATCATTATTATTCGTTTTTCAAATTTTCCAAGACACTTTTTTCTGAAAAACACTTTTTCAGAATATGAATTTTTTCAAGCCGCTAAGATATGGATTTATAACTTGAATAAAGCACAAAAACCAGACACATTAACAATATTTAGCAGGATTCAACTATCATAAAATCAGCCATGATTTTGTCTGAAATGAACAGTCCGTCAGGGCTCAAAACCACCGTTGACGGCGTACAAATCAAATGACCCGACTGCAAATATTTTTGTTTGATTTTCTGAAAATGAACGAAATACTTTTGCTGAAATCCGGCTTGAATATATGCTTCAGAAATGCCCCACATGGTCCGCAAGCCGGTGATGATGTAATCGTTGTAGCGGTCCTGTTCGCTCAGTATTTCGGCTTCCCAAAAAGGTATCCCCTCCTCCACCCCTTCCAGGTATTTCGAAATTGAAGATATGTTCCAGCGACGGCTGTACAAATCGAACGAGTGCGCCGAAGGGCCAATCCCGAGGTATTTCTTGTTCTTCCAGTAAGCCGAATTGTGCTGCGAATAAAAACCCGGCTTGCAGAAATTTGAGATCTCATAATGCTCAAAACCAACTTCTTCCAGGATACGGATCAGTAACTCAAATTGCTGAAGACTAAGTTCATCGGGCAACTCCTTCAATATTCCTTTTTTGAGTTGCTGGTAAAAAACCGTCCCCTCGTGATAAGTGAGGTTGTAGGCTGAAATATGCTGAACATCCAACCCAACGGCCGTCCGCACATTTTGCTCCCACTCTGCTATCGTCTGATTGGGCAAACCATAAATCAGGTCAATGCTGATATTCGAAAAACCTGCCTTTTTAGCCCATTCGACGGATTGAAAGGCCTGCAAGGCATTGTGGCGGCGGTTCATCAGTTTCAGGTCAGCATAAGAAAAAGACTGAATGCCCATGCTTAGACGGTTATATCCGATGTTCCTCAGAGCCGAAAGCATTTCGGGAGACAGATCATCCGGATTGGCTTCCATGGTTATTTCAGCATTCCCGGCCACCTGATAGTACTCTTTAACCGTGTTTAAAAGATCTCTTAGCTCATCAAGCTCCAAAACAGAAGGAGTTCCACCGCCCAGGTAAATGGTGTTAATCTCGTCGGAAGACAACTCTTCGGCACGGATTTTCAATTCCTTTTTCAAAGCTTCCAGCAATCGGATTTTCTGGCTAAGATCGGTGGATTTAAAGAAATCGCAATAATGGCAACGTCTTCGGCAAAAGGGGATATGAATGTATATTCCGGCCATTGTGATTAATTAATCCAGAAACGGGAAATTTTCAGCACTGCAAACACGCTTTCCAGACTCCGGTTTTAAAGCTTGATAATATCTTCAAAACCTGTCATATCGCCCAGAATTTCAGCAATGGAAGTTTCCTGATAAAATTGGACCAACTGGGCACGAATCGGGCTAAAACGGGAATGAATAGGGCAGGGTTTCTCATTGTTTTCGTGTGTCGAACAAGGCTGAAGCCCAATCAGGCACGTTTTAAAACAATCTTCTCCATCCACCACCCTGACAATATCGTAAAGCGAAATCTCATTAATTCCTTTTCCCAGTCCAAAACCTCCGTTAGGTCCTTTGGTTGAAACCAATATTTTCTGTTTGACCAGATTTTGAAGAATCTTTCCCAAAAAAGGTGTCGGAATAGCCAAATCGGAAGATATTTTCCTGATGCCTATTTTTGTTCCGTCAACGGAATATTTTCCCAGGTAAATGAGTGCCCTTACAGCATATTTGCAGGTATTGGATAGCATAAGATTCTATTTTTTATTGATCCATTGTTTGCTAAACGACTGATCGGCCAGCCTGGGTATTTGCTTCTTTTCGCCCAAAGCATTTGAACCTAAAGATGCCATGAAGTTTTTGGTTTTACCACCCACAAAATCCAACCTGCTACGCTTTGAAAAAGCAAACTCAAAACCTTTCATGCCCTGATTCCAGATAAATCCGCCAGCACCGGCCTTTACCACATTCCGACGGTTAACAAGCAACAGATGATGCAAGGGTACCTTCACCGGACAAACCTCGGTGCATTTTCCGCAAACCGAACAAGCCGAACTTAAATGGCCGTATTCTTTTAGTCCCTTGTAAAAAGGAGTGATTACCGAGCCAATTGGTCCACTGTAAGTTGCATCATACGTATAACCGCCGATATTTCTGTAAACCGGACAAGCATTCAGGCATGCCCCGCACCGGATACATTTCAGGGCTATGTACTGTTCATTATCGCAGTAAAGTTCAGTGCGTTTGTTATCAATCAAAATAACGAACATTTTCTCGGGGCCATCAGCTTCGGCAGACTTCTTTGGACCGGTCACCAGTGAATTGTACACCGATACCTGTTGCCCGGTGCCATGTGCGGCCAAAAGGGGCCACATTAAAGCCAGGTCCTGCATCCGTGGTATCACTTTCTCAATTCCGGCAATCACAATGTGAATTTTAGGAAATGAAACCGACATCAGGGCATTTCCTTCATTTTCGGTCACTGCAATTCCACCCACATCGGCCACCAGAAAATTGGCCCCGGTAATACCCACATCGGCAGCAGTGAATTTTGCCCGCAGCTTCTGTCTGACATATCCGGTAAGGTATTCAGGTTCACTGCCCTGAGGCGTATTGAATTTTTTATTGAACAGCTCGGCAATATCGTGACGCGATTTGTGCATACATGGCGTTACAATGTGGTAAGGTTTCTCACCTGCCAATTGCACAATGTATTCGCCCAAATCAGTTTCAAGCGATTCGACACCGATTTCTTCCAAATGATGGTTCAATTCAATTTCCTCGGTAGTCATCGATTTACTTTTGACTACCGTTTTGGCATGGTTTTCAACCATGATCTTTTTTACCGCTTCAACAGCTTCGCTTTCATTCTGAGCCCAAATAACCGACGCTCCGTTTTCAGTAATTTTTTGCTCAAATTGGAGTAAATAATCGTGTAAATTATTTTCAGCTATCAATTTAACATACGAGGCCCTTTCTTTGGCTAAATCCAGATTGGAATAGCGTTTCATGCCCTTATCAACCGCAGCGTCGTACTTCGAAATGTTGAACCGGATAGTTGCCCGATGCTTTAAATCGAAGGCAATTTTCTCAGATTTTTGAATGAATATTTTCTTTTGTTCCGACATTTTAAACCGGTATCTTGTTGATTCTTGTCAAATGACGGCCACCTTCAAAGCCGGTAGCCAAAAAGATCTTCACAATTTCAATTGCATCATTGTGAGTAATAAACCGGGCAGGAAGGGCACAAATATTAGCGTCGTTATGCGAACGTGCCAGTTTTGCAATTTCGGGCAACCAGCAAATAGCCGACCGTATTCCCACATGTTTATTTGCAGTCATGTTAATGCCATTTCCGCTTCCGCACAAGGTAATTCCCTTATCAAATTCACCTTTGCTGACCGCATCAGCCATAGGATGTGCAAAATCGGCATAATCACAACTTTCAGAAGAATAAGTACCAAAATCTTTGTACTCAATTCCCTGTTCCTGAAGGTATTTCAATACTGTTTGTTTCATTTCAAAACCAGCATGATCACATGCCACAGCAATTTTTATCTTTTCCATAACGATCTTAAAATTGTTTTCAAAAATAATACTTAAAAGTATTTTATTAATCTATAGTTTCAATAAACTTCGGAGTTCCTTTTTTTCAGCCAGGAATACAATAGCCAGGAAAGCGGAAAACAAACTGATATTCAAGGCATATTCCAATATTGAAGATGAAAAATGTACAAAATCGGAGATAAAATAAAAGCCAACCGAAACAGTGATGTACATCATTATTCTTTTCAAATCATACTCAACCCGATAATATTTCTGACCGACAATGTAGGAAATGACCGTCATGATCACAAAACACAGCAAAACAGCATAAGCCGAACCCATGTACCCCATCGGTGGTATCAGCATTACGTTGGTTATAATGGTTAAAACGGCTCCAATTATAGCAATCCAGGCGCCATACCAGGTTTTGTCCGACAGTTTGTACCACAGCGAAAGGTTGAAATAAATACCCATGAAAAGATTAGCCATCAAAACCGATGGGACGACTCTCAGTCCTGAATGATATTCGGCACCGATAATAATCTTGAAAACGTCAATAAACAAGGTAATTCCCAGAAATATGAGCAACCCGAAAATGACAAAATACTTCATCACCTGGGCATAAATTACCCGCGAATCGTTGTTCTTTTGATGGCTGAAAAAGAAGGGTTCGAACGAATAACGAAAGGCTTGAATAAACATGTTCATCAACACCGCCAATTTGTAATTGGCTCCGTAAATTCCAAGTTGTTCCATTGGTTTTTGGTCAGCCTTAACCAACTCCGGAATCAGGATTTTATCAATGTTCTGGTTAACCATTCCGGCAATTCCAACCAGTAGGATAGGGAAGGAGTACCAAAACATTTCCTTGAACAGACTCCAGTCAAAAATCATTTTTATCTTTCTGATTTCAGGAACCAGCATAATAAGTGTTACTACCGAAGCAATTAAGTTGGATATAAACACGTATCCCACCCCAAAATGAGGATGATAAATTAAACGAATAAAGCTTTCAGGGTTCGATTTCAGAATATATGGGCAAACAGAAAGGAAAAATATATTGAAGAAAATATTGAAAAAGATGTTAACCATCTTTAATATAGCAAACCTGGTAGCCTTTCCTTCCTGACGTAAATTAGCAAAAGGTATGGCTGTTCCGGCATCAAGTGCAACAATTACTGCCATCCATTCGATGTACTGTTTGCTATTGGGGTAATCCAGATACCCAGCAAAATTCCCGGAGAAAAGATATGTAATTACAACAAAAAGTATAGAACTTCCGAACAGGGCAAAGGCGCTGGTTGAGTAAATTTTATCGTGATTCTTGGTTTTATTGGCATACCTGAAAAATCCGGTTTCCATACCAAATGTCAGGATCACCAATAAAAAAGCAACATAAGAATATAAATTTGTTACCACCCCGTACTCTTCAGGTAGAAAAATACGCGAATAATAAGGAACCAGCCACCAGTTCAGGAAGCGTCCTATAATACTGCTCATTCCATAGATAGCAGTTTCGCCGGCGAGTTTTTTTAATGCACCCACAATCTTAAAAATTTGCGTCAAAGATATAAACCAAATTCCATTTGACTATTCCAAAAATCACGTTGAAAGTCAATTGATTTTTAATTTGTTTTATATTTGAAGCCTGTTTTTTAACCCTTATCAATGATAATATAATGAATTTCAGACTATACATTAGTTTCATCGTGCTAGCGATTTTCACCAGCTCATTTACATGTTCAAACAAATCAAACCGGTCGAGAAAACCTGCTGTTCAAATCAAAGTTGAGTCAGTTGGTAAAAAAATCGTTTATGGCAACGATATAAACATCAATATATCAGTCAAACTGAAAGACGGAGAATTGAAAGAAACTAAAATATATGTCGATTCGGTATTGGTTACTTCAAGTAAAGGTGCTGAATTTACCTATTGTCTAAAGAAATTTGAAAATCTTGGAAAACATACTGTAAAAGCTGAAGCTGTTAAAACCGATGGGGTAGAAGGTATCTACTTTAAACCCTTTGAAGTCTTGTCAGATATAACTCATGAAAAATTTGATTATCAAATAATTAAATCTTTACCACACAACGAAGCATTTTTTACCGAAGGACTCGAAATTCACAACGGTTTTTTATACGAAAGTACCGGTGAGAACGGAAAATCAGCCATCTATAAAACCAACCTTAATACAGGCAAAACCATTCAATCAGTAAAACTTGGAGATCAATATTTTGGGGAAGGAATAACCATTTTCAACAACCGTATTTTTCAGTTGACCTATAAAACAAAAGTCGGATTTGTTTATGAACTTGAAACCATGGCTTTGGTCGATAGTTTCCATTTCGAATCAACCGAAGGGTGGGGGATGACTCATGATGAACAAAACCTAATCATGAGTGATGGAACAAATATTTTGACATACATTGATCCAAAGACTTTTAAAACAGTGAAAAAAATTCAGGTGTGCGATGATAAAAATCCAGTTTTATACATCAATGAACTGGAATACTCAGATGGCTATATTTATGCCAATGTCTGGACCACTAACCTGATCATAAAAATTGATTCTAAAACGGGTAAAGTCGTATCAAAGATTAATTTAGATGGCATTTTAACCATGTCAGATCCCAATAAACAAGTCGATGTTTTAAATGGAATTGCCATTGATCCGGTAACTAAAAAAATGTATGTGACCGGAAAACTTTATCCTAAATTATTCGAAATCAAGCCAGTTAGAAAAGAGTAGGGGAGTCTCCATAGTGAATTTTCCCCAAATGTTTATAAGCCAGTTCAGTTACTTCCCTTCCGCGAGGTGTGCGTTTTAAAAAACCTTCCTTAATCAGGAATGGTTCGTACACTTCTTCGATGGTTCCCGAATCTTCGCCAACTGCAGTAGCAATAGTTGATACACCCACAGGTCCGCCTTTGAATTTATCGATAATAGTAGTTAAAATCTTATTATCCATTTCATCCAAACCATACTTGTCGATATTCAGCGCATCTAAGGCATATAAAGTTATTTCCAGATTGATATCGCCATTTCCTTTAACCTGGGCAAAATCGCGTACCCGACGCAAAAGAGCATTGACAATACGTGGAGTGCCACGGCTTCTGGATGCAATTTCAACAGCAGCCTGATCATCTATTTTTACATTCAGAATAAAAGCCGATCGTTTTACAATTTTCGTGAGGATGTCAATATCGTAATATTCGAGGTGCGATTTAATGCCAAAACGAGCCCTTAGAGGACTTGTTAATAAACCGGAACGGGTAGTTGCCCCAATTAAGGTAAAAGGGTTTAATTCGAGCTGTATGGAACGTGCACTGGGGCCTTTGTCAATCATGATATCGATTTTGTAATCTTCCATAGCCGAATACAAATATTCTTCAACAATAGGACTCAGGCGGTGTATTTCGTCAATGAACAAAACAGCATTAGGTTCAAGATTGGTTAAAAGCCCAGCCAGATCACCAGGTTTATCCAAAACTGGCCCCGAAGTTAGTTTCAGGGTAACTCCAAGTTCATTGGCAATGATGTTTGAAAGTGTTGTTTTTCCTAACCCCGGAGGTCCGTGAAGCAATACATGATCAAGCGCTTCACCACGCATTTTTGCAGCTTTGACAAATATTTTCAGATTTTCAACAATTTTACTTTGACCACTGAAATCATCAAATTCGAGCGGTCGCAATTGTTTATCAATATCCTTATCTGTATCAGACAGGGATTCATTTCTGAAATCAAAACGTTCGTTCATTCCTAGCTTTTAGTAAAGCCAAAAGTAAAAAAAATATGGTTCTGTATTTTCGGAAGGAAGTATTTACGAGAGTCAATCAGTAATTCCCAATTCTTTAAAAATAGATTTTAATTTTTCTATATCAAAAGGTTTAGCCATAAACTCATCCATGCCAAATGACAGACATTTATCTCTGTCATTATCCATAGTATTAGCTGTTAGGGCAATTATTGGCGTTCGTCTTTCACTAGCAGTTTGCTTTTCTTCTTCTCTAATCCTAACCGTAGCTTCAAGTCCATCCATTACAGGCATCATGATATCCATAAGAATAACATCAAATTTTGTATTCTTAAATATTTCAATTGCTTCTACTCCATTGTTGGCAATAGTAACTTCATGATTATATTTTTTTAAACTAAACGTTACAACACGCTGGTTTAAAACATTATCCTCTACTAACAATATATTTAGTTTCTCTCCCATATACCTTTCATTCAATCAACTAATATAATCTATTCTGAAATACTTCAAAAGGATACCCCATATTTTCATTTTTTTTATTTTTAAACGAAACATTACTGTTGCGAGTAAATGAGTTCATTACATTAAAATATATTTTCAATTTCTAAAAATTAATGAATATGAATATAGCCTGTTAATAGGTTTGATATCTTTCTAAAAAATTACTTGCTTTTTAAAAATTGATCTTTTTATTTTCTGTTTTGAACGAGATATTAACAGTTTAAATCCTTGACTTATATTCAATTTTCGTTAGTAATAAACATCTGTTAGTTTTCGAGTGCATTAATAAAAAACAACCTTTTAAACCTGCTTTTTTTGTTTAAACTCTATGTGATTACAATTGATTATTTATTCTTGTTTGAATCAAAAGTAATGTTTTATAAAAATTTCTATGGATATCTTTGTCTGCGTTTTTATTATTTTTTGTTGATTTTATAAACATCTATTTTTTTTTAATGTTTATAATTTTGCAATCTAAATTATTATAAATGAATATTTTATTAAAATGAATGAAAACTATAAACAGTTTGTTGATAAGATAAATACCTACATTAAGAAGTTCTACTTTTATCAGTTGTTACGTGGACTTATTCTTTTCATACTACTTCTTGTCTTTTACTTTAGTTCTGTTACAGGACTGGAGTATTTAAATTATTTCAATCCTAATATTAAACTGATAATCATTATCTTAACTTTATTTTTTACTCTTGTTATATTTATTTATTTTCTACTTCTTCCTTTAATAAAGCTGATTGGTTTTGGAAAAAGGCTTTCGTATTACGATGTTTCTACATTATTGAATCAAGCTTTTCCTGAAATAAAAGATAGACTTGTTAATATCATTGAATTGGTTAACGAATCAAATCAATTGTATTCCAACGAATTATTGCAAGCCAGTATAAATCAGAAAATTGATGAATTAAGCATTTTTCGATTTTCCGATGCTATTCGATTTAGAGATTTAAAAGTAATAATATCGTTGCTTTTTGGTGTATTGATCATTTTTTCTTTTGTTTTCCTGAAGTTTCCAGATTTTTTTACTGAGAGTTCAATTCGTTTAGTTCATTTTCAAGAGAAATTTGAAAAACCGGCTCCTTATGTTTTTCATCTGGAAAACGATCATCTTGAAATTGTTACCGGTGAATCAGTTGAATTGGTATTAAACTGTATCGGAAAAAGTATTCCTGAGATGATGTATGTAAATGTTAGCGGTAATAATTTTTTGATGTCCAAATCAGGTAATAATTTTAAGTATACCATTGAAAATGTCAATGCTTCAATTTCTATTTTTTTTACTGACAGGCGTTATTATTCAGATATTTATAGAATAAAAGTTTTAAATAAGCCTTTTATTTCCTCTTTTGATGTTGAAGTTTGTCCTCCATCCTATACTGATTTACAGGGTGATAAATTTAAAAATATTGGTGATCTCAAAGTAAGCTCTGGTTCAATTATAAAATGGAGATTTAAAACTGTTGATACTGATAGTTTGATGATTGTGTTTGATGATAGTACTCGAATTCACAGTAAGAAAATTGATGATTTTTATGAAGTTGAGAGGTCTGTTTTTAAAGATGTTGGTTATCAAATAATTATTAAAAATTCAAAACTTAGTGATACCAATAACTTGGTTTATAAAATTCAAGTGGTTTCAGATTTATTTCCTGAAATAAAAGTTGTTCAGGTTCGTGATACTCTTGATTTTAGAATTTTTCATTTTAAGGGTACTATTATCGATGATTATGGGTTTAACCAGCTTATTTTTAATATTAACTCCGATGGAAAGGATAGCTTGATTCATATTCCTTTTATATCTTCTAATAAGAATCAGGATTTTTATTATTCCTTTAATTTTGAATCAGTTAGAAGTTTGGGTAAATCCTTTAAGTATTATTTTGCTGTTACAGACAATGATGTTTTTAATCATTATAAAAGGTCTGTTAGTGAGACTTTTACCTTTATTTTTCCTGAATATGTTGATGTATTAAATAAAGAAGTTTCTGATCAGAAATCTATTGATCATTTGTTTCAAAAATCTATGAAACTTACAGAAGAAATTCAACAGGAATTTAAGGATTTGAAAATGAAACAAATAAATACGGTTCTTTCTGATTGGGAAAAATTTCAGAGTGTAAAGGATATAATTAAAAAGAAGAATGAGCTTGAAAATGTTTTACATCAGATTGATAAGCAGCATAGGGAATCTGGTAATTTTTTAAATTCTTTGTTTGAGAAAAAGGAAGATATTATTAAAAAACAGCAACAGCTTGATGAATTGTTTAAAGATGTGTTTACTGATGACTTGAAAAAGCTTTTTAATGAGTTTAACGAATTAGCTAAACAATTTGATTCCAAAAAGTTTGACCAATTGTATAAACAAATGGATTTTAATCTTAATGATTTATCAAAGCAACTGGATAGGAATATGCAATTGTTAAAGAGAATGAAGGTTGAACAAAAAGTTGAACGTGTTATTTCTGAACTTAAGCGTTTATCTGAGGAAGAGAATAATACTCTTCAGACATTCAAACTTCGATTTGATCAGGATCAATTGGGTTTAAAGGTTAAGGAAAATCAAACCTTGATAAATAATTTGAAAATTGATTATAATAGTGCAATTGAACTCAATAAATTGTTAGAGAAACCTTTAAATCTTTATGATTTTGATAAAGAATTTAAGGTTTTGAATAGTAATTACTCAACAATTTTTAATGAATTGCCTAAAGCTAATAAGCGCAAAATGTCGTCTTTATTTGAAAATAATATCAAAGACATTGTTAATCTTTTATTTGCAATGGATCAGATGCTGAAAAATAATAAACGTTCTGAGAGTTATGAGAATGAGGAAGATATTAAGCAAATTCTTAATAATCTCATCTTGTTATCGTTTGATCAGGAAAAATTATTAAGATTGTTTTCTTCGGTAGATTATAATAATCCACTCTTAAATAAATTCAAGGTAGAGCAGAAAAATTTACAGGGTCAGATAGAGCTGATCGGTGATTCTTTATTGGCATTATCCAAGAGGTCGCCTGAGATTAGTTCTGTTGTTGGTAAGGAATTGACTTCGCTTCGGAGTAATGCAGTTTCTGCTTTTGACAATGTTGATATAGGTAATATTGTTGCTTCACGGATGTATCAGCAGTATGTGATTACTGCATCCAATAATTTATCATTATTTTTGAGTGAAGCATTGGAAAATATTAAAAATCAGCGTAATAATTCTAAAGAGGGAAATGGTGATTGTGATAAACCTGGGGGTAAAGGATCAAAACCTAGTCTCAAAAATTTGAAGGATGGCCAAAATTCTATCAAGGATCAGTTACAAAAAATGATTGATATGATGAAGAATGGTAATCTTGGTCAAATGGATAAAAGTATTGCTCAAACTCTTGCTCAACAAGAAATTATGCAACAACTTATACGTGAAATGTTAGGATCTTCGTCAGTCGGTTCTAAAACGAAGGATCAACTGAAAGTTATGGATCAGTTGATCGAACAATCGAGGTTAGATCTTATAAATAAAAATATTAACAATGAATTAATTAATCGTCAGAACTTAATATTATCTAAATTGCTTGATGCTGAGAAATCAGAGATTGAGCGGGATTTTGATGATAAGCGTGAATCTAAAACTGCCATTGATACCAAATTAGGTAACTCTGAAGGTTATTTTGAGTATAGAAATGAGTTAAAAAACGAATCTGAATTATTAAAGCATAGCAATTACAAATTGAAAAGCTTTTATGATCAGAAATATAATGGCTTTTTAAATCAATTTAAATAGTTATTTTGGAACGTAACTTAGTTATATCTTCGCAGTCTGCTAGCATCAATGAAGTAAGATTATTTCTGAAGGACATTTTTGAAGAATTTTCTTTAGAAAAGGAGTTATTTAATCGTGTTTTTTTGGTGTTGAGTGAAGCTGTTAACAATTCAATTTTTCATGGAAACAAATTGGATAGTAACAAAAGTGTTTTCATTGAATTCTCTTTAATTGAGAATCGAATTTTAATTAGCGTTGAAGATGAAGGTGATGGTTTTTGTATAGATAATATTGAAGACCCTACTTGTTTGTTGAATTTGAAAAGAGAAAACGGACGCGGAATCTTTCTTATTCGTCAGTTTGCTGATGAGGTTATGTTTTTAAAAGATGGTCGTAAGGTATTGATTAAATTTAATTTGTAGTAATGAGTATTCATTATTTTTCGGAAGACGTTGTTTTACCTAAGTTTAAAAAAAGACTTATTTCTAAATGGATTAGTGTTGTAATCGATTTAGAAGGAAAGATTGTTGGTGATGTTTCTTTTATTTTTTGTTCTGATAATTATTTACTTGATGTAAATAAAAAATATCTTGACCATGATTATTTTACTGACATTATCACATTTGACTATGTAGAAGGTAGAAAAATTTCTGGTGATATTTTCATTAGCATTGATAGAGTAAAAGAAAATGCCCAAATATACTTGACTACTTTTCAGAATGAGTTATATAGGATTCTTATACACGGTATTTTGCATTTATTGGGGTATAAGGATAAAGAACAGGATGATAAAGTTTTAATGACTGAGAAAGAAAACTATTATTTACGTTCATTAACTGAAAAGATTGATAATTGATGTTACCGTTTTATGATGTTATAGTTGTTGGTGGAGGACATGCTGGATGTGAAGCTGCTGTGGCTGCTGCAAGGTTGGGCTCTAGAACATTGTTAATTACAATGGATATGACCAAGTTTGCCCAAATGTCATGTAATCCTGCGATGGGAGGTATTGCTAAAGGGCAAATTATTCGGGAAATAGATGCTTTGGGCGGTTGTTCTGGTATCGTTACAGATTTATCTAGTATTCAATTTAGGATGCTTAATCAATCGAAAGGTCCGGCTATGTGGAGTCCCCGTTCCCAGTGTGATCTTTTTAAATTCACTGAAAATTGGAGATATATATTGGAGAATACGGATAATTTACATCTTTGGCAGGATACTGTTGTTTCCTTGAATATAAAGGATAATGTTGTTCACGGTGTTAGAACAAAAATTGGAGTAGATTTTTGTTCTCGTTCTGTCGTGTTGACAAATGGTACCTTTTTGAATGGGAGGATTCATATTGGAAAGTCCCAAATGGAAGGTGGAAGAATTGGTGAAAATTCTTCATATAATCTTTCAGATCAATTGTTTAAGTATGGATTTCATGTTGGTCGTTTAAAAACGGGTACTCCAGTTCGAATTGATGGTCGTTCAATTGACTTTTCAAAACTTCAAGAACAAAAAGGAGATTCTACTTTGGGTAAATTTTCATTTTTGTCAACTGTTAATTCTGATTTACCACAAACAAGTTGTTGGATAACTTATACCAATGATAAAGTACATTCTGTTTTAAAAGAGGGTTTTTCTGATTCTCCTATGTATAATGGTACTATTGTTGGTGTAGGGCCTCGATATTGTCCAAGTATCGAATCAAAAATAGTTACGTTTTCAGAAAGGGATTCTCATCAATTGTTTTTGGAGCCCGAAGGTGTAAATACTCATGAGTATTATTTAAATGGTTTTTCTTCTTCTTTACCTTGGAATATTCAGATTAAAGCATTGAAATTAATTCCTGGATTAGAAAATGTAACGATTTATCGTCCTGGTTATGCAATTGAATATGATTATTTTGATCCTACGCAACTTAAGCATAGTCTTGAAACTAAATTAGTTAGTAATCTTTTTTTTGCCGGACAGATCAATGGAACAACTGGTTATGAAGAAGCTGCTGCACAGGGTCTAATGGCCGGAATAAATGCGCATCAGAAATCACATAATCTTGAATCTTTGGTTTTAAATAGGGATGAAGCTTATATTGGGGTTTTAGTTGATGATTTAGTGACCAAGGGAGTAAATGAACCCTATCGTATGTTTACTTCTCGTGCTGAATATCGTATTTTACTTCGGCAAGATAATGCTGATTTCAGATTAACTCCTATTTCTCAAAAATTAGGACTTGCCAAATCAGATCGATTTGAGTTGTTTCTGAAAAAGAAGTCGGCAGTAGACAAAATAGTTGAATTTGTTTTTGATTTTTCTGTTAAACCACATTATATCAATCATATACTTGAGAATAAAGGTACTGTATCCCTGAAACAGGGTGTAAAGTTGAAGGATGTTATTCTTCGACCTCAAATTTCAATTTTTGATTTGGTTCCAGATATAACCCCACTAAATGTTTTTGTGAATAAGTTGAATCTGGAGAATCGTTATCATGAAATTTTAGAATCAGTTGAAATTGAAATTAAATATGCCGGATATATAGAAAGAGAAAAATTAATTGCTGATAAGTTTCGAAGACTCGAAAATATATCAATCTCCGGAAAATTTGATTATGAAAAAATTTTAACAATCAGTACTGAAGCTAGGCAGAAACTTTCTGAAATTCAACCAGATACTATAGGTCAAGCCAGTCGTATTTCTGGCGTGAGTCCATCGGATATCAATGTATTGTTGGTTTTAATGGGAAGATAATTGTTCCACGTGGAACTAAAAACGTGTTTATGGAATTAAAAAAATATGTTCGCGTTATTGAAAATTACCCTATTGAGGGGGTTAGTTTTAAAGATATAACTACCTTATTAAAGGAGCCAGTTGCGTTTAAAAATGTAGTTGATCAGATTTCTCAGTTTTGTTTGAATAAAGGAATAACCAAAATTGTTTCGCTCGAATCACGAGGATTTATTGTTGGTGGTGCAGTTGCGTATTGTATTAATGCGGGGTTTGTTCCTATTCGTAAAAAAGGCAAATTACCATCTGAGGTCATTAATGAATCATACGAGTTAGAGTATGGAGTGGATTCTATTGAGATGCATGTTGATGCGTTGAATGAAAATGATGTTGTATTAATTCATGATGATTTATTAGCTACTGGAGGCACTGCTTTGGCAGCCCTGAATTTGGTTAAGCAAATGAAAGTTAAAAAAATATATTTCTCTTTTATTTGTGATTTGACTTTTATTCAGAATGAGAAAAAGAAAGAAATAGCTGCTTATGATACTCATTCGGTTATTCAATATTAACTTGAGTTATTCTGCAAATTTATATGGAGATTAAAAATTCCGATTATATTAGGTCGTTGGTTTCCGTTCTTCCTGACCAACCCGGAATATATCAGTATTTTGATCGAACAGGTAAAATTATATATGTTGGAAAAGCAAAAAAATTAAAAAAAAGGGTTTCTTCCTATTTTTCAAAAAATCAACAGAATAAAAAGACTGCTTTATTAGTTAGGAATATTGCCGATATCAGGCACATGGTTGTGGAAACCGAACAAGATGCTTTGCTTCTCGAAAACAACCTGATAAAAAAATATCAACCTCGATATAATATTCGTCTAAAAGACGACAAAACCTACCCCTGGATAGTCATTAAAAATGAACGTTTTCCAAAAGTATTTCAAACAAGAAATATTATCCGTGATGGATCGACATATTTTGGTCCGTACACTTCTGTTTTGACTGTACGCATGTTACTCGACCTATTTAGAAAACTATATAAATTGCGGAATTGTAAACTAAACTTGTCTGAAGAAAATATTCGTCAGGAAAAATTTAAAGTCTGTCTTGAATATCATATTGGGAATTGTTCTGCTCCATGTATAGGTAAATTTGATCATGATTTATACATGGAAAATGTGAATCAAATAAAGGAGATATTGAAAGGCAATGTGTCAGGTGTTGTCAAATATCTCAAGGATTTAATGCAGCAATTTTCGATTAATTTGAAATTTGAGGAGGCTGCGTCGATTAAGGAAAAATTAATTTTACTTGAAAAATTTCAATCACGTTCAACAGTCGTTAGTAATACAATTAGTGATGTTGATGTCTTTTCGATTGATGAAGATGGATCTTTTGCGTATGTGAATTATCTAAAAATTATTAGAGGAGCGATTATTCAAACATATACTTTAGAAATAAAGAAAGTTTTAGATGAGTCGCCCAGCGAATTACTTGAAATGGCCATTATTGAGATACGACAAAAAATTTTTAGTAATGCGAAAGAAATTTTGGTTCCGATTAAATTGGATCTGGATCTATCAGGGATAAAAATTCAAATTCCCAAACAAGGCGATAAAAAGAAGCTTCTTGACCTTTCAGAGCGTAATGCAAAATATTATCGGCTGGAGAAACAAAAGCATCAAGCCGTTTCGAAGACAGAAAGAAATACGTCAAGAATCTTAGATACCATGCAAAAGGATCTACAATTAAAAGTTCTGCCAGTTCATATTGAATGTTTTGACAATAGTAATTTGCAAGGTACAAATCCTGTTTCATCGTGTGTTGTATTCAAAAACACTAGACCTTCAAAAAGGGATTATCGTCATTTCAACATTAAAACAGTATATGGTCCGAATGATTTTGCTTCTATGGAAGAAGTTGTTTACAGGAGATATAAAAGATTATTGGAGGAAGAACATTCTTTGCCACAACTTATCGTTATTGATGGAGGAAAAGGACAACTTGGAGCAGCCTTAAATGCCCTTGAAAAATTAGATCTTCGTGGAAAAATATCAATAATTGGCATTGCTAAAAAACTGGAAGAAATTTATTTTCCTGGAGATTCTGTTCCTCTTTATCTTGACAAAAATTCCGAAACGTTAAAAATCATTCAACAATTGCGTGATGAGGCTCATCGTTTTGGAATAACTTTTCACAGAAATAAGCGATCAGATCAATTTATCAAATCAGAGCTAGAGAACATTGATGGGATAGGAGAGAAGACTGTAACCATACTTTTGACGCGTTTTAAGAGCGTGGAAAATATAAAAAAACAAAGTTTTTCAGAAATAGCAAGTGAAATTGGCAATTCTAAAGCTCGTTTGATTTTTGATTATTACAAATTATCCCAATAAAAACAGGTATGTATCTTTTCAACATTTAGTAAAATGGGATCAGACACTGCCATTTAGAGCAAAATTGTAATTGATTGACTTCTGTTTATTAAGGATCAGTTTCGGTATTTTTCTTCATCCTGGAGTAATCCCAGATATGAAATATATCTGCTTTGAGATATTTTTCCTTCCTCAATTGATTTTTTTACTGCACAATGAGGTTCATGTGTATGGGTACAATTATAAAATTGGCATTCGTGAAGAAGATGAAACATTTCAGGAAAGTAATGAGAGATCTCTTCTTTTTCCATTTCAAGAACCCCAAATCCCTTTATCCCTGGAGTGTCAATAATATATCCACCGAAATTTAATTCATGCATCTCGGTAAATGTTGTGGTATGTTTTCCCGAAGAATGCATTGCTGATATTTCCCCGGTTTTTAAGTTTATTTCTGGTTCTATGGAATTGATGATTGTAGATTTTCCTACTCCGGAGTGTCCAGAAAATACATTGATTTTGTTTGTCATCATTAATTGTAATTGATCTAACCCATAATTATTCTTAGCAGAAATTTTCATGCATTTGTAACCAATTGCTTCATAGATTTCTATCCATGAATTCATCAATGTTGTTTGTTCTTCGTTGTAAAGATCAATTTTATTGAAAACTAAATGACAAGGAATTCGGTATGCTTCAGCAGAAACTAAAAATCGGTCGATGAATGTAGTTGTCGTTACGGGGTACTGAACTGTTATTATTAGAAAAGCCTGGTCAATATTGGCCGCAATAATGTGTGATTCTTTCGAAAGGTTAGGAGATTTTCGAATAATGTAATTTTTTCTTGCTTCAATTTTAGTTATTATTCCTACCAACTGCCCTTCGGGTGTGTTGTCTTCTTTTTGTTTTGTTATCTCAACATGGTCTCCAACAGCGATTGGATTTGTACTCCTTATTCCTTTTAAGCGTAAATTACCTTTGATTTTACATTCAATAAGATTTCCATTTGCAGTTTTTACTGTGTACCAACTACCGGTAGACTTTATTACAATTCCTTTTTCCAATTGATATTTTTGCTTTAAATTATTTCGTTATACTTTCGCATTTAAATTGAAACAAAAGTAACAAAAAATGTGAAAAGGATTATCACTTATAATGTTAATGGAATTCGATCTGCCATTAGTAAAGGATTATTGAGTTTTTTGTCAGATATCAATCCTGATATTATTTGTTTTCAGGAAACAAAAGCTCAATCGGGTCAAATGAATGAAACTGATTTTAAAGAATTGGGTTATCATGACTATGCCTTTTCTGCGGTGAAAAAGGGGTATAGCGGTGTTGCAATTTTCAGTAAACTTGTTCCAGATAGGGTTGTTTTTGGAATGGGAAATGATAAATATGACAGTGAAGGAAGAGTGATCAGAGTTGATTTTCCTGATTTTTCTGTTATAAATGTCTATTTTCCTTCTGGAACTACCGGAGGTTTGAGGCAAAGTTACAAAATTGACTTTCTAAGTGATTTTCAGGAATATGTAAGAGAGCTTCATAAAACCCATCCGAATTTAGTAATATCAGGTGATTTCAATATTTGTCGGCTTTGGATTGATATTCATAATCCTGACAAACAACAAAAGACATCAGGATTTCTTCCAGAAGAAAGGGAATGGTTTGCAAATTTCCTGAATGATGAATTTGTTGATAGCTTTCGTGAAATTGAACAAGGAACTCCTCATAAATATTCCTGGTGGAGTTATCGCGCCGGTGCTCGAAAGAATAATAAAGGCTGGCGCATTGATTATCATATAGTTTCATCTGAAATTAAAGGCAGAATACATGATGCTAAGATTTTACCTGAAGTATTTCATTCTGACCATTGTCCGGTTTTACTTGATTTGGATTTTTAATATGAGAATTTGTCTTTTCATTTTTTTCATTTTTGTCTTTCATTTTTCAGTAAAAGCTGGATCATTTAAGAAATATTGGGAAATAAAGCGGGATAGTAACTACATTGAGAGCTATTACAATGATTTAATTATCAGGTTATATTCTGGTGAAAAAACTCACTCTATAGATTTTAATGATTTAAATAATCCATATCATCTAAAATATATTCCGAATGGATATTTCAATGTGGGTGCTGGAGTTAATTTTCGATCATTTGGGTTGAGCCTGGCAACGAAAATTCCCGTTTTTCAAAATAGTGAGATAAGGCATGGTGAAACCAAACGATTTGGTATTCAAAGTTATATTTATGCAGGGAAGTTTTCAATTGATTTACTGACTTCATTTTTAAAAGGTTATTATTTGAATGATTCCTATTTACATTTAGCTTCATTTTCCAAAGGAAAGGAGTATCTGCGCCCTGATATTTCCTCTGCAAGTGTTGGCATTAGCGTAAACTACATTTTTAATAATGCTCGTTTTTCTTACAAGGCTGCATTTAATGATACCGAAAGGCAAAAAAGGAATGCCGGTTCCTTGATTGCAGGAGGGAGCATTCTTTCATATCAGTGCAGGGCCGATTCTTCTATGGTTCCACGTGAAATTGATACCAGATATTTCCTTAAATCGCGTTATTTGGCCCAATATGGCGTCCTGGCATTTAATGTGAATTTAGGATATGCTTATTCTTTGATTTTTCTTAGGAATGGCATATTTACGGTTTCCTACATTTTAGGATCCGGAATTCAGGAAAATTCGTTAGATAAAGAAATCACTGAAGAAATTAATAGTTGGCGATTCAGTATGAACCATACCTTCCGTCTTGGAATAGGCTACCGTGTTAATCGTTATTATATTAGGTTTGGAGTTATTCGTGCCACACAATATACTAACTTGAAATTCAATGATTTAGGCATCGGTAATGGCACTAATTTTATGCAATTTTCAATCGGGAGAAGAATTTCGATGAAACATTAGAATTTTGTTGTGGTTCGAAAAAACAAAAGGCCCTCATTTCTGAAGGCCTCTGAATGTTTTATTCCCAGTTAAGAAGTATTTTTCCACAATTGCCTTGTTCCATGATTTCAAATGCTTTTTGATAATCGTCGGCTGAAAAACGGTGGGTGATTATGGGCGCAATATTTAATCCGTGCGAAAGCATCATTTCCATCTGATACCAGGTTTCATACATTTCACGGCCATATATACCTTTGAGGGTTAATCCTTTAAAAATTAATTTGCTCCAGTTGATCTGGGTGGATGATGGTAACAAACCCAATAGTGAAATCTTCCCTCCATTGTACATATTTTCAACCATGTCATTAAAGGCTGGTGCAGAACCGCTGCATTCAAGCCCAATATCAAAACCACTGACCATTCCAAGTGAATTCATTGCATCCTTGATGCTTTCTGTGCGGGGATCAACCACTCTGGTCGCACCCATTTTTAAGGCCAAATTCCGGCGATATTCGCTCAAATCGGTGCCAACGATATATCTTGCCCCGGCATACTTACAAACGGCCGCTGCCATCGCTCCAATAGGGCCTCCAATACCTGTGATAAGTACATCTTCCCCAAGCAACGGAAATGAAAGTGCTGTGTGGGTTGCATTTCCCAGAGGGTCCATTACAGACATTAATTCGTCGGAGATTCGTTCGTCTACTTTAAGAACGTTTGAGGCAGGAACTGAAATATATTCAGCAAAGCCACCATCCCTGTTTACTCCTATGCCGACCGTATGATCACATATATGTTGCCGGCCACGGCGACAATTGCGGCAAAAACCACATGCGATATGGCCTTCAACTGTAACCCTTTCGCCAATGTGCACCCGTGAAACTTCAGACCCTTTATCGACAACTGTGCCCATGTATTCGTGACCAATTACCAAGGGCGTTTTAATTGTATTTTGTGCCCACTCGTCCCATTTATAAATATGTAGATCAGTACCACAGATTGCTGAGGTCTTTACTTTTATCAAAACATCGTTCGGCCCCAATGTTGGCATTGGTACATCTGCCATCCAAATGCCTTTTTCAGGTTTGATTTTTACAATTGCTTTCATCTGTATAAATTTTCGTTTTATGTCTTAAAATCTGCGTATTAACTTTATTTTTTCTGTCAAAAGATCCAACGGGATGGAATAGCCATTTATACATTTCCGGTTTGTCTCGCCTAAGGCGAGATGGCTATTTCATCTTTTATTTTTTGATAGATAAGTCATACAATATTAAACTGATTGGATTGTAAAACCAAGAATCAATGTCATGTTTATTGCTTGTTGATTTATCTTTTTTTAAAAAAAAACGCCACAGGTTTTATTTCCCATGGCGATTTAAAAAAATCATTAGATCAACTAATTAGCGACTTCCCATATTGATTTCAATGGATATATTTCAAGCTTCTCAATTAAAAGTTCTCCTCCGGTATTAAACAAATATAGTCCGTTAGCATTTTCAGTAGGAACGAAACAGGAACTCATCACCGTTTTTCCATCGTTTGCAAAAATTTCAATAGAGCTGCGATCAAGTAAAATGTCGAGTTTTAAAACATTGTCGATAGGTTCAATTTCGACTGAATTACCCAAGCAGCTCAAGGTTTTCGTTTTCACGTTGTATAGTATTTCCGTACCATTATTTTTTTTGTCTAATCGGACAACAAAACCAAAACTATCGGATGTTTTCAGATTAAAACTGCCAATAATGTGTAAACAATCGCCTTTGATGCCGCGGGTAATATTCTTGTTTAAACCGGGAATGAGGTTTTCGTTCGACCACATTTCTCCTTTTTGGTGCAGAAGCTCTATTTCTTTTACCGGTTTACGCACAAGTTTAATTCCTTCAGTATATTTTTTTAGTGACAATTCACAGGGGAAACTCATTTGCCCATTAAAAGGCATCCCTGGAAATTCACCATTCCTCATCCAGGCAATTTGGATGGTTCTTCCATCGGTATCGGGAATGTTGCTCCAGGTTTGTGTTGCATAGTAGTTTTTACCGCAATCGCTTGACATTTTTGGTAAATCGGGGATGAACTTTTCACCATCAAACGAACCAATCAGATAGCTGCCGTCACCGTCAAATAAAACCCATTTTTTATCATCGCTTCTGCGGTTGACAGGCAATTCAACCAAATCAGGGCATTCATAAAATCCGGAAATATGATTTTTAAACTCCCAGTTAATCAGATTTTTAGACGTATAGAATGAAATCCCTTTTTGTTTTTCATCATTATTGAGTTTACGGTACAGAACCATCACATATTGTTTACTGTTTTCATGCCAGAAAACTTTAGGATCGCGTGCGTCGTCACCTTCCGTGTATGGAATGATTGGATTTTTCTCGTATTTGATCCAGGTTCTGCCTTTATCGTTTGAGTAGGCCAGACGTTGTCCGCATTTCCAACTGGTGTAGAACACCAGCATGGTTTTTTCTTCTCCTTTTTGCAATCCGGTTACGTTATTTTGATCCACAAGTCCGCAACCTGAAAAAGCAGTGCAATTTTCCTTGTCTTGCGAATCGTTGTCCGGGTTAATAGCAATAGGCAAATGCTTCCAATGTACCAGATCTGTACTGATGGCATGTCCCCAGTGCATATATCCCCATTCATTACCTAATGGATTATGTTGATAAAACAGATGGTATTCACCCTTATAATAGACTAATCCATTGGGATCGTTTTGCCAGTTTTTCTCTGGAGAAAAGTGAAATTGAGGACGGTAAAGTTCGTTAAAAGGTCGTTCCGGTTTACTTGCAAATACAGAGATAGAAGTAAATAAGAGCAAAAGAACGAAATAGGAAAGTTTCATAGTTTATTTGTTAAGAATATTGTTCCAAGCAAATATAGATGAAATAGGCATAAGAGCAAGAATTGTAATTAAACGAAAATACTTGTTGACGACATTTTTAAGTTGCATGTAGTAATTGGTTATATATGAGAAAGTTAACAGACTGGATCTTTCGAAAGTGAAAAACTCTGATCAACTGCGACATTTGATTTCTTATCTTGATAAGAATGAAGTGTTGGAGAAGTGAGTATATTCACTCAAAAGCAGTGTATTATACCGGTTCGTTAATTATTTGTTAATCTTTATTTTTTAAGTACTTGTTATTTAATTAGTTAGATATTTTGCAGGCGGTTTTTCTTTGCAAAAAGTTAGTTAAATCTTTGAAATGAAATAAAATATCTATATTTGACCTCAAATTGATGACACAATGAAAGGCATTTGCAACAATAGTTTTTATTATTGGTTTTATTACTTCTGTTCTCATATCGGGATCGGCAGGTAATCTATTGTTGCAACAAAAGATATTCTTCAAAAGGGTCCCGTGGAAACGGGGCCCTTTTTTTTTACCAGTTGTTGTGAAAACTAAAAATGAAAATATGAGATTGACAGTTATTGGATTGGGTTTGATAGGAGGATCGATGGCCAAAGATCTTCGTAAATCTGGTTTTGCCACCGAAATCATTGGGGTTGAAGCGAATCCGGAAAATGCCAGGGAAGCCCTGAAGCTGGGAATTGTTGATCAGGTTGAAACACTTGAAAATGCAGTAATGCAATCTGACCTGGTTATCATTGCCATTCCGGTTGATAAGATGATAGACACCTTGATAAAGGTTCTTGATTTAGCTTCCGATCAAACTACTGTAATCGATGTTGGATCGACCAAGAAAACAATTACGGCTGCTGTTGAAAACCATCCCAAACGAAGGAATTACATTCCTGCCCACCCGATGTCTGGAACAGAGAACTCCGGTCCTGCTGCTGCATTAGAGGGATTATTCGAAGGGAAACTCACTATCATTTGTGATCAGGAAAAAAGTGGTCCTCAGCACTTGGCATTTGCTGAAAAAATGTTTCAGGTTTTGGGAATGGATATTGCGTACATGACTGCTGATGAGCAGGATCACAGCACCGCTTTTATTTCCCATTTGCCACACGTAGCAGCTTTTGCGCTCGCCAATGCGGTGCTCGATAAGGAAGATCGGGAGATAATTTTCGATTTGGCCAGTGGGGGGTTTAATTCTACAGTGCGTCTGGCCAAAAGTTCTCCCGAGATGTGGGGCCCTATTTTTCAGCAAAACAAAGAGTATGTGGTTGAATCGCTCGAAGTTTATATTAAGCATTTAAAAGCATTTAAGAAAAGCATCGAATCAGACCCTGAACAGATGATGACCCTGATGAGAAATGCCAATCGCATCCGTGGAATTCTGGCAGGGCAGGGCGATTCGCTTGTGAAAGATGAAAAGACAATTGTTAAACTTTATACCAAATAGTCATGGGATTACAACTTGAGATTAACCCAATTAAGCACTGGTTGCCGCAAATTAACAACCCGCTTATTATTGCCGGACCGTGCAGCCTCGAAACCGAGGAACAGACCCTGGAAACGGCTCGAATGCTTGCTAAAGATCATCGTGTATTTATATTCCGTGGTGGAGTATGGAAGCCGCGGACCCGCCCCGGAAGTTTTGAAGGAATTGGAAGCATTGGCCTGAAATGGTTGCAAATGGTTCGTGAAGAAACCGGATTACCGGTTGGAACCGAGGTAGCCAATGCTCAGCACACCGAAGAAGCCCTGAAGGCAGGGTTAGATGTACTTTGGATCGGAGCCCGGTCTACAGCCAGTCCTTTTGTGGTACAGGAAATTGCTGATGTGGTGAAAGGAACCGATGCTGTGGTGATGGTTAAAAACCCTGTGAATCCTGATGTTCAGTTGTGGGTTGGCGCTTTTGAAAGGCTTTATCAGGCTGGAATAAAAAATCTGGTTGCTATTCATCGTGGGTTCACTCCTTTCCGCGAAACACAATACCGGAATTATCCCAATTGGAAAACGGTTATCGAATTGCGCCGCCTGATGCCGAATTTGCCCATTATTTGCGATCCTAGCCACATTGGTGGAAAAAGGGAATACTTGTTTGACATCTCCCAAAAAGCGTTCGATATGGGGCTGGAAGGGCTGATGATCGAGTCGCACCGCGACCCGTCGTGTGCGCTGAGCGACAAAGAACAGCAACTCACTCCGGCTGATTTGGGCAAATTGCTCGACCGGTTGATTATCCGAACTGTTACCACGAATAATAAACAGTTTGAAAATCAGCTTGAATTGCTTCGGAATCGAATTGACGTTCTTGACAAGGAACTGCTTGAAATTCTGTCTTCCCGTATGGAGATTGTGCGGCAAATCGGTCAATACAAGAAAGATAACAACGTAACTGCGTTGCAGATTGGTCGATGGGCCGAATTGATGGAAACACGCATCAAGCTTGGTGAAAGCCTGAACCTGAATGCTAATTTTGTACAGCAATTGTTCCAAAACATTCACGAGGATTCGGTCCGGATGCAAACCGAAATAATGGATCAGGAATAAGTTTCTGCTTTGAACAAGGAAAAGCCAGTCGGGAGTAAAATCTTCAGACTGGCTTTTTTCTTTCATTTTCAGCGATATAGATGCCATGTTTGCCTCTTGATGAAGAAAATCACCGGTTATTTTTCCTGTTTGTAACATTTGGTACAGTCCTGCCCATAGATTGGTTATAGTTTTGCTTTAGAAAAACAGGAAGACTATGATACGCGCAATTGTAAATATTGACGAAGATTTGTGTAATGGTTGCGGACTTTGCGTTCCGAACTGTCATGAGGGAGCTTTACAGATTATTGATGGAAAAGCAAGACTCATAAGCGAATTAATGTGCGATGGTTTGGGCGCCTGCCTGGGCCATTGTCCTCAGGGAGCTATCTCCATCGAAAAGCGCGAAGCTGACGAATATGACGAAGTTGTTGTTGTTCAGCAGATTATCCCCAAGGGAAAAAATACGATGGTTGCTCACCTTAAGCACCTGAAAGAGCATGGCGAAACCGGGTTTCTGAAACAGGCTGTTGCTTACCTGAAATCACATGCCAGTGAAATTCCGTTTAGTGTTGATGCCGTGATTTCGGAAGTACACAATACCAAAGTTGAGTCATCTGGCGGATGTACTTCAGGTGGCTGTCCCGGCTCAAAAGAAGTAAGTTTTGATGCCCAAAATCTGCGTTTTGCTGGTGTGGCTGCTCCAACCGAAATACCTTCAGCTTTGCGGCAGTGGCCGGTACAGATGCACCTGATTAACCCATCCGGCGCAGCTTTCCAGGGAACCGACCTGCTTTTGGCCGCCGATTGTGTGGCCTTTAGTCTGGGCAATTTTCATACTAAATATTTGGCCGGAAAATCGCTGGTCATTGCCTGTCCTAAACTCGATCAGGGTAAAGAAATTTACGTTGAGAAAATCCGTCGGTTAATCGACGAAGCTCGTATAAATACCATCACGATTATGATGATGGAAGTTCCTTGCTGCGGTGGTTTGTCACAACTGGTGCAACTGGCTGCTTCACAAGCCACTCGCAAAGTTCCGGTAAAGGAAATCATCGTCAGCATCAAGGGCGAAATTCTGGACGAAGCGTGGGTGTAGAGCCTCCCCAACCCCTCCGAAGGAGGGTCTTAAAACAAGCTTTAATTATCGAAGTTGGCAAATCAACTTCAGGCACTTCAAACTAAAAAATAACGTACTTTCAATCAATTTATTAGCTATGAATATGTTTTGTTTTCAATGTCAGGAGGCAGCCAAAGGAATTGGTTGCACCATCAAAGGGGTTTGCGGAAAAGACAGCAATGTGTCAAACCTTCAGGATACACTTTTATTTGTTCTGAAGGGCGTTGCAGCCATTAACAGCGAATTGCGCAAAGTTGGGAAGAACGATCCCAAAGCCGACAAAGTCATTTTTGATGGGTTGTTCAGCACCATCACCAATGCCAATTTTGACGATGTTGCCTTTGTTATCCGCATCAAAAGGACTTTGAAATTTCGTGATGAACTAAAGGCTAAAGTACTGGCTGCCGGTATCAGTTTGCCGGTTCATGAATCAGTTACCTGGACAGCTTCGACTACCGAGGAATTTGAAGCCAAAGCTGCTCAAGTAGGTATTCTGAGTGAAAAAAATGAAGATGTTCGCTCACTCAAGTCATTGATATTATTCGGATTGAAAGGTTTGGCCGCTTATGCCGAACATGCCTACAACCTGAATTTCAGCAAGGATGAAATATTTGCATTCATGGAACGTGCGCTGGTTGCCACAACTCAGGATTTGTCAGTTGACGAATTGGTTGCGCTAACCCTTGAAACCGGAAAGTTTGGGGTTGATGTGATGGCGTTGCTCGATCAGGCCAATACTTCTGCTTACGGAAATCCGGAAATGACCAAAGTGAACCTTGGTGTGCGCAACAATCCGGCAATCCTGATTTCAGGCCACGATCTGCGCGATATGGAAGACCTTTTGGTTCAAACAGAAGGAACGGGCGTAGATGTTTACACCCACAGCGAAATGCTTCCGGCCAACTATTATCCGGCATTCAAGAATTACAAACATTTGGTCGGGAACTACGGAAATGCCTGGTGGAAACAAAAAGAGGAGTTTGAAAGTTTCAATGGCCCGATTTTGTTTACCACCAATTGTATTGTTCCTCCGCTGGAAAAAGCGTCTTACAAAGGCCGAATTTACACAACCGGAGCCAGCGGATTGCCGGGAGCTGTTCACATTCCCGACCGCAAAAATGGTGAGCGGAAAGATTTCAGTCGGCTTATTGCACATGCCAAAACATGTGCTGCTCCTGCTGAAATTGAAACTGGTGAAATCATCGGAGGTTTCGCCCACAACCAGGTTTTCGAGCTGGCCGGTCCAATTGTTGACGCCGTGAAATCAGGCGCTATCCGCAAATTCTTTGTCATGGCCGGTTGCGATGGCCGCATGAAAGATCGCGATTATTACACACAGTTTGCCGAAAAGCTTCCGAAAGATACGGTTATCCTAACGGCAGGATGTGCCAAATACCGCTACAACAAACTGCCTCTGGGCGACATCAACGGAATTCCTCGCGTGATCGATGCAGGGCAGTGCAACGACTCGTATTCGCTGGCTGTGGTGGCGCTGAAACTGAAAGAGATATTTGGGCTCGAAGACATCAACCAGTTGCCAATTGCCTATAACATTGCATGGTACGAGCAAAAAGCAGTGATAGTGTTGTTAGCGCTGCTTTACCTTGGCGTGAAAAACATACATCTGGGACCGACATTGCCTGCCTTCCTTTCGCCCAATGTGGCCAATGTACTGGTGCAGAACTTCGGTATCGCCGGAATCCAGTCGGTTGACGAAGATTTGAAACTGTTCCTTCAAACGGAGAAAGAACTGGAATAAAAAGTGCTCAATTGAACTTGAAAATGCCTCCTGATTATATATCGGGAGGCATTTTCTGTTTTATGGCGCCAATGGATACAAATCTAATCACTTGCATTTCAATCGAATAAAATTATTTTCAGAAAATATTGAAAATATTAGTACTTTGTATAGCAAAGAACCATTTAAAGTTTGTATGTTTGTAAAGCCAATAACAATGTAAGAGAAGGTAGAAGTTTAAATAAAGTTCTTTGGATTTGTAACTAAACTGAAAACCAGTAGTCTTACTTAGAGAGAAACAGAAAACAAGATAGGAGAACAAGAAAACGTGTTCGGAAAACGAAAACAGAAACAAATCAGAAAAAACTCAAAGCCATGAAAACAGAAAACAGTGTTAAGAAAGCAGAAAACAAGCAAATCAAAAAAACAATCTCTGTACTTTCGGTAAAGCTTGGTCACACCGATTTGATGATTGTATGTTGGATGAGCCAGCCGGGGGCATGTAATCCTTCAACACAGAAAAGATTATTTTGAACGAAATTTAGGAGGAAAAGACAATGGATTTGAACAACACAAAAGCTCAAATGCGAAAAGGCGTTCTCGAATACTGCATCTTGCTGGTAATCGACGGAAAGCCTTTGTATGCAAGCGACATCATCGATGAGCTTAGCCGCTCGAAGATGATTGTCGTGGAAGGAACCCTTTACCCGCTGCTCACCCGCCTGAAAAATGACGGATTGCTGGCCTATAAATGGGAAGAATCGACTCAGGGGCCGCCGCGGAAATACTACGAACTGACCGATGAAGGCCGTTATTTCCTGAAAGAAATGGGTGCTTCGTGGGACGAACTGGTAGAAGCAGTTAACATGATCAAAGCTCATAAACAACTTATTTCAGAATAAAGAAAACAAATCAGAAAAATCTCAGGAGATGAAAAAGACATTCACGATAAACATAAGTGGAAGCATCTTCCATATCGATGACGATGCTTTTGAAAAACTTCACAGGTATCTTCGGATGCTGAACCAGCATTTTGGCGCAGCTACCGAAGGACAGGAAATCCTCCAGGACATCGAAGCCCGCATTGCTGAACTTTTTATTGAGAAAACCAGCAACAAGACTGAAGTGATTACCGATGCCATGGTTGATGAAGTGATTGCCCGTATGGGAAAACCGGAAGATTTCATGGAAGCGGAAGAAGAAGAAATTACCGGAAAAGCTCAGCCTGAAACTGTTTTTCAGGAAGGCGAACAAAAAGTCAACCGCCGGTTGTACCGCGATTGCGATAACCGTGTAATTGGCGGTGTTTGTTCAGGCATGGGCGCTTATTTTAACCTCGATCCGGTAATTCTTCGGGTCATCTTTGTATTGGCATTTTTCCTCGGGTTTGGCTCTTCATTACTTATTTACATCATTCTCTGGATTGTTGTTCCCAAAGCTAAAACGACGGCCCAGAAGCTCGAAATGCGCGGAAAAGAGGCGACTGTTTCAAACATAGAGAAATCGATCAAGGAAGAGGTAAGTGAAATAGGAGAGAGCTATAAACGTTTTAAAAATACATCAGGAACTGAAACTGGTGCTTCCCGCCGTGAACAGTTTGGAGATATGTTTACCAAGGTGTTCCGGGTTGTACTTCGGGTTGCTGTGCTGGTGCTTGGTGCAGTGCTGATTATCGCCGGAATCGCCAGCCTGATTGGATTTGTAACCTCAATGACGCTGGGCCATTCCCTGATGCATGGAGACCCTTGGAATTTTGGATGGAACTCAGAAGTAGATATGGCTACTTTAATTAACAATTTTGTTAGTCCGGGAGCTTACTCTGTATCTCTGATTGCAATTTCGGTTCTGGTTGGAATTCCGATTCTGCTTATACTTTTTATCGGTACAAAACTGTTATTCAGATACAAAACCAATAATAAACTCATTGGCTTGGGAGCATTCGGATTGTGGCTTGCAGCTCTGATTGTTTTAATCATCGTGGGAGTTAATCAGGTTAGTAATTTTGGGAAGAAAACCAGCCAGACAGTGACCCAAAAAGTGGATTGCACACAATGCAAAACGATCTATCTGGAAACTACTGACGATTTATATGAATCGCTGATTGATCATGAAATATCGCTCAACAGAATGAAAATAGCCATGGTAAACGGGAGAGAAAAATTGTTAGGGCATCCGCGTTTTACCATAGAAAAGAGCAGTACTGGTGAGTACTTACTTCTGATCAAAAAACAGGCAAGTGGCAGCAGTACCGAAATTGCTCAAAAAAATGTAGAAGAAATCCAATACAATTTTGCTCAGAAAGATTCGTCTTTACGTCTTGATCCATATTATTTCCTGAGAGATAATGCCAAATGGCGCAATCAGGAAGTTTCGCTCACCCTGAAAGTGCCTGAAGGAAAATCGATTTATCTCGATTCAAAGATGACCTATATTATCGACGACATCGAGAACGTGGAGAATATGTGGGCTGGCGATATGGTCGGAAAATTCTGGACCATGACACCCAACGGACTGGCCCTTAGGCAAAATACGCTGACTATTAAAAAGTAAACAACTAAATAAATGAAAGAACAAAGGCTGCCCAAAGCGGCCTTTGTTCTTTTTGCATAATGCCTGAAAGAAGGATGAAATGGCTTAAAATGTAATGTGGTCGGGGTGGGAGCCGATTCGGGCTGAAATGTCCAGTTTGTCTATTTTTTCGACGTCTTCCGAACTGAGCTCGAAGTCAAAAATATCGGCATTGTGCCTGATTCGTTCCGGAGTTACCGATTTGGGGATCGTGACCACGCCTTTCTGAAGGTCCCACCGCAATACGATCTGAACAGGAGATTTCTGATATTTGGCGGCTAATTCCAGGAACACGGGGATGTTGTTTACTTTTCCGCGCATGATGGGGGTCCAGGCTTCAGACTGAATCTGATGTTCCTTGCAGAATTTCAGCAGTTCGGGCTGGACCAGTTCGGGATGAAACTCAACCTGGTCGACCATTGGTTTGATGCGTGAATTGCTGAGCAAATACTCCAGGTGGTGAACCAGGAAATTGCTTACCCCGATGGCCCGTATCCGGCCTTGTTCGTACAATTTTTCCATGGCTTTCCAGGTTTCGATCGACAATTCGCCTTTGGGCCAGTGAATCAGGTATAAATCCACGTAGTCGGTTTGCAGTTTTTCCAGGCTTTCTTCGAAGGCCCGGAACGTTGACTGGTAGCCCTGATCGGCGTTCCATATTTTGGTGGTCAGGAAAATTTCGCAGCGGGGTACGCCACTCTCGCGGATGGCTTTGCCAACGCCGTATTCATTCGCGTAAATGGCGGCTGTATCGATGCTTCGGTAACCAGTTTCAAGGGCACATTTCACTGCATTTTCAACTTCTTCGCCTTCTTTCGATTTGTACACGCCAAGCCCAAGCCAGGGCATTTCAACCCCGTTGTAAAGCTTTACTTTGGATGCTATTGTTGCCATTAGAAAAGTATTTTGGATTGGAACGATAAAATTAATGAAAACAAGCGGGGAGCTTTATTCTTCCCGGTAATTTCCTGTCCGTTCCCTGATTTCTTTCAGAACTTTTCCTGAAGCCAGGAAAACAGCAGGCTTTCCTGACAGCGGGTTATTTTGGGTGAGCACAACGGTCTGGTAAACGTCCTCGATGTTCTGGAAAGTCAGGACTTCTTCCGGAGTACCCTGAGTATGAATGTGTCCCTGATTGACCAGGATCAGTTGGTCGCAGTATTCCGAGGCCAGGTTCAGGTCGTGAATGACCATCAGCACCGACAATCCCATCTCCTGGTTCAATTGCTGAAGCAGGTTCAGAATCCTTACCTGGTGCGTGATGTCGAGGTGGGAGGTAGGTTCGTCGAGTAAAAGTAATTCGGGCTGCTGGGTGAGCGCACGCGCTATCCCGGCAAGTTGCTGCTCTCCGCCGCTCAGTTCCGACATCAAACGGTCTTTAAATTTCAGTGTGCCGGTCATTTGCATATACTTTTCTGCAATCTGGAAGTCTTCTTCGTTCTCAAAAAAATTGAAGCGGCTGTGGTAAGGAATCCTTCCCATCAGTACATAGTCTTCCACGCTCATGTCGCCGGCCTCGATAAACTGGCTGACGATGGCAATGTTTTGTGCCCTCAATCGTGGCGGCAACGACCGCAGATCCTTTTCGCCCATCCTGACTTTCCCTGATTTTATGCTCAAAGTTCCGGTAATGGCGCGAAAAAGGGTTGTCTTTCCCGATCCGTTTGGCCCGATAATTCCGGCAAACGATCCTTTGGCGATGGTCATGCAAATATTTTCCAACTGAAATTTGGGATATCCGCCGCAGAGGTTCTGTATGGTTAAAATATTTCCGCTCATGACCGGTTGTTTCTAATGGCACGGATTGAAGAACGGCTCATCATCAGCAGAAAGACCACCCCGCCGACAATGCCGGTGATTACGCCGATCGGAAGCTCGTTGGGCGAAATGATGGTACGGGCAATGACATCGGACAAAACCAGGAAAATTGAACCCGACAAAAACGAGCTGACCAGTAAAATCCGGTAGTCGGAGCCAACCAGCAGGCGCATCAGATGGGGGATGATGAGCCCTACAAATCCGATTACGCCGGCAACGGCAACGCAAACTCCGGCGAGCAGCGAAGCCAGCAGAAACAAAAGTTTGATTGTGGTGTCGGTATTGATGCCCAGGTATCTGGCTTTTTCTTCGCCAAGGCGAAGGGCGTTGAGTGGCTGGACAAAAAAGTATGAAACAACCAGTGAAACAAAAGCCAGAATTAAAGTGATGTAAATGAGAGTCATATCCGGTTCGTCGAGCGAGCCCATGATCCAGAAGACGATGCCGTGCAGATTTTCGGCGCTTGTAGTAGCCATCATCAGCATCATCGACGAAGAGGCGATAAAACTAACCATAACGCCGGTGAGCAGCATGCTTTGGATATTGATCCGGCCGCTTCGGGAGCTGATGGTATAGACCAAAAAAATGATCAAAAAAGCGCCGGTAAAACCGGTTAAAGGCAAAACAAACGAACCTATAAGTTGATGCAGGCCGAAAACAATGGCAAAAGCCACTCCCAGTGAAGCTCCTCCTGAAATTCCCAACGTATAGGGTTCGACCAGTGGATTGCGGTAAACACCCTGCAAAAGTATGCCCGAAAGGCTGAGAGCACCTCCAACGGCAATGCCCAGCAATACTCTCGGTATGCGGATTTGGCTCAGAATGGCATATTCCATGCTTTCCTTTCCCTGGCCAAGAATCCGGAAAATGTCGGTTACTCCCAGATTCATTTCACCAATCGAAAGGGAAAGGACCACGGAAGCACCCAGCAGGACGATCAATCCAAGCAAATAAATGCCCCAGCGAATGTATTTTTTGTGCATTTCAATCACGGCTTCTTTTTTCAAGGCTCAGGGAGCAAAAATAGTCATTCGGGACTATTTTATCATCGCACAAAGCTTTTATTCATGGATTCGCCAAAAGGGAACATTCTCCTGGGATAAAAAAGCTTCAGCCAAATTAAACCAAAGTAACTTTAATTCCCTTTCCTTCCATAAGATGTATGGCACTTTGCGGTGCATCCTTGTCGGTGATGATGTGATGAATCTGGTTAATATCACAGATTTTGCCGAATCCGCGTTTCCCGAATTTGGATGAATCCGCCAGAACAATTACCTCATGCGATGCCTTCAGCATATACTGGTTTAGGTGGGCTTCGCCGATGTTGCTGGTTGTCAGTCCGTAATCCAGATCGATACCATCCACCCCGAGAAACAACTTGTTGCAGGTTATTTCGTTGAATAAACTTTCGGCATACGGACCAATGACCGAAGCTGAGCTTTTCCGCATAGATCCTCCCAGTTGAATTACTTCCACATTGGGCTTATAACAAAGAGTCAGCGAAACTTTTACAGACGGAGTGATGACGGTCAGGGGATCGGTCATGGTTATTTTTTGGGCAAACGTGAGAACGGTTGTACCTGAGGCGATAATGATCCGGTCGTTTTTTTCCAGCAGCAAATTTGCAGCTTCTGCAATCCGGAGTTTTTCATCAACCTGAATCTTTTCTTTTTCATCAATATGCCGGTCGTTGATCAGCGAACTAATTGGTGCAGCACTTCCGTGACTGCGGAAAAGCAGGTTTCTTCTTTCGAGATCTTTCAAATCCTTACGAATGGTTACTTCCGAAACTCCGAGGCGTTCGCTCAGGTCTTGTACCCTGATGAATCCTTCTTTATCCAGCTCACTCAGAATGATTTTTTGTCTTTGAGCAATGTTTCTCATTTGTTTTTAATTAGCGGTAAATAATACAACGTAAGCAAAGATATACAATACTTGCAAGAATTAACAAGTACTGAAGGAACACTTTTGACTCGAAACCAGTGTCTTTTTTCTTTCGGTCCCTTTTTATGCAGTGATATTTGTCGAAATCTTACTTTTCGGCCAAAAGATTAGAAACCGGTTTGACGAATAAAACAAAACCGGTTCTAAAAAGAACTAATTTTGTTTCGAAAAGTTTTAAATTCTTTCAAAACTATTTTGTTTTTGGAAAAATAACTTTTATTTTTCCTGCAAATTTCCATTTCGGGAATAACGATACAATAAACACAAACAATACATAGTAAATGAAACGAGAAGATTCAATTGGACAATTGAAGAACCCGAAGGAACAATGGGACTTGATTGTCATTGGCGGCGGCGCCACCGGTTTAGGGATAGCAGTAGATGGAGCGAGTCGTGGGTACCGGACGT
>CAZAVU010000001.1:30794-140556 GCA_964488805.1 uncultured Odoribacter sp. | reverse complement strand
CGCCGTTTTTTTAAAATAAAAAAAAGAGGCTGAACTCTTTTGAGACAGCCTCTTTTGGGATGTATTGCGATTAATCCTTATTCATCGTTCATCGAAATCAGGAATTCCTCAATCGAATCGCTTCTCATGATCCGATTCTTGATAAATTCCATGGCCTCGGTTGAGTTCATATCGCTCAGGTAGTTACGCAAGATATATGTTTTATCAAGCATGTTTTTATTCATCAGCAAATCTTCGCGACGTGTGCTGGATGCGTTGATATCGACAGCCGGGAATATGCGTTTGTTCGACAGTTTCCGGTCGAGTTGCAATTCCATGTTGCCGGTTCCTTTGAATTCCTCGAAAATCACTTCGTCCATTTTTGAACCGGTTTCAGTCAATGCAGTTGAAATGATTGTCAATGAACCTCCTTCTTCAATATTGCGGGCAGCACCGAAGAAGCGTTTGGGTTTGTGTAACGCATTGGCGTCAACACCTCCTGAAAGAACTTTTCCGGAAGCAGGAGCAACCGTGTTATAGGCACGGGCCAAACGGGTGATTGAGTCGAGCAATATAACAACATCGTGTCCGCATTCAACCAAACGTTTTGCTTTTTCGAGTACCATACCAGCAACGCGCACATGGCGTTCAGCGGGCTCATCAAAAGTTGAAGAGATAACCTCTGCATTTACGTGGCGGGCCATGTCGGTAACTTCTTCCGGACGTTCGTCAATCAGCAACACCATCATATATACTTCAGGATGATTGGCCGCAATAGCATTGGCTATTTCTTTCAACAACATGGTCTTACCAGTTTTCGGCTGCGCAACAATTAAACCGCGTTGCCCTTTCCCAATTGGAGAAAAGAGATCGACAACACGAGTTGAAATATTATCGTGACCATTACCTGTCAGGTTGAATTTTTCGTTCGGGAAAAGGGGCGTGAGGTGCTCGAAAGGAACACGGTCGCGAATATAATCGGGAGTTCTGCCGTTAATTTCAATTACTTTAATCAGCGGGAAATATTTTTCACCTTCTTTAGGCGGACGAATTGTTCCGGTTACAGTATCGCCAGTTTTTAATCCAAAAAGTTTGATTTGGGATTGCGATACATAAATATCATCAGGAGAGTTCAAATAGTTAAAGTCGGAAGAACGGAGGAATCCGTAACCATCGGCCATGATTTCCAAAACTCCGGTATTGCTGATGATTCCATCAAATTCATAAGGCTTTTCCTGTGGTTGAGCCTTTTGTTGTTTTGAGGCCTGATTATCGCGGTTTTCCCATTTAGGGTTATTCTCATAATTTTTCTTCTTATTCGAATTTTCATTGCGTTTCTCAAAAGCATCCTCAGCCTTAATATCTTCGGGAGCCTGAATTTCAGGTTTAAATCTCGGATTTTGAACTTCAACAGTTTCTGTTTCAGTAGCAATTGGTTCTGGAATCACAATTTCAGATTCGAGTTCAATTGAATCTTCAGGAAGAAGAATTTCCTGTCTTACTTTTAGGTGTTGTTCCTGTTTTTGATTCTGAGGCTGGCTTGGTTCCTGTTTCTGAATTTGTCCTTGGTTTTTCCGTTGATTAGGGTTCAGATTTTGATTCTGCTTGGGATTGTGGTTTGAAGACCCAGCTTTAACATGTTCTGTACGAGGCCGTTTTTTGATCTGTAATTCCCGTTTTACTTCTTTTTGTTGTTCATTTTCACTTTGATTAACAGATGGCTCCGCATCGGCTTTTTCATTGATTTCAGCCGAATTTTCTTCTGCGGCCACTGCTGGCTTTTCTTCCTTTTTACGACTGAAAAGTTTAAAAACAGAATTCTCTTCTTTTTTTGTAGTTAAGTCTCGCGGCGATTTGAATTTTTTATCTTCTGTTTTCTTTTCTGAAGCTAAAATAGCTTGTGTATCAAGGATTTTGTAAATCAAATCCTGTTTTTTATAAGATTCAATCTTTTTAATATCAAGTTCTTTTGCAATCTCTCTTAAGTCAGGAAGAAGTTTTCTGCTTAATTCAATAATATCATACATAATTTTTGATTGATTTGTTAATATCCTTGCAGTTTTTAAGTGCTAAAAAAGAAAGGTGGATTGATAATTTTGGATAATCAGTACTTGTTCGAAATAACGCTGCAAGTATAGCTAATTCCATAAACATTACAAAAAAAAGTTTTAAAAACATTTTTAGACCTGATTTTTGGATTTTTGAGGCGATTTTAGAAGAATTTTCTAATGATTCTGAAATTCATTAAAATTAAAAAACGTGCGATTCAACCAATGGAATGAACCATTCAACTTAAAAAACGTATATTTCACAAAATTCAAAGTTGAATTTTTCAGAATTAAATCTATAATCGTTATATTCGCTATAATCTAAGTTGTTAGCAAGTATTCATTTAGCATGCAAATAAACTTCATAAGTTAAAAACGATGAGACAGCTAAAAATTGCAAAACAGGTGACCAATCGTGAGACTTTATCGTTAGATAAGTATTTGCACGAGATAGGTAGGGTTGGCTTAGTTACAGCTGAAGAAGAAGTTGAGTTAGCCAAAAGAATCAGAAAAGGTGACAAAGAGGCTTTGGAAACCTTAATCAAGGCCAATTTGCGGTTTGTGGTTTCTGTTGCTAAACAATATCAAAATCAGGGACTTAGTTTGCCTGATTTGATTAATGAAGGAAATTTGGGGTTGATTAAAGCAGCGCAACGTTATGATGAAACCCGCGGCTTTAAATTTATATCTTATGCTGTTTGGTGGATTCGCCAATCGATTTTGCAAGCTTTAGCTGAACAGGCTCGTATTGTTAGGTTGCCATTGAATAAGATTGGATCAATTACGCGGATAAATAAGACATTCAACCGACTTGAACAGGAATATCAAAGAGAACCAACCCCTGATGAAGTTGCTTTTCTGCTCGAAACTTCTTCTGAAGTAGTCGAGGATGCCTTAAAAGTTTCGTCACATCATATTTCGATGGATGCGCCAATACATGACGAAGAAGAAAACAGCTTGTATGATATTTTATTGAACGAGGAATCGTTAAGTCCAGATAAGGGTTTGATGAAACTGTCTCTCTGCAAGGAGATTGAACGTTCATTGTCAACTCTTGGGGATAGAGAAGCTGATGTTATCAGGTATTATTTCGGGTTAAGTGGTCATCGCCAGCATACTCTTGAAGAAATTGGAGACGAATTTGGTTTGACCCGCGAGAGAGTGCGACAAATCAAAGAGAAAACAATCAAGAAGATGAGAAATAATTATCGGAATAAGCTTCTGAAAGCTTACCTGTGATTCAATATAAAGCTGCATTTTGCAGCTTTTTTTATTTTATCCATTTTACAAAATGGATAAAATCTTACATTTGGGGACAAAATGTAAACCTATGAAACTCGTTGCCCCTTCTATTCTATCGGCTGATTTTAGCAAGCTCGGAAATGATATTGAAATGCTAAATCGCAGTGATGCAGATTTTGTTCACTGTGATGTTATGGATGGTGTATTTGTTCCCAATATATCATTTGGGCTGCCAATTATTCAGGCAGTTCATAAAATCAGCACAAAACCGCTGGATGTTCATTTAATGATTGTTAGTCCTGAACGATATATTCAGGATTTTTATAATGCCGGAGCCTCAATTATTACGGTTCATTATGAAGCTTGTCCGCACCTTCACCGAACGGTTCAACAAATCAAAGATTTGGGCATAAAGAGTAGCGTTTGCCTCAATCCGCATACTCCTGTTGCTTTGTTAGAAGATATTATTGAAGAGTTGGATATGGTATTATTGATGTCAGTTAATCCAGGTTTTGGTGGTCAGAGATTTATCGAGAATACTTGTCGTAAAGCGCTCCAATTAAAAGAAATGATCATTCGAAAAAATTCAAAAGCTATGATTGAAGTTGATGGAGGTGTCAATTTTGAAGTGGGGAAAAAACTATATAATTCAGGTGTCGATATCCTTGTAGCCGGAAGCTTTGTTTTTGGCGCAACTGACCCTCTAAAAACAATAGAAGCTTTAAAACAATTATAAGTAATACCGGTACTTGTCTTTTGATTTGCCGTTGCTTTTCTGATTCAAATCCTTTAACCCGCAAGAGGTCGTACAATATTGACACTTTGAAAGATTTGAAGTCTTTCTGCCTTTCAAGTTAAAGAAACAGAGTAGGTTGTATGCAAATACCCCAAATGCAGTTGCAATGATCAGATATGTTATAGTTTCCTGTATCATATTATGCTAAGACTAAAGTTGCTACCTGAAAGACAATAAAAGAAACAATCCAGGCAACTGTTGTTGTGTAAACAATTGCGAATAAGGCCCATTTGAATTTTCCTGATTCACTTTTAATGCTGGCAATAACTCCAATACAGGGAAAGTAGATCAGAACAAATGCAAGGAACGAGAGAGCAACCGGGACTGAGAAAACCGGCTGACCAGCTTTCGGGCCTGTAATATATTCTTCCTGTTTTAGTTTGTTGCTCAAACCTGAATCTTTATTGTTATCATCGGCCTGATATAAAACGCCCATAGTGCTTACAATGATTTCTTTGGCAGGAAGTCCTGCCAGTAGGCTGATGCTCATCTTCCAGTCGAATCCGAGTGGGGCCATTGCTGGCTCAATGAATTGTCCCAGTCTTCCAAGATAACTGTTTTGAAGGTGATGACTTTTCCGGATTCCTGAGTTTTCCGGAGTCGAATCCATATTTCCAGCAACATTTACAATTTGTTCGTTTATCTTTTGGTCCGATTGATTATTCGTTTTGTCATAACTCTCTCTGGGAAAATATCCTAATGCCCAGATAATAATTACTCCGATAAGTATCACTCCACCAATTTTTTGCAAATATTGTAGTGCTTTATCCCACATGTGGATGACAATATTTTTAATTGTGGGAATCCGATAGGGTGGAAGTTCCAATACAAAAGGTGTTTCCTTATTTTTGAAAAAAGTGCGATTAAGAAGCTGTGCCGTAAGAAATGCCATCAGTATTCCGGTGAAATATATACCAGCAAGCACCAGGCCCGGCTGTTCAGGAAAAAATGCGGTGATGAAAAGTACATAAACTGGCAGGCGGGCACTACACGACATGAATGGAATGATCAACATGGTCAGCAAACGGTCGCCGGGGTTACGCAGGGGTCGGGTAGCCATAATAGCAGGAACGTTGCATCCAAATCCCATAACCATTGGGATAAATGATCGACCGTGCAATCCGAAACGGTGCATGATTTTGTCCATAAGGAAGGCGGCCCGGGCCATATATCCCGAGTCTTCCATGAAAGAAATAAAGAAGAAAAGAATCAAAATGTTTGGCAGAAAAACCAATACACTCCCGGTTCCATCGATGATTCCATCAATTAGCAAATCTTTTAACATCCCTTGTGGAAGAATATTTGTGATTGCCTGGCTTATACCTGATACCAGATTTTCAATCCATGCCATGGGATAAATCCCGATTTTGAATGTTGCATAAAAAGCTGACGATATGATCATCATGAAAATTGGGAACCCCAGGTAGGTATGAGTGAGTACACTGTCAATACGTTCTGAAGTACTGCTTGTATTCTTCTTTTGTTGTTTGTACGTTTCCTTTAAAGCTCCGGATATAAAGCCATATTTTGCATCTGTGATAACGGTTTCGCTATCTTCATCATATAGTCTTTCAATTCTTTTTATCTCGTTTTGAGCAAGCTTTTCTATGTCAGAATAATTTGGATAAGACGCTAACAATTCAGCAGTTTGTTTGTCCCTTTCCAGCAGTTTTATAGCCAAAAATCTGGAGGAGATATGGTCTGTTATGGGCTTCTCTTCTTTTATCTTGGCCCTCAGTATCTTAATTGATTTTTCGAGTTCTGTTCCATAATTGATATGGATGTGCCTGACTATCGGGTCCTGATCTTCATAAACTTCAATGGTTTTTTTTACCAGTTTCTGAATCCCTTTCCCTTTTGAGCTTATCGTCGGAATAATTGGGATCCCGATTAGTTTTCCCAGGCTTTGATAGTCGAAAATAATTTCATGCTTTAACAATTCATCGTACATGTTCAAAGCAATAATGACTTTGATATCCATGTCGATTAGTTGTGTGGTAAGAAAAAGATTCCTTTCCAGGTTCGACGAATCGATTACATTGATCACAATGTCCGGAGTTTCATTCATGATGAAATTCCTGACATAGATTTCTTCGGGAGAATATGCTGTCAGTGAGTATGTTCCGGGTAAATCGTACAAGCTAAAGTTATAATCACTGTAAACGAAGCTAGCTTCTTTCGAATCGACGGTTACACCGCTATAGTTGCCAACATGCTCTTTTGAACCTGATAAAAGGTTAAACAATGTCGTTTTGCCACAGTTCGGATTCCCAACTAATGCTACATTGATTGTTCGTTCTTTTTCTTTAATGGAAACCTTTAGTGTTTCGTTGTCGATAACACCCTCAAAATTTTGAACCGGTTGTGTTTCTGCATCATCTTTACTGACGACTTCAATTAAGGTGGCTTCTGTACGTCGTAAGGTTATGTTGTAATCCAGGATTTTGTATTCAATGGGGCCATTAAATGGAGCGTTTTTGATCACAGTAACCTCTTTCCCTTTCACAAATCCCATTTCGGTAATTCTCTTTCGAAAGGAACCATGACCTAAAACCTTGGTTATTACAACAGTTTCCTTATTTTTTACTTCAGAAAGTCTCACAATAAACTCGAATAATGACTATATTAATTTATTCTAAATAAGAATAACGACCCAAAGATATTTAAGTTTTGTTAAAGTGCTTAAAAAATATGGTTTTCTTATTTTTTCCGAATGGATTAATTTAAATTTGTACTTTATGAAAAACCGAATGGAGGAGGAAAATATCTATAAGAAAATTCAGGAAGCGATTTCTTCATTACCTGATAATTTCAGCATTCTGGAAGAACAAATTGATGTTGAGCTTCAGATGGAATATTTCAATTATGGAAAAGATCTCAAGACCAGTTTTACTGAAGAAATGATCATGCAGCATCAGGCTGATCTGTTTAATTCCGATGTGCCACTGGACGAAAAAAAGAACCTGTTGGTCTTATTGGCTTCTCAGGAAAAGGTTGAGGCTTTTCGTACCATTGAAAAATATGCTAAGAATCCGGATCCCGAACTAAGGGAATGGAGCATTTTGGCTCTGCAGGAAAGTCGTATGGTTATTCAAAGTTCGCTGATGGATGAACAACAAGTGTATATTTCGACCGGCTTAGGGGGAAAAGGACAGCAACTAAGATATTTTGCTGTTATCATTGGCAACGAAGAGGTGAAGGAATTTTCTTCTGTTCAACGGAAGGTGATTCAGACTGAACTTGAATTTGCAATTAAAAAGAAAGATGGCCTTCTGGAAGAAATTAGTTTCGTAGAAAATTTTGCTGTCATAATTGTTCTTTTGAATGTTAAATGTGACATTCAGGATGTATTCAGTTCAGCCATCAGTGAATGCAACCAATATGGTAATTTTGTGAGACCAGATATCATCATAACCAATGTGAAACGGATGAGTGTTGAGGAGATAAAGGATTTTCTCCAAAGATGATTTGCGATCACAGGAAGCTTATAAAAAGCATGATATTCAAAATTGAAACAAGAACTCCAATCAGGAGCATTAATGCAGTTGTTAACTTCGAATTTGCATACTTTCCCATTACTTTTGAAGATGATGTCAGATAGATCTGTAAAAAGATGGTGAAAGGAAGCTGAATGCTCAGAATCATCTGGGAAACAATGAGTGCGTTAAATGGGTTTCCGATGATAAAAATTAATGCCAGAGCTGTAATTAACGATAAGGCAATGCCCATCCGGCTATGACTGTCATTAATGTCGAACGGTTCACTGAATAAGCCCGCAAAGATGCTTCCTCCGGCCATTCCCGAGGTAATTGAACTTGCTATTCCGGCAAAAAGCAGGGCCAGTGCAAAAACAACTCCAGCGTTGCTCCCCAATAAAGGTCCTAACATCGATTGTGCTTGCTGCAACTCATTGACTTTTATTCCACTGGAATAGAATGTTGAAGCAGCCAGAATAATCATTGAGCTGTTGATTGCCCATCCGACGAGCATCGATACTAAAGTGTCAACAAATTCATAATCAAGCTGTTTTTGAATAACCGCATCATCTTCGAGGTTCCATTGGCGACTTTGGATAACTTCGGAATGCAAAAATAAATTGTGGGGCATGACTACTGCACCCAGAACACTCATAATGATCATAATGGAACCTTCGGGGAATGAGGGAACTACCCAAGAAATGCCGACCTGCTTCCAGTTAATTTCAACCAGGCTTAATTCGTACAGAAATGATAGTCCGATGATGGAAACAAATGCAATTATAATCTTCTCTATCAAGGCATAAGAATTTGTAAACAGCATGATGCCAACAAATAAGACTACAAGAATAGCTCCGGCTGGAACCGGAATGCCCCAAAGCATTTGTAAAGCAATCGCACCTCCAAGAATTTCAGCCAGTGAAGTTGAAACAGAGGCTAACATGGCTGTTCCTAAAATTGGTCGTGAGATCCACCGAGGAGTATGTTGGGTTGCAGCTTCAGATAAACACAAGCCTGTAGCTATGCCCAGGTGAGCAACATTATGCTGGAGAATGATGAGCATGATGGTCGATAAGGAAACCATCCATAGAAGAGTAAAGCCAAAACTGGCGCCAGCAGCAATGTTTGAGGCCCAGTTCCCCGGATCAATAAATCCGACAGTTACCAACAATCCAGGCCCTATATACCTGAGTATTTTTAAAATCCCGAAAGTAGGGTGGTGGTTTTTATCCTTCAGGCTTTTAATGAATGAGAACATATGCTGTTTTTTTAATCATATAACAAATATGACATTAAAACCACAAAATTGTTGACATTCAAACAAGATTTTGTTTTGAAATGTAGAGTAACTTATTGATGTATGGTTGTTTCTGTTGGATGCGCGCCAGCCAGGCTGCAGTAAAAGTTACCAATCAAGTGTGCAACTTGATTTTATGAGAGAGCTGGTTGTTTTATTCAGCCTGAGTTTTTCCTCCACTGTCCGATTTACGTTTTTGGTTGGATGAAAATTTTCTTTTTCCCTGAGGACGCCTGCCTTTTTTTCGGGAACTGACCTTCCATTCGGGACCTTCTCCTAATTCAGGTGGCAGGGGAATTTTAATGATTTCTCTTTCAATGAGTTTCTCTATCCGGTCAAATTTATCCATATCGTGCTCGTTAACAAAGCTTATGGCGATACCGGTTTTATCGGCTCGGGCTGTGCGGCCCACCCGGTGTACATAGTCTTCGGCAGAGCTAGGGACATCAAAATTAATGACCAGATTAATGTCTTTTATATCAATGCCACGACTGAGAACATCGGTTGCAACCAACACACGGGTGCGTTTTGATCGGAATCGAATCAGTACTTCTTCCCGCTCTTTTTGTTCCAGATCTGAAGAGATGCCTTCGACAGTGTTACCAGCTCTTTTTAAGCTTTTAACGATTTCAAAAACCTTTTTCTTTGTCGAACTGAAAACTAAGATGCTGTCAAGATCCGGTTTCCCGGAAATCAGACTATTTATTACGGGAATTTTCTGGTTCTCGAAAACTACATATGCAGCCTGCAAAACACCTTCGGCCGGTTTTGAAATTGCAGTGCTGATCTCAACCGGATTGGTAAGGATTTTTGCAGCTAGTTCCCTGATTTTCTGAGGCATTGTAGCTGAGAACATCAATGTCTGTCTTTTTTCAGGAACGTAACTCAGTATGCGGAGAATATCATCGTAAAAACCGATATCCAGCATTCGGTCGGCCTCGTCCAGAATCAGATGTTTGATTTTGTCAAATTTTACATATCCCAGGTTCAGGTGCGAGATTAATTTCCCGGGGGTAGCAACAATAATGTTGGTTCCTTTGGTCAGAGCCTTGCTTTCGGCGTCCCAATCCGAGGCTTCCCGACCTCCATAGACTGTAACTGAATTGATATTCAGGAAGTAGGAGAAACCTTGTATTTGCTGGTTAATCTGAATGGCGAGTTCCCGGGTTGGAACAATTATCAAGGTACTTAAATCGTGATTTTCTTCGGCGGCCAGATGGTCGAGAATAGGCAGCATAAATGCAGCCGTTTTCCCGGTTCCTGTTTGTGCACAAGCCAGAAGATCTTTGCCTTCCAATATTTCCGGGATAGCAAGTTCTTGTATTTCAGAAGCTTTTTCATATCCCATGTATGAAATAGCCTCCAGTAGTTTATCGTTTAGTCCAAATTCTTCAAACTTCATTCGTATTGTATTATCTGTTGCTTGTCAATACTTTTTTATCTCAATAATCTTACCCAGAACGAACTTGCACCACGAATTTTGCCCGAAAATTGGCAATGGCCGGAACAATGCAGATTGCAAGAACTATTTCAGAATAGTGCGACAAAAGTACAAAACTTTACCAACAATAACTTTTTATATTTTTTAATGGCTGATTATCCAACAATAATGGACGATTTTTTCAGCTATAATTATTTTATGACATTCGTTCGGGAAAAAGCTTTGCAATTTGTACTTTTGTGCCGTTTAAAAAATCAATACTGAAGTCACTAAAAAATAAATAAATATGGGAAGAGCGTTCGAATACCGAAGAGCAGCCAAAGAAAAACGTTGGGATAAAATGTCACGTACATTTCCGAAATTAGGAAAAGCAATTACTGTTGCAGCCAGGGAAGGGGTTCCTGATCCGGAAATGAATTCAAAATTGCGTACTGCCATTCAAAATGCGAAGGCACAAAATATGCCGAAAGATAACATTGAAGCGGCAATCAAAAGAGCATCGGGAAAAGATGCTGAGAATTTTGTGGAAGTTAACTATGAAGGCAAAGGACCTCATGGAGTGTTGGTTTTTGTTGAATGTGCTACTGATAATTCAACACGTACGGTTGCCAATGTTAAGTCGTATTTCAATAAATCTGGAGGGGCTTTGGTTCCTACCGGTTCACTCGAATTTATGTTCTCGCGCAAAGCGGTTTTCGAATTTGCGAAAAAAGATGGAATGAACATTGAAGATTTGGAACTTGAATTGATCGATGCCGGATTGGAAGAAATTGAGGAAAATGAAGGAACCATATATGCTTATGCTGATTATACCAATTTTGGGTCGATGTCGCAAGCTCTTGATTCGCTAAAGATAGAGGTAACTAAAGCTAATCTACAGCGAATCCCCAATACCCCGGTCGAGTTCACCGAAGAACAATTGGTAGATATTGAAAAACTGATTGATAAAATCGAAGATGACGATGATGTTCAGGCAGTTTATACGAACATCGCGTAATTCTGAAGGATTTCAACGAATGAGATCTTAAACTTGTATAGTTGGAGATCTGAACAGAGGAAGTTCACCTTAAAATTCTGTATAAATTCAGAATTTATGGTGAACTTTCTTATTTTTATAAACTTATATTAGGAATTGTTAATCAACGCTAATGAGTAAACGAGAGCTTCGCAAATACATCAAAGAGTTGACCAAGGATCAATTGGAAGATCAGATCATCGATTTATACGACCGGTTTAAGAATGTAAAGGAATATTACGATTTTGCGTTTAATCCGAAGGAAAATGAATTAATTGAGCAATGTCGTTTCCAAATCAGCAAAGAGTATTACCCTGTCGGGAGCCGAAAGGCAAAATTGAGACGGTCGGTAGCCCAAAAGTGGATTAAAAAGCTCATGTTACTTGATGCTGATCCCTCATTACTTGCCGATGTGATGTTTTTCAATATCGAAATAGCACAAACATTTTCCGGCGAACATTACATCCGTCAGGAAGCATTTTATACCAGTATCTATAAGTCGTTCGAAGAAGCCATGCGCTTTGCATCTGAAAAGGGGATTCTCTCTGATTTCAGGGGGAGAATTGAAAAAATTGCAGGCGATGCCTGGGATCAGAAATGGCCAAACCGTAAAGCATTTGAGGATATTGCCGTTATGTATTTACATTGAAATAACCAGTATATCAATGTGTTTCCAGAAACCGGATCAAATCAATGAGACTTTGTTGCTTTTCGTATTTAACGTTGTTTTTACTGACATATTCCTTAAACAATTCTTTTTTATCCTCGAATAGTTTTGATAGTTGCCTGAGACTAAGAAATTTGTAGGAAACGCCATCTTTTTTTATCCAATAATCAATGGAGGGGTTGGTTTCAGTACCAACTGGTAATTGAAGTTCGTAAGCTTTTCCGTTTGCCAAGAATGAAGAATAGCTTGTAGATGAGGATGTCTGTGATGTTCCTCCGTAGGCAGCCGGTTTCCCCGGGTCTTTAATGCTGCATTTATGATCAGCATACAATTCGTATTTTGATTTGTAGATCAGCTCGATAAAATTCTTAGCTGTTGGCAAGAATTTGCGGCCATCAATATAAACGGTATCAACAAGTTCCTTTTGGGTCATTGCCAATTTGGTCCCTTTATTTTCGAAGACCATTTCTTCAGTCAGTGAATTGTAATTGAGGTTGGCCTCATTTTTCAATCCATTTTTCATTAATACCGTACCTTTTTTAAACTCGGGGAACAGATAATGAGTAACTTCAATTTTCTTTACTTGTGAATATCCCAACGTAACCAGAAAACTAAAAACTAAAGGAAGATAAAAATTTTTCATACACCGACTATTTGCAATTGTTTGTTATCAAGGCTGAACCTTGTTTCAGAGCCCATCAAAGATAAATAACTTTGAAATTATTTTGCTGAACATTGAGCGTATATTAAGAATTTTTATAGTTTTGCACACACAAAATTCAAGCCCAGATGGTGAAATTGGTAGACACGCCAGCTTGAGGGGCTGGTGCCGGTTACGGTGTGCAAGTTCGAGTCTTGTTCTGGGCACTAAAAAAAGAGAGTCATTTTTGACTCTCTTTTTTTTCTGGCTATTGTATTTATTCTGCTATTTCGTGGCTTAAACAATGAAGGGTTCCCAGTCCCCAAACCAGGTCAACAGCGCTGATCCCGATTACGTCGCGTCCAGGGAATAAATCGGTGAGAATTCCCAATGCCTTGTAGTCATTTTTATCGTTGAAGGTAGGCATTAGTACGCACCCGTTAGTCATCAGAAAGTTTACATAGCTGGCCGGAAGCCTTAAATCTTCAAAATCGAGCCGTGTTGGCATAGGCATGGTCACCACGTTCAGTTTTTCGCCGTTTTCAAGCCGTGCATTCCGCAGTATCTCAAGGTTTGCTTCCAATTTATGATGGTTGGGATCAGCAGTGTTCGGTTCCTGAACAGCAACAACTGTATTTCGGTTGACAAAGCGACAAATATCATCCACGTGTCCGTGCGTGTCATCGCCTTCAATACCTTCGCCCAGCCAGATGGTGTTGGTCACCCCCAGGTATTCGCGAAACACCTTTTCATAATCCTCTTTACGAAACCCCTTGTTGCGTATTTGTTGCACCGGATCCATCAAACATTCTTCAGTCGTGATGAGCGTTCCGCAACCATTCACATCAATGGAACCGCCTTCAAGCACGACCATTTTATCATTATAGGTAGCCTGAACAAGGGGTAATTTCAAGTGCTGGGCAACGGCAGCGGGAGTTCCCTGATCTTTTTTGTGATTCTTGTATTTAGCCCATCCGGTGAACCCGAATTGAATGGCTTCGCGACCGCCACCGGCAGTTTTTACTATGGCCGGCCCTGAATCGCGCATCCAGTTGCGATTGGTATCCTTAATGATGTAACTCACCACCGACTGATCAACATGCGCCTGTCCAAGCATAACTGCTACTTTCTCCCGCATTTCGTCTGATTTCACAACCAGGATAACCGGTTCGTAGGTCGTTATTTTTTTGATCATTTCAACAAATGCCCATTTGATAGCGTGATACTTTCCTGGCCAGTCGCGGCCTTCAGACGGAAACGATAACAGTGTGGCCTGGTGTTTTTCCCATTCAGCAGGAAATCGGCGGAAAATGGAGTTCATATTTATTCTGGTTTTATTTCTTTGTGGATGTTCTAAATACGGGGCTATTGTTTGGTCATTTGGGTCGACTGGCTGAACTCATTAACTGTTTTCAGGTCGAATTCAAAATAATCAAGTTTTTTATTCATTTCCAGCTCTGTTCGTAATGAATAATCGGCAATCAGGCAATTTTCAATGTCGTAAGTCAGTTTTCCCTTGCCGATGCCTTTGCCGGTAAACGAGTTATCTATCATTTTGGGGGTCATCTGGTAGTTTTGGCTAAGCTCAAACTCGGCCATGCCATTTTTAACGCCGACCAGTTTATAGGTAGAAGTAACCACCGTTTCGATGACCGAGCCTTCCATGGCAATTGAACCCGGACGATCGATGGAAAATTGATCTCCTATCTTGAGCTGCTTTTCCGGAAATTCGAATTGCTCGAAAGTATTCTGAACGGATTGCAAAAGCTGGGCTTTTTGGTCGAAACTGAGCGTACCGGAAATAACCGAATTGAAAACAGGCTGGTGCTCGCCAATAATTTTGCCTTGAATTTCAGTACCTTCAGGAATTTTGTTTTTCCCATCAAGGCTCATGGTCTTTTTATAGGTTAAAGTTACCGGGAAGTCTGTTTTTTCCACACATTTCCCGGTTCCCAATTCCATATCGGTTTTTGTTTTAACCTTCAAAATGGTCGGGTTTTTTATGCGCATGCTTTTTATTTTTCGCATGGCAATGGCTTCCCCGGAATAAGTGATCACCGTTTCGGTACCTCTGATGGTGGATATTTTGTATGTTTTTTCCGGTTGATACTGAACCTTCAGGATTAATCCTTCCTGCTTTTTGGGAGTGTTGCACGAAAATTGACTCAGCAACAACAAGATGGCGATTGATTTTTTCACCTGTTCCTCTTTAGTCAATAAACCTCCTGGTAATATCTCCATACGCATCAATGCGACGGTCGCGAAAGAAAGGCCAGTTGCGGCGGACATCTTCCATCAGAGCGTGGTCTATTTCTGCAATCAGAATTTCTTCTTTGTCATGCGAAGCTTCTGTCAGTATTTCACCTTGAGGACCAGCAATAAATGAGGCTCCCCAGAATTCTATTCCGGCAGACGATTCAACTGGTTTTTCGAAGCCTACGCGGTTGCATGCCGCCACAAAAATTCCGTTGGCCACCGCATGTCCACGCTGAACAGTGCGCCAGGCATCGTGTTGTTTTACTCCGTATTGTGCTTTTTCGTGAGGATGCCAGCCGATAGCTGTGGGGTAAAATAAAACCTCGGCACCTTGAAGGGCAGTAATCCGGGCACCTTCGGGATACCACTGGTCCCAGCAAATCAAGGTTCCGACTTTGCCCACTTTGGTGTCGAACGCTTTGAATCCAATGTCTCCAGGTGTGAAGTAGAATTTTTCGTAATAGCTCGGATCGTCGGGAATGTGCATTTTGCGGTACAGCCCGGCCTGGGAACCATCGGTGTCGATAATATAGGCCGAATTGTGGTACAATCCTGATGCCCGGCGTTCGAAGAACGGAACTACCAGCACAACACCCAGTTCGGCAGCCAAAGCGCTGAAGGCTTTGTACGAATCGTTGTGAAGCGGTTCGGCCAGCTCGAAATAATCATGATTTTCGCTTTGGCAAAAGTAGAACGAACTGTATAATTCGGGTAAACAAACCATATTGGCTCCCTGTTTGGCGGCTTTCCTGATCCATTCCAAACATTTTTTCAGGTTTACTTCAGGGGTCCCGTCCAGCGAGATCTGGGTCAATGCGATGTTATAGTTTTTGTTTTTCATATCAGTACAAATTATGATGGCAAAAATAATGAAATGTTTGAAAATGGATGTCCCATAATAAAAGGCATGGCAATAACTTAGAATTACTTGTTAAAGTATCAAGTACTTTTTGATTAAAATAATATTGACATCACATAAAAGCATTGTTAAATATTGCTTATGTTTGCAAAAAATAATTACGCATGAAAACTTATTCTTCAATTGGATTCATTTCTATCTTTATTTTTTTGTCTCTGTTTTCCTGCAAAAAGGAAGATAATCCTGAATTCATTTATCCTGAAACTGTATCTGGCAATTTAAATGTATTGAGCGAAAATAATTCAGTTTTTTATGAAGGGTTTGATACAAATTATTGTTTTTCGGCTATTGCTCCCCCAGGCAAGAGTTTAAAAATTAAGATGGAATATCTTGAAGGTGGCGACTTGTCTCATGGGTATTGGGGATATAGATTAGAATCAGATACCAATTGGAAAGCAACGGTTTATGACAAAAAGAATTTTCAGTTCTTTGAAGTTTTAGAGAGTGGAAGGCCTAGTAATCTAAATATGTCATTTCTCGCGGGAAACGGTGTAAAAATCAAAATTAGCTATTTCGAAAATAATGATTTGGATACTACACGAACAAAGGTAATTACTGTATATTAATTCAGGATGCCGATTTAAAACAACTTTGTTTTCAATCTATTAATGCTGTAAATACTACTTTTTTTGCTTTCAATCTGAAGCCAAGTGCACCAGAGAATTAAGTTTTTCTGAAATTATTGTTTCTGGTTCTGTTTACCAGAATACTGATTTATCTTTGCCGACCGATTTAAAATAAACGAATGGCTTATCTAAACAATACCATGATCATTCGCCGGCAACTTGTTCGAAAGGTCGTCCGGCTTTTTAATGAAAACCGCCTGATTGAGGGGATCGACCGCATTCCGATTGAAATGTCGCCACGCGAAATTCCGGCACAACGCCGTTGCTGCATCTATAAAGAGCGTGCGGTTGTCAGGTATAAACTGATGCCTATTCTCGGGCTTGGCATTGAAGAAGAGCAAGACGAGCTGACTCCCTTATCGGAATTTGCCCGTAGGGCCATTGAAAGGCCCCAGCCTTCGAAAAAAGTGCTGACTGTGGTTGACGAGGCCTGTACCTCGTGTGTAAAGGTTAGTTATATTGTAACCAATATTTGCCGTGGTTGCGTTGCCAGCCCGTGTATCATGAACTGTCCCAAGAATGCCATCCGTTTCAATGCAGCGGGAACTGCCGAAATTAAATCGGATAAATGTGTGAACTGCGGACTTTGTAAGGAGAATTGCCCGTATCATGCCATTGTTTATGTACCTGTCCCTTGCGAGGAAGCTTGCCCTGTGAATGCTATTTCGAAAAATGAACAAGGAATTGAATATATCGACGAAAGCAAATGTATTTATTGTGGACGTTGCCAGAATGCCTGTCCGTTCGGTTCGATTTACGAAATCTCCAATTTGATTGATGTTCTGAAAAGCATTCAGCAGAAACAGGAAACAATTGCGATGGTTGCGCCTGCCTTGTTTGGCCAGTATGATGTACATCCGGCCAAAGTAATGAAAGCCATCGAAATGATAGGTTTCTCCAAGGTGGTAGAAGTGGCTGCAGGTGCTGAAATAACCACGCGAAACGAAGCAGAAGAACTGGTCCATCGACTGGGCGAAGGAGCACCGTTTATGACAACTTCCTGCTGCCCGTCGTATGTTGAGCTTACCCGGAAACATATTGAAAGCCTGCAACCCTTCGTTTCAGATACTGCTTCGCCCATGCACTATACTGCCGAAATGGTTAAAAAACTTCATCCTGAAGCAAAAACTGTCTTCATCGGCCCCTGTGTAGCCAAGCGAAAAGAAGCTATTGATAACGAATTTGTTGATTTTGTATTAAGTTTTTCGGAGCTTGATTCTATATTTGAAGCAACGGATATTAAACCCGCTGATTGTGAAGAAATTAAACTTGACAAGATTGCCGGCGAAGCCCGTGGTTTTGCACTTTCAGGAGGGGTAATCGCAGCCATTGGAGCACAAAACCTAAAAATTGATGTCAAATCGTTATCTGTTGACGGTCTGAATAAAAAGTCAATCAACCTGCTGAAAGCATTTTCGAAGGGAAAAGCCCCGGCGCAATTTATTGAGGTAATGGCCTGTGAAGGTGGTTGCATTGCCGGACCGGTGAGCCAGGTAACAGCTCAGAAAGGCAAACGAAATTTTGAAAAAGGAATGGAAATGATTGGTTAATAGCCAATTATAATAGCTGGAAGTACCAATGACACAATTTCTGGAGTTTCTCTGAAGGCTCTGTTATTTATCTGGATTTTAGTAACACATATAAATTAGTCCCGACCGATTTTGAGAAATTTGTCGGGACTAATCATTTCTATGCAAGTCAATATTATTCAAATATATACTCTTCAGCAATTCAATCCTCTCCGTTTCTCAATGTACAAGTGAATGAAGCACATTCAAAATCTGGTTCTGTCTGTTAAATATTATTTTTAAATAAGAGAACTTTAATATCATAAAAACGTAATAAACTGTGTTAAGAGAAACAAACCAAAAATCCATCACTAAAAACTAAAATTATGAAAGCAAAAATTATCTTCGGACTGGTGATTTCAATCATTGCATTGAGTTGCAATACAAATGAAAAGCAACACCGGAAAATTGATGGAGCCTGGAGTCTGGTTTATTACCAATCTGTGGCAAGAGATACCGTTATTGGTAGATATGTAGGTAAAGATGTCATTGGTTCTCAAGTGAAAGCATGGTCAGAAGGACACTTTGTATTTGTGGGGCGGTTTAAAGTTGGCTCGAAAGAGATTGACAACTATGGTGGAGGAACTTACACTCTCCAGGGAAATCAATACATCGAAACCATATTGTACCATGTTAATAAACAATGGATAGGAACACAACCTAAAATGCTAATAGAAATAAAGAGAGACACCCTTTATCAAACCTGGCCGGTTAACGACATGTGGCAAGTTGACAAGAGCAATTATACCATCGAAAAATATGTCAGGCTGAAATAGGATTGAAAGGATTAATTTTTTTCGAAGTGGTTAATCTTTCTTTTAAAGTGAGGTTGTCGAAAAAAAACAGGTAATCGGTGAAGATTACCTGTTTTTTTGTTCTCAAAATTCAATGAACATTTACCTACTTCATTTGCTCATTCCATCCAGAGCGGTCGGGTGGAGTGGGGGCTTCAACCTTTTTAACTGGATTTTCCTGAAGTTGTTTTAGTAGTACTTCTACCGCCTTTTCAATACAGGGATCGATTCCTTTGGCTAATTGTTCGGGGCGGTCAACAACCTCGATATCGGGTGAAACGCCAACTCCTTCAATAATCCAATGTTCGTTTTCGTCGTATATGCCGAATCGTGGCACGGCAATGTAGCCGCCGTCAACCAGTCCGGCATTGCCTGACATGCCAACCAGACCGCCCCAGGTGCGGGTTCCAATCAATTGGCCCAAACCTTTTTTGCGGAAATAATAAGGGAAGGCATCGCCACCCGACGACGAATATCCATTAGTCAGCATTACTTTAGGACCATTGTGGGCAATACCAGGCGTTTTCATCGAGGCTAGACCATTGCGCTGCCAGTAGCTGAGTGTTTTCCGGTCGAGTAGGTCGGTCATTACATCGGGTATGAAACCTCCGCCGTTGTACCGGTCATCGATGATCAGTGCTTCTTTTTCGTGATAAGCGTACATACCCCGGAACAATTCACGGTTTCCTTCAACTGCCGTATTGGGAACATGAATATACCCAATTTTCCCACCCGAAAGCTTGTCAACCAAGGCACGGCGTTCGTTTACCCAGTTCAGGTAAAACAATTCCAGTTCGCTGGCAATGGGCTTGATGGTATATGTTTTGGCCCCGGCGCTTTCTGGTTTCGAATTGACTGTAATTTCCACAGTTTTACCAACTGTGTTTTCCAGCAATTCATAAGGATTCCGGGTCAGGGATAATTCAGTTCCGTTGATGGCAATCAGGAAATCTCCTTCTTTAACATTCACGCCCTGTTCAGTCAGGGGCGAGCGGCGTTCTTCGTTCCAGTTTTCGCCCTGGTAAATTTTTGTGATCTGGTATTTTCCTGAAGCTTGGTCTGCTTTCAATTCAGCACCCAGCAAACCGGTATCCACACGTTTTACCCGTTCAAAATCGCCCCAGTCAACGTACGAGTGTCCGGTGTTCGTTTCCGAAATAATTTCACCCAAAATATAATCCAGATCGGCCCTGTGGCTAACATATTGAATTAGTGGATTGTAACGCTCTTTAATAGCTTTCCAGTCGACTCCGTGCAGGTTATTTACGTAGAAATAATCACGGAAAATTCGCCATCCGTCGTTGTAAATCTGAGCCCATTCTTTTTTCGGATCAATTTTCATGATCATGTCGTCCAGATTCAGTTTGCCGGCTCCTTCTTTTTGCCCGGGCATCAGTTTGGCAATTCCAAAATCTTTCCCTGATTGGTACATCATCATTTTACCATCGGCGCTCACAATGGCCCGGCCAACCCGATCCATCACTTCTTCGTCTTTTTCCTCTTCGATCGAGTATTTGTGCAGTCCGCCTTCTCCAATATAGAGGATTCCGCCGTCAACAGCAATCAGGTTGCGATAGTTTCCTGCTGCTAAAGGAAAAGCTGTTATCCTGGAATTTATTCCATCAAAGTCGATCTGAACCTTAACTTTCTCTTCAGTTGATGGTTTCGTTTCCTCTTTGGCTTTCTTATCTTTTTTTGGTTCCTCTTTTGGTTTTTCGGCCTCTTTCACCGGTTCAACATCGTTTTTATCCCTGAAAAGTTTAGGGCAGTCAGCCTTCAATGCCACTGCATAGATCCGGGTCGATTTGTTGTACAGGTAATTGAATTCGAAGCTGGAAAAATCGAGGTTAAAATCGCGGTCAGAAACAAAGTAAATGTATTTGCCATCGGTTGAGAAAACAGGAGAACCATCGTTGAATGAATCATTGGTTAGCTGTTGATTTTGAGCATTTTCAATGTTGTATACCCAAACAGCTCCCAGGCCGTTGGCTCCTTCTTTTTCGTAAGTGATCCATTTCGAATCGGGTGAAAACGAATAGGAACGAATCTCGTCGCGGTCGGCATGGGTCACAATTGTTGTGTTTCCGGTTGCAACATCCACCAGTTTCAACTGAAGCGACCGATCGAAATAAACAAGGTATTTGCTATTGGGTGACCATTCCGAATCGTATTTCCAGGCAGACGAACCACTTGTGAGCTGACGCGGTTTGGCATCTTTCTTATTTTCGAGCAGGTAGATTTCGTATTCGCCTGAAGCATCAGAATAGTATGAAATGTACTTCCCATCGGGCGACCAGCGCGGATAAATTTCGCGAACGCCTTGAGTATTGGTCAGGTTATAGGTCGGGCCGTTTTCAGCAGGAATCGAAAAAATGTCGCCACGGGCCGAAATCAGCGCACGTTTGCCGGTTGGCGAAACCTCGAAACTCTGAACAAAGTCTTTTACATTTTTGTAGTATGGCACAATGTTCGGATTGTCGAAATGAATACTGACATTCACTTTTTCTTCCTTGCCGGTTTGCAAGTTCAGTTTGTACAAATACCCACCATTCTCGTAAACCATTTGCCCATTTTCGCCTGAAGGCCACATGCAATCGAAATCAGCATGGGTTGTTAGTTGCCTGAGTGCCTTTGTTTGGGTATTGTACTGATATATATTCAGTTTCAGGTCACGGTCGGAGGCAAAATAGATGTTGTCGCCAAACCAGGTCGGAAGCTGGTCGGTTCCTTTAAAATCGGTAATTTGTTCCGAAGTGTTTTTCTCCAGGTCGTAAACCCACAAATCGGTTGCCCGGCCGCCTTTGTATCGTTTCCACGTGCGGAATTCACGATCAACAGGGGTGAAGCAAATCTTTTTGTCGTCGGGCGATAAAACAGCAAAACCACCGTTAACAATCGGCAGGGGCTTTTCCAGTCCGCCATCAATATTCACCATGAAATACTTCCCGTTGCGGTCGCCAAAAGGTGTACGGTTTGCCCGGATCAGGATGTTTTTACTGTCTGAAGTCCAATCTAGGACCACATCATCGTAACCGCCCCGGGGAGGCATGACACCCACCGAGTTGTAGAAAGTAAGCTGTTTGGGCGTTCCTCCCGAAGATGGCATCACAAAAACCTGGCGGCTTCCGGAATATTCGCCCGAGAAAGCAATCCATTTGCCGTCGGGTGAAATTTTTGGAAAAAGTTCCTGTCCGGAATGAGAAGTCAGTCGGCGGGCTTCTCCGCCATTGGCGTCAACCGACCAGATGTCGCCGGCATACACAAAGGCAATCAGGTTTTTGTTGATGTCGGGATAACGCATCAACCGGGCCTCGTCCTGGGCTTTAGCCCCAAAACTGAATCCCAACATGGCCAAAGCCAATACTTTAAAGGAGATTTTCTGCATCGTTTATTGAATTAATGAATGGTTTTTCGTGTATTGGTGATTGTGTGAATTCATAAATTACACCAAATGAAAGAAAAAAGCATCATGAAAAAGTTGATTTGTCAACAGTTTTTGAATACGATCCCGGATCCACCAACTTTCCCAAACTTTGGGCAATTCCGAAAAGGTAATTGTGCTTCGAAATGCCTTATATTTGCTGCAAACTTTAAAATAATGACTAATCGCAAAATAATTATAGCCATCGATGGGCATTCGTCGTGCGGTAAAAGCACGATTGCCAAAGCAGTGGCCGCCCGTTTCGGATATGTTTTTATCGACAGCGGGGCTATGTATCGTGCTGTTACGCTTTATGCCCTGAGACATCATCTGATCGCCGATGGTGAAGTAAACCGGGAAAAACTGATTAACGCCCTTCCTGAAATAAAAATTGAATTCCGATACAATCCTGCCCTGCAAAAAAGCGACACTTACCTGAATGGTGAAAACGTCGAAGATGAAATAAGACAATTGCCTGTATCCCAGAATGTGAGTCCTGTTTCCACCGTTGTCGAAGTTCGGAAAGCAATGGTGCAATTGCAGCAGGAAATGGGTAGAAATAAGGGAATTGTGATGGATGGCCGCGACATTGGCACCGTGGTTTTTCCTGAAGCCGAATTGAAATTGTTTGTCACCGCTTCGGCTGAAATACGCGCCCAACGCCGTTTTGACGAACTGACAGCCAAAGGGGAAGCCGTTTCTTACCACGAAATCCTGCAAAACGTAAAGAATCGCGATTTCATCGATTCGACCCGGGAAGCCAGCCCGCTTCGAAAAGCCGACGATGCTTTGATTTTAGACAACAGCGCCATGACCCGTGAAGAACAGTTGGAATGGGTCATCCAAAAGGTTGAAGAACGATTGAATCCTTAAAGTATTGAAAAATTGTGATTATCGAAATTGACCAAAAATCGGGGTTTTGTTTTGGCGTGGTGAATGCCATCGGGAAAGCTGAAGAAACGCTGAAAAACGCAGAAGTGCTTTATTCACTGGGGCATATTGTGCATAACGAGTTGGAAGTGAGCCGGCTTCAGGAGTTGGGGTTGATAACCATTGACCACAATGAATTCTTCAGGCTGAAAAATTGCAAAGTTTTGATCCGCGCTCATGGCGAACCGCCTTCGACTTATGAATACGCCAGGCAAAACAACATTACGCTTATCGACGCTACCTGTCCGGTAGTGCTGAAGCTTCAAAAACGGGTTAAAAAAGCTGGAGAAACAATGTCGCTTGAAAACGGGCAAGTGGTTATTTTTGGGCATGAAGGACATGCCGAAGTTACCGGATTGGCCGGTCAGGTTAATAATTTGGCGCTTATCATTGAACATCCCGACGATTACCGGAAAATTGATCCCGAACGCCCGGTCATTTTATTCTCGCAGACTACCAAATCGATCGACGAATTCAATAAATTAAGTTCGAATGTTCAGCAATGGTCGAAAACAGGATCCGTTGAGTCGCATGACACCATTTGCAGACAGGTTTCGAACCGGGTTCCTCATCTGTCCAGATTTGCCCGAAAATATGACCGGATCATTTTTGTTGGTGGCCGCCAAAGTTCTAATGCTCAGTTGCTCTTTGATGTCTGTAGAAAAAACAATAGGAACAGTTACTTCGTTTCATCACCTGAAGATGTTTTACCTGAATGGTTTACAGGAGTAGAAACTGTTGGAATCTGTGGCGCGACTTCCACTCCGCAATGGCTGATGGAACAGGTTGCTGACAAGATCCGACAATTTTAAGTCTTTCTTAATCTTCGGTTTATTTTCAACTTGTAAATAGATATTTGCAAAATTCTTTGACTTACTTTATCTTGATAAATTCAAAACACAAACAGGAATTATGGCTAAAACAGAGAATAATTCGGAAGCTCCGATGAAGAGGAGGAAATTACAGAAGATAGGAGTCTTTACTTCCGGGGGAGATGCCCCGGGCATGAATGCTGCAATCCGGGCAGTAACCCGTGCAGCCCTTGCCAATAAGCTGAAAGTAGTGGGCATCCGGCGCGGTTATCAGGGAATGATTGAGGGCGATTTTGTTCCATTGAAATCGTCCGACGTAAGTGGAATCCTGCAATTGGGCGGAACCATGTTAAAAACAGCCCGCAGTGCCGAATTTAGAACTCCGGAAGGCCGTGAAAAAGCTTACCAGCAATTGAAAAAGGCTGAAATTGATGCTGTGGTTGTGATTGGCGGAGACGGTTCCTTTACCGGCGCTTTGGTGATGTCGCAGGAATATGATATTTCGTTTGTTGGAATTCCAGGTACCATTGATAACGATATGTATGGCACCGATTACACCATTGGTTACGATACAGCCCTGAATACAGTAGTTGAAGCGGTGGATAAAATTAAAGATACTGCCAGGTCGCACGGAAGGATCTTCTTTGTTGAAGTAATGGGGCGTGAAGCCGGCCTGCTTGCTCTCAACGGGGGAATTGCCTGTGGTGCAGAAGTCATTTTAATTCCAGAGTCAAAAGAACAGCATGAACAACTGAAACGGTTCCTGAACAAAGGATACAAAAACAAGGAAACTAGTGGAATTGTCATGGTTGCTGAAGGTGATGAAGCTGGAGGTGCTTTGAAAATTGCCGAAGAAGTCCGTAAAACTCATCCAGATCTGGATGTGCGCGTTTCGATCTTGGGGCATATTCAACGGGGTGGAAGGCCAACGGCCAAAGACCGTGTGAATGCTACAAAAATGGGAGTTGCCGCAGTTGATGCCTTAATAGATGACCAAAAGAGCATCATGATCGGCCTTGACAACGAGAAAATTGTGCATGTCCCGTTTAACAAAGCAGTTAAACTAAACCATAGCATCGATACGAATCTACTTGATATTCAAAAGCTATTGAATATTTAACTGGAGGAATACTGATGCTTGCATCAGTAAAAAGCCTCTGAACAAATTGCTGTTCAGAGGCTTTTTTTATCGTTTATCCGGCAGAAAATTAAGGGAAACTGAATTGACACAATGACGGGTGTTTTTAGGCGTAAATCCCTCGCCAACAAACACATGTCCCAGATGAGCTCCACAATTGGCACAGGTAATTTCGGTACGGCGACCATCGACATCCTTCGACCGTTTTACAGCACCTTTTATTTCATCATCAAAACTGGGCCAACCGCAATTTGTGTCAAATTTATCGGCTGATCGGAAAAGAGGCGCATTGCATTTTTTGCACAGATAGGTCCCGGGGGCATTGTGCTTATAGTAGATTCCGGTAAAAGGACGTTCTGTGCCTTTCCCTTCAATGACATATCGCTCCAGTTCATTCAGTTTGTTGTAATTCATTGATCTAGTTTTATTTGTTGTATCGTTCTTCTGTGCAAAGGCAATTATTGGCAATGCAACCAGGATTAGAATTCCTAAACGTTTCATTTTTAATGTTTTCTTGTTTGGGATATACGACAATTTCACTGCCCGAAATGTTTACTACATACCCGAAACATTCTCGATCGGGCTTTTCCATACCTGAAAATTTTACAGGTTCAACGCAACCATCATAATTCAGGACTCATCTTTTGAGGTATAAAAAAAGAACCGCCCCCCACGGACGGTCCTTCATTATAACAACCGGGATGCCCGGTATTTTTTGTATAACATTTCAAAAGTAAGAAAAATGGAAAAATTTAAAAAAATGTTTGCAGGTCTTTTGGCCCTGACAATTGGAGTTTTTACCCTGGTTTCGTGTGAAAACGATGATCCGGATCCACTGAAGGCGAATGTCGATGTTTTTGTTCAGGACATTAAAACCGATGCCGGCGTGAAATACGGGATCGTGGTTTATGCAACTGCAAACTATGAAATCAAATCGGCCAAGGTAACTGCCCCGGGAACTGGCGGTAAAGTGTATCAACTGACAGCAACTTCTTCCAAACGACAGTTCGTGTATATTCCGCAAACGGCCGATTACACCAGCGAACTGCCTGCAAAAGGAGATTATTCGTTCGAGATTACCTCAACAAGCGATGAAAAGCTTACCGGAAAAGATGCTGTGGGCGACGAAAAACTGACCGCTATCGCTATCAAAACGGCAACAATGGCTTCTCATCAACTGAAAACAACCTGGGATAAACTTCAGAGTGCCGACTCTTATGTCGTGAAATTGTATTCGGCCAATAAATCAGAAGTGTTGTTTTCGAGTGTCCTGCTTGCTTCCGACAAAATTGAATACGAATTCGGGGCCACCACACTGGGATGGGCTACCGGCAAAACACCTGTGGCCGATACCAATTATGTGGTTGAGTTGCTTGGTGTTAAATTCGAAACCGGGGCGACAAGTGACAAAGGCAATAATGTCCAGTTTATTACGCTCGATTCGAAAACCGTTAAATGGGAGTAGGATTCAATAAATCTATGATACAATCCGGTCGGTTCGACCGGATTTTTTTATCTAATTCATTCGTGCACTCCCAGCCCCGGAACACGTTTCACCTCACCATTCAGCGTAAATTCAAAAGTCGGGTATTTGACTTCTCAACTAAAATTCAATGATTTCCTTGGGTTTCAGGTTGTTCTCCATGGTCCAGAAATGAGCCTGTCCATGACTGATCCGAAACAGAACCAGGCCCGGGCTATTCACGGTTAAACCAAAACTCTTTAAAAACGGGCGGTCATTCAGGGCTTTTTCCCGGTATTTTAAATCGGTAACAAACTCAACTTCACCGGCAACCCGCAGCATGGTGCCAATCATACCTTCGTGCTTGTAAAAACAAGCTTCGGCCTTGGGATTCTTCGCAAGTTGGCCCGGGATTTCTTTGGCTGAGCCTGTCTGAAAATAAAATCCTGTTTCGTCGGCAAACCAGAAACCCAATATCCGAACCCTTGGCTGATCGTTTTCAACGGTTGCCAGCGAACATAAGGGGTTCTCGTTGGCAAACCTGATGCAATCCTGAATATTCATAATCGGCTTTTTAGTGATTAATTGGTAAACTTCAGGCTTATTCGTGTAATATCGAACCTGAAAATTACAGCCCCTGGTAAGTAAAATCAGTTTTATACCGGCTTACCATGTGCTATGCTCAGAACCGAAACAATCTTGCATTTTGAAATGATTGATAAATCTGATAACCGTGACTAGTGATTTTTAACCCAAAGAAAAGAGGTTCTCTATTTTTGCACACAGTTAAAGAGGGCCGAGAAAGCAGGGAAGGTTTCATCATCGATCAGGAGGCCCTTTTCATTCAGAAAACAGAATATGACCGATTTTTCGATAACGATACCCGGACAAGCCGAAACGGCTCCGGGAAAAAGACGAATACGATTAGCCGTTTCGCTGGCTTATTTTTGTATGGGACTGTGCTTTTCATCCTGGGCCAGCAGAATTCCGGATATCAAAACCGCACTTCATCTCAGCGATGCTTTGTTCGGCAGCATCCTGTTTGCGTTGCCTGTCGGTCAGTTCCTGATGATGCCTTTTTCCGGAAAGTTGGTTACTCATTTTGGCAGCCGCAAGGTATTGCTTTTTGCATTCCCGGTTTATTCCCTTTTCCTGATGAATATCGGATTGGTAAAAGAGGGCTGGCAACTGGCTTTTGCCTTGTTTTTATTTGGACTGTCGGCCAACCTGTGCAATATTTCGGTCAATACGCAGGGTGTTGCCGCCGAACGCCTTTACCAGCGGCCAATCATGGCCTCGTTTCATGGCGGGTGGAGCCTGGCAGGTTTTACCGGCGCACTGATCGGGTTGACCATGATTAACCTGAAAGTGGCTCCAATCTGGCATTTTCTGATTATCCTCCTGATTGTGTGGACCATCCTGGGCATGAACCATTCTTACCTGATTCGTGGTAAATCAGCACAAAATCAGGATGAGCCGCGCCGTAAATTTTTCTCGAAACCCGACAGCATTCTTCTGCAGCTCGGGATCATTGGCTTTTGCAGCATGGCCAGCGAAGGAGCCATGTTTGACTGGAGCGGCGTGTATTTTAAAGATGTGGTCAAATCTCCGTCGTCCCTGGTCATTCTGGGTTATACTTCATTCATGATCATGATGGCAACGGGCCGTTTCCTGGCCGACTACCTGATTTCGAAGATAGGGCGAAAACGACTGCTGCAAGTGTGTGGCTCCATGATTTCAACGGGATTGTTCACCGCAGTTTTGTTCCCTTACCTGATTCCATGCACCATTGCTTTTATGCTGGTTGGTCTGGGCGTTTCGAGCATTGTGCCAACCGTTTACAGTACTGCCGGCAAACACGGGAAAATACCTCCCGGAATAGCGCTGGCTACCGTTTCCAGCGTTAGTTTTCTCGGTTTTCTGATGGGGCCTCCGTTAATCGGGTATATTTCAGAAATAGCCGGTTTGCGTTATTCTTTCGCTGTAATCGGATTCTTCGGCATCGGAATCACGTTGCTCGTACATAAAGTAAAAGCGCTGCAGAATACCGACGGACATTAACATTCACGAAACCTGAAGATACCCCGAAAAGGTTAAAAAAACTGAAAAAGCCTGAAATTCAGCTTTGAAATTTCCATCCTCATAGGAATAAATCTATATTTAGAAATCAAATTTCAATGAGGATATGGTTGTTCGCCGGATTTTTGTCATGCTAGGTTTCGTATTGTTCTTTCACGGAGCATTCTCGATACAGAAATATACTCTGAGCGGAACAATCACCGATGCCTCCGGAGGGGAAAATCTGGCAGGAGCAGTTTTATCGGTCCATAACACCTCTTTCAGTTCAGCTTGCAATGCCTACGGCTTTTATTCGCTCACCATTCCTGAGGGTAATTACCAGGTAATCATCAGGGCAATGGGCTATGAGCCACAGACGATCGCGGTTAACCTACATGCCAACCGGGTGTTAAATGTAAGACTGAAAGCCATCAGTTTTGAGCTTGGCAAGGTGGAGGTTTATGGCAACAGTTCGGCACACAACATCACTTCGCTTGACATGGGCAGTGTCAAAATCACACCAAAACAGGTTGAGACAATTCCCGTGTTTATGGGCGAACGCGACCTGATAAAAACCCTCCAGCTCATGCCGGGCGTAAAACCGGCAGGAGAAGGAAACACGGGATATTATGTCAGGGGCGGGGGAATCGATCAAAACCTGATACTTCTGGATGAAGCGCCGGTTTACAATGCCTCTCATTTGTTGGGTTTTTTCTCGGTCTTCAATTCCGAAGCGATACGCGATGCCAACTTGATGAAAGGCGCCATTCCTGCCGAATTTGGTGGCCGGGCATCATCGGTGCTCGACATTCGGATGAAAGAGGGAAACATGAATGCTTATCAAACAACCGGCGACGTGGGGTTAATCTCGTCGAATCTTAGTTTCGAAGGGCCTATAAAGAAAGACGAAAGTTCTTTTATCGTCAGCGCACGGCGCACCTATGCCGATTTGTTCCTGAATTTTGCGCCTGACAAAGATCTGCGGGATGCTCAGTTATACTTTTACGACCTGAACCTGAAAACTAATTTCAAACTGAACGATAAAAGCCGCTTGTACATCTCGGGCTATCTGGGACGCGACAAATTCAGGATGGAAGATCAGTTTGGCTTTGACTGGGGAAGCAAGACTTCAACGGTCAGGCTGAACCATACGATCAATGAAAAATTATTTTCGAACAGCTCGTTTATTTTCAGCAATTATTCCTATCAGATTGATCTTTCGGGCGATAAGGATGTAATTCTGGGTTCGCGGATTCAGGATTTCAACCTGAAGCAAGATTATTCCTGGTACCTGAATTCAGGCAACACGTTGAAATTCGGGGCCAATCTCATAGCCCACAAAATCGTTCCCGGTGAGATCGAAGCCAGCCCGACCAGCGTTTACAATTCGCTGGCAGTTCGTCCGCGAAGGGCCATCGAATCAGCCTTGTATGCCTCTAACAGCCAGGCAGTGTCGAACCGGCTCAGGCTTTATTACGGATTTCGGCTTGCTCTTTTCACGAATGTCGGGCCCGGCAATTTTTACCACTTCGACGAAGACGGGAACCAGCTCAGCATGGACAGTTACAATCATTTTAAGTTTGTAAAAACGCAGGGTGGACTTGAACCCCGCTTGGCGCTGAACTATCAAACCGGAAAATACGATGCCCTGAAAGCCTCGTACAACCGCATCTACCAGTTTATTCATCTGCTGAGCAATTCAACGTCATCAACGCCAACCGACGTCTGGCTGCCCACCAGCAGCAATGTAAAACCGCAGCTTGCCGATCAATGGACGGTTGGCTATTTCCGCAACAGCAAGAACAGCCGATACGAAACTTCGGTCGAACTGTATTATAAAAATCTTCAGCACCAGATTGAATACAAAAACGGGGCTGACCTGATTTTTAATTCAACCGTGGAAGCCGAATTGGTTTACGGGCGTGGCTGGGCTTATGGATCGGAGTTTCTGTTCCGTAAAAACTATGGAAAGATGACCGGTTGGCTGAGTTATACCTTGTCGAAAACGATGCGGCAATTCGATCAGATCAACAATGGAAACCCTTTTCCGGCGAGACCGGACCGGCGTCACGATCTTTCGGCAGTGGCAATGTACGAGCTGAACAGCAAGTTAAAAATATCGGCGGTATGGGTTTACAATACCGGAAATGCAGTAACTTTCCCCAGCGGGAAGTATGAAGTTGCAGGCCGGACAATTAGTTATTACACGGAAAGAAACAGTTACCGGATGCCCGATTACCACCGGCTTGACCTGGGACTGACCTGGATTCGGAAACAAACCAGCAAATACGAATCGAGCTGGAATTTTTCGATTTACAATGCCTACGGACGTGCAAATGCTTATTTCATCTCGTTCAGGCCAAAGGAAGACAATTCCGGACAAACGGAAGCCGTGCAGGTTTCTTTGTTCCGGTTTATTCCTTCAGTGAGTTATAAATTTAAATTCAAGTAGAAATTGAAAATCTTCAGGAATATAGCGACTGTCGTGCTGGTTTTCGGGTTGGGAACCTCCTGCGAAAAGGTTATTGATGTGGACATCAATGACGCTGATCAGACCATTGTGATCGAAGCCACAGTAACCGATCGTCCGCCATATACCGTTTATGTTTCGAAAACGACTTCCTTTTTCAGTTCATCGACAAGTAATCCCGTATCAGGGGCAGTTGTCAGCATCAAGAGTGAAAACGGAAAGACCCGCTATTTTCGTGAAACAAGTCCAGGTCAGTACACCCTGGATAAAGTGTGGGCCATTCCCGAATTTTGGTACACGCTTGAAGTGGTTTCCGACAGCGTTACCTATTCGGCCAAATCATACATGAACCGCAGAGTGCCTATTCTCGACCTGAGCTTCTCGTATTACGACGGGCTTGGCTTTTTTGACGACGGCTATACGGTGCATTGTTTCATTCACGATCCCATCGATGAGGAAAATTACTACCGCCTGAAATATTACATTAACGGGAAACCAACCAGTGATTCAGGCGAGATTACCGTGTATTCGGACAAGTTGTTCAATGGCAAACAAATCGGCCTGGGACAACGCACCCTGGTTTTCGATGAAACTGATACACTGACCGTTGAACTTCAGTCGATAGACAAAGCTGCCTACGATTATTTATCTACCCTCGGGAATATAACCAGCTCGGAATGGGAAATGAATGCCGCACCAGCCAATCCCATCAGCAATTTCAACAACGGAGCGCTCGGGTATTTTTCGGCTTATACCTACGACCAGAAAACAGTTATTCTAAAAGACTATTTGAAAGCGAGGCAGGATTGAAGGGACACTTGGGAGCCTGACGCTAATTTTTCCCAATCACTCTATTCCGGTAATTTCGAGGCGATAATCCCATTTTCTTCTGAAAATCTTTTGAAAAATAGTACGGATCGGAGTAGCCCATTCGAAATGATATTTCCTTGATTTTCAACTTGGTGAAATCGAGATATTCGCAAGCCTTGCTGATTTTCAGGTGCGAGAAGTAACTTAGCGGGCTATAGCCGGTTCCTTTCCTGAAAATAGTTGTCAGATACGATGGCGAATAACCTGATTCCTCGGCAATCTCGTTCAGGTTTAACTTTTTGTCGAGGTTCTGCTCCATGAACTGAACCACCCGGGTAATGCCGGGGTTTTGTTCTTCCATGAAATCGTCGCTGGTTTTGCTGGCATAGATGAATGTAGCCAGTAAATGCCCGAAAGTAAGGTTGATATACTTGAAATTGGCGTTGTAGAAACCTTTGGTGAGGTTGTTGAACAATTCATCGAAAAGCATAATGCGGTTGGCGACCATGTTATTTCCCGATGGAATCAGGTCGCGCACAACCGTAAAGTCCTTCTCCATGATTTTGCTTTTTTCGCCGTTGAACTTGCAGGTGTAAAAAATGGATGGGTCGGTTTCACCTGCCTGAATTTTAAAAGTAAATCCCTCAGGTACAATGCAGTACTGGTTTTGACCAAACGGAACCATATCGTTGGATATCTGCAAAATGCCGCCGCCTTTGGTGCAAAAAACCAGCAGGTGGTTATCCAGTTTAATGTTTTCCGACCATAAAGTGTCGCGCTTAATCAGGATCTCGGACAATTCAACCAGGTAAAGGTCTTTCGTCAACGGGTTGGCCTGCTGTTCAGCCACAATGTTGGGTGGTAATTTGAAATATCGCTTTTTGACAATCATGGGGAACTGGAATTAGAAGATCAAAAAAAGTAATATTTTACATCTTTATCAAAGAAAATACTATTTTTTGATGTTTGATTAGCCTCTACATTTGAATTATTAATTCCTTTAAACTTTATTACCATGAATGAACTATTAACGAAACTGGCTGAATGTGTTGAATTTGGAAAAATTAATATGGCTTCGCCGTATCCTCCGCAAATGAAAGGGCAGGATGGAGCTGACGAAATTACCCGCAAAGCGCTTGAATCGGGAGTCAACCCTCAGGATATTTTATCCCTGGGATTAATGCCAGGAATGGAAAGGGTAGGGGTTAAATTCCGCGAAAACAAAGTATTTGTTCCCCAGGTTTTGATGTCGGCCAAAGCAATGAGCACAGCCATGATTCACCTGAAACCGCATTTTCTTTCGGGAGCTGCCAAACAAAAAGGAACGTTCATCATTGGTACCGTTCTGGGCGACTTGCACGATATTGGTAAAAACCTTGTTGGAATGATGGTTGAAGGAAACGGATACAAAGTTATTGATCTGGGTACCGATGTAGGTTCCGAAAAATTCATTGAAGCAGTGAAAGCCAATCCAGGCGCTGTAGTTGGATTATCGGCCTTGTTAACTACGACCATGGTCAGTATGGAAAAAATCACCAAAGACATTAAGGAAGCTTTACCCGACACTTTGGTCACCATTGGCGGTGCTCCGGTAAACAACGATTTCTGCATCAAGATTGGAGCCGATAATTATTCTCCTGATCCTCAGGGGGTAGTTGAGTTCCTGAATAAAAAGATTGCCTGAAAATTCTGGCTTGAACATTACTGATTCCCGATCGGAACCAGATTTTATTAATAACAGTTTTTCTGGACAAAATAAAAGAAGGCTATCGTTTATTGCCATGTCTTCGGTTGTTTTGCACCCTTTATTCAGCGATCGGCCTAATGGATAAAATAAAATATATCAATTTGTTACAAAATAAAAAAACAATATTATGCACGGACTTTCATTAATTAAACAGGCAATGAGTCTGCAACCCGTCGAGCGTGTTCCCTGGGTACCGTTTGTTGGCGTTCATGGAGGATATTTGATTGGTGTGGATGCAGAACAGTACCTGAAATCATCGCAAAACATGATTTTGGGTTTGACCAAAGCAATTGAACTGTACAAACCGGATGGCATTCCGGTTAGTTTCGATTTGCAGCTTGAGGCCGAAATATTAGGCTGCAAGCTCAACTGGGCAAAAGAAAACCCGCCGGCAGTAGTTTCACACCCGCTGGCCGAAGGAGTTCAGCTAAGCTCTCTGAAATTGCCAACAGCAAAAGATGGCCGCATCCCAATCGTGTTGGAAACCACCCGGGAACTGCGGGCTAAAAATCCGGAACTAGCCCTTTATGGCCTGATTACCGGTCCGTTCACGCTGGCCCTGCACCTGCTTGGAACCGAAATCTTCATGAAACTGTTTGAAGATCCCGAGTATGTAATGGAGGTCATGGACTTTTGCACCCAGGTAGCTGTCAACTATTCCGAAATGCTTATCGATGCCGGATGTGACGTTATTGCCGTGGTTGATCCGATGACCAGTCAGATAGATCCATTATCGTTCGAAACCTACGTGACCCCTTATGTGAGCCGCATCTTCGACTTTATCAGGAAAAAGCAAAAGCTGAGCTCGTTCTTTGTTTGCGGACACGCCCAGCAGAACATCGAAGCCATGTGCGACTGCCGTCCCGATAACGTTTCGATTGACGAAAATATCCCGCTTGAATTTGTGAAAGAAATCGCCCTGTCGAAGAAAATCAGCTTTGGCGGAAACATGAAACTGACCGTAGTTTTATTGATGGGCGATGCGGACGACGCCAAACAAGATGCACTTTCCTGTCTTGATTTAGGAGGTAAACAAGGTTTTATCCTGGCTCCAGGCTGCGACTTGCCGATGCAAACTCCTGTTGAAAATCTTAAAGCAGTATCCGAACTGGTTTTCAGTCAATATCTTCAGGATGTTGCCCGAAACCTGGATAAAAAGGAAAACAAGCTCGACATCCTGAATATGAAGGATTACGGGCAATCAGACAAAGTAATTGTCGATATCATCACACTCGATTCCGAATCCTGTGCGCCGTGTCAATACATGGTTGAAGCTGTCAAACGCGTGGCTCCTCATTTTGAAGGAGTGGTTGAATGGCGCGAACATGCGATAAAAAAGATGGAAGGCGTATCGTTTATGTCGTCGCTGATGGTTAAGAACATTCCAACCATTTGTATTGACGGGAAAATAGTGTTTGTCTCGCAGATACCACCGCAGAATCAACTGATTGAAGCCATTCAGAAGCGCATTAATGAAAAGCTGAAACTAAAAATCAAGTCCAAACACAGCGAGGTTCTCATTCTGGGCGAAACCGAACAGGAATGCAAGGAAGCAACCAAAAGGGTGAAACGTGCCATTGCCGAGCTGGGTAAAACAACAACAGTTTCAGTAATTACTGATAAGAAACAACTGGCTTCGTTCGGAGTAAAGAAAGGGCCAGCCATTGTGGTCGTTAACTACAAGCTAAAATCCGAAGTTAACGTTCCTTCGCTGGATGTAATCAAGGAATGGATCAAAGAAATTTAAGAGCGGAGTATACTAAAGTTTTGAATGCCTAAAGTTGATTCGGACCAAACAATTAACTTTAGGCATTTTTATAAAATTCTTCTTATGGGTAAACTAATTCAGGAAATACAGAAAGGAAAGGTATTGGTTTCAGATGGCGCATGGGGCACTTTTCTTCAGAAAAAAGGGTTGAAACCGGGCGAATGTCCCGAACAATGGAATATTACACGTTCCGACGATGTTTTTGATATTGCCAAAAGCTATATCGAAGCGGGGGCAGATATGATTGAAACCAATAGTTTTGGTGGCAATTATTTCAAGTTGAAGGGCTACGGGCTTGAAAATCAGGTTTTCGAACTGAATAAAGCTGCCGCCGAAATCAGCCGCAAAGCTGCTGGGAGCGACCGTTTTGTATTGGGTTCTGTTGGTCCGACCGGCAAGCTGCTGATGATGGAAGAAGTTACCGAAGAAGAACTTTACGATGCCTTTAAAAAACAATCGATAGCCCTTGAAGCAGGAGGCGCCGATGCCATTGTAATTGAAACCATGACCGATCTGGAGGAAGCCCGTATTGCGGTGAAGGCAGCCAAAGAAAACACGGGCTGTGATGTGGTCTGCACCATGACTTTTGACAAGATTCTGAGTGGCGAATATCGAACCATGATGGGAATCTCCCCGGTCGAAATGACTGAAGCCCTTGTTGAATCCGGAGCTGATGCCATTGGGGCAAACTGTGGAAACGGGATTGCTGATATGATCGGTATCGTTAAGGAGATCAGACAGGTAAATCCGACGATCCCAATTCTGATACACGCCAATGCCGGTATGCCGCACTATTGCGACGGCGAAACTACGTTCCCTGAAACTCCCGACGACATGGCCGGCAGGGTCAAAGAGATCGTTGAAGCCGGAGCCAATATTATTGGCGGCTGTTGCGGAACCACTCCCGGTCATATTTGCAAGGTTCATCAGGTGGTGAAAAGTTTATAAAATATCAGGCAGAAGAACGAATGCAGAAGTCTGATGCTCTCCATTAAAACGGTAAAATCAGTCCTTCTGTCCTTCAGTAATTCAATCTTTCAATCTTTCAATCTTTCCATACATGTCAACGATTCCTTTTCAGTTGGTTACCGGCTTTTTGGGCAGTGGGAAAACCACATTCCTGAAAAACTATCTGGATCAGTTTTCCGGTTCCCGCAAAATTGGAATCATCCAGAATGAATTCTCCGAAGTGAATATCGACAGCCAGGAACTCCAACGGAATAAAGCCGGATTCGAGATTCTGGAAGTCAATAACGGATCTGTTTTCTGTGTCTGTCTGCTGGGAAGTTTTGTCGATTCACTGGCTGCGTTTATCGACCAGATTCAGCCCGATGAACTGATTCTGGAAGCCTCAGGGATGTCCGATCCGCTGAGCATCAGCCAGATTCTTCAATCGCCTAAACTAAGGCAAAAAGTGTATCTCGATCAGGTTTGGTGCCTGGTTGATGCGCTTAATTTCGAAAAGATCACCGGACTGCAAACACGGGTCAATCATCAAATCCGGATTGCCGATACCGTCATCATCAACAAGACTGATCTGGTTGTTCCGAAGAACGATCGGTTGTTTCAACTAATCCGGAAACTGAATCCTTTTGCGACCATTATCCCGACAACCTATGCACGGATTGGGTTTGAAACAAAGAAGCCGATGATGAAATTCATACCTCCAAATGAGAAAGTCGAGAATTCACGTCCTGATTTGGAATCACAGGTCATAAGAAGCAGTCGCCCAATTGCTTCCGAACGGCTTGACGAATTTCTGTCCATTGTTCTGAATGGATGTATCCGTTGCAAAGGATATATCAATCTTGTTGCCGGGAAGAAAGTATTTCTTCAGGGAAACTTTGGACAAAGCTCGCTTCAGGAAGTAGAATACTTCGCTTCGCCGACAGAATTGGTTTTTATCGGGAATTTCCCTGAAAAACAAAACATACAGAAACTATTCGATTCATTTTGTGCGCCATGATCAGGGAATTTTCATATTCTTTCAACGAATTGGCGGTCAATCAGCTAGAAATCGCCACATTGCTGGGGTATCCCGAAGGAATTCTTCCCGAGCCATTTTCTGAATACCTGGCCGAAGCGGTGATCAAAGCCGAAACGCTGTGCAACATCCGCGGTGCAATTTACATGACCGACCAGTTCAGCTTTTCCGACGGAAAGAATTGCCTTACGGTTGGGGAAATTGATTTCAACATTGGCAAAACCATAGCCAGGGAACTTCGTGATTCAGAAATGGTTGCTTTTTTTATCTGCACGGCGGGTAAAAGCATCAGCGACGAAGCCCAAAATTTACTGATGAGCGACAACCCGGTTTTGGGTTATGTTTTCGATGTTCTAGGATCGGTAACCGTTGAAACTGCAACAGATAAGATTCATCAGAAAATCAATGAAATGATTGCAACAGAAGGGCAAATCTCAACCAACCGTTACAGCCCCGGCTATTGCCAGTGGAGCGTTGCCGATCAGCATAAATTGTTTTCCTTTTTTCCAGACAAATGCTGCGGGATCAGCCTGACCCATTCGGCATTGATGTACCCGATAAAATCGGTAAGTGGAATCATTGGCATTGGCAAAAAAGTAAAATTCAGGGAATACACCTGCGATTTGTGTAACCTTTCCGGATGCTTTTACCGCAACCGCCATAAGGAAAAACATGCTGGTATTGATTAACTGCATTTTTTAAATTTCCTTTACCATACTAAAATTGAATACCTTGAAAATAGTTGTATTGGACGGGTTTGCCCTCAATCCGGGCGACCTGTCGTGGAAAGGGTTACACGAGCTTGGCGATTGCCAGATCTATGACCGAACCAAGCCGGAAGATGTATTTGACCGGATTCATGATGCCGAAGCAATAATCACCAACAAGGTGGTCATCAATAAGTTATTGATTGACAGATTACCTGTATTGAAATATATTGGCGTGACAGCCACAGGCTACAATGTGGTAGACATTCAGGCGGCTGGCGAACGAAAAATCGTGGTGACCAACATTCCGGCCTACAGCACCGATTCGGTAGCTCAGCTAGTTTTTTCGCATATCCTGAATGTGACTAATCGGGTTGAGCTACATGCTCATTCAGTAAGAAAAGGAGAATGGAGTTGTAATCAGGATTTTGCATACTGGAAAACACCGCAACAGGAACTCTCTGGAAAAACGCTTGGAATTGTCGGTTTTGGACAGATCGGGCGAAAAGTCACTGAAATTGCACGGGCTTTTGGAATGAAAGTCATTTTCTCTAATCGCTCTCAAAAGGATAACATACCTGAAGGGGTACGCCAAACCAGCCTCATGGAGGTCTTTTCCGAGAGTGATTTTATCAGCCTGAATTGCCCGCTGACAAACGAAAACAACCAGTTTGTAAACCAATCGCTGCTAAAAACGATGAAGCCTACCGCAGTGTTGATCAATACAGGCAGGGGAGGACTGATCAACGAGAACGACCTGGCGGAAGCCCTTAATAAAAAACAGATTGCTGCTGCCTGTCTGGACGTACTTTCGACCGAACCTCCGGTTGATACCAATCCACTTATTCAGGCCAAAAATTGCTTTATAACTCCGCATATTGCCTGGGCTACCATCGAGGCACGCCAGCGTTTAATGAACATTACGGTGTCCAATTTAAAAAGCTTTATTTCAGGTACTCCTCAAAATATGGTTTGGAAATAAATTGCAGGGCATTCACAGCAACCTGGTTCTTTTTGTTATCGTACACCAAATCAAAACTGATGTTCTGCGGATGGTTATCAAGCTATTGTTCTACTGATTGTTGTCTTGATAAAAACAATCGTTTTGAATTTGTAAATAACATAACATTTAAGACAGGATAAACAAAATGAAAAAGTTTGGCATACTTGTTTTAGTTACCTTGTTCTTGGGGTTAACGGCCTACCAATCAGATCATAAAAAAGAGAAAAGACTTAAACAGCAATCCGAGGTCGCACATTTAATTGAAATGGGGCAGTTTCGTTTTGTTGCCCGGACAGCTAATTCGGAGTTAGGAACAATCAACGATCTTTCTCCGACCTACGATTTGGTTTTCGACAGTCTTCGGGTCAAGGCGTACCTTCCGTTTTACGGAAGGGCATATTCGGCTCCCTATGGGGGCCCCGGCGGAGTAAAATTTGATTTAAAAGCTAAAAAAATTGACCGGAGCTGGAGCGAAAAGAAGAAACTGTACACAATTTCCACGAAATTATTTGATTCACAGGATTCTTATTCAATCGTGCTGACGGCAGGTTTAAATGGATTTGCCGATCTGAAAATTAGTTTCCAGAACCGAAGCTGGATCAGCTATTATGGCACAATTGAAAAGATTGAACCCAAGTAGCAATTAGGCAGAAATAAAAAAGACCAGATATTCTGGTCTTTTTTATTTCTTGCCTTAAATGTCAACCCCTTGGGAAACATCTAATATTTTTATGGTATTATTATTTTATTCTTCATCAAATTGATCGTCTCTATAATTAAAGTCAAGGTCATCAGAATTTTCATTTGCAAAATCATCATAAATAGATAATCTTCTTTTAGAGCTCTTATCCTTATGTACTTTGGCAATTTTTATTGAATCACTGTCAGCTTTCAAAGGATCGTTACCTTTTTTCGTAATTTTCAGATTCTTGTTTGTTTTCATTTCTAAAAATCTAAAAGTTTGATAATTAAAATTTTAAGCGTTAATAATTAAAAGTTTTATTGGTTTGTTAAACTATGAAAAAAAATTAAAATATCAGATCTCTATATAAAAAAATATTGAGCCAATTTTTTTTGATCTCCTGATAATCTGATCATTAAAGATAATGAGAAAAAATGTTTTACAATACGAAAGTTCAAATTTTAAGTTGCTGATCACAAAAAATCTATAATAAATTCTATATTCGCCTGAACAATCCAGATCGATGAAACGATACATTGCCATTATAATTCTATTCATCTGTAGGTTGTCTTTTGGGCAGAGCCTTTCTTCTGACGATAAAAAAGTGATTAAACTGTTTGAGCAGGCCAAACTTGCATACCAGAGTAATCTATATTCCAAATCGTTACGTTTGTTGGACGAAACCCTGGCTCTGGATTCTTGTTTTACTGAGGCATATTTATTGAAATCCGACATCTTTCAGGAATTGGATTCAATAAAACCCCAGATTCAATCTGTTGAAGCTGCTCTGAGAATAGATCCGGGAAAGTATCCCAAATTGTATTATGTTTTAGGAAAAGCTTTATACCGCTCGGGAAACTACCAAAAAGCAATCGATGCCTATAAATCGTATTTATCACATGCCGACAACAAGTCAACTTTTATCGACCAGGCAAAAAAAGGCATTGATAAATGTATCGGAGCCGTGAATTTGTTGAAAAATCCGGTTCCTTTCACATTGGTTGACTTAGGAGAAAATATAAATTCCGAAGATGATGAATACTGGCCCAGCATTACGGTTGACGGTGAAACAATTATTTTCACGCGGTTGGTGAAGTCGCAGAGTCCCGATGGACAAAAAAACTTATTGCCGCAGGAAGATTTTTATACCTCCAGGTTAGTCAACAATGTCTGGCAGCCCAGCGAACCGTTGTCCAATATCAATACCATCTATAACGAAGGAGCACAAACCATTTCGACTGACGGAAAGTTGCTGTTCTTTACCGCCTGTACACGAAATGATGGACGTGGAAGTTGCGACATCTATTTTTCCCGGAATAAAGCAGGAGAATGGTCAACTCCCGAAAATGCCGGTGCCCCCGTAAACTCGTCGGCATGGGAATCGCAGCCATCAATTTCGGCCAATGGCGAAGAGTTGTTTTTTGCAAGTAACCGAAAGGGTGGAAAAGGAGGAATGGATATCTGGAAGTGCGATCTGAAAGGGTTTTCAGAATTGGGCAAGCCTATCTGGGGAACTCCGGTAAATCTGGGAGATTCGGTTAATACACCAGGCAACGAAATGTCGCCATTTATCCATTCCGACGGAAAAACATTGTATTTTGCTTCAGATTACTGGCCCGGATTGGGCGGATTCGATATTTTTTACTGCCGTCGAATTGAAGGTACAGTCTGGAGCAAAGCCCGAAATATGGGATACCCGATTAACTCAAACAAGGATGAGCAAGGGCTGGTGGTTGACGCCAAAGGGAAAAACGCTTATTACTCTTCCGACAGGCCAGGATCGAAAGGAATGGACATCTATTCGTTTGAGTTGTACTCTGAGGCAAGACCAGCACCAGTTTCCTATATAAAAGGGAAAGTTGTTGACGAAGAATCAGGGAAACCGCTTTGCGCCAAAGTTGAACTGATTGATCTGGAAAATTCGACATCAGCTATAAAAACCGAAACCTGCTGGGAGAAAGGTGAGTTTTTGATGTGCCTGCCTCTGGGCAAAGAATACGCTTTCAATATTTCAAAAGAAGGTTACCTGTTTTATTCTGAAAACTTTGAATTAAAGGAAGTTACTGACAGGATTTCTCCCCATATTCTTGATGTTAAACTGAAAAAAATTAAAATTGGTGGATCGGTAGTTCTGCGTAATATTTTCTTTAATACCGGATCATACGAGTTATTGCCGGAATCAAGAATAGAACTTCAGAAACTGATTGATTTTCTGGGACAAAACAATACCGTAAATATCGAAATCAGCGGACATACCGATAATGTAGGCAGCCCTGAGCTTAACCAGAAACTTTCGGAAAAACGGGCCGAATCTGTTTATAACTATCTTGTAGTCAATGGTGTAGCTAGGCAAAGAATGAAATTCGCCGGATACGGACTTTCCAGACCAATCAGTTCAAATGAAACAAACGAAGGAAGAGCCTTAAACCGAAGAACCGAATTCCTGATCATTAAAAATTGAATTTGCTGATGTTCAAATTATTTCAGGCCATTCTCCTGAAAACATTTTGAATATTGCTTATCAACCACCAGGATGTGATGCTCAATCCAATCTTTCAGAAAGGTCAAAAGCGTAAAAGTCGGAACCATTTTCCCGGATTTTATCTCCTCTTTTATAAGGGCAACTTTCTCAATAAACAGCTGGTGTTCCTTGATGTGTTCAGCAGCTCCTGAAAAATTAAACCGATGAAAGAAAAACTCTTCCTTTTGAAAATGAATACAGGCATACTGTTCCAAACCCAAAATAATCTGGTAAGTCACAGTGTCGGCCTGTCCCTTCTTCATGGCTTCAAGCAACTTTTTTAAATGCCCAAATATCTCTTTGTGTTGATTGTCAATAGATTGAACGCCAACACTGTATTTTTCGTCCCAGTCAAACATCAGTTGATTTTTTACCGTTTCTACAAAGGTAAATGGTAATTGGAAACAAACGAAAGATCAACGTGCAAAAAATGAATTTCATTATATTTCGACATTCAGATTGTTCAGGTTATAAGGAGTTTCCTGATACACATAGTAATTCAGCCAATTGGATATCAGCAAATTCGCATGTCCACGCCACCGCATGACCGGTTCTTTTTCTGAATCATCGTCCGGGTAGTAGTTAACCGGTATTTCGATTGGAAGTTTTTTCTTTAAATCCCGTTTATATTCCGTATCCAGGGTATATCTTGAATATTCGGAATGTCCGGTAACAAAAAACTGCCGGCCTTTTTCGGTCATAACAACTGCAACTCCAGACTCCCTGGATTTAGCAACGATTTTCAGCGCCGGAACTTTAAGGATATCCTCTTCACGGACTTCGGTATGCCGGGAATGAGGAATATAGTATTCATCATCGAAACCTCTGAAAATCGGCAATTTATCATCCAGGTTCCGGTGCTTGAACACACCAAACATCTTTTTATTAAGCTGATGCTTGGGAATGCCATAGAAATGGTACAAACCAGCTTGGGCTGCCCAGCAAATGAAAAGAGATGACGTCACGTGTGTTCGCGACCAATCGAAGATTTCGGTGAGCTCCTGCCAGTAAGTAACATCTTCAAAAGGAAGAACTTCGACCGGGGCTCCGGTAAAAATCATTCCGTCGTAATTTCCAGACTTCAACTGATCAAAAGTTTTATAGAAGGTTTTCATGTGTTCTTCCGAAGTATTCTTCGATTTATGCCCTTTCATTCTCAAAAAATCAACTTCCAACTGAAGTGGAGTATTCGATAGCAAGCGGATCAGATCGGTTTCCGTCGTAATTTTAACCGGCATCAGGTTTACAATGATAATCTTTAACGGACGAATATCCTGATGCGAGGCTCTCGACTCGTCCATGATAAAGATATTTTCTTTCTGCAGCAGCTCGATGGCTGGCAACTGATCTGGTATATTAATTGGCATAATATCAGAGTTTTAAGTTTTATAAATACAGAGAGATTCCGGTTAAAACCGGAATCTCTCTGTAGGATAATGATTTAGGAAATTTGGTTCAATGCTTGTTCAAAGTCTGCAAGGATGTCATCAATGTGTTCAAGACCAACCGAAACACGCAGCAAAGCAGGATAAACACCGGCAGCGAGCTGAGCCTCGTCTGAAAGTTGCTGATGAGTGGTTGCCGATGGCTGAATAATCAGCGTTTTGGCATCGCCAACATTTGCCAAATGACTTACAAGGTTAAGATTATCAACTACTTTTATTGCAGCATCCTTACCTCCCTTCACAATAAACGACAATACGCCTCCGGCTCCTTTGGGCAGATATTTTTCCGCCAGTTGGTAGGAAGGACTGCTCTTCAATCCCGGATAATTGACACTTTCAACGTTGGGGTGATTTTCAAGCCATTGGGCCAGGGCTAAGGTATTCTGAATGTGCCGTTCCATACGCAGCGAAAGGGTTTCGAGGCCTTGAAGCAGAAGAAACGAGTTAAACGGACTTTGAGATGGCCCAATGTCGCGCAATCCTTCAACACGGGCTTTGATAATGAAAGCAATGTTGCCAAACGGGCCGTCGAAATTGAAAATATCCCAGTATTTCAATCCATGATAACCTTCTGAAGGTTCAGTAAAGCCAGGGAATTTACCGTTTCCCCAGTTGAAATTTCCGGCATCAACTATTACCCCGCCAATACTGGTACCGTGTCCGCCAATCCACTTGGTTGCCGATTCGACCACAATATTTGCACCATGTTCAATCGGACGGATCAGGTAACCTCCTGCTCCAAAGGTATTGTCAACGATAAAAGGGATGTTGTATTTACGCGCCAATGCGCCAAAAGCGTCAAAATCAGGAATCACAAACCCAGGATTGCCGATGGATTCCAGATAAATGGCTTTGGTGTTTTCATCTATCAACTTCTCGAAAGCCTCAATAGTCAGGTCTTCAGCCAAACGAGCTTCGATGCCCAGTTTTTTGAACGTAACCGTAAACTGGTTGTACGATCCCCCATAGAGGTAGGGCGATGTCACAAAATTATCACCCAATCCCAGTAACGTTGTAAAGGTTATGAATTGAGCCGAATGCCCGGAAGCGACACCCAGAGCAGCTACTCCTCCTTCAAGTGCTGCTATTCGCTGCTCGAAGACATCAGTGGTCGGATTATTCATCCGGGTATAGATATTTCCAAATTCTTTCAGTCCAAACAAATTTGCTGCATGTTCTGCATTTTTAAACACATAGGAAGAAGTTTGGTAAATGGGTACCGCCCGCGATTGTGTTGCCGGATCAACTTGTTGTCCTGCATGTAATTGCAGCGTTTCAAAGTGTAATTTCCTTTTAGTCATGATTTTTATTTCTTAAGATTAAATGTTATCGGTGAAAAATATTTTATGAATCTCAGTAATGGCTTTACGGGTATCCTTTTGATCAACAATCAGATAACTAACCAGGTCGGAAGCTCCCGAACCACTCAACAGCACATTAATCTGGTGTTGGGCGACGGCAGTAAACAGTTTGGCCGATACTCCGTGGTGATGCTGCATGCCATGTCCGACAACAGCAATCAGCGAAACCTGATCTTCAACAATGATTTCGTTTACCGAGGTGAGCGACAACTGTTTGCAGATCTTCAGTGCACGGACAATTTCATTTTTATTCAGAATGATATTGATACTGATCTGCGAGGTGATTACCGAACGAATATTAATAGCCGACTGATGAAATGCCGTTGTTATTTTGGCCAAGATACCAGGTTTAAATCCGACTCCGGGACCATTCAGTTTCAGAACAGCAATTTCTTCAGTATGAACCACGCTCTTGACAACATTGGGTGATACAAACGATTCGGAGTTAATAATGGTAGTCAGTTCTTTGCCATTTTCCGTCAAACGGTAAATATGAATCGGAATATGATTGGCAATCAGCGGTTCCACGATGCGGGGATGAATAGATTGATCGCTGAAATAAGACAGTTCAGAGGCCTCGGCATAGGTCAGTCTCGAAATCAGGCTGGCGTTGGCAATAAACTCTGCATCGCATGTTTTGAATTCTCGGTCAATCTCCCAAAGCTCAAGTGAACTGGCTCCAACGAGCCGGGTAATTGCAGCAGCCGAATAGTCGGCCGAACGTTTTCCCAGCCGAGCGATTTTTCCTGAAAGGGTGATCCCGTAGGAGCCGGGAACAAGATTTATTCCTTTCGGCAACAAGTTTTTTAATTCAGAAGACTCTTTATACAATACGCTTGCATTTCCATATTCTTCAGTTACTTTCAGGTTTATGTCTTCCGGAAGAACCAGATTTGAAGCTATTTGGTTACGCTTCAGAAATAATTGCAGTATTCCGGCAGTGATCTGCTCCGAAAAACTGATTACCTGATCTTTTAATGCAAGCGACGAGTCGCCTGTAAATTCAATTCCCCGGAGGTAATTCGCTAAATCGTTCAGGATTTTCTGAATATTCGCCTCTATTTCAGGTTGATCAAACAGTTTTAGTCTTTGAACGACTATATCTGTTATCTTACTGATAATCAAATCAGATTTTAAAGTGTTGCGAACCAGGGAATCGATGCCTTGCTCGATTGTTTGTTGTAATTCAGGGATGGCGGAAATAACAACAGTTCCATTTTCTGTTTCGTTCAAAAGGCTGGCAAAAGCCTTTAAAACAGTAAAATCAGATAAACTGTTACCGCCAAATCGTATAATACAATTTGACATGACAGAAGTTTAAAATGTTAATTTAAATTGGGAAAAAAGTTGTTGGGGTTCAGCCTTCAGGGCAACATGATAATCACACCGCCTGAAGGCTAGCGCATTATCATAGACATAACGAACATCATAGAATCATTCCACCCCTTTGGAAGGGAAAGACAGATAGCAGTATTTTTTGCTGAATGATTCATTTTTAATATTCAATTGTTGATGGGAGCAAACCTAAATACTTTTTGCAATAAGACAAAAAAAATCAGGTTTTGTTTTTATGAAATAAAGTTAAATAATTATTAACAGCCAGAATTCTGGAATCAATTAATTGACAGTAAATAATTTGTAGTAAAAAAATCATTCCGACTTATTTGCCTGAAGTAAGCCACGAATGACCACGGATGCACAGAAACAGCCAAAAACAGGAGGTATATAGGAAATTGTTCCCACGGTGGATGCCTTATTTCTTCCTTCAACAGCAATGACCTTTTCGGGATCAACTAATTCTGACGAGAAAACGACATCAAACCCTTTACTGATGCCAAGTCGGTTGAGCCGCTTGCGTAATTTCCGAGCAAGTTTACAGTTATACGTTTTTGAAATATCGGTAACCGTGATCAGCGATGGATCAAATTTCCCTCCGGATCCCAACGAAGAAACCAATGGATATCCGGCTTTTAAAGTTTTTTCGATCAGAAATGTTTTAGGAGAAAGAGTATCAATGGCATCAACCACATAATCGTATTGATTTGCCTCCAGTAGCCTGGTTATTTCATCATCGGCCAGATACTGGTTGTAAACATGGAGTTTAATCTCTGGATTGATATCCCGGAACCGATCGGCCAAAACTTCTGCCTTGGAAAGCCCTTCATTACTCTTTAGTGCAGGAAGCTGACGATTCCGGTTTGATGCTTCCACCACATCACCATCCACCAAAGTCATGGTCCCAACACCGGCCCGGCAGATTTGTTCAGCAGCATAGGCCCCCACGCCTCCCAATCCAACTACCACCACATGAGCCTCTTTAAGCTTCTGAAGACCTTCTTTTCCAATCAGAAGTTCAGTTCTTTGTAACCAGTCAGACATTTCCGAAAAGAGTTTTAAAATTGTTAAGTATTGCTTCCTCAAGCAAAGTTTCTTCTGTTTTGAGAATTTGTGATGCAAAGAAATAAATTATTCCGATTGAAAGATCGCTTTCGTCAGTTTCCAAGAACAAGTGATCCATTGGAATTTGGGTTAAAGAACCATGACTGGATTCTCTTTTCAGCAACGATTGGCCCACCGAAAAGTAAAAACCATGTCTGACCAGCTCGCGGGTTATTTGCACATTTCCACAATAGCCATGAATGATCCATGGGATGTTTGATTTTGATTCTATTTTCAGTCGGATAAGATCTGAATAAGCCCGTACACAATGGATTATCAATGGTTTGGAAAATCTTTCAGCAAGCTGTATCTGTTGTTTGAAATATTGTTTCTGCAATGCGAAGTCTGTGGCTATTGCCCGATCCAAACCACATTCGCCAACAGCAATCATGTTTTTTTGCATGGCTGACCGTTCAATTGCCTGAAAACAATCCTCAGCATTAACCTGTCCGATATGCCAGGGATGAAGCCCAACCGAAATCAAAGTTTCAGGTCCAGCAAAAGGCAGGTCCTGGGCAAATACATTCAATACCTGAATGAATGAACCCTCTTTTAGTTTATGAGTATGAAGATCTATTTTTACCATATCATAGACTTGACCAGACCCGTGCCGAAGAAAAATATTCTATAAATCCACTGTATTTAGTATTTCAAAGTTAAATGCTTTTCTCGTAAACAGCTTTCGATAGACAATTTTATCTTACATTTGAATATAACAATGGGATTCAAACATGAATTACAGAATCATATATCGTTTGACGTTTATCCTTTCTATGCTTATCTCGGTTATGGCAGAAGGACAAATTTCTCACGGAGGCATCCCAATTCAAATCATAAAATCGAAATCAGCTTTAACTAATTCGGACCTGGTTGAAATGCCAGAAGTGGATAATCTGCATCTGCGTGAGATCTACTCATCTTACAATCATAACATGCTGAAGACTTTTCATTTTGCCCATCCATTTCAAGTTATGCTTACCCCTGATAACTCCGGGAAATGGTATACTGATGGTGAGGTAAATGTCTGGCAATTAAGGATTCGTTCTGTTGGCGCCTACTCGCTGAACCTGATCCTGAACCAATACAAATTACCCGAAAAGGCCCGGTTATTTCTTATAAGTACGGATTCGGGGGAAATTAAAGGAGCATACACCTCGGAAAACAATTCAGAAAGTCAGACACTGGCAATAGAGCCCGTTGAAGGCGACGAACTAATGGTTCAATATGAAGAACCTGTTCTGGCTTCTTTTCCTGGTAAGTTTTGTATTACCCAGGTCGCCCACGACTTTATCGGAATAACATCATCGGGGATGCACCGTCCTCTGGGCGTTTCAGGATCATGTAATGTCAATATTAATTGCGATCAGGTCAACGGAACCGAAAATATTCGGGATGCGGTATGTCGGATCATTATTGAAGGAACTGAAATTTGTTCAGGAACTTTAATAAACAATACTGCCAAAGATGGGACTCCTTATGTTTTAACTGCATACCATTGCATGGAAGGAAAGGGAAGCACTCCTGAAGAAAAAGAAAAAAATGCCCAATTAAGAGCTCAATCTTCAGTTTTTCTGTTTAACTACGAATCGCCCTATTGCGCTTCAGTTGATGGCGATGTAAGTCGTTCCATATCTGGATCATCATTAAAGTCGTCATTCGACAGCCTCGACTTTGCACTGGTACGATTAAATACGGTTCCTCCATATACCTACCGGCCCTATATGTCAGGCTGGAACCGAAAAAATGAAGCTCCAACATCATCGATATGTATTCATCATCCTCTGGGCGATATTAAAAAAATTGCCCTTGACAATAATAGTGCGGTCACCGCCAGTTTTAGCAGTAGCTATCGCCCCAATGGATTCTGGAAAATTCTGAAATGGGAGAGTGGTGTTACCGAAAGCGGGTCTTCTGGAGGCCCTTTGTTTGATCAGAATATGCAGCTAATCGGAACTTTGACCGGAGGATCAGCAACATGTAATTTACCGACAAACGATTATTTCGAGAAATTTGCATTGGCCTGGGACTACCGCAAGGAGCCCAACAAACAATTAAAAGGATGGCTCGATCCACAAAATTCGAATGCCGACAAACAAGATGGGATGCCGTTGTATTCCAGCAAATTAACATGTAAACCAGTGACAAACTTCAAGGATAATGATGTTCATGCAGCCATTCAGATCACTGACGGAATCACGAAAAAAGGTTATTGGAGTGGCACAAACCTGGTTGGTTTTACCGATTTTGCCGAACAGTATAAATTCTCGAAAAACTGCGAGGTACAAGGTATAACTTTAGGTGTTGCAAAGCTGAAAATCAACACGTTGAAAACGAGTTCTGCTCTTGAAGTTCAGGTTTACGAAGGAAGCGACCTGCCAGAAACACTGTTGTACTCAGAAAAATTTGATATAAGTAAGTTTTGGGCCGATGCAATGAATTACCTTCCATTTAAAACTTCTGTTAAAACCTCCGGGAATTTCTTCGTTTCCTTTAATATTCAGCAATTAAACCAAGGCGATACACTGGCCGTTTACATGGCCAACCGACAATCGGACACAACAAACAGTTTCTTCCTGAAAAATCAGGAAGGCTGGTCAACTTATAATTCAAAAAACCTAAAGGGAAATGGCTCAGCTTTACTTACAGAATTGATCGTTTGCAATGTAGACGATCCTTCGGACATTGAAGAACCAAAGCCAACGATTTCCGAAAACCGTTTTTTCCCCAATCCACTGTATGGCAGTTCGGTATTGACCGTCGAAACCATTGCTCCGATTGAATGTCTGGAAGACATAGCCGTCTACGACCTGCTTGGGAAAAAACAAAATGTTCCCATTACTTTAAAAAGCCCGCATAATCTGAGCCTCAATTTTACCGGACTTAGAGGCGGATTCTATTTTATACATCTTGAAATTGCGGGACAGCCTGTCGTGGGGAAAATTGCATACCACCCCTAAATCTGGACATTTATTTTGCAGGTTCAAAAAAAGCCGCCATTCGGGTTGCTTCAGAGGTACAGATAAAATCTGCTTTTGAGGATAAAATCAAATCAGCAACCGATTTACTGGCAGGACAATTCGTTAGACTAATCTTCTTATTCTGGGAATGAACTTTGGTGACAAGATCCTTTATTTTCATATAGTCTTCGAAAGGGATATTTCCAATTCCTTTCCAGGTTGTAATTTCGTCAAAATTAACTTCGATTAATGGCATTTTCTGAGAATCAATATTTTTGTCTATATCGCTCAGAGAGCCAACAAGCCCAAGGAAACTCGGCTTGATACCATTAATTTTATCCAAACTGTTCTTGTCTTTAATCAGAATGCGCAATTTGCCCTGATGTTCGGCCCCTTCAACTTTATAGGTCAACATTTCAGATAAAGGCCGCATTTCAGTAGCCAGTTGTTTATAGATCTGGATTGGTTGAGCAGTAAAATTCAAAATTAAGAAAACATCCCCCGCATATCCGGGAATTATCTCTCCGTTATTCTTTTTAAACTGGTTGTAAAGCGGGTAAAGGTATGCTTCGGTCAAAGTCGGCAACTTGTGATTCGCGCTATCAGGCATCAAAGGTGTAACATACAGTTTCCCATAAATATACATCACATCGGCCTGAAAATTATGAATTCCATACCCGATCGATTCCCACAAATCGGTTTTATTTACGAAGTTATGACACGAAATAACCGGTTTGGCATTCTTCTGAGCAGATGCCGTATAAACTGTAAGAAATAAGAAAACTCCAATAAACAATGCCTTTTTCATAGTGAGATGTCTGATTTCGTAAAATTAATTTTTTTAAAACTTAAACTTCTACGGACCTGTTAAAATATTGTTGGATAAATCTGATTCCATCGGGTTTATACAGAAAAAAAAGATGGATCAAAAATTCTTGATCCATCTATTAATATTGTGTCAATTGGGAAAAACTCTCCGTTTGTATTTTAGGCCTTGGCTTTCGAGATCAATTTATAAACATTCGAAATTTCCATGAAGGTTGATCCTCCGCCAATCCCAAAACTACCACCGACATAAATTACCATGTCTTCACGTCCGATAGATCCGCTGTTTAGTAATGATTTGAGCGCTGCCCGAACCATTTTAAATTTGTCTCTTTTGGGTTCCAAATGACTGGGGAATACACCATACGAAAGAGAAAGTTCGCGCATAACCCTTTTTTCATAACAGACGGCAAAAACCGGGTTATCACCGCGAAATGCAGCAAGGTATCGAGCTGTGCGACCTGTTAAGGTATTGGTAACAATGGCCGAAGTTTTTAGTTCGGTAGAAGCTAAAATAGCCGCTTCTGACAGGTAGGCAGGAGTTTCATTTTTTAGCAAAGGGATCGTAATGTCATTTCGTTTGTCCTTGTTGGCTTCAACCTCAAGAGCAATGCGCGACATAACTTCAACAGCTTCAACCGGATATTTGCCATAAGCGGTTTCTCCACTCAGCATGACGGCATCGGTTCGGGAATAGATCGCATTGGCCACATCGCTAACTTCTGCCCGTGTAGGCCTTGGATTGTCGATCATGGTATGCAACATTTGTGTGGCAACGATAACCGGCTTTTTCTGTTGAACAGCCTTTTTAATCAATGTTCGCTGGATGCTTGGTATTTTTTCGGGAAGCACTTCAATACCCAGATCGCCCCGGGCAACCATAATTCCATAGGCAGCCTCAAGAATCTCATCTATATTATTAACACCATCCAGGTTTTCAATTTTAGCGATGATCTTAATCCTACTGTTGTGTTCGTCAAGTATATTTTGCACAGCCAATACATCTTTTTTATTCCTCACAAATGAATGAGCAATAAAATCGATCTCATTCTTGGCAGCAAATTCAATAAATTCAGCATCTTTCCCACTGATTGAGGGCATATCAATACTAATGCCTGGGGTATTAATGCTTTTTTTATTTTTAATCTGGCCACTATTGCCAACCCTGCAAACCAAGGCATCTTCGGTTTGCTCTACCACATCCAAAGCAATATCGCCATCATCAATCAGAATTTGGTTTCCCACGGGAACTTCCTTGTGAATCAAGTCATAACTCACAAAAAATGTTTCCTGATCCGACTGACCATCGCCTCCTTTAACCTTAATCAGATCACCCTCTTTAACATGAATAGGTTCAGCAATATTTTTGGTTCTGATTTCAGGTCCCTTGGTGTCAATTAAAATCCCGATGTTTTCAGAAACTGCGCGAACATTTTTAATCATGGTAAGCGCGCTTTCGGTTGAAATATGTGCTGTGTTCAACCTGGCGACATTCATTCCAGCTTCATATAGCTGGCGGATAAAGTCAATTTCACATCGTTTGTCTGAAATAGTTGCAACTATTTTCGTGTGTTTCATATACCGTAAATTTTAATTTGGGCGGCAAAAGTATGCAAATTTTTAAATTTTCAATCGTCAGCCAGGCTCACGGGGACAAATGGTCATTTAGATTTAATATAACCTATAATCGATTCTATTCCAAGACGATACGAATCAAGGCCAAATCCCATAATACTGCCAATGCACACCGGACCGATCAAAGATTCGTGTCTGAAACTTTCTCTGGTCAGAATATTCGAAATGTGAACTTCTACCACCGGGGCTTTAATTCCCGAAATGGCATCCCTAATGGCAACAGAAGTATGAGTGTAGGCTCCGGCATTTATTATTATACCATCGAAATCAAAACCTCGTTCATGAATTTTGTTGATTAGTTCACCTTCAACGTTGGATTGGTAATATTCCAGTTCTATGTCTGGAAACCTTTGCTTCAGTTCTTTAAAGTAGCTTTCAAAGGAGGTATTTCCGTAGATAGTTTTCTCTCTTATACCAAGTAAATTTAAATTTGGCCCATTTATTAACAAAATTTTCATATTTTGGCTAATTATTAAAAAAAATATAGTAACTTAACGCTTTGTAAACTCGTGCCTAAATTATGTAATCGTGGTGGATGGTCATAGTTTAAAAAGATGTCATATCCATGAGTTTACGAAACCAAAATTATCAATATTTGTTATAGGATTTTAAAATTTAAAGTATTTAATTATGAAATGGGAAGATAGCAAAAAAGGATTTGAGTCTTTCTTACGTTTGGAGAAAGGATTGTCAGCTAATTCAATCGCTGCTTATATCAATGATATAAACAAGCTGATGTTATTTGCTGATGAAGAACTTAAGAAGTTAGCTCCTGAAAAGGTAAAACTGGCTCATTTGAAAAAATTCGTTGAGTGGATTAACGAAAAGGGAGTTTCACCTCGTACACAAGCGCGGACCATCTCCGGCATTAAATCTTTCTATAAGTATTTACTTATGGAAGGAAAAGTCAATAATGATCCAACAACCTTGCTGGAATCGCCAAAGATTGGAAGAAAACTTCCCGATGTCCTTACCATTGAGGAAATTGATCTGATGATCGATACAGTAGAGTTAAATAAGGCCGAAGGACAGCGCAATAAAGCTATGCTCGAAACCTTGTACAGTTGCGGTCTTCGCGTTTCGGAACTGGTAAACCTGAAAATTTCTAATTTGTTCTTCGACCAGGGCTATATTAAAATAGAAGGGAAAGCTGATAAAGAAAGATTAGTTCCGGTCAGTCAAAAAGCGATTGAGGAAATTAACAAGTATCTGGAAGTATATCGTAAAACACTTAAAATCAACAAAGAAAGTGAAGATATTCTTTTCTTGAACCGTAGAGGCAAAAAATTAAGCCGTGTAATGATTTTCACGATTATTAAAAATCTTGCATTGAAAGCTGGATTTGATAAGAAGATCAGTCCACATACTTTCCGCCACTCATTTGCCACTCATTTGATTAACGGAGGTGCCGATTTACGGGCCGTTCAGGAGATGCTTGGTCACGAATCAATTTTAACGACCGAGATCTACACTCACCTTGATAAAGATTATTTGAAAAATACTCTAAATCAGTTTCATCCAAGGTCATAAGTGAACTGATTCTGCTTAAAAAAGAATGTTAGGATGTTAATAATTTCTTAACATTCTTTTTTTTGTGCCATTTTCATTAGTGATTAATTATCAGCATGTTATCAATTTGCGGGGCATCTAAATTTTTAATGATCTTAATTTAATATTTTGCCCTTATGGAGGCCTTGAAAAATAGCTATTTTTGATGCCAAGTAAATTTTTGTATTGTTGAAGTAGTTAAATAATAATCACTTATCATGAAAAACACAGATCTATTAAAGTATGGTATTGATACCAATGCCGAAATTTTGCATAACCCAACTTACGAAGAATTATTTCAAGCTGAAATTGATCCGGCAAACGAAGGTTTCGAAAAAGGTGTGTTAACAACAACCGGAGCTGTATCGGTTGATACAGGTAAATTTACAGGCCGTTCACCTAAAGATAAATTTTTTGTAAAAGACTCAGTTACTGACGAACATCTGTGGTGGGATGGAAACATCAATCGTCCAACCACTCCTGAAGTTTTTTCTCATTGTAAAGATCTTGTAACCAAACAACTTTCATCAGCTGAAAAACTGTATGTAGTTGATACTTTCTGCGGAACTAACGAAGACACTCGTATGAAAGTACGTTTCGTTATGGAAGTAGCATGGCAAGCTCACTTTGTGACCAACATGTTTATCCGTCCTTCTCACTACGAATTGGCTAACTACGGTGAACCAGATTTCGTATGTTTGAATGGTTCAAAAACTTCCAATCCAAACTGGAAAGAACAAGGTTTGAACTCTGAAGTTTTCACTTTATTCAACCTGACTGACAGAATGCAGGTTATCGGTGGTACATGGTATGGTGGTGAAATGAAAAAAGGTATTTTCGCGCTGATGAACTATTACCTGCCATTGAAAGGCATTGCTTCTATGCACTGCTCTGCTAATGTAGGTAAAGATGGTGATGTTGCTATTTTCTTCGGTTTGTCTGGTACAGGTAAAACAACTCTTTCTGCTGACCCAAAACGTTACCTGATTGGTGATGACGAACACGGCTGGGACGATCACGGAGTATTCAACTACGAAGGTGGTTGCTATGCCAAAGTAATTGATTTGGAAAAAGATAAAGAACCAGATATCTGGAGAGCTATCCGTCGCGATGCTTTGTTGGAAAACGTTACAGTGAAAGAAGATGGTACTCCTGATTATTCAGCAGCGGCTTCTAAAACTGAAAATACCCGCGTTTCTTATCCAATCTATCACATCAACAAAATCGTTTCTCCTTCACGTGCTGGTCACGCTAAGAAAATCATTTACCTGTCGGCTGATGCTTTCGGTGTATTACCTCCTGTTTCTATTTTGGATGAAAAATCAGCTCAGTATCACTTCCTTTCAGGCTTTACTTCAAAATTAGCCGGAACTGAACGTGGTATTACTGAACCGGTTCCATCATTCTCTCCAGCTTTCGGTGAAGCATTCCTGACTTTGCATCCAACCATGTACGCTAAAACCTTGATTGGTAAAGCAAAAGAACACGGAGCAAAAGTTTATCTGGTAAACACTGGTTGGAACGGAACTGGTAAACGTATCTCGTTGAAAAACACCCGTGCAATCATCGACGCTATCATCGACGGTTCAATTGAAAATGCTCCAACCGTTCACGTACCAATCCTGAACCTGGTTGCTCCAACTGCATTGAACAACGTTGATACAGAAATTCTTGATCCACGCAACACTTATGCTGATGTTACTGAATGGGAAACAAAAGCAAAATCACTTGCTGGTAAATACATCAAGAACTTTGAACAATACTGCGACAACGACGATGCAAAAGCATTGATTGTTTCAGGTCCACAGTTGTAATTAATAGTTTTCTAACTATATCAAAAAAGGCTGACTCAAATGAGTCAGCCTTTTTTTTACCCGATATCTACACAATCATTCCGGTGTTATGAAATCTTTTCTTAGGCTCAGAATAAGTCGTTTTAGGATCAACATCCTCCTTTTATTTTGGATGTTTTTGCTTGCACCGGTTGAGATGAATTTTTAAGAGCCTCCACTAATTTTGCCATATCACCAGATGCTTTCTGCCTGAAATTATAGGTATTAATTTCTTTTTTACTGGCTTCGGGTCCGGGAGGAACCAGTTCTGTAAACATCTTTTTAAAGGTCAAAGCAGATTCTTCAAGTATATAATTTTCGGATTTGCCAAGATGATTGGCAAATAAATAGGCTTTTTGGGCAGTCTGCCGGTCATCGGCATAAAAATAGTTGGCCTTGTGTTTCTGATCTAAAATTTTAGCCCATTCCCGTTCTCTTATTTTTTCAAGTGGGATATTTATCGCAAAAGGGAGATGGTAAACGTTGAAAGCCTCGGGATTTCTGACATCAATGATGTTGATTTTGTAGTAGTTATTTACTAATTCGGTGGCCAGTTTATCCGCAGGCACCAAAGCTTCAGTAAAATTCGTTGATACAAGTTCCTTTTCGATACGCGTTTCAAATCGTTTTTTGTTGTCAGGAATGAATGCAATAACAGCTAAAACGATGCAGGCAAAGCCAATAGCCGACGAGTATTTAATAAACCTTTCTTTAGGCAGCTTTTGTTGGATACCATTCACCTTGTCTTCGATTTTTCCGGTAAAATAAAAGGCTAAAAAGGCGACTGCCGTGAGTAAAAAGGCAAACAGAATTTTCGACATTCCCAGTTTTTCATTCATCAGAACAGCGCCCCAGGCTTCATCAAGAAATATCCGTTCGAACATCGGATACCCTTCAGCAAAAACAAGCACACCTAGAGCTGTTCCAAACATGAAAGCCATTCCATCAACTTTTCCGATTGCGGCGGCACAAACTCCTGTTCCCGGGCAAAATCCACCGATAATAAATCCGATTCCCATGATGGCTCCTCCAACCAGTGCCGACCAAAGAAATGTCGGATTAATATAAATGAGGCTTGCATCGAGCAATCCCAGATGAGATAACAACAGGACTCCAATCATTGCCGTAACTCCAGCTGTGAAAAATACTTTTAGCACGGTGAAATCGTATCCGTAGAATAGTCCGACAAGCTTTTTGGTCGATGAAAAGCCCGCTTGCTCAAGCACAAAACCAAATCCAATTCCGGCAAACAGGGCAACAATCAAATTAAACTCGTTACTTATGATGTTTGGTACTAATGGTCCCATATCGATTATTTTAACCAAAGTTTTCTAAAAAAATAAGCAACGGCATATCCCGAACCAAATATGGCCAGCATGGTGATTATTCCGCCAAACGACATGACCGCCATTCCGCTAAGCGCTGCACCACTGGTACATCCCCGGCCTAATTGGGCTCCGAGTCCGAAAAATGCACCTCCGATAATTGCTGTAATAATTCTGGTCCTGTTAGTAATATTGGCACCCCGATCCAGTTTGATGCCAACGCGATCGGAGATTACTCCTGAAAAAAAAGCTCCGATGATTACACCGATGACTTCAAAAACAAGCCAATCTTTAAACGGGCCATCAGGATGTTCCTCTTTATACGTTTTGATGAAAGGAGTATTTTCAGAATGTTCGGGAGCAACTTTAACAACAGTTGAGAGAACAACACTCTTTACTGCACCACTGGCTCCTAAACCCCGTCCGGTGACATAGATGGTCCCCAATAAAACCAGGCCAAGCAGAAAGCCGGCCAGGTAAGGATTCATGTATTTTTGTGGTTTCATTTTTTACTTTTTTAGTGAATTATAATTCTCCTGAATCAGGATCTATTTGATTCTGATTGTTTTTCAGCAGAATCGGCATTCTTCAGGTCTTCTTCGTCTTCAAATTCTTCGTATCCCGTGATCATCGCTTTGATGTTCGAGGTAGGAGTCCTTCCGGTTGTAGTCATGTAAACATGCACAACAAGAAATATCATTAGCAAAATAGCGCCCAGCGTATGCCAAAAGGCTATCGATGAAAGCGGATAGTCCTCAATTACAATCAGGTTATTCTGATCGATAGTTTTATAAAGCATGTATAATATGCCTGAAGCAATCGTAATCGGGATAAGTATGATTTTAAACCCAAGATAAACAATGCGTTGCAAAGGATTTAATTTACTCAGCTCGGTTTTCTCAGTAGGGTGGGGCACTCCTTTAAAAATACCTGACAGATAATAGTTTATCTGTTCTTTCAGCAGTTTTGTAGTAGGAATGTAATGCCTCCATTCGCCCGTGGTGATATGCCAGAATATTGCTAAAATGATTAACCCGATCAGTATCCATGAGGCATCCCGATGAAATTCAACAGCTTTTTCGAATCCGAAAATATGGTAGGAACCATGAACCTCAAAGCCGGTCAATGCCAGAAAGATGATCAGCGAAGCCTGCCCCCAATGCCAGATGCGCTCGAACCCTTTATAGATATATACTTTTCGCATATTTTTATTAATTATTGATTTCACAATCAAATCGATAAGCTACTATTCCTCAGGCTTATTTCCATCGTAATTAACAACCTCTTTTTCGAGACTGTTTTTTGAAACATTGGTCCAAATGCGAACAACAGCATGACCAAACACGCCAACAACGGTCAGTATGAACATCCAAAAACCAATTCCATCCAATGTTTTGTTCCGGTCCCGACCGGGAAGGTAAAATCCGGACAATTTAGCCAACCGTCCGTTTTCCCTGGTATGGCACTCTGCACAACTTACAGCTTGTTCTTTTGGTGCAACCATGTGGTTAATTGGCCAATACATTTCGGTTTCAACGAAACCATATTGCCCGCTATAAGGAAGTCCCGACCGTTTCATTCCGGCTTCGGCTGCCTCCTTCCAGTCAAAATCCTTCCAGAAAGCGCTATCTCCTTCATTTTCGCCATAAAGTTTTGGTTGTATCAGCCGATGGTAAACCTTATCGTAAATCTGATCGCCAACGTGAATTTTAACAGGAATTATTTTCGATAATCGGTCGTTATGCGAACCATGCAAAGTATTCATCTTAACCGGTACCGACTGAATGGTATCGCCCATCAGGTACTGATCGGCAGTTCCGTTAAACCACATGTAATCAGGTTTTACATGGCGTTTCCACACGAACGATCCTTTGATTGACAAATAGTTGTGATTCCCCAGCGAATCATCCTCTTCGTAAGGTTTTCCATCTTTAAGTTTACCGGCATCCGACCATTTCCACGACATTTTCGTCGAATTTACTTTGGCATACTCCGGAATATGGCAAGCCTGACAGGAAACTTTTGAGTCATGACGGTTGAGCATTTCACTCAGGTGAGGCGTGTTGGTATGACATTGTTCGCAGGTTGCACGATTGGTATTGTCGGTCGAAACCGAATAAAGTTTTCCCAGCATCTGATGATTTTTGGCTGTGTGACAGGCCACGCATTCCATATTCATGCCGTTGGCTCCCATGTGTACGTCCACGTCGCGATTGCAGGAAAGCTGTGCAACTTCAAGATCACCGTGCTTTACATTGTTGCCGCCTCCGCTGAAAAAGTGACACGATCCACAATTGCTTTTCTGCGGGGAACCAACACTCTGTGCTACCTTTTCCAGGTTTACCGTGCGATCGGGGTAACCGGCCATCGACGCCCCTTTCAGGTATTCTTCGCTGTTATCGTGGCATACCATGCAATCCACATTGCGCGCATTGTTAAAATCAAACTGGTTGTTGTTCATTCCAAAGCCAATGTGACACTTGGCACATGATTTTTCGTTTGAACTGGTGCCCAGGCAAAAGTTATTCATCACATTCTTTTTCCCGGCTGAAGAGATTCCGCGACCTTCAACATAGGCAACACGTTCCCAGTTCCAGTGGGAAGATGACATCACTTCTTTATGCCGTTCAGTATGGCACGAAAGGCAAGCTTCAGTCACTTCCTGCGGAGTTTTGAATTCCTTGTTCAAAGCTGGTAGCTTTTTATGATCAACCGATGGAACATCTTTCAGTGCGTACTTATGCCGAAGCTCTTCCAGTTTTAAGTTGTAAGTATCTTCCCGATGAAAAACATTCACCAGCATCAAGGTTACTACCACAATGAAAATCACGATAAGTATATTCCGTAGCATCGTATCTTGTCTTTGTTTTGCCATATTCAGGATATAAATTCATTGCAATAAGCAAATATATCCATATTTATATATATCTGCATTTCTTGTTTTAACTTTCCTATCTTCTAATACCTGAAAAAGAATGATTTAATAACCCATTTTTCTGATATTTAGATGTTTATAAATATTAAAGAAGCGTAATTTATAATCAATTTAAATTATACGCCAGGGAGTATTTCTGCCAGGCTCGACTGAATATCTGGAAACTTAAACTGAAATCCTTCATTTAAAAGACGTTCAGGATAAACCTCCGGTGAATAAAGCAGTAATGAGGCGGCTTTTCCATAGACTATTTTCAGAATAAAGCCCGGAACCGTAAAAAAGGCTGGCCGGTGCAATGCCTCTGATAACGCCCTGGTAAACTGCTTATTAGTTATACTCTTAGGGGCAACTAGGTTATAAATTCCACAAACCTCTGAATTTTGCATAGCCCAGAGGATTGCCTGAATGACATCATCGATATGGACAAAAGGGAAAGGCTGTTTGCCCGATCCAACACATCCACCCAACCCCAATTGGAAGACCGGCAACATGCTCTCAATCGTTTTTGATTCCTTCCCGAGAATCACGCCTAACCGAAAGATCACTTTGCGAACCCCGGGAGCCAATCCTTCAGAAGAACTTTCCCACTGCCTAACAACCTCACTCACAAAGTCATTTGAAAAAATAAGGCTGTTTTCCGTATGCCGCAAGCCAGCTTCGTAAATGCCAACTGCTGAGGCCTGAATCAGAATCTGAGGTCTTTTGCCGGAAGGTAATTGGTTAATGGCGTCAACAATATTTCGGGTCGGTTCAGTCCGGCTTTTCAAAATTTCGGCCTTATTTTTAGTTGTCCAACGTTTCAGGATAGGAGCACCTGCAAGATGAACAACCACATCAGTTTCGGAAAGAAGCTCTTTCAGGGTTGAAATTTCATAAAGTGCATTCCGTCCAATCTTAATCACTTCAAAACTGGGAAATTGAAGGCTACTGATCAGATTTCGGCCAACATAACCACCGGTTCCAGAAATTGCAATCCTCATGCTAGATATTAGTTTTGAGTTGAATGAAATACAATCAAGTTGAATTTTAGTTTAACTTTTTCGGATATAAACTCATTCCAGACTATTTTAATGTAATTTTGCCCGCCTTAAAACCCACCAGGCGATTCGATAAGACCAAAATGAGATCTGTTATAAAGTTATCTGGTTTTTCTTACAGTGTTATTCCTTGATTAAAAAATATTTATTTCGAATTTTCAGTTAAGTTTGTTGTCAATCTGCCGATTGAATAATCCATTTGAACATGAAAAAGAAATCACCTATATCTTCAGCAAAAACCAAAACGACAACCAAAAAGAAGAGCGGTTCAAAGAAAAGTTTAGGCCGCCGGATACTGTTTTTTTCGCTAAAAGCTGGTGTTGCTTTAGTATTGCTTGGATTTTTACTCTTCGTCATTGTGTATTTAGGTTTCACCGGTCCGGTTCCTTCTTCGGAAGAACTTCAGAAAATAAAAAACCCGGTTTCTACTGAAGTGTATGCCAATGATGGCCGTCTGCTCGGACGGTATTACATCGAAAACAGGAGCAACGTAACCTTCGACCAGATTTCGCCCAACGTGATCAATGCCCTGATTGCTACGGAAGATTCACGATTTTACCATCACCGAGGGATCGACGAAATCGCGTTGATTCGTGTATTTTTCAAGTCGGTATTGTTACAGGATCGAAGCTCGGGCGGCGGAAGCACCCTGAGCCAGCAGATTGCCAAGAATCTTTATCCGCGTAAATCGTTTGGTCCCCTGACCATGCCAATTAATAAACTGCGCGAATCGATCATTGCTTATCGGTTGGAGAACCTTTATACCAAAGATGAAATTCTGACCCTTTACCTGAATACTGTTCCGTTTGCCGAAAACACGTATGGCATCGGTGTTGCTTCCGAACGTTTTTTCAATAAAAAGCCTGACAAGTTAAAGGTTCATGAAGCCGCAACCCTGGTTGGGATGCTGAAAGCAAACAACAGTTACAACCCGCGAAAAAATCCGGAACGCTCGCTCGAACGTCGCAACGTAGTGATTGATCAGATGTTGAAATACGGTTATATTTCAGAAGCCGAGGCCAATAAATACAAGGCTGAACCAATGAACCTCAGTTACAACCTGATTACCTACAACGAAGGCCCGGCTCCTTACCTGATCGAAAAACTTCGCCCGTTTTTGCAGGATTGGTGCAGCAAACACCAGAAAGAAGACCAGACCAGCTATAATTTATTTACCGATGGGTTAAAAATCAAAACCACCATCGACTTCGACATGCAAATGGCTGCAGAGAAAGCTGTCGCTGATCAAATGAAAGTTCTTCAGAACCTTTTCGATTCACACTGGGGAAAAACAAAGCCCTGGGGGAACGACCGATCGGTAGTTTACCGGGCCATGAAACGGTCGGACCGATACCGTAACCTGAAAAAAGCTGGAGTTCCTGATGATCAGATCAAGGAAATCTTCGCGACGCTGACATCGGTATCCTTATTTTCCTGGGACGGTAACAAACAGGCTGAAATGACTCCAACGGATTCCATTCAGTATTACCTGAAAGTACTGAATACCGGATTTATGGCCATGGATCCTTCTTCCGGTGAACTGAAGGCATACATTGGCGGCAACGACTTCCGTTATTTCAAATACGACCATACCACTTCCAGACGTCAGGTTGGGTCCACGTTTAAACCGATTGTCTATCTGGGCGCTTTGGAAGCAGGGGTGTCGCCCGACACGTATTTTGCCAACGAGCGAAAGGTTTATGAAGAATACGACAACTGGTCGCCCGAAAATTCGCACGACGATTACACCGGCTATTACTCGATGCAAGGAGCCCTGGCCAAATCAATCAATACCATTGCCGTTGAAGTGTTGATGCGGGCCGGAATTGACAATGTGGTCAGTCTGGCAAAGAAAATGGGAATTGATTCGGATTTGCCTCCCTATCCGTCGCTGGCATTGGGAACGGCCTCTGTTTCGCTCGAAGAAATGGTTTGTGCCTATTCTTCAATTGTTAACGGAGGACGCAGAGTAAAACCTTACTACCTGAAATCAATTCAATCGAACTCAGGGCAAAAGCTCGAATCATTCCGCAACGATCAACCCGACGAACAGGTGGCTCAGCCTGAAAACTGCCACATTCTGACACAAATGTTGAAAGCTGTGGTCAACGAAGGAACCGGTAGCGCCATCCGGTCGGTTTGGGGAATTACTTCGGATTTTGCCGGAAAAACCGGAACCACGCAGGATCAGGCGGATGGCTGGTTTATCGGCATGACCCCGGGACTGGTTGCCGGAGCATGGGTTGGGGGAGAAGATCCATCCATCCATTTCCAATCACTGGGCGAAGGCGCCGGTGGACGGACGGCCCTGCCAATTGTAGGAGAATTTTACAGCCAGGTTCTGCGTCAGGGTAAATTCCAGTACATGAAAGGTTCTTTTGAATTGCCTTCAGAGGAAAGTCTGGCCTTGCTGTCTATTCCACCGTATCGCGAAATTCTTGAAGTTGGCAAAAGAGGTTTTTTACACGACCTCTTTGGAAAAAAAGCAACTGCCACGAAATCAGACCTGAAAGTACAGGAAAAAGCAACTGCCAGCGAACCTGAAAAAGAAGAGGCCAAACCAGCTTCAGAACCTGAAAAGAAACCATTCTGGCAAAGCATGAAAGAAATTTTTAAGAAGAAAAGTAAATAACAATCCATCTTTTTAATGAACAGACGACTCGAGAAGAAGATTTCCGGCATAACGGAAAAAAACCGGATTTATATTTTGAGCCTGGTGGTAGGTTTGTTGAGTGGAACCGCAGCTTTTATGCTGAAAAATTTCACTCACTACGTCAGCCATTTCCTGACCCGCCATTTTAAAGCTTCATCCGAAAGCTACTTTTACCTGGCTTACCCGATGATTGGTATTTTGATCAGTGTGATTATTGTGAAATACCTGATCAGGGATGATATTAGCCACGGAGTTTCCAAAATTTTGTCGGCTATTTCGAAGAAGGGTAGTCAGATAAAAGCCCACAACATGTTTTCGTCGATGATTACCAGTGGTTTTACTATTGGTTTCGGGGGATCAGTAGGAGCAGAGTCGCCTATTGTGTACACTGGGGCGGCTATTGGGTCGAACATTTCGAGATTGTTTCAACTGAACCAAAACCAGATACGGTTACTCATTGGATGTGGGGCTACCGGGGCTATCGCCGGTATTTTTAAAGCGCCCATAGCCGGTATCATGTTTACCCTGGAAGTATTGATGCTCGATTTGACCATGTCATCGCTGGTGCCTTTACTCATTTCTGGAATAACAGCGGCTACTCTTGCTTATTTTTTCATGGGCGACACCGTTTTGTTCCACTTTGCTTTAAGCAATCAGTTCAACTACGAGAATCTTCCTTACTATATTTTACTTGGAGTTCTATGTGGTTTCATTTCCTTTTACTTTACCCGTACAGGAATGTATGTCGAAAGCAAGGTGAAAAAAATAAAGAACAGCTATATAAAACTACTGTTTGGCGGAATTTCGCTGGGACTGATGGTGTTTCTTTTCCCGTCGCTGTGGGGCGAAGGATATGAATCGATTAACAAGATCTTCATTGGCGAAGGGGCCGACTTGCTAAACAATTCGATCTTCTTCGACTTAAAGGCAGACCCGGCTTCGCTGATTGTAATACTGGTGATCATCTTATTCCTGAAAGTAGTGGCCATGGCAATTACCACATCAAGCGGCGGTGTCGGCGGTATTTTTGCACCGACTTTGTTTATGGGAGCTGTTGGCGGCTATATTCTGTCGCTGACATTAAACACATTCTTTGGACTGAACCTGCCTCATGCCAATTTTGCGCTGGCCGGAATGGGAGCTTTGATGGCCGGGGTCATGCACGCTCCATTGTTGGGAATATTCTTAATCGCAGAGATAACAGGAGGCTATCAATTGTTGATTCCATTGATTATTTCAGCCTTGGTTGCCTATGTTACCATCACTCGTTTTGAGCCACATTCGATTTACACCAAGCGTCTGGCTCAGTCAGGCGAGCTGGTCACCCATCATAAAGATCGGGCCGCAATGCATTATATGGATGTTAAAGAATTGATTGAAACCGATTTCGAGGTTTTGTCGCCCGACCTTACTTTGGGAGAACTGACTTATTATATTGCCCGTTCGAAACGCGATTTGTTCCCTGTGGTTGATGAAAACGGGATGCTGCTGGGCATGATTAAGCTGAACGACATAAAGAACCTGATCTTTGAACAGGAGTTGTACGAAAAAATAACGGTTAGTGAATTGATGTATATGCCTCAGTTTTTCATTTCGCCCAACGACCCGATGGATGTAATTGTTGATAAATTCAAGTCGTGCGGACGCTACAATCTGGCGGTTATCGACGAAGGTAAATATGTTGGATTTATTTCCCGGGCACGGGTTTTCTCGGCTTACCGCGATATGATGGCTGACATGTCTTTCGAATAAACAACCACACACAAAAGAGGTGGGTGTTTTCGTTTTCGGTGTTTTCTGCCTCAAAATGGAACTGATGATGTTGATGGAAACGTTTGTAGAGACAGGGCAATGCCCTGTCTCTACGTGTTGCCTAGATCATCTGATTTTGTGCGGCCAACGTCTCTGCGTGTTGCCCTGATTCAACGTTGTCAGCATGTTTCAACGCATTGGCCCAATTGTATTTTCTATTGTATTGCCCTGTTTCACTGGTCATAAAATTTGTCGTCTTGCCAATTCGCCACATTGTTTTTGATGTAGTTGGCAATTTTGCAGTATTCTTCGGTGTCGCGGATGATGTGATCATAGAAACGTTCCTGCCATTCAAAATCGGCATGAACAGGATGGGCATGTTTGGTAACAACCGATTTATACGACCCGATAATGGACGAAAGGGTATGTTTTCCCTGATTGCCAACCCGTAATTCACCCGGTGTTTTTGGTTCATCATCGTTTGTAGAGACAGGGCAATGCCCTGTCTCTACCCATTGCCCTGTCTCTACAGGATTAATTTCACCAAAATAACAATCGCGGTGGGCGGTGCAAATTGTTATAAAATAGGCGGCATTCCATCCATAATCCCACCATTGGGCGCGGGCTGATGGAATCCGATATGTGTTTTGAAATTTATCCGACATATCTGTTCAATGTTGGCCACTATTACTGGTGGCGGGGAGAGATCAGAAAATAATAAAGATAAACACTGGCAAATATTGTTGTAAAAACGGCATTGGTCATTGAAAAAGCATTGCCTCCCATCCAGAATACAGGTAGAAAAAGTATTGTTGCCTGAGCCGTCAGGTAAAAAAATAAGCCCGATCGTTGCATCCGGTAAAGCTTGATTGCCCCAACCAGCGAAACGCAAAACGCAGCCATAAGCATGGCAAAATATACAGGTTGCAGGTTTTCGGTGGAAGTGATATTGGTCAGTTCGGTAATCTTTTCGGTTACCGGTTTAAAAAAGACAGTGGCAATTAACATGCTGAAAAAACCGATGCAACTTCCAATTATGCTGAAAATGCAAGCCGATTCATAAACGAGAGGTTTATTTTTCATCTTATTTAAAGATTAATTGTTCAAAAATACCTGATTTTTTGAATAACTTCATTTTTAAGGCGTCCTGAATTTATTATACCTTTGGAAGCTCATTTTTAACCAATTTTTACCGTGATGGAAAGAGATACCACAGTATTCGAAATCATTGAAAAAGAGCGTCAACGTCAGTTGGGCGGAATTGAACTGATTGCATCAGAGAATTTTGTAAGCCCTCAGGTGTTGGAGGCTATGGGTTCTGTAATGACAAACAAGTATGCCGAGGGATACCCCGGGAACCGCTACTACGGAGGTTGTCAGTTTGTCGACATGACCGAGCAACTGGCTATCGAACGTATTAAAGAACTTTTTGGCGCCGTTTATGCCAATGTTCAGCCTCACTCTGGTGCTCAGGCCAATGCGGCAGTCCTGAGTGTTATCCTGAAACCAGGCGATACTTTCCTGGGACTTGACCTGGCTCACGGAGGCCACCTCTCGCACGGCTCACCCGTAAATTCATCCGGAATTTTATACCATCCGATTGCTTACCATGTGAAAGAAGAAACCGGCCTGGTTGATTACGACGAAATGGAAGCTCTGGCCCTGGAACACAAACCCAAACTGATTATCGGAGGCGCTTCGGCTTATTCGCGAGAATGGGATTACGCCCGTATGCGCGCCATTGCCGACAAAGTTGGCGCTATGCTGATGATCGACATGGCTCACCCTGCCGGTCTGATTGCCGCCGGACTACTCGATAACCCGGTAAAATATGCTCACGTTGTTACTTCAACAACTCATAAAACATTGCGTGGCCCACGCGGTGGTATCATCCTGATGGGCGAAGATTTTGAAAATCCGTTTGGGTTCAAAACACCTAAGGGAGTAACCAAAATGATGTCGCAGGTGATTGATTTTGCTGTATTCCCCGGACAACAGGGAGGACCGTTGGAACATGTAATTGCATCGAAAGCTGTTGCTTTTGGCGAAGCGCTCGATCCAACCTATAAAATTTATCAGGCACAGGTTAAAAAGAATGCTGCTGTGATGGCCGAGGCTTTCATAGCAAAAGGCTACAAGGTAATTTCAGGAGGAACCGATAATCACTCGATGTTGATCGATCTTCGCACCAAATTCCCTGAAGTGACTGGTAAACAAGCTGAAAATGCCTTGGTTCGTGCCGATATCACCATCAACAAAAACATGGTTCCATTCGACAGCCGTTCTCCGTTTACCACTTCCGGTTTGCGTGTCGGAACTCCGGCTATCACCACCCGTGGTTTAAAAGAAGATTTGATGCCGGTGATTGTTGACCTGATTGACGAAGTAATCAGTAACATTGAAAACGATGAGGTTATTCTTTCGGTTCGTAAACGTGTGAACGCGATGATGAAAGATCTTCCATTGTTTGCCTGGTAGAAAACAAACCATCACAAATAAAAACCCGGAAGAAAAGATCTGCTGATCAATTTCTTCCGGGTTTTCTTTTTACTACCTAACTGTCTGTCCTTTATTTCTTTGTTTCTTCTTTGGCCGGTTGATTTTCAGCGGCTGGCTGATCAGCCTGAGCTTGGGTTTTATTTTCAGGATGGAGCTGATCCAAAAATAAATCAGCAATATCGAATACCGGCAGTTCCCACGAATTGTTATTGATGTTTCCAGCCATGGCAACTACCAGTTTATCATCGGGATAAATGATCAGGATGGAGCAGCCCCCTTTTATCGTTCCGCGCTGGGCATAGAATGTGCGGCCTTTGAGATCTTTGGTCACAATCATTCCGAAACCGTATTGCGAATCCATTCCCGAGTTCAGTTTGTAAGGTTTGAGGACCATATCGAGAGTCTCTTTTTTCAGGAATCCGGGATAAAGCAAAGCATTTCCCATTTTTATCATGTCGAGTACCGAACTCAGGTAACCTGTCGAGGCATCCTTTGCCCGTAAATCAATGGTACTGGCCACAATGGGCTGAGCGATAAAATCGTAATCGTAAGTGCTGCTTTTGTTTTCAGTAATCCGAAAATAGATATCCGGCAGGGTGCTGTTCATTTTCAGCGTATCCAGAACCGTTTTCTTCACGACCTTATACAAGGCTTCGTTTGAATTTTTCTCGATGATTTGGCCGATCAGGTCATAGCCAAGCTCGGTGTGCAGGAAATAGTCGCCGGGAGCGTAAGCCAAAGGTTCGTTAAGAAAGATGCTGATCAGGTCGCTGCGCATTTTGATCTCTTTTTCGGTAGGGAATGCTTCTTCAGGTTTTATTCCGGAGGTATGGCAGGCAAGCTGGTGAATCGTATAATCAGCGATATCTTTATTCAGTTCGGGTAAGTATTCCCTGACCGGCTTTTCAATCTGAAGTTTCCCTTCTTCAAAAAGTTTTGCCGCAGTCAGGGCCGTAACCAATTCGGAAACCTGCCCAATCCGGAACTTGTGTGACGGAGATGCCTTTACTTTTAGTTCACTGTTGGAATATCCAATCCCATCGGCCCAAACAATCTCGTTGTTGAGCGAAACTGCAAACGTCAATCCTGGTACCGTGTTGGTATTGTAAAAAATCCCCAGTTTGGTGTACCCTTCCTTCAGGCATTTTTTGTATTTGTACGAACGTACAACTGAGGGATCGGCCGATTTATGCCGACATGAAAACAATGATCCGCATAATAAAAGAATCATTAAGCTTTTAGAGAGAATTCGTGTGTTCATCTTCCATATAATGATTGGTTTTTACTGGTGCCGAAAATAAAAATATTCCCATTTTTTTTGAAAGTTGGAGAATAGAATATTGTTCTTTCAAATGTTAAATTTTCTAAAACCGGCACGTTGGAAAAATGGATGCTGCCCTTGATAAAACAGTTGAGTCAGCAGATTCAGAGAAATGAATTGCAATCCAAAACTGAATCAAATTTGAGCAAACGTCTGTAAAAAAGACTGAGCTGAAAACTGAAAAGAATTAAAATCATGAATAGTGTCCGTTTCCGGTTTTATGAAGAACTGAACGACTTTCTACCCGAAGAAAAGCAAAAGGTTTGGTTCGAATATGCCTTTTCAGGCAAAGTTTCCTTACTCGACGCAATTCGGTCGATGGGAATTCCAATGGAGGCAATCGATTTAATTCTGGTAAACCAGCAATCCAAAGCGCCTGATTATACGCTCAAGGATGGCGACACGATTTCCGTTTATCCCATGTTCGAATTGTTTAATGTATCGGCAATCAGTCAACTACACAACAAACCATTACGGAACCCTAGGTTTATTTGCGATGTGCATCTAGGCCGGCTCTGCAAATACCTGCGTATGCTCGGCTGGGATACCTTGTATTCGAACAGTTATCTCGCAACCGAAATAATTGCCATTTCGTGTCAGGAAAAACGAATCCTGCTTTCGCGAAGCTATCAACTTACCCGACATAAAGATGTTACGCATTCGTATTGGATTCGGTCGTCCGATCCTTTGGAACAGATTAAAGATCTGATCAATAAACTGGATTTGTCAAATCAGGCCAATCCGTTAACCCGTTGCCTGAATTGCAACCAACTGATTGAACCGGTTGAGAAGCCGGAAATAATCCACCGGCTGGAAGCCAGAACAATTAAGTATTACAGCGAGTTTTTCCGTTGCCCTGCCTGCGATCAAATTTACTGGAAGGGGTCGCATTTTGAGAATATGCTTGATTTTATCCATCACTCCATTCAGATTGAATAATCCTTGTCGCCTGCCATGAACCTGATTCCGGTAAGAGTAGAGTGTCATTCAGGCTGCAAAGCCGATGAATACCCAATATGTTTTTACTGGGACAATGTCCGGTTTTTAATCAAAGAAATAGTTGACCGCTGGTATCAGGCAGAACCAACTCCGGACTGGCCAGTTGTCAACTATTTTAGAATCTGTACTGAAGGTGGTTCGAAATACATCCTCAAGCATGAATTAAAAAGCGATGAATGGTTTATTGTTTCTCCTGAAGCCAGATACAAACGTAACTAATTTGTCTTTCAACAGTTCTGATATTTGGTTAATTTGGATAGGGAAGTAGAGCCATCACTTACCAAAATGAGATTTCAGTTCGCTTATTTTTCGGATGCTTATTCCCAAAAATTATAAAAAATCCGTAACTTATATCATTCAAAATATTGTCCTGTAATCACTTCCAAACATGATTATTTTCAATCGTTCTAATTTATATGACAAAAAAACAAGCTATGAAAATCAAATCAATCAACTATCTGGTTTTAACTATTTTACTTGTGATTGTCGGTTGTGAAAGTTCTGATACAAAAGAAGATAATATCCCCGGCCAGCAGACAATTGTTGTAAATTTTGAATATGGAACAGACTTGGCGCCTACAGCCTATAAAAACATCTATACCATCTGGCTTGAAAATCAATCAGGTTTTATCCAGAATATATGTGTTTGCAAGAAATTAATCAACGGAGGATTAACCGGGACAGCACTGCCTTACTGGAAAGTTAATAAGTATCCAATATCATCAAGTAGTGAAATTGATGCAGTTACTTCGGCTACAAAAGCCAATACCAGCTTTTCTGTGTCCACCCAGTTAAAAGATAGCTCAGTCAGAAAATTTACCCTATATTTTGAAATTGACCGCTCGTTTGAACCTAACGATTGGTTTACCGATCAGCCTGCCCTGTTATATTCGGCTGATATTAATCTGGATGGAAATACCTCTGAATATGAGCTAACTCCATTAGGTTGGACGCCTAACGAAGGCACCCAGAACATCATCCCCAATACCCCCAAAGGGCAACTGCAGAAGGAAATGAGATACATCACCAACCATAAGGAAGGATCAACTTTTGGAACTGCTGATGCACGCGGTGCAACCAAAATGGTGAAGAAAATCTCTGTAAAAATTCAGTAGTTGACAAAAAGTATCGCAATAAAATTACTCGTATCTCAGCGACTTCACGGGGTTGCGGCTGGCAGCGCTCCAGGTTTGCGAGCTTACGGTTGAAAGCGCCACAAATGCTGCAATTGCCGGCCCCAGAACGAATGCCCACATGGGCATAGCCGTGCGGAAATAGAAATTCCCGAGGAAAATTTTGCCAAGCAAAAATGCAAATGGTGTGGCAATCAACATGGATATAATCAGCCACTTGGTGTAGCTGGAAAGCAACAACCTGACGATAGAGCGGGTTGTGGCACCGTTGGCTTTGCGGATTCCGATTTCCTTGGTACGGCTTTCGGAAGTGAACGAAGCCAGTCCAAACAATCCCATACAAGCCAATGCCAGTGCAATGATGAATGACAGCCCAACAAGGTTTGATGGCATGCTCAGTTCGGAATACGAAGCCAGATCGCGGTACAATACCGGTTGGAATATGGCTTCCGGCTCATATTTGCGGAATACTTTGCGGATATTGTCGGCCATAGTTGGAAAATTTCCTGAAGCATACCGAATCAGCAATGTATTGCATTCCTGAGGCTTAATCCGAATAATCGTTGGCACAATCGGGCCAGCCAGATCGATGGCATGGAAATCTTTGAAAACGCCGATAATTACGCCTTTTTTACCTTCGACCGTGATTTGCGAACCAACCGGATTTTTGTATTTCATTACGCTGGCAGCAACATCGTTGATCATGTAGGAGGCCGAATCCGACGGAAAAGAAGAATTAAAGAACCGACCTTCGGTGGTGTTGATATTCACTGCTTTGTTGTAGTCGAAATCGGCGTTGATGCACCAGAAATGGAGTTTTTCCGAAGCATCTTTGCCGTCCCAGCTTACTTCGCTGGTTGGGCGAGTTCCGCGGGCCGGAATGCAGTTGGTGTAGCTCGCCGCACTGATTTCAGGAATGCCCTGTAATTCGGTTTTTACCGCCTCGGCATGTTTTTGCAGGTTTTCGGTGTTATTCAGGATGACAAGCTTGTCTTTATCGACACCCAAATCGAATTCGCGCATGTATTTATCCTGAGTTTTGATAACCATCATACTAATGATCAGGATAATGGGGATAACGAACTGGAATACTATGAGGCTTTGCCTGAATTTGCTGTAACTGTGGCTGGTTGCCAGGGTCCCTTTCAGCACATTAATTGGGTTTGACGATGCCAGGTACAAGGCTGGTAATAACCCCGAAGCCAGACTGGTAAAAGCAGTTATCGCGATGAAGAACAACAACATTTTTCCGTCGAGCAAATCGAAGCGGATATCGTTGTGAAACATGGTGTTGAAACCGGTCAGCAACAACTTCACCAGCAAAATAGCACTGGCCAGACTTATAAAGGTCAGGATAAATGTTTCGCCTAAAAATTGCAGAACAATGCCCGATTTTCCCGAACCGGAAACTTTCTTGATTCCGGCCTCACGGTATCTCCTGATATTTAGGGCAATGGCCAGGTTGATGAAGTTGAAACAGGCAATCAGCAAAATGGCAAATCCGACCGCACCCACAATGACCACATTCCGCATTTCGCGCCAAACACGTTTTCCTGCCGCATACGAATACATGATTTTATCCTTCAGCGGGAAAAGAAAAAGCTCCTGATTCAGGGTTGATTCCTGCGTTTTGATCAGGTTTTTGATTTTGGACTCGATCATTTTGCTGTCGGCATTTTCTTTCAGCAATGCCCAGGTAAGGTTTGACGATGAGCCGGTTTCGAGCGCCCAGGTGTTGTCGGCTAAAAAGCGGTTGAACGGAATGACAAAGTCGAATTGCAGGAACGACTGTCTCGGCACCCGTTTGAATACGCCCGAAACAGTGAATGCGTCTTCTTTCGGTCCGTTTTTCATAGTCACTGTTTTGCCCACGCAGTCGGTGGTTTCGAAAAGTTTCAGGGCCATATTTTCTGAAATAGCCATCGAGTTTAAATCGCTCAAAACCTTATCGTTGCCATGTAAAAGCGGGAAAGAAAAGACACTGAAGAAATTGTTGTCAGCAAAATAACCGTTTTCGTGGAAAGTTTTATCGCCGCTCACAAAATCGAAATCGCGTTCGGCAACGCGGGTCATCTCTTCAATTTCAGGAGCATTGGTTTTCAGTACATCGGTGAGCGACGACGACAGATATTGCTTTGGAAACTTGTCGCCATTGAAGTAAGTTACGTAAGCTTCAACCGAATACAGGCGGTTGTAGTTTTTGTGGAATTTATCGTAGCTAAAGGCATTCGAAATGTGGAGCACCGCAACAATGGCGCAGGTTAGTCCAAAAGTTAAGCACACAAAATTCAGAATGCTGTACGTTTTATTGCGCCACAGGTAGCGCAGGGCGATTTTAATAAAGTTTCGGTACATAGTTTTCGGTTTTTTTCTGAACATTTATATACTGTCAGAAACAGGATTTTCAGGATAATTCTTTTGGCTTATTATGAAGTCCTGGCTCTGATTATTTATTCGTATCGTAAGGCTTCCACTGGGTTGCGGGTTGCTGCTTTCCAGCTTTGCCAACTCACGGTTAACAGCGCAATTCCCAATGCTAGTAAACCGGCCAGGGCAAAAATCCACCAGCTAAGCGATGTTTTGTAGGCAAAGTTTTCAATCCATTTATTCATTGCATAGTATGCAACCGGCAAGGCGATTACAAAGGCAATAGCCACCCATTTAACAAAGTCGCTGTTGAGCATCACTAAAATTTCGGAAATCGTTGCGCCATTTACCTTTCGGATGCCAATTTCTTTAATTCGCTGTTTGGTATTGAAAATGGCTAGACTTAATAGGCCCAATGACGAAATAATCAAAGCCAATATCGCCGAATAGGTGAGTATATGGTTGAATTTCAAGTCGTCGATATATTGCGTTTCGAATTCCTTATCTGAAAAAAAGTAGATAAAATCATCCTTCGGATAAAGCCTCTTCCAGATTTTACCAACATCAGTCATGACTTCAGAAATCTTTGCCGATTTCAGGTTGAAAGAATAAAAGCCAACCGATTTATCCCACACCAAATCCTGAAAATAGATGGCGGGCTTAATCTGGTAATGGAGCGAAACATGGTGGTAATTTTCAATCACACCTTTCACTTTATAGGCTTTTGTCCCGATTTGAAATGAGGAGCCAATGGCTGCTGAAGGATCGTGAAAACCCATGGCATCGGCCGCGCTCCGGTTAACGAGTACCTCGTCCGATGCCCAGTTTGATCGTTCTTCAAAGTTAGCGCCGGCAATGAGTTGAATATCGTAGGTTTCCAGAAATTTTTCGTCGATGCTTACCTGGCTGAAGGGCGACGCAAAAGGCTCGGATGAACCCGATGGCATAATGTTTTCCTGCGACCGGAATATTTCCCGCCCTGGAACCGACGAACTTACCGAAAACGAGTTTACGCCGGGAAGCGCCAAAACCTCGTCGCGGAATGTGCGCAGTTTCACCGGAATGTCTGGGTGATTGGTCATTGACATGGGCGTGAAGCAGAAAACCGATTGCGATCCTTTGAATCCCAGGTTTTCTCTCATCACAAAGTTCATTTGCTTGTAAATGCCAATGGTTGAAATAATCAGGATGATGGTAATTGCAAATTGCATCACAATCAGTGCCTTGCGACTTGACCATTTTTGGTCACCCAGCGAATTTGATTGTCCTTTCAAGGTCTGGAAGATAGGGGTACGAAATACTGAAATATAGGGAACAAACGAGGCCAGAAAAGCGCTGACTCCAGCAATAAGCAAAATGATTAAAATTACAGGAACTGAAATGATTCCAGCCGGAATTTGAGATCGGATAACCACCAAGGACAGCGGCAGCGCCAAAAGCAAACTCAGGAAACAAATCAGCAAATTTTGCATTGTGAGCGCGCCTAAAATATTCAGTTTTCGCGAACCGTTCAGCAGTTTTATCGCATTGCTTTTTCGGTCGTCGAACGTTGCAATTGTGCTAAGGTTGAGGAAATTAACCACACAAACAATGAGTACTACCAAGCCGATAATAATGAGAAAGTTGACCTGCATGGCGCTTCCTTTCATCCTGAGTTCATTGTCAAGTGTGGAATGCAGGTGAATGGATGAAACAGGTTGAAAGACGAAGTTTATTTTACTTTTTTCGAGCGCCGGAGGTAAGCCAACTTTCTGAATAGCAGGCTGAACCGCTGAGGCAACTTCCGAAATTCTGGTTTTATCATCCAGTCGGATGTAGCAGTACGGGCGGTATTGAATGGATGAAGTCCAGCGATTCCGGGTGTATGGCGATGGTTTCTGAAAATCAAAGTTGGGATTTTCAACTAAAACCTGATTCTTGACGTCGTAATTTTTCATGTAATAGCTCAACGACTGGTAACTTCCCAACACATCGATTTTTAAGTGGCTGTTGTCCGGAATGTCTTCAAAAACTCCTTTGATCAGGAATTTCCAGCCTTCGTTGAGCGAAATTTCTTTATTTAGTGGGTTTTCGTTGCCAAACAACTTATGGGCGAACGATTGGGAGATTGCAATTCCGTGTAAATCGCCCAGAACCGGACCAGCTTCCTTGTAAATCAGCTTTCGCTCAAAGACATTGAAAAAGGTGGAATCGCTCCAAAACCAATCCACATCCTGTATTTTTTTCTCCTGAAAATAAACGGTTATTACGTCGGGTGCCAGGTTGCAATGAGCTTTTATGCCAGGAACTTCGGCATGCAAAAGTTCCGATGATCCATGAAAATTTTTGGCCGAATGAATGGCGCGTCCATCGGAATAAGCCAGATCTAAACCAAGCCGGTAAACGGATTGATTATCTTTCCAGAACGTGTCGTACGATCGTTCATAATCAATCTTTGCCAATAAAAACAATACGATTGTGAAGCCAATAGTTAAACCACCGATTTGAATCAGGGTTAAAAATCGTCGTCGCAAAAGCCCTCTGAATAGTGTTTTAAATGTCAGGTTGTTCATCTTTTCATGTATTTGGTTGACGCATATCTTCTGTGTGAGCACGTTTATTCGTATTGTAAAACTTCGGCTGTTTTTAGCCTAAAAACTTTAATCGACAGCAGAAGAATGACTGTAAAAATGACTACGGCCATTAAAACCACAGGCACAAGAAACAGCCAGATATTGAGGTCGATGCGGTGGATGTACGTGTTGATGAACCAGTTTTTGTAGCCGTAATACGATAAAGGCACGGCGATGATCATGGCCAGGATAAACTGTACCAGCAACTGCTTCGAAAGCAATCCCGACATGTCGCCGAACTCGGCCCCTAGCGCTTTTCGGATTCCAAATTCTTTCAGGTTTTGGTTAATGGTGATCAATATCAGGCCAATAATTCCAATCACGGCAATTAAAATGGCCAGTCCGGAGAAAACCGAAAAAACCGAAGCGAAGGTTTTGTCGGGTTTCAGGTCGAGGCGCATTTTGTCGTCGAGCGAAAAGTACTCGAAAGGCTGATCGGGGAAAATCATTTCGTATTCTTTCCGGAGTTTTGAAACCAACGAAGCGAACGACCCCGTTTGCGCATTACTGAGCCGGAGTGTTAAAAATGTTTTTCCCTTGTCGTTCAGTGAGATAACCGTTGGCACAGGAGCTGTTTTGATCGATTTGTAGTAGAAGTCGTCGACTACACCAACCACCACCCATTCTTTGTCTTTTCCTGAAACAATCACTTTGTTTACAGCATCTTCCAGGTTTGAGTAGCCAAACCGTTCAATGGCCTGGCGGTTCATCAGAACGGTGCGCTGGTCGAAACTTTCGTCTTTGTGGAATTTCCTTCCGGCCAAAACTGTTATTTTGTAGAAATCGATAAACTCATCGTCGGCAGCAATGTGGAAATACGCCTTGTTGTCGTTGGCGTCGAAGCCTTTTCGTCTTCCCGAAAACCAGTTGTTTATTTCCTGTCCAGGAATGTCGGAGGTAAACGTAAAGCCATCAACTTCAGGCATTTCAAGCGCTTTATTTTTAAACAGCATCAGCTTGTTCATTTTCGTTTCCTGGTTGTCGGCTGTTAATGGTGCCCTGATGACCAGCGACGAATTGAAATCAATGCCCATGTCTTTTTTCATCAGGAACGAAGCCTGCCTGAAGGTTACCAAAGTGCCAATCAGCAAGGCAATTGAAATGATGAACTGGGCTGTTACCAGGCTTTTTCTGAAAATAATACCCTGTGCCGAGTTTTTAAATTTTCCTTTCAGCACGGCAATCGGCTGGTACGAAGACAAAACGAAGGCCGGGTAAATGCTCGACAAAACAATTCCTGAAATGAAAATGGAAAGCCCCGAAACAAGGAATCCTTTGTGGGCGAACAGGTTAAATTCGCCGATTCCGATAGTCGCTTTGAAGGCAGGATTTATCAGGAAATAGAGCCCGATGGTTAAAGCCAGACAGGCCAGGTTGAACAGAAAAGCTTCGGAAACAAACTGGTAAACAAGCCTGGCAGGGTTGGCTCCGTTTATTTTTTTGATGCCAATCTCGCGTGCCCGTTCAATGGATTGTGCCGTTACCAGGTTCACATAGTTAATCCAGGCGACGACAAGCAGAAAAATAGCGAATCCGAACAAAATATTGGTGGTTTTGGCATTGCCCGGAGGCTCGGTTTCGTATTCGATATCCGAATGCAGGTGAATATCCGGAATGGGCTGCAAATAATACTGGTCGCGGGTTTGGGCGGCGTCCAGCTTGTCTTTATAGTTTTTGGCAACCATGTCGGGCAGGGCACGATTGCAAAAGGCCTGAGGGTCAACTCCGGGAGCCAGTAAAAGATAGGTGTTGAAATAGTCGTAGCTCCAGTTCGAGCTTAGGTTGGTGCGTGCAGCCGTAATTGTTGGCAACGAAAATAAAAAATCGGTTCGCAGGTGCGAATTGGCCGGAATGTTTTTGTAAACGGCAGTCACGGTGTATTTTTCGTTACTGTTTACAGTCAGTACTTTACCGATAGCGCTTTCTCTGCCAAAATAGCGTTGGGCTGTTCGTTCCGAAACGGCTACCGTGTTGGGTTGGTCGAGACAAGTTAGGCCACCTTCCAGCAGTGGCAGTGTAAACAGGTTAAAAAGCGAACTGGTGGCGTAATACGACTTCTCTTCGTTGTAAAAAACCTTATCGCCAACAGGGCTTTCGTAACTCACGGTGATGTTGTACTTTCTTGAAATAACAGCCCAGTCCTGCACTTCGCTGTAATTCTCTTTCAGCCATTTTCCTGAAGGGTAGAACGAGTTGACCGTTTTCCATTGCAGTTTTTCATTCTGATAGCGGTCGTACACCAGGCGGCAAACACGGGTCCCTTTTTCGTGGTAACTGTCGAAACTGCGCTCGTAAAAAACGTATTCGAAAATGAATAAGGCACTCAAAATGCCGATGGTAAGCCCGGTCAGGTTAATGGCCGAGATTAACTTGTGCTTTTTCAGGTTTCGGATAAAGATCTTCAGGTAGTTTAGTGTCATGGGTTGTCATTTTTTTCAACATTAAAAATTGTCTGAACTATGATTTGTTTGATTTTATGATGGACTTTGATTTCTCTGGTTTCAAAATCAGGATAATCAGTTAATCACAAAAATCATAGTTTAAGATTTCTTACTCATACCGCAGCGCCTTTACCGGATTTCGGGTTGCGGCTTTCCAGCTTTGCCAGCTCACAGTGAGCAACGCAATTCCCAGGGCCAGCAGGCCCGACAGGGCAAAAATCCACCAACTCAACGAGGTTTTGTAGGCAAAGTTTTCGAGCCATTTGTGCAAAATGTACCAGGCAAGCGGAGTTGCAATTGCAATCGCAATAATTATCAAAGTGACAAAATCCTTGTTTAGCGTCACAAGAACTTCCGATATACGAGCTCCGTTCACTTTGCGAACGCCAATCTCTTTGATCCGACGTTCGGTTGCATAATGAGAAATGGCATAAAGCCCCATAAAAGCAAGAAAAAGGGCAATAAACATTCCAATTGTAATAATTGTAGAAGCTGTTCCTTCTGTTTTATACAGTCTACCATAAGCTTCGTCCAAAAAGTAATATTCAAAAGGGATATCCGAATTATTCTGTTTCCACACAGCAGCCATCGATTGAAGGGAACTTTTTACCTGATCTGTAGTTTTTACAAGTATGGTATGAGTTTCCTGAACCTCATGAAGAGGAAGATATACCTGCGGATCAACCTGAAAATGAAGGGACTTCGTGTTGGCATTTTTAAGAACACCAGCAATGGTGTAAACTTCTCTTCCATAACGCTTTATCTGTTTTCCAACAGCGTCGATTAGCCCCAAGACATGTGCTGCCTGCTCATTAATGAGACATTGTTTCGTTTGGTTCTTTTCCAGCGAAAATGGATTTCGCCCAGATAGCAGCGTGAAGTTCATCAAATCGGTATAGTTGTATTTGACTTCACATACTTCCATAAGAAATTCTTTGTCAGGATCGTCGGCCGATGAAATTAGATTACCGTTGAGCCATTCATAAGGAAGGCAGCTTTTTGCGGTAACATCCAGTATATTAGGGTTTTTAAGCAATTCATCACGAAACGCTGAATAATTATTTCCCAATTTTTGAGCCGCAAAATAAAGAACATGTTCTTTCGCAAACCCAAGATCTTTATTTTGTATATAACTGATCTGTTTTTTTATGACCCCCGCCGATGTAATCAAAATAATAGAGGCCGTAAATTGGCAAATCACCAAAGTACGTTGCAGCACGCTTACCCCACTTCCTTTAAACCGGTTTCGAATAATTGTCTCCGGATTAAACCGTAGAATGTACAACACTGGTATTGTTCCAGATATCAATATAGTTATAACTAACAAAATCCCGGTAAACAGATAGATTTTATAATCACTAAAATCTATCTCAAGCGTCGATCCGAACAATTGATTAAAAGAAGAAAGTGTTAAGCTTGATGCAATTAACGCAAGAATGGTCGCAATTAAAACATAGAGTGTAGTTTCAAAATACGACGAATACAGTAAGCCTGCCCTCGAATTACCGTTAATCATCTTTATCCCAATTGACTTTGACCTTAGAAAGGAGGTAGAAATAAATAAATTTATGAAGTTAAATGTGGCAATCATCAGGATGAGTGCAGCCAACGAAATAAAGATTAATACAATACTACGATCACCCTTTGGTATAAAATCGAAACGAAAATTTGACGAAAAATGTATCGCCTGTAACGGCTGCAAAAAATGAGAAAACTTTATAGTCTCCGTGTTTTTGTTATGCTGCAGATACATTTCGGATATTTGCTCCGACAAACGTTTCGAATCGCTATTGGGCTTTAGCTTCAGATAAGTAATATAGTGGTCATTACCAGTCCAATCATTAATATTGATTGTTTTCTTATCTTCAATCGGAACTACAGCATGGAAATTTAGGTGCGAATTTATCGGCATATTTTCCATTACCGCTGAAACTGTAAATTGTTTCCCATATAACCCAATTATTTGTCCAATAGGGTTTTCACTATTAAAATACTTGTTCGCAAAGTACCTGTCGATAACAATTTGATCGGGGCTACTCAAACAATTTCGCGGATCACCTGATTCAAGTTTAAAAGAAAAGAACGTAAACAGGTTTTTATCAACAGAATATATTTTGTCCTCATAAGAAGTCTTCTCCTTAACTTTTACTATTTCACGAGGTACTAGCGACATCGTCGAAATCCTAAAAACATCCTCAATTTCAGGAAATTGTTCTTTGGCAGTTGTACCAACCGGGGCAAATCCAAACCCCACCATCACTGATTCATTATTAATAAATCCCTTACGGCAAACACGGTAAATACGGTCAGAATCCTGATGAAATCGGTCGAAGCTAAATTCGTTAAGGCTCCAAAGACCAACGAGTAAGGCTACCGTTATTCCAATAGCCATACCACTAATACTTAATAGCGTTGTAGCCTTATTTCGATAAACCCAGCGGGTAATTTCTTTTAAGTTCGTTTGATACATAGCTGTTTTGATATTATTCAATGCCCCGTTATTTTCTTTTTGTTATGACTATCATCTAATCACAAGGATCACAATTCCAAGCTTTTATCTTTTCTGACAATTCCATCTTCCAGCCTGATGATACGGGTTCCGTATTCTGCAAATTTTTCGTTGTGAGTCACCTGAATTATAGTCATTCCTTCATTGTTCAAGGCTTTCAGTGTTTCCATGATCATATCTCCCTGTGTTGAATGCAGGTTCCCGGTTGGTTCGTCGGCCAGCAAAAGTTTAGGCTTTCCAGCAATGGCGCGGGCAATGCCCACCAGTTGTTGCTGTCCGCCTGAGAGTTGCTGCGGAAACAAATCCTTTTTGGCAACCATATTAAACCGATCAAGCAAATCGGCAACCATTGCCTGACGATCACGGCCTTTTACTCCCTTGTAAATCAAAGGTGTTTCAATGTTTTCATATACAGTCATTTCCTCAATCAGGTGGTAGGCCTGAAAAATGAAGCCCATGAAGTTGCGGTGGTAATCCACTTTCACTTTTTCCTTCAGGTCGAGTACTGATTTGTCGTACAACGAATATTCTCCGGCCGAAGGCTGATCGAGCAACCCGATGATATTCAGCAGCGTTGATTTGCCCGAGCCGCTAGGGCCCATGATGCTTACGAATTCGCCTTCTTTTACTTCGAGGTTTACTGCTTTTAGTACGAATGTCCGTTGAAATTTCGAGTCGTAATACTTGTCGATGTTGGTTAGGTGTATCATTTTAAAATCGTTTTGGCCCCTCTAAATCTCCCCGAAGGGGAGACTTTGGGGTAGTGCATACTTTATCATTCAATGTTTTTATCTTCAGCCTTTTTCCTCCCCTCCGAAGGAGGGGGCGGGGGAGGCTACCTTTTCTATTCATACCTCAAGGCTTCCACCGGGTTACTCACAGCAATTCTCAGCACGTGGTAGCTGATGGTTATCAGCGAAATAATGGCCACAAGCACGATGGAAACAATAAATGCGGTTATTGAAAGCGGTTCTTTATACGCCCCCGGCATGGTTTTATAGATATAGATCCCGGCCGGACAGCCAATCAGTATTGCAAAGCCCAGCATAGTGATGACTTCGGTTGAAAGCTGCCAGTATATGGAGCCCACAGAGCTGCCTAATACTTTGCGAACGCCAATTTCTTTGGTGCGGCGTTTTACGGTAAACAAGATCAGCCCAAACAGTCCGATGCAAGAAATAACCAATGTTACTACGGCAAAGAGAATGAACATGCGTTTCATTGTTTGCCAGAACCCAATGGCCATATCGAGGTAAAACGCTACTCCGAAATCCTTGAATTCGAAGGGGTCGTTGGGCAGAATATTTTCGAGCTCGCGCGATACAATTGCTTTCGCCTCCTGTACATTTCCTGAAGAATACCGAATGCTGATCAGGCTCGAACCTGAAATGATGTTGTTATTTAGGAACATGATATAGGTTGGAATCGGGTTGTGTACCGAGAAAGGGTGAAAATCTTTTACCACTCCAATTACCGGAAATGATTTGCCGTAGAAAGTGATTCTTTTCCCAATCGGGTCATCCCATCCAAATACTTTGAGCGCCGTTTCGTTAATAATACACGATTGATTGTCAGTTGGATAATCTTTCGAAAAATTGCGCCCGTAAACCATTTTCAGGTTGTAAGTCGGAATGAAATTGTAGTTCACGTAGTTGCGGCTGATCATTTCGCGCTGGTCGGGAGCGGCGCCTTCCCAACCCACATAGCCGCCAACGTTGCCAATGAAAGGTATTGTTGATGAGAACGTCACATCTGAAATTTCGGGGTGCTGTAAAATACGGGTTCGTATAGTTTCGAAACGGGTGGTGTCATGCACATTGATTTCAGTATATAGGATGTTTTTGCTGTCGAAGCCCAGATCTTTATTCAGGATAAAACTGACGTGGTTGTACAGGATGAAGCTGACGATGAGCATAAACAGTGAAATGGAGAATTGGGCTGCAACCAATACCTTTTTAATGCTTACCGAGTTACGGTTGCCATTGCTGAATAGTTTGCCCTTGAGCACTTTCACCGGATTGTATGAGGAAACCACCATCGATGGGTACAATCCTGAAAGCACACCTACTACGATGCTCACCGAAAATATCAAGAGCAAAAGCCGTCCATCATCCCAAACTGAGAATTCGAAATTTTTGTTCAGGATACGATTGAGCAAGGGGAAAGAGGCCTGGGCAACAAAAAGTGCCAGGATGGTTGCAACCAAAGTGTGTACAATGGTTTCGGCCAGAAAATGACTGGCAATCAGTTTTTTCGACGAACCTATCACCTTTTTAATTCCGATTTCGGTTGAACGCTGCGTAGAATTGGCCAACGATAGATTCACGTAATTGACGCAGGCCAGGATGAGTACCAGTATGGCTGCCAGCGAGAGAATGGCTAGTCCGATAATTATGTCGGGCTGGCTGTTGGGCGAAATATGATGCTTCGACAAAGGATGCAGGTATGGTGTACTTTTTTCAAAGTTCTTCACGTTTTTGAATGCGTCTTTAATCTTGGAATTGATTAAATCAGGATCGGCATCTTTTTTCAGCAGCACAAAACTGTCGAATTCGATATCTGTCCAATTATCGCGATATTTTGGTCCTGGCCCCAGAATATCGTAGGTGGGCATCGAAACCAGGTAGGTGGGACGAATGGATGAGTTTTTCGGGAAATCGGCATAAACAGCCGATACTGTTAGCGGATAATGTTTTCCAACTGTAACCAGTTTCCCAAGTGCATTCCCGTTAGGAAACAGCTTTTTCGATAACGTTTCCGAAAGTGCAATGGTGCTGGGCTCGGTCAATGCGGTTTCCTTGTTGCCTTCAACCAGTTTCAGGGTAAAAATATCGAAGATGGAATTTTCACTCCAGTAGCCATCGCTTTCGTTGAGCTGACTTCCATCGGGAAGCGTGAAAAACTGGCCCGAACCTTTGGCCCCGCCCGATACTTCGCGCATCAGCAAAATTTTCTCCACTTCTGGAACATCGGCCATCAGGTGAAAACGAAAAGCTGCCGGGCTATAGGTGCAGTAGTTTGTAGGATAAGAATCTTCCTGCCTGGTTTGCACACGGTAGATCCGGTCGTAGTTAGCATTGAATTTGTCGTAATTCAACTCGTAGGAAATCAGTTTACTGAATAAGATAAACACGGCAAATCCGATGACCAGGTTGGAAAGATTAATCGCAGTAAACACCTTATTGTGGCGGATGTTGCGGAAAATGTCGATAAAAAAATGTTTGATCATGGCTTTGAGTTATCAATTGGATTTGTTTCTTGTTTCTTAAATTTTCAGAAACCGTACCATAATTTAATTAGGTGATATTCAGTGCTACTTGTTGTATTTCAATTTTCTGATGTCAAAATATTTGACGGAATTTGTAAATTTATTTGTCGTAATGTCGGGAACTTTGATTTGCTGGATTTTCTGATGGACTTTGATTATTTCAGTTCCCAAAATCATGGCAATCAATTAATCACAAAAATCAAAGTTCAAGATTTTTACCCCAGCAATTCTCCCATCTGTTTCTTCACTTCTTCGGTAATAATCTGCCCGTCGAACAGGTTGACTACGCGATGTGCAAATTCCGAATCGTGCATCGAGTGGGTTACCATAACAATGGTTGTTCCTTCGCGGTTGAGGTCGGTAAGTAGGTTCATCACTTCCAGCCCGTTTTTCGAGTCGAGGTTACCCGTTGGCTCATCGGCGAGGATCAGTTTAGGGTTAGCAACTACGGCACGGGCAATGGCCACACGCTGCTGCTGACCTCCGGATAATTGCTGCGGAAAATGTTTTTTTCGGTGACTGATTTTCATGCGTTCCAACACTTTCTCAACCATTTCCTTGCGCTCTTTGGCACTCATATTCAGGTAAATGAGGGGAAGTTCCACGTTTTCGTACACGTTCAGCTCGTCAATCAGGTTGAAGCTCTGGAAAACGAACCCGATATTTCCTTTCCGGAGCAGCGTGCGGTTACGTTCTTTAAATGCGCCGACTTCCTCTCCGTCGAAATAATATTCTCCTGAAGATGGATTGTCGAGCAGCCCGATAATGTTGAGTAGAGTTGATTTGCCGCAACCCGATGGGCCCATAATGGCGACGAATTCGCCTTTTTGAATGTGCAGGTTGACGTTGTTCAACGCACTGGTCTCAATCTCTTCGGTACGGAATACCTTGTTTAAGTTTACTGTTTTAATCATAGCATATTTGAAAAAGGGAGAAAGGAACCCGAAAACCGGATATGGAATCGTCGCCTTTCTTAGGTTATTAATTAAATCGTTCTTTTCTGGTTTTTATTAAATTGAATAATTGAGCTGAAAATTAACCACAATAGGCACATAGAAAACAATAGTTCTTTTTTTTCTATGTGATCTATGTGTCTATGTGGTAATTTTTTCATGGGCTATTAAAATGTAATCCGATCGTTTGTCCCGAACATTTCGTAGCCCGAAGTGATTACTTTTTCGCCAGGGTTAAGTCCTTCCAGTACTTCGTAATATTGCGGATTTTGCTTGCCAATTTTGATGTTCCGTTTGGTAGCTTCGCTGCCATCCTGACTTAATACATAAACCCATTGGCCACCAGTGCTTTGGAAGAATCCGCCGCGAGGTAAAAGAATAGCTTTCCCCGATTCTCCCAATTCAAGCTTAATGTGATAAGTCTGGCCCGTGCGGATATTGTCGGGAGTTGTTCCTTCAAAAATCATATTAATTTCGAATTGTCCGTTGCGAACTTCAGGATAAACTTTGCGAACGGTGAGGTTAAAATTGGTGCCGTTGCGATCGAGTGTTGCAGGAAGTTCTCGTTTTACGCGGTCGATGTAATGTTCGTCGATCAGGGCTTTAATTTTAAAGTTGTCCAAAACGTTTACCTGACCAATTCGCTGACCTTCGTTGATGCGTTGCCCGATTTCGGCATCGAGCATTCCCAATTGGCCGTCAACCGGGGCTTTCACGTTCAGGTTGTCGAGCCGCTCACGAACCAAAACGAGCATCTGGCGCATTTTGCCAAGGTCGGTTTCAAGCGTTTGTATTGAAGTAATTCGAATCAGCGAATCGTTTTTCAGTTTCATCCTGTTTATATCCTGCAGGTTTTTTTCGTACTCGTAATCTTCCTTGGCCTGAAGATAGTCTTCTTTCGATATAAGTTGTTCATCAAAAAGGGTCTTGTTTTGCTCGTAAACACGTTTTTTCCTGACCAAACGGAATTGGTTTTCGAGTAAATTTTTGCGCGACTGAATCAATTCTGATTCAAAGTTTATGCGGGTGTTTCGCAGGTAGTTCTCTTTTTCGGCCAAAGCAGCTTCGCTGTTCAGGATGGTTTGGTACAACTGACGGTTTTCGAGGCGAAGAATCACATCGCCCTTCTTCAGCATCGAGCCTTCCTCAATAAAGCGCTGTTCAACCTGTCCGCCTTCTATGGCATCGAGGTAAATAGTTGTAATGGGCTCAACCTGGCCAATCACAGTGATGTAGTCGTTAAACTGGCCATCTTCCACGGTGCTGATTGTCAGCTTGTCCTTTTCGGCCCTGAAGGTTGATCCGCTTTGTGTGAAAATGGCTTTGTACAACAAAAATCCCAACAACAACGCGACTGCTGCCCATATAAGGTGTTTTGGTCTTAGACCTTTTTTCTTTTCAATTACTTTATCCATTCCCATATAGCCTCCCCCGACCCCTCTGATGGAGGGGAGTAAAAATCTCATCCATCAGATCTTGTCGTGTTTTTAAATTAGTTTTAGTATTATTTATCTATTTTAAGTATTGATTCGTTTTCGGTACGACAGAAAAAGCTCTTTTTATTCTCCCCCTTCGGGGGAGTTAGTGGGGGCTTTTATTCCCAAAATCGTTTACCAGTATAAAAATCGAGCGCTTTCTTCTTCATTTCCAATTGCAGGCGCGATTTCAGCACCTGGCTCTCGGAGTTGGCATACCGGTTTTTGGCGATGTAAAAATCGACCACGCTTACAAAACCCTGTTCAATTTTCTTTTCTGCTGCCTGAAAGGCCAGTTGGTCGGCTTCAAGCTGTTTCTGGTACTGATTGTATTCTTTTTCAATGGCTTCGAGGTCGTTCAGGTTATTTTGCATTTCAAAATAGATTTTCTGTTTCTGTTCGTCGAGTGTGTTCTGGGCCTGTTCAACTTCGAGTTTGGCTTTGGTAATATTCGAGCGGTATCCCCACCGGCCAAATATTGGTATGCTAAGCGAGGCTCCGAGACATTGACTGAAGTTATTGTCAATCTGCGTGTTAAACCCGATGACTTTATTTGTGTTGTTTTTGTTGGTTTCGCTGTATCCGCTACCGATGGCGCCGTTTGCTGTAAGGATTGGATACAAATACGAGCGGCTGATCGACAACTGTTTCCGGCTGGCCTTCAGTTGTGCCTGGTAGGCCTGAAAATAGGGCGACCAACCCAGGTACGAGTTAAATAAATTTTGTCGTTCAGGTATGTTTGTTGCTACTACCGGACTTTGTTCGTCGGCAAGTACCATGCTGGTGGTATCCGTCAGATTCATGTATTGCCTGAGCTGAAGGTTTGCCGATTTTAAATAGTTTTCGGCTTGAATACGCTTCAATTCTTCGCTTTCGTAGTTGGCTTTCATCTCGAACAAATCGGTTTTCGATTTCATGCCTAACTCTACCTGGCGTTCAACTTTTTTGAGGTTAATGCCCGATGCTTCCACCTGCTTTTTCGCAATCTCCAGAACTCCCTGGTAATAAAGCACATCAAAATAGGAGCTCATTACCTTGAAAGCCAGATCGTCGGTGGCATTCAGCCGGTTCATTTCTGCCGCTTTTTTCCTGAACTTCTGGTATTCAATCTGGTTGATCATTTTGAATCCACTGAACAGAGTCATCGAGCTTCCCAAATCGAAGCTGGTGTTAAAGAATTGCGTATTTACAATGCCGTTGGTGTTCGGGTCGATGGAACGACCGAAGTTAAAACCAGCATTCGACGAGGCCGCAATTCCCGGCAGCATGTTCCGTTTCGATTGGGCGAAATCTTCCGAAGCAAGTTTTTCTTCCACTTCCATTTTTTTCAATCCGATGTTGTTTTTCAGAGCAAAAGAAATGCACCGGCCTAAATTCCAATTGGTTTGAGCGGTCAGCGCATTTCCTACCGCAAATACTAAAACCTGAATGAGTATGAATTTTTTAATCATTGTTTTCAAATTCGTTTGTTTTAGTCGTACCAGAATGATGCCATAAAATTAAGTCACAATAAATCAGGAATATACGTAGATTCAAATGTTTGCCGAGTAAAATTAATTGACAACAAAATGTCAAAAAAATTTACAATCAGTTGTTTGAAGATTTTCCACCGTTTAACTTTAAACAAAAAATGGCCAAAGGAAACATTCTGATTGTTGACGACAACAAAAGCATTTTAAGCGCTTTGGAAATTCTGCTTATTCCCGAATTTCAAACGGTAACCACTTTGTCCGATCCCAACCAAATTCCAACCGAATTGCGCAGGAAGGATTATAACCTGGTGATTCTGGATATGAATTTTAACGCCGGAATAAACACCGGCAACGAGGGCATATACTGGTTGGGCCGAATCAAGGAAACCCATCCGGAGATTTCGGTGGTCATGATTACAGCTTACGGCGACATTGAATTAACCGTGAAAGCCCTGAAAATGGGAGCTACCGACTTTTTCCTGAAGCCGTGGGACAACAATAAACTGCTGGCAACCTTGCGATCGGCCTTGCAGCTCAACTGGTCGAAAAAAGAGGTTAACCAGTTGAAGGAAAAAGAAAAAGGGTTGAAGACGGAGATTAACCGCGAGCAAAAATTCATTATTGGCTCGTCGCCACAGTTGATGCAGGTGCTGAATATGGTGCGGAAAGTGGCCAAAACCGACGCCAATGTGCTGATTACCGGCGAAAACGGAACGGGTAAAGAACTGATTGCCCATGAGATTCACCGTCTTTCGGAGCGGGCAAACGAGGTGTTGATCAGTGTGGACATGGGGGCCGTGAGCGAAACGCTGTTCGAAAGCGAGCTCTTTGGCCATGTAAAAGGCGCTTTCACCGATGCCCGCGACAATCGGCCGGGAAAATTTGAGGTAGCCGACAAAGGAAGTCTCTTCCTCGACGAAATTGGTAACCTTCCGTACCACCTTCAGGCCAAACTTTTGGTTGCCTTACAGAATCGGAAAATCTCCAGAGTTGGCTCCAATCAAACCATTCCGATCGACATCCGGCTGATTTGTGCCACCAATAAAAACCTCGAACAAATGGTTGGCGAAGGCGCTTTCCGCGAAGATTTACTGTATCGCATCAACACCATTCAGATTGAAGTTCCACCGTTGCGCGAACGCGGAAACGACATTCTGGTACTGGCCGATTTCTTTCTGAAAAAATATGCATCGAAATACAACAAGCCTGGCCTGAAGATTAATCAGCAGGCGCAGGATAAACTAAAGAAATACACCTGGCCCGGGAACATTCGCGAGTTGCAGCACACCATCGAAAAAGCTGTTATTCTGAGTGAAGGTAGCGTTCTGAAAGCCGAGGATTTCTTTATGCGACCAGTGGTTCAGGGCCGGAACAGCGATGCTGAAATGACACTCGAAGAAATGGAAAAGCGAATGATCAATCAGGCTATTGACAAGAACAATGGCAACCTGAGCGCCGCCGCCGAGCAACTGGGCATTACGCGACAGACACTTTACAACAAGATTAAGAAACTGGGCCAATGATCATCCGAAATTTCAATTTCAAAATTATTCTGAGGACCTTGCTGATTGTTGCGCTCAGCGCAGGTGTTGGCTGGCTGATCAGTTCAGGAAAACCTTTTTCACTGGTTTTATTGTGTGGACTGGTTGACCTGCTGCTTGTCTTTGCACTCATTCAGTTTCTGAATTCGACCAACCGGAAAATCAGCTATTTTCTGGAGTCGGTGCAAAACGACGATTCAACGCTCTCGATCCCGGCAAACATTACCGATAAATCGATTCAGGGCATTTACGACGGACTGAATAAAGTAAACCAGCAGATTCAGCAACTAAAAATCGAAAGCCGGCAGCAGGAACAGTATTTTCAGACTTTGCTTGAACATGTGGCAACCGGCATTTTGACCTTCAATAGCAAGGGTTTTGTGCTGCACGCCAACTCGGCAGCAAAAAAAATGTTTGGTGTCGATGTTTTGACGCACCTGAATCAACTGGAGCGGGTAAACCGCAATTTGGTTCAAACGCTGAAAAATATCGGGCCGTTCGAGCAACGCCTGGTTTCGGTGACTTCGGAACGCGGAACAGTGCAACTTTCGCTGAAATCGACCTCGTTCAAAGTTAAAAATGACGAACTGATTTTGCTTTCCATTCAGGATATTAGGAACGAGTTGGACGAAAAAGAATTGGATTCGTGGATGAAGCTGATTCGCGTTTTGATGCACGAAATCATGAATTCCATTGCGCCAATCACTTCGTTATCCGAGAGTTTGTGCAATTTTTTCACGGTCGATGGCCGCCCGGCGTTACCTGAAGAATTGAGCGAGTCGAAAATTCAATCGACCCTTCGCGGGCTGAGTGTAATTAAAGAGCAGGGCAACGGGCTGATGCTTTTTGTTGAGTCGTACCGGAAACTGACCCGGTTGCCCAAACCCGAAAAGAAAATATTCAGGGTTGACGACTTGATTAACCGAATAAAAGTACTTTACCTGTCACTCGAAAACAGCGACCACATTAAACTGAATATGTCGATTAATCCACCTGATATGCAATTAGTTGCCGACGAAAATCTCATTTCGCAGGTATTGATTAATTTATTGAAAAACGCTTTGGAGTCAATTGCTCAAAAACCGGATGCCCGAATTCATTTGACTGCCCGAATCTCAGAAAATAACAAAGTTGAGATTTGTGTTGCCGACAATGGTCCCGGAATTCCGGAAGAAATCATTGAACAAATATTCGTACCATTTTTCACCACCCGCGAAAACGGATCGGGGATAGGGCTTAGCCTTTCAAGGCAAATCGTCCGTCTGCATGGAGGAAGTCTTCAGGTACGTTCAATTCCCAATAAAGAGACCAGATTCATTATGACCTTATAAACGTTATATCTATCATATAGTAAACTCTTCATTTAGCTGACTCCAGGCTAATATTTCCGGGATGTTAACTTTTTATGGTTTTTTCAGTTCGGTGTTTTCCGAACTGAAAAAACCATTTATATTTGCATCAAATATTAAGCACTATGGAAGAATCAGAAAGAATTAAAAAGCAAAAGGAACTGATCGAATATATCGGAATACAACAGGAGCGAGAAGGTTTTCAACCGGTTACAGCCAGGATCATGGGACTGCTGATGGTCATGGATAAAGAAGAATATACTTTTGAAGAGATCGTTGACGAAATGCAGATCAGCAAAAGTACTGTGAGTACTGCTCTTAAGAATCTGGAAATACGCGGAGTGATCGAGTACATTACTTATCCGGGTGATCGGAAACGCTATTTCCGAATTAATTCTGCTGAAATTGATAGCATGATAAGGGATATGGATAAAAAGATGAGACAAAATTTATCTACTATCAATCAAATCATTGCATTAAAAAAAGACCCAGATTCAAGGAATGCGTTATTGCTAAAAAAGATCATGAAAGGAATGGAATTTTTCCTTCGGAAAATGGAAGAACTAAAAGAAGAATACAAAAAAGAACAATGATTTTTTTATCCATACAGTTCGTTTTATTCCGAACTAATTAATAAATAAAGAACAACAAACTACAAATGAAACAATTAGCAATTTTACTGTTGCTCGGGCTCTTTGTGTGGCCGGTGGAAGGACGAAGCCAGGAGCAGTATTCGCTGAATGACTTGCTGAAACAGGCCGTTCAGAACAGCCATGAAATGAAAAAAGCTTTGTTAAAACAATCTGAAAGCAATTCAAAAACCAAGGAAGTGATTGCCAACGGACTACCGCAAGTGGACGGAAGCTTAAATTATTCCAGAATGGGCTTGCCGGACATCAGCATATCGCAAGAAATGCTCAATATGTTACCCGAAGAAATTGCCCCGGTGGTTAAGGGATTGGCCGACATCAAGGCATTGCATACTTCTTCGGCCGGTGTTACCGTTAGCCAGTTGCTTTACAGCAAATCATACCTGACCGGCATAAAACAAGTGAAAAAAGCGGAAGATTTGTACGACTCAATGCTTCAGAAAACAGAAGAAGACGTTATCCATGACGTTTCGGCCAGTTATTACCAGGTATTGATGAACTATTCGAACCTGAAAGTTCTGGATGAAAACATCCAAAACCTTGAAAAAATTTACAACATACTGAAACTTCAGTACGAAAATGACTTTGTAAAACAAACAGATGTGAACCGTCTGAAGGTTACTTTAACCAACCTGAATACACAGCGCGAGACCCTAAAAAACGGAATCCAGATCCAGCAGCGTATACTGAAAATTATATCCGGTATTCCGATGGAAAAAGAAATGATACTCGACACCACAATCGTCAGCAAAATGGAATACCAGAAACCGGTCGTGTCAGAATTTATGATTGATATATTACCTGAATATCAGTTGCTCAAAAAACAAAATGAACTAGCCGGATTGCAGATTGAATCAGACAAAGCAGCATTTTATCCAAACCTGGTTGCTTTCGGACAGTTCACCTTTTCGAACTATGCCACCGAATTCAAATTCGATAAATTCAACAACATGAATACCGTCGGGTTGAAAGCCACCATCCCGATTTTCAGTTCGGGAATGAAAAAGAACCGGGTAAAACAATCGCAATTGAAGTTCGAGGAAAACCAGGAAGATTTCGATTTGTCGATGAAATACCTGGAAACCAGCTATCAAAATGCAACCAACTCGCTTCTTTCGTCCTGGTCGAGCCTTCAGGCACAACAGGAAAACAAGGAACTGGCCAATCAGGTGTACAAACAGGTCAAACTTCAGTTTGATGAAGGAATGGCCTCGCTGACCGACCTGCTGAACGTGGACAGTTCGCTTCTGGACGCTGAAAACTTATTCAACCAACAACTTTTAAAATACAAACTCGCTGAAATAGAACTCCTCAAAGCCACGGGAAAACTGAAAACATTAATTAACTAAGTAAGATAGAAAATGAAGACTGTAAAACAAATTTTCGTACCGTTGGTCGTCATTGCGTTAGTAGCTTTGGCAGCCTACAAACTGAACTCGAACAAACAACAGATAAAAGCAGAAACGGCGCTGGCTTCCCAAACCATCGGCGAAGTTCCGGTAAAAGTGGCTTCTCCGCAAACAGGATCAATCAGCAAACAAATTTCGGCAACCGGAATTGTCAGCGCAACCGAAGAACTCACGGTTCTGTCTGAAACCCAGGGGAAAGTGAAAAAAATCTGCAAAAACGTTGGCGATCCTGTTCTGAAAGATCAGGTAATCGTGGAAGTTGATGACGAAACCATTTCGGCCAATGTACTGGTTGCCGAAGCCAACTACGAACAGCAAAAGAAAGACATCGAGCGCATGGAACGCCTCGAACAGGGTAGCGCCATTGCCAAACACGATCTGGAAAAAGCCCGGATCGGATTGAAAAAAGCCGAAGCCGACCTGATTACCGCCCGCAAAGCACTTCGCGACACCAAAATAAAAGCCCCGATCTCGGGCATCGTAAATAAACGAATGGTTGAAAACGGTCAATTTGTGGCCGGCGGAATGCCAATTTGCGAAATCGTGAACACTTCGAAACTGAAAATCTGGATCAAAATACCGGAAAAAGACATTTTTAAATTGAAGAAAGGACAGCCGGTAAACGTGAACATTCCGGCCTTCCCGGGCAAAACATTCTCCGGGAAAATCAATTCAATCGGGGAGAAAGCCGACAATTCGATGAAGTTCGATGCCGAAGTTGTCATGGATAATCACGATGGCGAGCAACACCTGAAAGCCGGTCTTTTCACCGAAGTAAGCATTCCGGTTGAAGCTGCCCAAACCATTCTGGTTGAAAAAACAGCCATCGTCGGAAGTATGAAAAACCCATCCGTCTTTGTGGTTGAAGGAGATAAAGCCGTAAAGAAAGATATTGTTACTAACGAAAGCGACGACAAATTCATTGAAGTTGTCAGTGGCCTGAAAAAAGAAGACCGTGTTGTTGTCAGCGGACAGTTAAACCTGCACGATGGCGACCGTGTAAAAACTATTCAGTAAGAAAAGATCATGAATATAACCGAACTTTCAATAAAAAGGACAACCATTCCGGTTGTAATCTTTACCATTCTGGCCCTGGCTGGTATTTACAGCTACACCCGCCTGAATGTTGAACTGACCCCGAATATTGACATCCCGGTCAACCTGGTGATGACTGCTTATCCGGGAGCTTCGCCAAGCGAGGTAGAAAGCTCTGTGACCAAACCCATCGAAGATGCCGTTTCAGGAATGGAAGGAATTGATCAGATCATTTCATACTCGTACGAGAACCTTTCGCTGATTCAAATTAAGCTGAAAGATGGCATTGATCCGAACCTTTCGCTTCAGGACTGCGAACGAAAAGTAAACATGATCGAAAATGACTTGCCTGTGGATGTTAAAAAGCCACGTTTCATGAAAATAGACATGAACATGTTCCCGGTGATGAGCGTAGCCGTATCATCGGACATGCCAGAGCAACAATTCTATGACCTGGTCAATTTAAGTATCGTTCCTTACATTTCTCAAATACAGGGAGTTGCCGAAGTTGAAATTGTCGGGGGTAATCAGCGCGAAATTCAGGTAAAAGCTGATGCCCAGAAACTGCAACAATATGGCATTTCGCTTGCGCAGCTCAAAAACATGATTGCCGCCTCGAACCTCGACTTCCCGGTTGGAAAAGTAACCGACGAGCAAACCCGTTCGCTGATCCGTTTGAGCGGAAAATTTGCTTCGATTGATGAAATCAAGGACCTCAACATCGGAACTTCCAATGGGTCGTCGATTAAAGTAAAAGATGTGGCAACCGTGGTTGACGGAACCACCGAGAGTGTGAAACTGGCCCGTATCAACGGTGCACCGGCCATCGGTCTTTCAATCAAAAAACAGTCAGGATCAAATGCCGTTGAAATCAGCGACGAGGTTACCCAACTGTTCAAAGACTTTGAAGCCAAGTACAACGATAAAAGCCTGAAATTTACCATCGCCAGCGATACTTCCGAGTTTACCCGGAGCGCTGTTAACAGTGTAATGGAGGATCTTATCTTTGCCATCATCCTGGTATCAATCACCATGTTGCTGTTCCTGCACAGTTTCCGTAATCTGCTCTTTGTGGCTGTCTCAATTCCAACCTCAATTATCTCGACTTTCGTAGGATTCAAGGTCTGTGGATTTTCCCTGAACCTGCTGACACTGTTGGCAATGTCGATTGTGGTGGGGGTTATTGTTGACGATGCCATCGTGGTTCTCGAAAACATTTACCGTCACATGGAAGAAGGGAAAAAACGCTGGCAGGCCTCGCTTGATGCAACGAAAGAGCTTGGAATTACGGTGGTTTCCATCACTATCGTTCTGATGGCCGTGTTCCTCCCCATTGGCTTGACCACCGGGATGACCGGACAGATGTTCCGCTCGTTCTCTGTCGTTATTGTATTCTCGATCCTGATCAGTTTGCTGGTATCTTTCACCCTGGTACCATTGCTGACGTCCCGCTTTGGAAAAATTAAAATACTGAACAAGAACAGATTATTCGACCGCATTTTGATAGGTTTTGAGTCACTGATCAACTCTGTCAAAGATTACATCATGTCGGCCCTTCACTGGGCGCTTCACCATAAAAAGGTAACTTTGGGTTCGGTCATTATCCTGTTCTTTGCCTCCTTCATGCTGGTTTCCAAAGGATTCATCCAAACCGAGTTCATGTCGAACGGCGACCGCGGCGAATTTATCATGATGATTGAACTGGACAAAAATGCCACCCTGGAAGAAACCAGCAAGATGTGCGCCAAGGTGGAAGAACAACTTAAGAGTCATCCTGAAGTAGAGTTGGTTTACACCAAGGTCGGATCTCAGGGAGGTAGCATGTCGATCGTGGAGACACCCTATACGGCTGAGATCAGCGTCAAAATGGTTGACAAAAAGAAACGGAATGTTTCTTCCAAGGTTTTCAGTATCCGGGCTAAAAACGAAATGTCGCAGATGTTTGCCGGGCCGAAATTTACGATCAACGAAGTCAGTATGATGGGAACAACCACCAGACCATTGGAATTGATTGTCAGGGGAAATAACTATGAGGAAACCAGGGACTATGCAGCTAAAGTTTACGAAATAGCCCAAAACATCCAGGGGACAACCGACGTCAAAACAACCGACGAAGAAGGAAACAAGGAATTAAACATTGAGATAGATCGTGAAAAAATCTCCAAACTCGGGCTTACGCTGGGCGAAGTAGGAGGGGAACTCCGCATCGCGTTTGCCGGGAATAAAGACCTGAAATACAAGGAATCAGGAGAAGAATACGACATCAACATCATGCTTGACGAGTTCAATAAAAAAGATATAACCGATGTTGAAAACATGGCCGTGATTACCCGCGGTGGCAACGTAATCAAGTTAAAACAAATTGCCAACATCACCGAAAAGAGAGGCGCCTCGATGCTTACCCGCTACAACAAATTGTCGTCGGTAACCATTACCGGGCAGTTGGCAGGTAAAACCATCGGAACGGTTGGAGACGAAATCAAAACCAAACTGGCACAGATTGAAAAACCAATTGGCGTTGATGTGGTTTATGCCGGCGACCTGGAAAACCAATCAAAATCATTTGGCAGCCTGTTTGTGGCATTGATTGCCTCAATCATCTTTGTTTACCTGACCATGGTGGCTCTGTACGATAGTTATGCTTACCCGTTTGTGGTCATGTTCTCCATGCCGCTTTCAATCATTGGGGCATTGCTGGCCTTGGCGCTGGCCGGAAGAAGTTTAAGTCTGTTCTCTATTATGGGTATCATCATGCTGATGGGACTTGTTGCTAAAAATGCCATTCTGGTAGTCGATTTTGCTAACGATCTGGTAAACAAAGGATACAAGGTGTACGACGCCATTATTGAAGCGACCAGTCTTCGTTTCCGCCCAATTTTAATGACCAACCTTGCACTAATTTTCGGGTTGCTTCCGTTAGCTCTATCCAGTGGTCCTGGTGCCGAATGGAAAAGTGGCATCGGCTGGGTACTGATCGGCGGCTTGACCAGTTCGATGTTCCTCTCGCTGATCATCATCCCGATCATTTATGTGATCATATCAAAGATGTTGGGAAGAGATAAACAAAACGAGAAAAAACATTATACAGAAGTCTCAAAAATTGAGCACCTGGTTCCAGAAGTGGAATCCTATAATAATTAACCTTTTCGTTCTCTAAAAAAGTTCTGAAAACAGAAGCAATTCCTGTTTTTTCCTGCCGGAGTTATACTCTGGCAGGAGGAACAGGATATTTTATTAATAGAGAACCTTGCCGGGATGACTGGAATGTATAATTTTGAAAACTACGAAAATAAAATAGAACAATGATTGCTGAAAAAATTGGAAATCAAGCTAAAACAGTTGTCGAAACGCTTGAAGCTGAAGGAATACTGCCTTTTGATGAATTAAAAGATTATACAAACCTGGACGAAAGGGACTTATTACTGACCCTGGGGTGGTTGTACCACGATCAACGGATTTCACTGTTTCCGCATAAAGACAGCGAGCTGAATGTTATGCTGGTTTATTGATCCGGTCAGGTAATATTTGGCTTAAAATTGAAATGAACAGTAGCCAGGTTCAGGTAATTTAGCCAAAGGTGAAACAGGTTTAGAAAACATGAAAATCAGAAAACTTATCCTCATAGGACTCGTGGTAAGTTCTATCTCTATGCCTTTCCGAAGCCACGGACAAGACAACGCCGAGAAGAAAAGTCGTCCAAAAATTGCCCTGGTTTTGAGTGGGGGAGGGGCAAAAGGGTTTGCTCACATTGGAGTCCTGAAAGTTCTCGAAAAAGAAGGTATTCCTATCGACCTTATTGTTGGGACCAGCATGGGCGGACTGGTTGGAGGAATTTATTCGCTGGGGTACACGGCATCGGAACTGGAAACACTTGTCAAATCATTAAATTGGGAAACCACCCTGTCTGATGATGTTCCCCGAGAGTTTTTGTCGAAAAACGATCAGCAGATCAAACAACGGTATATCTTTTCGCTCCCGATAAACGGCAACAAAAAACCAAGTCTTCCACAGGGAGTAATCAAAGGACAAAATGTACTCAATATCTTTTGCGGGCTGGCAGGCAATGTTCCTGCCAATGCCGATTTTTCCAAATTCCCGATAGCATTCGCCTGTGTGGCAACCGATTTGGAAACGGGCAGGGAAATGGTCCTTCGGAACGGCTTTTTACCAACAGCCATGTTTTCGAGTATGGCTATCCCGGTGGCATTTCAGTCGTCCGATCACAACGGGCTTCTGCTGGTCGATGGTGGTGTGGTAAACAATTTCCCTACCGACGTGGCCAAACGGCTCGGAGCCGACTTAATTATCGGGGTAGACATACGAAAGGATTTTTACGAGCGTAAAAACCTCAACTCCTTCAATAATGTTATCGGTCAATTGGTTAACTTTTTCGACCAGGCCAAAGACTCGACCAACAAAAGTCTTTGTGACCTGATAATCAAACCCGATATAACTGGTTATACCATATCAAGTTTCAACAGTCAGGCCGTTGACACCTTGATTTCACGCGGCGAAAAAGCAGCCGGTCAGCTCAGCGAAAAACTTAGGGAACTTAAAACCATGTACCAGTTGGAAGTTGTACCGAAGCCGCGAAATCTGATTAAATCCGAACGCTGGAACATAACCAACCTGACATTTACGAGCAATCATCAACTGGATTCAGATTTTTTCCGCAAGGCTCTTGGGTTGCAGATTCCAGGTAATTATTCGGCTGAAGAAATCAAAACCGCAATCGATAAACTATATGGACTCGGGGGATTCGACCGCATCTATTACAATTTGTCCGACAATGAAAACGGCAAAACATTGAACCTGAATATATCCACAAAAAAGGTCTTGTCGCAAAATGTTGGATTCAAAGCAAATACAACTGATGGGGCAGCAATTCTGATTAATACCACGCAAAGAAACTACAACAATATTTTCGGATTTTTATCGGCCAGCGCCGAGCTGTCGGTAAATCCCGGAATTAGTCTGATGGCTGAAACGAACAAGACAAACCTGCCAACATTGGGCATTAATCTGAAAGGAAAGTATCAGAACTACAATATTTTCAATGATGGAAAGAAGATTCTTGAAGCCAATATTTTTTACAGTTCCGGCTCTATCTATTTTTATCAGCCTTACCTGCGGCGGCTCAACCTTGGAATGGGAATTCAGGAAGAATATTATCATGGGGACATCTTCAGTAAAATAAACAACCTGGAAGCTCCGGGCGATATGGACTTCTTTCTGTCGAACGCTTATACTTACCTGTCGTTTGACAACATGGACGATTACTACTTTCCAGCGAAAGGATCAAATACCTATGCCGAATTTTCACTTATGTCCGATTTTCGGCATAACTCAGGAATATGTCCGGTAGCATTGTTAAAATCCAGAAATGTGATTCCGTTAAGACGAAACGCCTCGCTGCTTGCCGATTTTTATGGACGGGCAATGTTTAATTCTGATTATCCGGTTACCCGGGTAACGATGGTCGGTGGCGAACCTTATTCTCAATATTTCAATTATCATCTGCCTTTTGTCGGGCTTCCGGCAGTAAGCATCACCAAAAACTACACTTATATTGGAATGATCGGTCTTCGGCTTCAGGTTGCAAAATCACAGTATGCTTCAGTCATACTCAACAGCATGTGGCAAGATACCGATATGATATTACGAAATAAAGCAAAAACAACTTTTGGCGCTGGTGTCAGGTATTCAATAAAATCGTTGCTGGGGCCTATGGAAATAACTCTTGGCTATTCAGGCTCAACCGAAAAACCTACTCTTTCAGCTAATTTTGGATATTGGTTCTAACTATCCACAGCTCTGGTTCGGAAAACGGAACAAGACGGGGGAGAATGAATATTTTCCAATCACAAAAACACATAACTGACTACTGAATAGTACTTTGCCTAAAAATTAGCAGCGTCAGATCCGGGAAAAATTAACGAAAAAAAACCGGGCAAAAGTGTGATGAACTCATCAGATCATCGTAACTTGGTATTAAATCTGCCTAAAACCGAAAAAAATAGCCGTTTCCATGATCAATGGCATAAAAAACGAGGAACGACTTTCTTTAAATTGAGTGCGAAAACATACGAGGCAGATGGCTTGTGGTATTCGGGCTGATAACGTTACATTTTCCCGTTGCCAGTACTGCCAGTTCCAGGAAACGAAATATAAACCCAACTGATATGAGACTCATTCTCCAAAACATCAAGGAACTTGTTCAGGTCGATTCCCAGCATAGGTTATGGGTAGCCGGTAAATCAATGGCCGAAGTTCAGACCATCAAAAATGCTTTCCTGGTCACTCAGGATGAGTTAATCGAAGACTTTGGCCCGATGGAAAAACTTAGTCTGGCCGATTTTGAAACCGATGACCTGATCATGGAAATTGACTGTTCGGGGAAATTGGTTTTTCCAAGTTACTGCGATTCGCACACCCACATGGTTTTTGCCGGAACCCGCGAACAAGAGTTTGTCGACCGCATCAAGGGCCTGACTTATCTCGAAATTGCCCGCAATGGCGGGGGGATCCTGAATTCGGCAAGGATTCTTCAGGAAACCTCTGAAGACGAATTGTATGCCCAGGCGATGGTACGACTCGAAGAAATAGCCTCAATGGGAACCGGCGCTGTCGAAATCAAAAGCGGGTACGGACTGACCACCGAATCGGAATTAAAAATGCTGAGGGTGATCCGCCGGATGAAGCAAAATTCGCCGCTCATGATCAAATCAACTTTTTTGGCACACGCCTTTCCGACGGAATACCGGAAAAAAAGGGAAGATTACATCAACATACTGATCAACGAAATGTTGCCGATGATAGCCGCCGACGAGCTGGCTGATTACGTTGATGTTTTTTGTGACCGGGGCTTCTTTACCATCGAAGAAACCGAACGCATCCTGATGGCTGGCATTAAATCCGAAATGAAAGGGAAGGTTCATGCCAATGAACTGGCTAATTCGGGCGGCATTCAGGTAGGTGTCAAGTACAATGCCATGTCGGTCGATCATCTCGAATTTGTTAACGACGAAGAGATTTCGGCTTTGCTAGGCAGCGAAACCATGCCTACGGTTTTACCCGGAGCCGCCTTTTTCATGAACATGAAACTTTCGCCCGTGCGCAATATGATTGAAGCCGGTCTGCCGGTTGCTTTGGCTTCCGACTATAATCCGGGCTCATCGCCCTCCGGAAACATGAATTTTATCCAGTCGCTGGGCTGCCTGAGGTACAACATGACCCCTGAAGAAACCATCCATGCTACCACCATCAATTCGGCCTATGCCATGGGAGTGAGCGAAAGCTACGGAAGCATCGCTATCGGTAAAGTTGCCAACCTGTTCATCACCAAAGAAATATCGTCGTATGCCGTTATTCCATACTCGTTCGGCTCCAACCTGATCGAAACGGTCATCCTGAATGGTGAAATACAGTAAAATTCCATATCGCGACATCAGATTACCCGCCTCACTCGAAAAATCAGCATTTGATGACTCACCGGAAGAGGCCGATTCTCCAAAGAAAAGTCTTAGGCATAGAAACGGATGCTCATAATGATTTTTATCTTTGGAATCTGGAGTTGTGTTAAGGTTCAATTGAAGGAGCGTTACTCCGAACTTGTTTCGGAATCTGCTATTAGTTAATAAAATGCTTAATCGTTATCTTTTTTGTCAAATACCTAATATATAGTCTCATAGATGAAAAAACTGATCGAATGTGTTCCGAATTTCTCGGAAGGAAGGGACGAAAAAATAATTAACCAGATTACCGATGCCATTCTGGGCGTTTCAGGAATTAAACTTCTTAATGTTGATCCGGGAAAAGATACCAACCGCACCGTAGTAACCTTCGTGGGCGAACCCGAACAGGTGGTGGAAGCTGCCTTTCAGGGCGCAAAAATGGCAGCGCAGCTCATCGACATGAGCAAGCATAAAGGAGAACATCCGCGATTTGGTGCGATTGATGTGTGTCCGCTGGTTCCCGTTGCCAATATTTCGATGGAAGAAACCGTGGTTTATGCCCGTGAACTGGCCAGAAGGATGGGAGAGGAGCTGGGCATTTCAGTTTATTGCTATGAATTTGCTGCTTCAAATGAAGAACGCCGCAGCCTGGCGAATTGCAGGGCAGGCGAATACGAAGGACTGAAGGAAAAACTTCTGAATCCGGAATGGAAGCCTGACTTCGGACCCGACATACTGAATGAACGGTCAGGCGCCTCGGCCGTGGGAGCGCGTAATTTTCTGATTGCCTACAATGTCAACCTGAATACGACTTCCGTGCGCCGGGCCAATGCCATTGCCTTCGATGTTCGTGAGGCGGGGCGTGTCGTTCGCGAGGGCGATCCGCTAACCGGAAAGATTGTTACTGACACCAATGGCGAACCGTTGCGTGTCCCCGGAACCCTGAAAAAAGTTCGAGCCATAGGTTGGTTTATCAAGGAATACGGCATTGCTCAAATCTCGATGAACCTGACCGACATCACCGTTACTTCGATGCACCAGGCTTTCGACGAAGTCTCGGAACGGGCCCGCGAACGAGGAATTCGCGCTACTGGCTCCGAACTGATTGGGCTGGTCCCGATGCAGGCCATGCTCGATGCAGGTAAATATTTCCTTCGAAAACAACAGCGTTCGGTCGGAATCCCCGATGAGGAAATCATCAAAATAGCAATCAAGTCGCTCGGTCTGGACGAATTAGCCCCGTTCGATCCCAAGAAGCGGATTATCGAATACCTGATCGATGAAAAGCCCAATAAACTTACCAGTCTTAACCTTTCCGGATTCTCCAACGAAACGCTGTCTGAATCACCGGCTCCGGGAGGAGGTTCCGTTTCGGCTTATGTTGGCGCTTTAGGCGCTGCGTTGGGAGCGATGGTGGCCAACTTGTCGGCACACAAACGCGGTTGGGACGACCGTTGGGAAGAATTCTCGGATTGGGCCGAAAAAGGCAAACAAACGCACGACCGCCTGCTGAAACTGGTTGATGAAGACACCGCAGCTTTCAATGCCATTATGGACGCATTCGGCTTACCCAAAACCACCGATCAGGAGAAGAAAAAACGTTCTGCAGCAATTCAGGAAGCTACTCAAAAGGCTATTGAAGTGCCTTTTGAAGTGATGCAAACCGCCTTTCAATCGATGGAAGTCATTCAGGCCATGGCGACCATAGGAAACCCGAATTCACTCTCGGATGCAGGGGTAGGAGCGCTTTGTGCCCGCACAGCCGTGTACGGAGCGTACCTCAATGTGCGCATCAACGCCAAGGGACTGACCGACAAAGTTTTTGCCGATGATGTGCTTGCAAAGGCAGGCCGGCTGCTTCAGGAAACACAGACCAAAGAAGATGAAATCCTAAAACTCATCGACGCCAGACTTTAACAAATTTTAAAAATCTGCAATTTTTTTAGATTCCCTATTAGAATAGTCTATTCTTGTATAATTTCGGCCCACAAATACAAAACCGATGATCTCCGAAAAGGCAAAAAATATAACCCCGTTTATTGTGATGGAAGTTCTGGAACGAGCTTCTGAACTTGAAAGACAAGGCAAAAACATCATTCATCTGGAAGTTGGTGAGCCCGATTTTGATGTTCCATCCTGTGTACTGAAAGCAAGTGAAACGGCCATGAACCAAGGACAGACTCACTATACGCATAGTTTGGGCGACCCGGAACTTCGGCAGGAAATATGCAACAGTTACCTTAAGAACTATGGCGTTCAGATTTCACCTGATCAGGTTTTGGTTACATCAGGAACTTCTCCTGCTATTCTGATGGTTCTTACCGCTTTATGCAATACCGACGATGAAATTATCCTTTCTGATCCGGGATATGCCTGTTATCCAAATTTCATTCAACTTGCAGGAGCAAAAATGGTTAAAGTTCCTGTATTTGAGGAAGATGGATTCCAGTACCGGCCCGAAGCTATTTGCGCCGCCATTACCGAACGCACAAAGGCAATCATGATTAACAGCCCAATGAATCCAACCGGAAATTTATTGTCGCCCGAAACATTGCAGTCAATTGCCCGCTTCTCACCATATATCATCTCCGACGAAATTTATCATGGTCTGGTTTATCAGGACCGGGCTCATTCCATATTGGAATATACCAACAAAGCTTTTGTTTTAAACGGTTTTTCGAAATTATATGCCATGACCGGATTGCGTCTGGGGTATGTTATTGCGCCAGAAGAGTTTGTTCGCCCAATGCAAAAACTTCAGCAAAACCTGTTTATCTGTGCCAGCTCTGTTGCTCAGCGTGCCGGTATCGCCGCGCTTCGTGAAGCAGATTCGGATGTTGAGCGAATGAAAAAAACATATAACGAACGTCGCATTTTTATGTTAAATAGATTGAGGGAGCTAGGTTTCAGGATAACCGTTGAGCCTACAGGTGCCTTTTATGTTTTTGTGAATGCCCGTCATTTATCGTCTGATTCCTATAAACTGGCTTTCGACATTTTGGAGAAAGCGCATGTTGGGGTTACTCCAGGTATTGATTTTGGTGAAAACGGTGAAGGGTATCTGCGCTTTTCTTATGCTAACTCGCTGGAAAACATCAGCGAAGGACTGAATCGGCTGGGAAAATATATTCAGGAATTTAGCGGCTTGTAAATTTCGACCAGTGTACTGTTTCTGAAAGACTTTTTCTTGATTTTTCGGGAGCTTTCGCTGTTGAATAACCAATAGGTATAAGTGCAAGTGGTTCAATATGTTCTGGTAAATTAAGCTTTCTACGAGCCATTTCAACGTCAAAATTACAAACCCAACAAGTTCCTAATCCAAGTTCTGTAGCAGCTAAAATCAAATGATCAATTGCAATGGCAACATCTACATTGGCAAAATCTTTTCCGTCTGATTTCCTTTTCCAGGATTGCTGATGATTGGCGCAAGCCACAATACAAACGGGCGCTTCACGAAACCAGGTTCGGGGATACACTTCATGAAAATCAGCAAGAATCTCTGCTTCGTCAATCACAATAAAAAGCCATGGCTGGAAATTAACTGCAGACGGCGCCATTCGGGCAGCATCCAAAATTTCAAGTAAGATTTGGCGTTCAACTTTCTGATTGGTAAACGATCGGACTGAGAAGCGGCTTTTGATTAGTTTTTCGAATTTCATGTCTGGCATTTTTGTTATAAAGATACAACAACTTTAGATGCGTTAAATTTTAAGAGATCCAGATAACAGACCGTTTTCAGTAAATAAAAATAACATAATATTAATTCTAAGACAAAAGGGGAAATTTAAAAATGATGAATTTGAACATGATTTACGAATTTAGCCAAACGCAAAGAAGCAGGCCGAAACCTGCTTCCTTACAATCAAATCCTACACAAAATAAAACTATTCACAACTCAATATTTTTTCCAGAATGCAATCCACTAAAACTAATTACAAATCAGTAATGGGTTTATATTTAGGTACAAGTGATTTCATTACCGTCCAGCCAATCAGATAAGCCACGGCACAGAAACAGAAAACCATGAAATATCCGGCTGGTTTACCTTCGAAACCTAAGAATGTCATCTTGGTTTCACCGGCATATACAAAGAGTTTACCTGCTGATTTTTGCAAAATCATCGAACCAATACCTCCGGCCATACCACCAATACCTGTAACCGTTGCGATAGCATGTTTAGGAAACATATCGCCTACCGTTGTGAAAATGTTTGCTGACCAGGACTGGTGAGCGGCGCCTCCTAAACCGATCATAATAACTGGCAACCAGGGTGAAATAGTTCCAAGGGGCTGAGCTAACAATACAAGTAAAGGGATAAAAGCAAAAATCAACATGGCTTTCATGCGCGCGGCATAAGGATTCTGTCCTGTTTTTCGGATAATAATCGAAGGTATTTTTCCTCCGTAAATCGAAAGCATGGTGATAGCATAAAGCGTAAAAATAAGCGCAATACCCAATCCTTGCGAAGTTTTGATTCCAAACTGCGTATTCAGGTACGATGGAGTCCAGAACAGGAAAAACCACCAAACACCATCGGTCATAAATTTACCAAACGCAAACGACCAGGTTTGTTTGTACTTGAAACAATCAAACATTGAAATTTTCTTTTCTTGCACGGCGGAAGCCCGTTTTTCGTCTTCGTCCTGCGAATCGCGGTCAGAAAGGATATAATTCAATTCTGCTTTATTCACATGTGTATTTTCTTCCGGCTTTTTGTACATGAATATCCAGAATCCCATCCAGAGAAATCCAAGTGCACCAATTACAATGAATGACATTTCCCAGCCAAAAGCTTTGGCAAGCAAAGGAATAGACAAAGGGGCAACCAAAGCGCCAACCGAAGCGCCGGAATTGAAAATACTGGTAGCATAAGCACGGTCTTTTTTCGGAAAATATTCGGCAGTAACCTTGATTGCTGCCGGAAAGTTCCCGGATTCACCAATGGCAAGTACGATACGAGCCACAATAAAACTGTACATACTTATCGTCGAAATAACAACCGCAACATCGCCAACAGCCTTTGCAAGTTCAGCTGCACTATGCAAGCCAACCCACTGCTCGGTAACGATTCCGCAAAGCGCATGCAGACATGCGCCAACCGACCATACGCCAATGGCCCATAAGAAGCCTTTTCTTGTACCCATCCAGTCGACAAAACGTCCGGCGAACAGCATGGAAATGGCATATACAATGGAAAAGATAGAAGTAATTGTGCCGTAATGATTTTCATCCCAATGAAACTCCGGTTTAATAAATTCATCCCAGGTAAGGGACAAAACCTGACGATCGAGATAGTTGATAGTCGTAGCAATGAATAAAAGTGCCACTATCGTCCATCGGTAATTTGTCATCTTCGTGATGCTACTGGTCGGCTGCATAATTTAGTTTTAGTGATTAGTATTGGTTTAATAGATTTACGATCTGAGCTTTTTGATGATTTCCAAAGCCTGGCTGCATTTCTCGGTTATCACGCCGAAATTTCCTGCTTCAATTACATCTTTCGGGAAAAGTTGTGATCCCATTCCCACGCAATGTACCCCGGCTTTGAACCAGCCTTTCAGGTTAGCCTCGTCAGGCGAAACACCTCCGGTTGGCATAATGCTGGCCCAAGGCATCGGGCCTTTCACTCCTGAAACGAAATCAGGTCCGCCCACAGATGATCCGGGGAAAACTTTCACAACCTCGGCGCCCAGTTCGTGAGCACGGTTGATTTCGGTTACCGACCCACAACCCGGACTCCAGGCAATTTTGCGACGATTGCAAAAACGGGCAGTTTCTTCATCAATCAGTGGAGAAACAATAAAGTTTGCGCCCAATTGGATGTACAATGCAGCGGTTGCACTGTCAATCACCGAGCCAACGCCCATAATCATTTCCGGAGTCTCTTTGGCTGCCCATTTCGACACTTCAGCAAATACTTCGTGAGCAAAATCGCCACGGTTGGTAAATTCAAACACGCGAACACCACCATCATAACAAGCTTTTACAACCTGTTTGCAAATGTTGGTGTCTTTATGATAAAAAACAGGAACCATGCCGGTTTCTTTCATTTTTAATGCTACTTCTATTCTTGTAAATCGAGCCATACTTTTTAAATTGTTGCGGGTTTCGGGTTACGAGTTCCGCGTTTGTTTTTAACTGGTTATTGGAAATTGGTCATTCTACATTGGATATTTTCAAAAGTCCCGATATCCAATATTCAATACCCAATATTGAAATATGCTATCGTGCAACGCGACCAGAAGCATCGCCACCCATCAGTTTCTCAACTTCGTCAACGGTTACCTGGTTGTAGTCGCCGTAAATGGTGTGTTTCAGGCACGATGCGGCAACAGCAAAGTTCAATGCTTTCTGATCGTTATCGGTGTAAGTCAGCAGACCGTAAATCAAACCTCCCATAAACGAATCGCCGCCGCCAACACGGTCAACAATGTCGGTAATCTGGTAGGTTGGAGCTTCAAACAAAGTCTTTCCATCCCAAAGTACACCCGACCAACTGTTGTGATTGGCATTAATCGACCCACGTAAGGTAGTAATAACTTTTTTGCAACGTGGAAATTTGGACATAATCTGTTTTGAAACAGACTCGTAGGCTGCAGCTTCAACATGACCGCCTGTCACATTAACGCCTTCAGGTTTAATACCCAAAACCATCTCGGCATCTTCTTCATTTCCAAGAATAACGTCGGTTCCGGCAACCAATGCGGGCATCACTTCTCCTGCTTTTTTACCATATTTCCACAGGTTTTTGCGGTAATTCAGGTCACACGAAACGGTGATTCCTTTTTCATTGGCTTTCTGGATGGCTTCCAGACAAACATCGGCAGCTCCCTGCGAAATGGCTGGCGTAATTCCGGTCCAGTGAAACCAGTTTGCTCCTTCAAAAACCTTGTCCCAGTCGATCATTCCTGGTTTAATTTCAGAAACCGATGAATGAGCACGGTCGTAAATCACTTTGCTACCGCGGCTTACAGCACCTGTTTCGAGGAAATAAATGCCAAGACGTTCTCCTCCATAAATAATCTGATCCACTCCTACCCCGTATTTTCTCAAATCCATTACACACGACTGGGCAATATCATTTTTTGGCAAGCGGGTTACAAAATCAACCGGGATGCCAAAGTTTGCAAGCGAAACGGCCACATTGGCCTCACCACCACCAAAAGTGGCGTTTAAACTATCAGTCTGACTAAAGCGCAGGTAGCCTGGTGTGGCTAAACGCAACATGATTTCACCAAATGTTACTACTTTCAT
>CAZAVU010000001.1:0-30694 GCA_964488805.1 uncultured Odoribacter sp. | reverse complement strand
GGTAGCCTGGTGTGGCTAAACGCAACATGATTTCACCAAATGTTACTACTTTCATCTCTTCTATTTACTATTTATTGATTTACAATTTACTATTGAAAATGAAATGCTTTTCGGAGCATTTTTTGGTCCCCTCCTTTTGGAGGGGATTTAGGGGAGGCTCTTTATGCAATCGATTGCAAATCTATTATATTTCTACAATCTATCAAGATTCATTCGTACCAAAAGACGGGAAAATCAATTAATTCTTAAAAATTGAAATAGTTTTTCGCGTTGTTGAAGCTGATGTTTTCAACCATTTGGCCAAGTAAATCCATATCGCAGGGGATTTCGCCGTTCTCAACATCTTTACCCAGCAAATTGCAAAGGGTACGACGGAAATATTCGTGACGGGTGTAGGACAGGAAACTTCTTGAATCGGTCAACATTCCAACAAAACGGCTGAGCAAACCCAGATTGGATAAAGCATTGATCTGTTTTTCCATGCCATCTTTCTGATCGAGGAACCACCATCCGGAACCATATTGCATTTTTCCGGGAACACTTCCATCCTGAAAATTACCAATCATGGTAGCATACAGCTCATTATCAGCCGGATTCAGGTTGTATAAAACTGTTTTGCAGAGTTTATCTTCCATGTCCAGGCGGTTCAGCAATTTCGACAAAGGTTCGGCAACCGGCTTGTCGCCAATGGAATCGAACCCGGTATCTGGGCCTAATTGATTGAACAAACGAGTATTGTTGTTACGGAGTGCTCCAATGTGCAACTGCTGAGTCCATCCGCGGGAATGATCCATCCGGCCAAATTCGTACAACATGCACGACTTAAACTTCAGTATTTCTCTTGTTGTAAGTCTGTAACCAGCTCTGACCTTTATAAAGAATGATTCAATTTCGTCGGCAGTATAATCTTCAGCAAAAGCGGTATCCAGACCGTGATCTGACAAACGGCAGCCGTTTTTGTGGAAGAACTGATGGCGTTTATCAAGGGCGGTCATCAGATCGTCGAAAGTCTTGATTTCCATTCCGGAAACTTCAGCCAATTGATTGACATACTGATTATACGAGATCGGTTGTTCCACCATCATCGCTTTATCGGGGCGCCAGGCCGGCAGAACGGCCACTTCAAATCCCGATTCCTTAATTTGTCGATGATATTCGAGCGAATCAACCGGATCGTCGGTGGTACAAATGGTATGAACATTGGCCATCCGAATAATGCCACGGCAACTGTATTCCGGCGATTTCAGTTTTTCGTTGCAGGCATCATATATCTTACGTGCATTGTGCGGACCCAAAACTTCATTGATTCCGAAGAACTTCTTCAATTCGAGGTGTGTCCAGTGAAACAATGGGTTGCGCAAGGTATGAGGAACTGTTTCTGCCCATTTTTCAAATTTCTCCCAATCGGTGGCATCGCCCGTACAGAAACGCTCGTCAACGCCATTGGTGCGCATGGCACGCCACTTGTAATGATCGCCGTACAACCATATTTCGGTGATCGTGTTGAATCTCCGGTCTTCAGCAATATCTTTGGGATTGATGTGACAATGGTAATCGAAAATGGGCATTTTGGCCGCATGTTCGTGATACAGTTTCTTCGCAGTTTCGGTCTGCAACAGAAAATTTTCGTCCATGAAAGGTTTCATATATTTCTTGATTTACAATTTATTAATTTACTATTTACTATTTGCTTTCAGAATCATTCCTCTTTGAATTGAGTTTCTTCTTCATAGTATTAATCGAACTGACAATTATTTTGAATAGTTCCTCATTTTCTTTGATCAAATCATCAAGTAGATTAGCATTTACCAAACCGGATTCCGCAATAAGCTCAAGCCAATAAAGGGTTTCATCCAGTTCTTCTTCAACCATTTTCAATTTATTCAAAAAGTCTTTATCAGATTTTCCAAGACAAGCAGCCCGATAATTTGCTCCGGGCGATGTTCCTGAACGAATAATCTGTTTTCCAAGGACATTCCCGGTTATATTATTCGGTAAATTTTCAGAAAGCTTAATAATTCGCAAAGCAAATTTCTTGAGCCGCTTTTATAAATCATCTGAATTCATCTAAATGGTAAATTGTAAATGATTAAAAAGTAAATAACTACAGATTGAACAAGCGTTTCAAATGGCGTTCGTAAATGTTTTCTTCGACGCAGATGCCGACAATTTCAGCATTTTCCTTCAGCAATTTGGTATAAGTTGTACCCATTTCGGCGGCAATTTTATACCCCACATGAATCAACTGACGGAAATTGGGGTTGTAATCCGGATGCCCCGGAATGTGACGCAAGGTATTGGCAAATTTTTCACCGGTCCAATCTTCGACTTCCGAAGCAGAAGGCAATTTTGAATCATCAATGTCAATCACATCGGCATACGGAGCACACAGTTCACCTTTCCGCCCAAGAGCATTGATATAGATAGCTTTGGCGACTTCCAAGGCTTCACCATCAGCAAGAGCAAGTCCGATGACTTCTTCGAGCCAGGTTGTTCCGGCAGTTTTTACGTGCAATCCTTTATCGTATTTTTTGATGATTCCGGCCATTATCGGGTAAATCGAGAACTTGTCGCTTCCGGAGTGAACACTCAGTTTCAGTTCCTCTGGCAAACCAAATTCCTTAACCGCAAAGTCGATCACCAGCACATCTTCTTCAAATTCTTTGGCAAACTGATCGATATTACCGGTGTAATCAACACCTTTATTAAAGCGGCCTGTAAATTTCGGAGCAATGGTTTGAGCCGGAACGCCTTTGTCGGCCAGCATTTTCAGGATAAAAAACAAATCGACAGGCGTTTGCGGACTTTCAACTTCGTCCATCGAAACTTCGGTAATGAAATTTCCGGCGCCTTTCTTTTCTTTCAGAAAAGTGTAGATTTCGGAAGCCTGTTGGGTGGCAGCCAAAAACTTACCGGCAATTTTCACCAGCAATTCTTCAGTTACATCAATGGGATGATCGATGCCGGGAATAGCAAGCTTTCCCATGTATTTGCCGCACGAAGCCACAAAAGCTTTCACTGCTTCAGCCGGACTTTCCTTACCAATAAAAGAAGCCACATCGAGTGTGAAAAAGTCAGCAGTTTCGACAAACGGACCGACAGTACTCAGGTTGATATGGTCAGCATCAACAAAATATTGACCTTTAAAACCTAGTGCTGCAACGGCAGCATCGGCTTCCTGGCGCACATCAGCCGGATTAGAATGAACATAGGTATGTTCGCGGTTCGATTTATTCCAAACCGGACTAATATTCAATCCGGTCTGATTAGCTTTGACGATTGCCCGAAGCTGGGCTATTCCCTGATGAGAAAAACGATCGCCGATTCCGAGGCTGTATTTTCCTAATTGCATATTAAAATGATTTTACTGATTTAATAAACGGCAATTCCGTGTACGGACACGAAAATAGATACAATATCCCGATTCTGCAATGCTGAAGAACAAAAAATGACCAAAAATGTTATAAAATAGTTTTCCCGTGTTCGTACACGACCTGTTGAAAATTTTTATAGCTTTGTTCCTGTCCTTACGTTTAACCATTAAAATTGAACCGTTATCAAAGCAGTTAGCCGCACCCGAATTAAGGATATTGCACAAAAAGCCAATGTTTCAATCGGAACCGTTGACCGTGTCATCCACAATCGCGGAGAAGTTTCAAAAACTACGCGCGACCGGATTCTTAAAATTATTGAAGAGTTGGAGTATCATCCCAACATACTGGCCAGCACTCTTGCCTCAAAAAGAACTTTTTCATTCGCCTTATTATTTCCTGAACCCATTTCGTCCGAAGCCTACTGGAATAAGCCTATGGTCGGCGTCAGACAGGCGTTTCAGGATATTCAGCAATACGGGGTTGATATCAACATTCATCTTTTCAAACAGGCGGATTCTGAAACTTTCAAGCAGGAAGCCTCGCTGATCCTGAAAAGTAATCCCGACGGAGTGGTCCTTGCGCCATTCTTTTCCCGCGAATCGAAAGAATTCATCTCGGAATTAAAAGAACGGAACATTCCTTATGTGTTCATCGACTCGAACATCAAGGACAGTGAAAAGCTAAGTTATATCGGGCAAAATTCATTTCAGTCAGGAACCCTGGCCGCCAAACTTCTGGATTACTCCATTCCGCAAAATGCCTCCGTACTGATCCTTCATTTTGCCAAAGAACTCGATAACATGAACCATCTGGTTCAGCGCGAAAAAGGCTTCTACGAATATTTTATCCAGAAATACGGAGAAGGTGTCCGCAACCTGATTACCATGGAAATTGCTGATCCGACAGATCTTGGATCTCAGGATAGAATACGACAGGTTTTGCTTAGCCAGCCTGAAATCCGGGGAATATTTGTCACCAATTCGCAGGTGTATTACCTGGGACGGATTCTTGAACCGCTATGCCAACCCGAGATCCGCGTGATCGGGCACGACCTGATTAATGAAAACATCGATTTCCTGAGAAAAGGAATTGTTGATTTCCTGATTTGCCAGCGCCCCGAAGAACAGGGCTACCGGGCAATTCAGACATTATTCGACTATTTGGTCCTGAAGAAAGATATCAACAGCGAAAACTTTACTTCGATTGACATTATCACCAAAGAAAATCTGGACTATTATAAATAACTAAACGCTTTAAAAATGAAACCAATTAGTTTTAACGACTTGACCGGAAAAGTTTGCGTCATTACTGGTGGCGCCGGTGTTCTTGGAGTACAAATGGTAAAAGCACTTGCTTCTGTTGGTGTAAAAGTTGCTATTGCCGATATCAATAAAGAAGTAGCGGATAAAGTTGCTGCTGAAATCGCAACTGAATTTGGTGCTACCATTATAGGTGTTGAAGCCAATGTACTCGATAAGGCCTCGTTACAGAAGGCAAAAGATGAAATCAACGAAAAACTGGGCCCGATTGAAATCCTGATCAACGGAGCTGGCGGAAATCACCCAACTGCCACAACAAAAGTGGAGCAAATGGATGACGACAGCCTTGATCATCTGGAAGATACATTCTACGGATTGGAACTGGATGGTTTCGACAAAGTTTTTGCCTTGAATTTCAAAGGAACCGTTCTGCCTTCAATCGTGTTTACTCAGGACATGCTGAAAGTAAAAAAAGGTGTGGTCCTGAATATTTCTTCGATGAACTCCTACAAGCCGCTGACCAAAATTCCAGCCTACTCTGCAGCCAAAGCTTCGATCAACAATTTCACCCAATGGCTGGCTGTTCACCTGGCCAAAGTGGGCATCCGCGTAAATGCCATTGCTCCCGGATTCTTTATTACGAACCAAAACCGCTTTCTGGTGTTGGATGAAAAAACAGGAGGCTTCTCCCCTCGCGGCCAGAAAATTGTGAACAACACCCCAATGGGCAAATTCGGGGAACCTGAAGACCTGAATGGCGCTCTGTTATTCCTGCTTTCGGATATTTCAAGCTTCATTACCGGCATCGTTATCCCGGTTGACGGAGGTTACAGCGCATTTGGAGGCGTGTAATAAAAGTTGCGAGTTTCGAGTTGCATGTTGCGTGATTGATTCTTTTTGCAAGTCGCTAGCAACCAGCAGCCAGTAGCTTGTTTGAAATTGTCTAACATCTAAAAAAATCTAAAATATGACCATCGAATTAAAACAAAACTGCAAATATGCCCTGGTGGTTCCGACCAGTATGGGCGTCCGCATCACACCGGTAAACGGACAGCCGGTACATACCAGCAACCTGTTCGAAATGCAGGCCACCAGCGCCGAAACCAACGTGGCCAATATTTCCTCGTCATTGGGTCTTCCGGTGAAAGTACTGACCACTTTCGTGAAAGACAGCCCGATTGCTCAGTTTATCAAAAGCAGTCTCCGTGCCCGCGGAATGGATTACGAAGGACCGGAAGTGGCTCAAGGCGGACCATGGGGCTATCGTCACCAGTTCAACATTGCTGACAGTGGTTTCGGAACCCGCGGTCCACGCGTACAGAACGACCGTGCCGGTGAAGTTGGCCGCACGCTGAATGTAAAAGATTTCGATCTCGACCGGATTTTCGGCCAGGAAGGCGTACAAATCGTGCATCTTTCAGGTTTAATTGGAGCTCTTTCTCCTGAAACCAGCACCTTCTGCTTGGAAATTGCCCGTGCCGCAAAAAAATACGGAACCCGCATCGCTTTCGACCTGAATTATCGTGCCTCATTCTGGAAAGGCCGCGAAGCTGAATTGCGTGCCAACTTTACTGAAATTGCTTCGGTGGCCGACATTCTGATTGGCAACGAAGAAGATTTCCAACTCTGCTTAGGCATTGAAGGTCCTGAAGCCGGTGGCAAAGGCATTGAAGCCGAAATCGAAGGTTTCAAAGGCATGATCGGTCGCGTAAAAGCGGCATTCCCGAATGCTTCGGTTTTCGCAACCACTCTGCGTCAGGTCATCAGCGCCAACGAACACCTGTGGGGCGCCATTATGCTTGAAGGCGAAAACTGGCACGTGATTGAGCCTCGCAAAATAGGGGTACTCGATCGCATTGGCGGTGGCGACGGCTTTGTGGGCGGCTTGCTTTATGCCATCCTGAAAGGCTGGGAACCTGAGAAATGGCCTCAATTTGGCTGGGCAACCGGCGCTCTGGCAACCACGTTCCTCACCGACTATGCCCAACCTGCTGACGAAGACATGGTTTGGAGCATTTGGGGCGGAAACGCACGCGTTAAACGCTAATTCATTTCTATGTGTTCTATGTACCTATTGTGGTTCATTGATTTTAAACCACATAGACACATAGAACACAATAGTTTAAATCAAAAAAAAATAAGACCATGCTATTCTACGAAATAGGTTCTGTCAACCACGAACTGAGTGCTGAAGATTTAAAAAAAGGCTTGTTTGAAGCGCTGGAAAAACTGGGAGCCAAAAAGAAAGTGCTGGCTATTCCGCCGGATTATACCCGTTTGCCCAGTCGTGCCGGAGAGCTGACCGAAATGGCCTGGCAATACTACGGCGACGTGCTTACTGATGTACTTCCCGCTTTGGGGACCCACTCTCCCATGACCGACCACCAGATTGCACACATGTTTGGAACGTTACCTGCATCACTCATTCGTGAACACGACTGGCGAAACGATGTGGTGACTGTTGGCACTGTTCCTGCCGAATTTGTGAAAGAAGTTTCGAAAGGAGCGGTTGAATTTCCTTGGCCCGCTCAGGTAAACAAGTTATTGCTCGAAGGCAATTTCGACCTGATTCTTTCTATCGGACAGGTAGTTCCGCATGAAGTGGTGGGAATGGCCAACTACAACAAAAATATTTTCGTCGGAACAGGCGGTGTGGAAGGCATCAACAAAAGCCATTTTGTGGGAGCTGCCTACGGAATGGAAAAAATGATGGGTCACGCCGACACTCCGGTACGCCGCATTTTCAACTATGCTTCGGAAAACTTCACCAACCATTTGCCGATTGTTTATGTGCAAACGGTGGTTGGATTGGATAAAGCCGATGGCAAAATTAAAACCCGCGGACTGTATATTGGCGACGACATTGAGGTATTCGACAAGGCAGCCAAACTGGCCTTGTTGGTCAACTTCGAAATGCTCGACAAACCTTTGAAAAAAGTGGTGGTTTACCTCGATCCAACCGAGTTTAAAAGCACCTGGCTGGGTAACAAATCGGTTTACCGCACCCGCATGGCCATCGATGACAATGGAGAACTGATCGTTCTGGCCCCAGCCTTGAAGGAATTTGGCGAAGACAAGGAAATCGACCGCCTGATTCGCAAATACGGCTATTTCGGAACACCAGCCACACTGAAAGCCTGTGACGAAAATGAAGAACTGCGCAACAATCTAAGCGCGGCAGCTCACCTCATTCACGGCTCTTCGGAAGGTCGATTCAGTATCACTTATTGCCCGGGGAAAGGTGCCGAAAACCTGTCTCAAGCGGAAGTGGAGAGTGTTGGGTTCAAATATGCAGATATCGACGAAGTAACTGCCAAATACGATCCAGCCAAATTACGCGACGGATTCAACACAATGCCCGATGGAGAAGAGATTTTCTATATTTCCAACCCGGCGCTTGGTTTGTGGGCGTTCAAGGATAGGTTCAAGTATTAGTATTTGAACCACATAGACACATAGGACACATTAGAAAAATAAAATATTCAGACTATGTGACCTTTGGTTAAAAACGAAAGAGTATGACGACACGAAAAGAAATAAACCAGCTTTCAAGAGCAATCATCGGTTTTGCAATTGAAGTTCACAAAGAACTTGGCCCTGGGTTGCTTGAAAGTGTTTACGAAAAGTGTCTGTCTCATTTATTAATTCTAAATGGGTTTAAAGTTGACAGACAGCAAACGTAACGGAACATTTCAGAAATCTTCCTGAAGAGTAACGAATTGAACCACAATAGACACATAGAATACAATAGAAAGAACAAATTATTTTAAACTATGTGGTTTCAAAAATTAAGTATGACATTGAAAGAGGTAAACTGGGGAATAATTGGTTGCGGAAACGTGACGGAACTAAAGAGTGGACCAGCTTTTAACAAGGTGGAGCATTCTCGTTTGGTTGCCGTTATGCGCCGCAACGCGGTTTTGGCCGAAGATTACGCCAAACGCCACGGTGTGCCCAAATGGTATGCCGATGTTAATCAGCTCATCAACGATCCTGAAGTGAATGCCATTTACATTGCCACGCCACCCAATACCCATGCACAATACGCTATTCAGGCCATGCGGGCAGGGAAACCGGTTTATGTGGAGAAACCAATGGCGCTCAATTACAAGGAGTGTCAGGAGATGATCAAAGTTTCAGAAGAAACCGGGATGCCCTTGTTTGTAGCCTATTATCGACGGACTTTGCCAGCATTTCTGAAAACCAAAGAGTTAATCGATAACGAAATCATCGGAATTCCACTGACCGTTAACATCAAGCTGCACAAAGCGGCCAATGAAAAGGATTTACCCGCAGAAAAACACTCATGGCATGTGAATCCTGAAATTGCCGGAGCCGGTCATTTTTTCGATCTGGCATCGCATCAGTTAGATTACCTCGATTTCCTGTTTGGACCGATCATCGATGTGCATGGAATTGCCGTCAATCAGGCCGGATATTACAAAGCAGAAGATACCGTAACCGGCACTTTCCGTTTTGGAAACGGCGTGGTGGGAACCGGAAGCTGGTGTTTTGTAACTGATCGCTCATCGTTTGCCGATTCGATTGAAATTACCGGAACCCTTGGAAAAATCATTCTGCCCTGTTTTACGCATCAGGATATGGAGCTGATCACAGCCCAGGGAAACATAAAATTTCCTGTCCAAAATCCTGAAAACATTCAGCATCATCTGATCCAACAGGTTGTGAATGAATTGAGAGGTGTTGGCGAAAGTCCGAGTACCGGAAAAACGGCCGCCCGCACAAGTGCTGTATTAGACGAAATGGTTAAAAGTTACTATTCCAGAAACGACGAAAACAAACGAACAAAAGGCTTTTGCCGAAATCTATAAAACAGAAAACCACATAGACACATAGAACACAATAGAAAAACTAAATATTAAGCTATGTGACCTATGTGCCTATGTGGTTCAATAAATATTAAACATGAAGATTGTAATTGACGATAAAATCCCTTATATCCACGGCGCTTTCGAAGGAGTGGCCGAAGTGGTTTACCTGGCCGGATCGAAAACGACTCCTGAAGTAGTGAAAAATGCCGATGCGATTGTAACCCGAACCCGAACCATTTGTAACGAAAAGCTGCTGGCCGGTTCGTCGGTCAAATTTATTGCCACAGCCACCATTGGCTACGACCACATCGACACCGATTACTGCGATGCCGCCGGAATCAAATGGACCAACGCGCCCGGTTGCAACAGCAAATCGGTTGAGCAATACATTGCTTCCACGCTGATGGTGTTGGCCGAACGGAAAAACCTACAATTAAAAGACCTTACAATTGGCGTGGTTGGTGTTGGAAACGTGGGAAGCAAAGTGGCCCGCATCAGTGAGTTGTTTGGCATGAAAGTGCTGAAGAATGACCCGCCCCGCGAACGTGCTGAAGGTTCGGCTGAATTTGATAGTCTGAAACAGGTGATGGACGAAGCCGACATCATTACGCTACATGTTCCGCTGAACATGAAAGGCGAAGATGCGACCTTTCATCTGGGAAACCTTGAATTCTTTTCAGGCCTGAGAAAGAAGCCGGTTGTAATCAACTCCTGCCGCGGTGAAGTAGTTGACACGCTAGCCGTAAAAAATGCACTGAAAAGCAACCAGATTTCAGGATTTGTGTGCGATTGCTGGGAAAATGAGCCTGACCTTGATCTGGAATTACTGGCAATGACCGAAATTGCAACTCCGCATATTGCCGGATATTCCAAAGATGGCAAAGCTACCGGAACGGAAATGAGTGTTCATACAATTAGCAAACACTTTGGCCTGGGTCTTGAAAAATGGCATCCGTCGGGAGTTGAACTTCCGGAGCAGCCTGTTTTTGAGCTGAATGGCAACGGATTAAGCCAACAGCAAATCATTTCCAAAGCCATTTTACACACCTACGACATTCGGAACGACGATTCTGATTTCCGGAAAGATCCCTCGAAATTTGAACAATTACGCGGCGACTATCCAACCAGACGGGAGTTTCCGGCGTTTACTGTTGTTGCGAAGAATATCGGGAAAGAAACTTTGGATGTACTAAAGAAACTTGGATTTAATGTAAAACCACAATAGACACATAGAACACAATGGAAAAAATAGAATTAAATCTATGTGCCCTATATGTCTATGTGGTTCAAAATAAAATACGAATTATAAACCATACAAAATGAAAAAACTAGCTGACATTGGATTAATCGGGTTGGCTGTAATGGGCGAAAACCTGGTGTTGAACATGGAAAGTAAAGGCTACACCGTAGCTGTTTTCAACCGCACTACTGCTCGCGTTGATGAGTTTATGGCTGGTCGCGGCGCCGGTAAAAAGTTTATTGGAACCCATTCGATTGCTGAATTGTGCGCTTCACTCGAACGTCCCCGCAAAGTGATGATGTTGGTGAAAGCCGGTCAACCGGTGGATGATTTTATCGACCTGATTATCCCTCTCCTCGAACCGGGCGACATCATTATCGATGGTGGAAACTCGCATTTCCCGGATACCATTCGCCGCACAAAATACGTTGAAAGCAAAGGCTTGCTGTACATCGGAACCGGTGTTTCGGGCGGTGAAGAAGGCGCCTTGTTAGGCCCGTCGATGATGCCTGGCGGTTCGCCCGCTGCCTGGCCTGCTGTGAAGGAAATTTTCCAGGCTGTTTCGGCTAAAGTGGAAGATGGTTCTCCTTGCTGCGACTGGGTTGGCGAAGGTGGCGCCGGTCATTTCGTAAAAATGGTTCACAACGGTATCGAGTACGGCGATATGCAGATTATCTGCGAGGCCTACCAGTTGATGAAAGATATGCTGGGCATGAGCGCCGACGAAATGCACGAAGTTTTCAAAAAATGGAATACGGAAGAACTTGACTCTTACCTGATTGAAATTACCCGCGACATTCTGGCCTTTAAAGATGAAGATGGACAACCGATGGTTGAAAAAATTCTGGATACTGCCGGACAAAAAGGTACCGGAAAATGGACTGCCGTTGCGGCTCTCGATTTTGGAATTCCGTTGACGTTGATCGGCGAATCGGTATTTGCCCGTTGCTTGTCGGCCCAGAAAGAACTGCGCGTTTCAGCTTCAAAAGTAATCAGCGGACCGGCTGTAAACACGAACATCGACAAGGCCCAGATGATTTCAGACCTGAAAGATGCTTTGTTTGGAGCAAAAATCATTTCGTACGCTCAGGGCTACAACCTGATGATGGAAGCGGCCAAAGAATACGGCTGGAACCTGAATTACGGCGGCATTGCCCTGATGTGGCGTGGTGGATGCATCATCCGCTCAGTATTTTTGGGAGACATCAAAAAAGCCTTCGATAACAATCCGAGCCTCGAAAACCTGCTGCTCGACCCATATTTCAAAGAAATCGTTGAAAAAGCCCAGGCCGGATGGCGTCGTATTTGTGCTACGGCCATGCTCAACGGCATCCCCGCTCCTGCCCTCACCGCAGCGCTTTGCTATTTCGATGGTTTCCGCAGCGAACGCTTGCCTGCCAACTTGTTGCAAGCCCAGCGCGACTATTTCGGCGCTCACACCTACGAACGCACCGACAAACCACGCGGCGAATTCTTCCACACCAATTGGACAGGAAGAGGTGGGGATACAACTTCGAGAACTTATGTAGTGTAACTTTTTAGTCAGGGTTTCACTCCAAGTGAAGCCCTGACTATTCCAAATACAAAAGCCGCTTTCCGGGAAATGGAGAGCGGCTTTTGCTTTTTGATCCGATGAACTCCCGTCTTTTACTTTGAGTGAAACCCTCACTAAGGTGACTTGGAGTCACCTGCTCACTATATGCCACCGTGATTTGATTCACCTCAATCATCAGATGAAAATGGTTCGGCATCAGGCACCACGCCAGAATATCGGCATGAGGCAGAATGTATTTCCTGATTTTATCGAGGAAAAACAGGTCGTTCTCGCGGGTGAAGAAAACCGGTTGCGAGTTGTTCCCCCGATTGTAAACGTGGTAAATATGACCAACAGCAAATTCCATTGAAGGTTTTATTTTCAAATTACCACTTTTTATTCAAATTACCACTGGATTACTGAATATGGAAATCACAAATACTATGAACTTCAGTCATTCATAAAAGGGCGGCTCTAGCAACTGCAAACTTGGGAGAATCAATACAGAAATAGCATTAAAAATCGGAAAATCGAATCCTTATCGGAGCAATTTATACGCAAAAAACATAAAAACCGATTGCACTTTTTCATCCCACAGTTTCAGCAAACCAAAGGGTTTCCTTAACTTGCCGTCTAATAAACTTCATTAAACCCTTAGACTAATTTAAAACAATGGCAAAACGAAACGACATTAAAAAAGTATTGATTATAGGCTCAGGTCCGATCATCATCGGCCAGGCCTGTGAATTTGATTATTCGGGAACACAAGCGTGTAAAGCACTCCGAAAATTGGGCTACGAAATTATTCTGGTCAATTCGAATCCGGCAACGATTATGACCGATCCCGAAATGGCCGACATTACATACATCGAACCGTTAAATGAATATGCGATCACTGAAATTATCAAGAAAGAACGGCCGGATGCCTTGCTTCCAAACCTGGGAGGACAAACAGCCCTGAACCTTTCTTTACAACTTGCCAAGAAAGGGGTTCTTGATCACTATGGAGTAAAAGTAATTGGCGTTAACATCGATGCCATTGAACGTGGAGAAGACCGCATTGCTTTCAAGGAAACCATGAAACGACTGGGCGTTGATATGCCGCTCAGTACGGCAGTTTACACTGTTGAAGACGCTGAAAAAGTTGCTGCTGAACTGGGTTATCCGGTAGTCATTCGTCCGGCTTACACCATGGGTGGAACCGGGGGCGGATTGGTGTACAACGTTGAAGAACTGCGAACCGTTGCCAGTCGTGGATTGGCTGCCAGTATTGTTTCACAGGTCCTTATTGAAGAATCTGTCCTGGGGTGGGAAGAGCTGGAACTGGAGGTGGTTCGCGATTCGAAAGGCCAGATGATTACCGTATGCTTTATCGAGAATGTTGATGCCATGGGCGTTCACACCGGCGATTCGTATTGCACCGCTCCAATGCTCACCATTAGCGAAGAAACTCAAAAACGCCTGCAGAAACACGCTTACGATATAGTAGAAGCCATTGAAGTGATTGGCGGAACCAATGTTCAGTTTGCCCATAATCCCAAAACAGGAAGAATCGTGGTGATCGAAATCAATCCACGTACTTCACGGTCATCTGCACTGGCTTCAAAGGCTACTGGCTTCCCAATTGCTTTGGTATCGGCCATGCTGGCCGGTGGATTGACATTAGATGAAATTCCTTACTGGCGCTGTGGTACACTCGATAAATATACGCCATGGGGCGATTATGTGGTTGTGAAATTTGCCCGCTGGGCCTTCGAAAAATTTGATGGTCTGGAAGATAAACTCGGAACCCAGATGCAGGCTGTGGGCGAAGTTATGAGTATTGGAAAAAACTATAAGGAAGCCCTGCAGAAAGCCATTCGCTCACTTGAAATTGGCCGCCAAGGATTAGGATTTGCCAAAGATTTCAACAAAAAATCACTGGCCGAACTGCTGCCATTACTCAACAATGCTTCAAGCGAACGTCAGTTTATTTTGTACGAAGCTATCCGTAAAGGCGCCAACCTCGATATGCTTTCAGAAAAGACCCATATCAAAACATGGTTCCTTGAGCAAATGAAAGAGCTGGTTGACCTGGAAGAAAAAATATTGATTTACAAAGGACAGCAACTTCCCGAGGAGTTGCTTGTCCAGGCCAAAAAAGATGGTTTTGCCGACAAATACCTTTCAAAAATATTAGGTGTTCCTGAAAAAGAAATCCGGGCACAGCGCATTGCTGTTGGCATGGAAGAAGCCTGGGAGCCGGTCCCGGTTAGCGGTGTTGAAGATGCCGCCTATTATTTCTCAACTTACAACGCTCCCAACAAGGTTGAAGTTAGCAACGGAAAGAAAATCATGGTTTTAGGTGGCGGACCTAATCGAATAGGCCAGGGAATCGAGTTTGACTATTGCTGCGTACATGCTGCCTTTGCCATCCGCAAAGCAGGTTACGAGTCGATCATGGTAAACTGCAACCCCGAAACTGTTTCGACCGACTATGATACCTCTGACAAACTGTATTTTGAACCACTTACTGCTGAAGATGTTTTGAGCATTTATAACAAGGAAAAACCTGAAGGAGTGATTGTTCAGTTTGGAGGACAGACCCCGCTGAACCTGGCCAATGAACTGGCCGAAGCCGGGGTGAAGATTTTAGGAACGACTCCTGAAACCATCGATTTGGCTGAAGACCGCGATCGTTTCCGTCAGGTAATGCAAAAACTTGGTATTCCGCAACCTGAATCCGGCATGGCCAGCAATCTGGAAGAAGCTTTAAAAATTGCCGGTCGCATTGGTTATCCGTTGATGGTACGCCCGTCATACGTTTTGGGCGGAAGAGCAATGCGTATTGTGAACGACGAACAAATGCTGGCTCAATATATTGCCACAGCCGTAGGCGTTTCGCCCGACCGCCCCTTGCTCATAGACAAATTTCTGGAAGATGCCATCGAGACTGAAGCTGATGCCATTGCCGACGGAACCGACGCTTTTGTTCCTGTTGTAATGCAACATATCGAATACGCCGGAATTCACTCGGGAGACTCAGCTTGCGTGATTCCTCCGGTTATCCTTTCAGAAAAACACATTGAGACCATAAAAGACTACACCCGCCGTATTGCCATCGAAATGAAGGTGGTGGGCTTGATGAATATCCAGTATGCCATTTACGAAGACGTGGTGTATATCCTTGAGGCTAATCCACGTGCATCGCGCACTGTGCCACTGGTTTCGAAAGTTTGCGACGTGTCGATGGCCAACATTGCCACTCAAATTCTTTTGGGTAAGAAGCTCTCCGATTTCAACCTGAAACCCAAGAAATTTAGTCATTATGGGGTAAAAGAAGCTGTATTCCCATTCAACATGTTCCCGAATGTCGACCCGCTTCTGGGCCCTGAAATGCGTTCAACAGGCGAAGTATTAGGCATGTCGTCGAGCTACGGAATGGCATTCTTCAAAGCCCAGGAAGCGACCCAAACCTCACTGCCGGTGAGCGGTACCGTTCTGATTACCATTGCCGACCGCGATAAAGATAAAATTCTGGAAACAGCACAGAACTTCATCGACATGAATTTCAAAATCGTAGCCACCGGGGGAACCCAAGAATTCCTGAAAAACAATGGGATCAAAGCGGAACGGATATTGAAAGTTCATGAAGGTCGTCCAAACATTGTCGATGTGATCAAAAACGGCGATATTCAACTGGTCATTAACACGCCCGCAGGCAGCCAGAGCGAATACGACGATTCATACATTCGCAAAACTGCCATAAAGTATAAAATTCCGTACATTACTACCACATCGGCAGCTTTGGCTTCTTCAAAAGGAATCAAAGACCGTCAGAGTGGGCAATACCAGGTTAAATCACTTCAGGAATATCATTCTGAAATAGAGGAATAAAAGCAGATTGAAGCTGACCTTTTGTCTCCAGCTTCTATAAAATATAAACCCCGGAATCTCAGGCTGGTTCCGGGGTTTGATATTACAATCCAGCAGAATGAAAACTGGGAGAAATCAACTGAAAAGAATTTATCCGGCCGGAGGATAGCTGTCGATCAACTTATTCTGTCTGCGGGCAGCTTTCAGGAATTCTTTCAATGACATAGGTTTATGACCGCGCGAACGATTGATAGCCGAGACTTTGAACAATAAGCTTTGAGTCTTGAACAGTTCTTTGTACAACTGTAAAATCGGAACTTCAGGGTCCCAGGCGTTGATGGCTTCAGAACCTGCGCCATTTATCTCGATAATTGAAAACCCTTTACCGGCTTGCAGCAATTCGGTCGATTCAAATCGCACATCAAAACGCCCAAAATAAAACTCGGGCATACTTCGTGCAATTTCATCAATACGAGCGGTCAGGTCAGGTGTGATTAAATGGCTGGCATTGCGGTAAAGACCTCCTACCCGGATACTTCCGATGAACGAAAGTCTTACCAGCTCGCCTTCGTCAGGGACCATTTCTAGGAATTCTTTTTCGAATGCCATGTGCTCGGCCTTTTCTCCAAGATAAAATCCGGCACGAAGTTTCGACCGGGGGTCGTTTTTAATGAGTTCTTCAAGTGTCGAAACGCCATCGCCATAAACATAGGGGAAATAGCGCAAGGTAACAGATACAATTCGGCCTTTTTCTTCATTGGGGATCCTCACATAAAAGATACCAGCTTCACCATCATGAGGGATTGGTCTTTGAATAACCATTTTTTCGCCCAAAGGATACTTTGAGATGTATTGAAATAAGTGGTCCTGATCTTCAATCAAACGCACGCCATATCCCTGCCAGCCCACATCAGGTTTGACAACTACCGGGAAATTCAGGCCTTTCTCACTCATCAGGGACAAAGCCGTTTCAAGGTCAGATTGAGATGTATTTCCATTCCGGTGTATCGTTACAAACTCGGCCAGCCATGTCTGCTGATCATCACCAACTTGTCCCATAATGTCGCTCTTCGATTCGCCCCAGAACCCGCCTGTTTCAATGTTCGGATTCGAAACAGTTGGCAAAGTCAGACTTCGATAACGCACCGACAAGGCAAGCCATCTCAGGCCCACGGGAATGTAAAAAACGCCGTTGGGAATTCGCTCGGCAAACGACACAACGCGTTTTATGCCCTCAAGCGATGGCATACCGTTAAACTTGCGTTTGATCGAAGGCATCTGTCTTCTGAAAACCTTAAAAAACGAGGGTGGAACTTCTCCCATGAAATGTTCGGTTGTTTTACTCCACCGCGGTTTAAAAGCGTTGCGAATCCCAAACCCAACAACAACAACAACCAGCAATATCCAGGCCCAGTAGTCGAGATGAACCAGAACCAGATCTCCAAAAAGGATTATGACTGTCAGCAAAATTGAGGAATAAATAACTCCGGAAAGTATGGTAATAAAGGCAAACCGGCCAAATGGAATCTTAAACCAGCCACAGGCTACATAAGTTGGGAATAAAAGCCCCGGAGTGATCCGGCATAATAAAAGAACGCGAACCAGATGCGTTTCGAGCCACAACTTAACACGCTCCACCTTGGGACCAATAATCTTCGATCTCAGCCAGGCATTTTTTTGTGCAAAATGCCCCAGACCATATATAACTAAGTCACCCGAAATTATACCCAGAAAGATACTTACATAAGCGTATCCCATGGGCATCCCGTATTCAACATTTGAGAAGGCAGCTGCCAAAATAGCTGCATCCTCATGAAGGAAAGTCATAAAATAGATTACAACACAATGCTTTACCCAAACGAATGATGACAAATCAAACATAAATTGTATTTAGAAGTAAAATAGGGTTTAATTCGATTATCCAGCACCCATTGGGCTGGCCTCTATTGCTACCGCTAAATTACTTTTTTGTACCAAAACACAATCCATTGTTAATAATAAATCAATTATTATCTGAGTTGTCTCTTTGGTTATAGGCATGGTAAATAATTCAGCAATATCCATGACGAAATTATTTCATCAGGTTAGTGCTTCCAACCATAATATACTTCAGGTTCCCATTTTTGGAAGTTACCTGATTTCAGCCCCAAACCGGGGACTCCGCAAAATTTATTTTAAGGAATGTCTTTGCTAAAAGAAGCGAGGCTGCCTGATTTCAGGAAATTATTCCTAAAATCAGGCAGCCTCCTCTAGAATCGGGAAATTTCTGATACCGAAGTCATTCACACGAAACATCCGCAGATTGCACACATTCAGATTTTGGTGAGGTATTTCGGTTTGACAAGCGACGGGAAATAGCAGGCAATCAATCCCAGTAATTCTTCTTCGTTTTTGGGATACTGGGAGATAACCCGCTGAGAGTAAAATTGTGCATTGTTCATCATTTCATTGATCACGGCTGAGTTAACTGTCTGATAGTCTTTATTGATCCGTTTAACTCCAAAAACGTGCTTGTTGCAAACATATTCAACCTCAAAGCTGTCGGATCGGATAATAAAATCCATACACTTTTTAGTCTTTTTCACTCCAATCAGAATTGGTGAATCGCTGTTTGCATAGACTAACCGGTAGGTTTTCACGGTTTCGTTGCCTAGTTGCATTGGAGCATCTGATAGAGAGATGGAGTACTGACCGAGTTCGGTCAACGATTGTCCACTGATCATGGTGGTTGGTTTCATTCCATTTACTTTTCCTGCCAGACAAATAAATAGTAGCCCAATTGTCAGAAATGCAAGTTTTGTTTTCATGTTTTTAGTTTTTATTGTTCGTGTTTCTATTAGCTGATAGTAAAATTAAACCAAACCTGGCTGTATATCAGGCTAAATCAACAAACGGAATGAAAGTGCAGGGGAAAGTGTATGTGGAGTAAGCCAACGCCATTCATGGTAGTGGATCAAATCAGCCCAAAAACCGATTTTTCAGGTTGATGTTGAATTACGATTTCTGCCTTGGCTCAGAATAGCTTGCACAATCGTTGGCTTTTTTCTTGTTTTGTACCTGAAAAATTAAACAGACACATCATGATTGATCTTTTACGTACCCGTCGCAGTGTGCGCAAGTATACCGAACAACCGATTGAAGCTAAAAAAGTGGAAATCCTGAAAGAAGCTGTTTTACGTTCCCCCAGTTCGAAAAACTCGATGGCCTGGGAATTTATTTTCTGTGATGACCGGAACATCATCCAGAAACTGGCCGAAAGCAAACCGTCAGGAGCAGCACCTTTGTCACAGGCTCCATTAGCCATAGCTGTATTGTCAAACGAAAGCCAAACCAGGGCCTGGGTGGAGGATTGCTCGATTGCCACCATCATCCTGCAACTGACGGCTCACTCTCTGGGATTGGGAAGCTGCTGGATCCAGATTTGCGGACGTGCTCATTCGGAAGGAAAATCCAGCGAAGATTACATTCGGGAATTGTTGCATATTCCAGCCGAATACCGGGTTTTAAGCCTGGTATCCATTGGTTATCCACAACGGGTTCCTGAAGGAAAAGCAAAAGAAGACCTGAATTTTGGAAAGATCCATCAGAACGGATTTTAAATAAAGAATTCCATTTAAAAGAACAGGCGGCAATGAACTGATGCCTGCCCTTCAAATGATGGTTGATTGGGCCCAGTTGCATTTTAACGAGATTACCCGATAATTTCAGCTTGCTGAAAATGTCTTTGTTGAGCTACCTAATGGTAGCAACTAGAACAAGCCGATAATCGCTTTCAAAAACTTTTGTTAAAAAACGTCGCATTCGGCCAAATTCCAGTCTTTTGTTCTTCCTGGGGATAACAATTTTCTTAAATTTGAAATCATCCAGCGATAACCAATTGTTAGGCCATGAGACGATTCTGTTTACTCCTTTTTATCGTTGTTTTTTTCTCCCAAACAGCTAAGCCGCAGAAAGTTGGACTGGTACTTAGCGGTGGCGGAGCCAAAGGGCTTGCTCATATTGCCGTTATTAAAGCGCTGGAGGAGAATGGAATTCCAATTGACTACATTTCCGGAACTTCAATGGGAGCCATCGTCGCAGGGCTTTATGCAGCAGGTTATTCGGTTGAGGAAATGGAAAAGCTGTTTAAATCGGAACAATTCAAGTTCTGGTCAACCGGTCAGATTCAGGAAGAATTCCGCTACTTTTACCATCGGGACGAAGAAGAACCGACCTGGCTTGAACTCGACTTGCTGAAAAAGGCAGATAAGCTGAAAATTCTTCCACCAACCAATCTTATCCCTGAAGAGCAGATGGACTTTGCCTTTATGGAAATGTTCTCGTCAGTAACCGCCATCAATAAAGGCGATTTCAATAAATTGTTTGTGCCATATTTTTGCATTGCCACTGATGTGTACAACAACAAGCAACTTGTTTTACGCCAGGGAGATTTGGGCGAGGCGATCCGGGGATCGATGACTTTCCCGTTGTATTTTAAGCCGATAGAAATTAATGGTTCTCTGGTTTTCGACGGGGGAATCGTCAACAATTTTCCTGTCCAGAACATGAAAGAGCTGTTCAATCCCGATATTATCATCGGACATAATGTGGCCAATAATCCGGAGAAGCCTGATCCCGACAACGTGATGGCTCAAATTGAAAACATGATCATGCAGAAAACCGAATATAAAATTGATTCGCTGGATGGTGTACTGATGGAAACCACTTTTAACAACGTGGGATTGCTCGATTTTAAAAAGATTGACCAGATAGAAAAGGCCGGTTATGAGACAGCCAACAAACATATTGCCGAGATTAAAAAACGTGTTGTTCGACGGGTTCGTCCGGCAGATCTTCAGCAAAAAAGATATCAGTTCAACATGAAGAAGCCCCAGATGAATTTCGAGAATATCCAGGTCGAAGGTGTTGAAGATGCCATGCAACGCAAATACATTATCCAGAGCCTGAAGCACAACGCTCATGTTATAGATCTGCAGGAACTTAAAAAACAATACTTCAGGCTGGTTGCCGATCCCCAGATAAAATCACTTCGTCCGGTCGCACGTTACAATCCCGAAACGGGCTATTTCGACCTGCATCTGATCGTAAAAAAGAATAATCCCGGACAGTTGAAATTCGGGGCTAATATTTCAACCCGCCCCATCAACCAGGGATTTCTGAGCGGCACTTACCGGGTTTTTAACCAGCGATCGTACACGTTTAACACAAACATGTTTTTTGGTCGGTTCTACAGTTCGATCAAAATGGGTACCCGCATCGATTTCCCGACAACACTGCCATTCTACCTGGCCGGGGCTTTTACCCTCAATCGCTGGGATTATTATTCGTCGTCGACTGAATTTGTGTTCGAGGATGTCCGTCCGCCATACATCATTCAGAACGAAAGCAACTTCAGGACCGAATTAGGGTTCCCGGTAAAAACGTGGGGAAAGCTTACCTTGGGTGGCTCCTATTCCAATTCCAATGATGAATATTACCTGACCGAATCGATCAAGGCCACGGATACCTCCGATCATACCACCTTTGATGCCTTATCGACCAATGTCAATTTTCTGAAAAACTCGTTCAACGATAAACAATATCCCACCGAAGGAATTTCCACATCGCTGTCGGTGAATTACATTTCAGGAACCGAGAAAAATTTACCGGGAACAACATCAAACAGCACTACAAAACAGCAATTCAATCACGATTATTTCCTCCTGAAAGGAATCTATGACCGTTATTTTAAAATCAACCGGATTTTTACGCTGGGAATGATGGCTGAGGGTGTTTACAGCAACAAAAAGCCTTTCACCAATTATGTTTCGACGACCCTGGCAGCTCCGTCGTTCAATCCGCTGCCGCATAGTAAAACCATATTCCTGGATAAGTTCCGTGCCAATAAATATGTAGCTTCGGGCATTAAAGGTATTTTCAAGCTTTCCGATCCATTGCATTTCAGGGTTGAGGCTTATGGATTTGCGCCCGTTGAAGAAATCATGGAAACCACAAATTATAAGGCCGCCTATAATCCTGACAAATTTACATCGTTAAAATTCATGGGATCAGCCGCTTTCGTCTTCCAGTCAGCAATCGGCCCGATCAGTTTATCGGTCAATTACTACGACAAAAGCCAGACAAAAGTCTTTGCCATGCTCAACATTGGTTACATCCTGTTTAACCGGAAAGGGTTCTGATTTTTGGTCTGAATGTCAGTTTCAACAAAATTAAAAGCCATGACACAAAAAACGGCAATAGTGCTTATAAACGTAGGGACTCCCGATCAGCCAACGACAAAAGCTGTGCGCCGGTATCTTTCCGAATTCCTGAACGATCCACGGGTAATTGATTTGCCGGTTATTCTTCGGAAAATATTGGTCAACCTGGTAATTGTACCGTTCAGGGCCCCGCGATCGGCCAGGTTATACAAAAAGGTTTGGACCGAAAAAGGATCTCCTCTGTTGTATTTCTCTGAACAGGTTCAACAGAAGCTTCAGCAGGAACTTGATTCCCGGGCTGAAGTTTTTATGGCCATGCGATACGGAAATCCTTCGCTGGGGAAAGTCCTTGCAGATATCCGGAAGGATAATTACGACCGCCTGGTTGTTTTTCCTCTTTTCCCTCAATACGCTTCGTCAACCACTGAAACAGCCATTCGGTTTGTACTTGATTTGGTGCATTCATGGACCGCTGCTCTTGATGTTCAGGTTATCAGCCAGTTTTACGACAATCCTGCTTTTCTCGATGCTTTTGCGGAACAAATCCGGTCGTATCATCCGCAGCAATACGATCACCTGATTTTTTCATTTCATGGACTTCCCAACCGGCATTTGAGAAAAGTTCATCCCGACAAACCGGTGGATACCTGTAATTGCCTGAATGCTTTACCTGAATATGGCCGTTATTGCTATAAAGCTACTTGTTACCAGACTTCACGCGAATTGGCTGACCGGTTAAGTTTAACGCCCGAAAAGTATTCTGTCTCTTTCCAGTCGCGCCTGTCAAAGAACTGGATGGCGCCGTTTACCGATCAAACCCTGATGAATCTGGCCCAAAAAGGAAATAAAAAGGTGTTAGTGGCCGCTCCTTCGTTTGTGACCGATTGCCTGGAAACGATAGTCGAAATTGGGGATGAATACCAGCGGTTGTTCATTCAGAACGGAGGTGAGAAATTACAGTTGGTTGCAGGCCTGAACGATTCGCCACGCTGGATTGATGCCATGGAAGAAATATTGAAACCCTATCAGGCATAGAGAACAAAATCGGGAAGCGGATTTCTTTCATTTTCAGCCTGTTTTCCTAAAAAAACGGTGATGTTGCAACCTCCTGATCACAACATCACCGCCCTCAATCCTTTGGACATTCAGTCCATCAGTCCTTCAATCCATCCGCTTATTATACGTACCGGCAATAGTAAGCCACCTGACCGTTTGCTCTTACTTTGAAATTCACATCTTTGGCAACAACAAACGTTTCGCCTTTTTGGTAAGCGGTGAATTTTGTTTCGCCAGGAAGCATTGCTTCGAGAACGCCGCTGGTAATAGTCATGTATTCAATGGTTGCTGTTCCGAATTCGTATTCTCCGGCCTCCATAACGCCAATGGTTGCAACACCTTCAGCATTTTCGAGCGCAATCGATTTTACCGTTCCGCCAAAATATTCGTTTACTTTTAACATGTTTTGTTCTTTTAATGATTTACAGAAACAAAAATACATTTTGGACCGGATTTCCAAGAACACCTATCCTATTAACACCCGGAGTTGACGTAATGGTAAAGTTTTAGGTGAATATCATCGCTCAATAAAACAACAAAACCCTGGAAAGGGGCCAGGGTTTTGTCTGTTAATTTAAATTATCCCTGCATCTGAAATTGAACCCTTTTTTGCTTGAAACGTGCAGTTAGGTTCCTGAGCTGATGCAAGAAGGTTTACGAAAAAGAATGGGAAAAGATACCAAATTCCGCGCCAACAAAGGTCCCGACACCGACAAGCAGGCTGTGTTTTACCAATCCACACATATTTTATGTTGTAAAACATAACTTACCCGAGGCAACCTTTTTCGGTTTTTTGGAATTAATGGTATATGTTTATTTAACTTCGATAAATTATAATAAAGCCGATATGGAAAGACCTCTACCTCCTTAATCGTTTTCTTTAAATCAGAATAGAATGTCAGAAATACAATTTGTTAAATTTTAAATCTAAACACCATGAAATTATTAATGATCTTAATTTTGTTTGTTCCCATCATTGCCTTCTCACAAAGTGATAAACTCAAATGGGATTATCCTGTGAAGCCGGGAAGTAAGGAATGGTTGAGTATTACTGATTTTGAAAAAAGACTTGCATTACTTGATATTCCGGAAAATATTTTGCAGAAGATCAGTACGGAAGAACTTGTAAACATTTGTCTGTCCTATCCCGAATTCGGTCTGATTTACACCAGAAATGATTTGCAATCGGGCTATAACTATATTCGATCGATGTTTAACGGTTATCGGGAACTGGAAACCAGACCAGACGCAGGCAAAGTACTGATAAAAATATATTCCGGCTATAAACCGGATGGTTTTGATCTAAGTTCTTCGGACGTGGAAATAGGAAGGTTTGTGTTCAAGTTTAATTATATTGAAATCTTATTGGCCCAAACTGAAATTCTTAACAAATTAAATCCTGGTGATTTACATGAACTATTGTCTTTATGCAGCCAAAAATACAAAGTAAAGAAAGACCTACAAAAATATTATGGGGGTATTGGGCTGGAGACAACAGTTCTAATTATTGCCAGGCAACAAGACAAGAAATTGGTAAATGTTAAGATGAAATATGGCGATCAAAAAGTCAATACTTTCATAAACAATCTTTCGCTGGACAACATGGGTTTAATGGATGATATTGTAACCGAAAATAACAAAATTCTTTCGGATGAATTATAAAAGAATCACCTTGCTATTATGTTTTTTCTTCTTTGTAATTGGTTGCAAGAAAAAAGATTGCGAAGAAGTGATCAATCAGGCCTATGTTTACCCTGTAGAAGCCGCAAAAGGCAAGTCTTTTGATGAACGCATTGAAATGTTTAAGATTCCTGAGCAAATTCTTCATTGCCTTTCAACCGAAGCGCTGGGAAATTCTTGCCTTGATTACCCGGAATTTGGATTGGTATGGGCATATAATAGCTCACAGCAAGGATTTGACCAACTCAGTAGCAGGTGCAACGGTTTTGATGAATTATGGAAAAGAGGTGATAAATTCCAAGTGTTATATTCGCTGTACCAGCAAAAGAATCCTGATCGGGGAAATTGGGATTCCTATACAGATTTGGAAAACGGAATGTATTTGTTTGATATGATCTATGTGGAGCTTATTATTTCGCAGCATGAAGTCCTGCATGAGCTGTCCGTTTCAGAGAAAATAAAACTATTTCAATTAGCGCTTGATAACCAAAAGAAAAAGGTTGACTTGATAAAATATTGGGGCGTTCCAGGAATGGAAACATCCATTGCCATATTGGGACGCATTATGTATCTCGACAATTATGAACCATTAGTTCAAGATTATAATAACAATGAGATGGTTTTTCTTAGCATTGCTGAGATCTTAATTTTAGACTACGACGTTGTAGCCAAAATCATGAGTTTATCGGAAAATTATTTAAAAATTTTAAAAAGCAAACAAAAATGAAAGCAAAAAATACATTTGGGAACTTGATGTTTATATTTTCCCTGATGCTGGTAACTACAACAGTAAAAGGCCAGGGTACAACATATACGCCTATGGGGCAAATTATTTATCTTGAAAATAATTGGGATACTCCGTTTCTTAAAGCTGCCTGGGAAGCAGACGGAGCACAGCGCATAACAGACAATAATTGGGATGCTGTACGTATTGGTGCAGCGACTTCAAATTATAATTGCCATTCGTATGCCTGGAATGTTACTGAAGGCGGTCCGAGTACTGACGCGTGGCTTGATCAAACCTGGAATGGAAATCCAAATTTATCCAGATACTGGACAAACGACGCTTATATTCCTACTTCCACTGTCGGAAATCATGAAAAAATTTTCTACAGTTCGGGTGATCAATCTCATTCTGCCGTGACAACAAGTACATCCGGAAAGGTCAGGTCAAAGTGGGGGAGGTTGCCGCTTTACGAACACTCAACGGCACAATGTCCTTATAATTCAGGTGATTTACATTACTACAAACTTGTTAATCCAACAATTTCTGGCTCCTTCGGAGCATTATGCACCAATTCCCAAAGAACTTTTTCTGAATCATCTTTTACCAATATTTCTTTGAATTATGATTGGAGTACCTCCAGTCCATTATCCGAAGTTAGTGGAGATGGAACGTCGTCTTACATTGTCAATGGATTATCCCAATCTGGGGGAGGATCAATAAGTTTGACTATTACAACTCCCTCAGGAGCCATCTCGACTAATACAAAAAACATATGGGTTGATACACCTCCCACTCCCGAAATCAGTTCCTTTACTCCGTTCGTATGGGCAACAGGTTATATTCCGTCACCGTCAAAAGAATACACGGTTTATGCCGGGCAGGAGATTAATTTTTTTGATGAGAATATTAATACTTATGGAGGAATGATCCAGAATTCAGATTTTAACTGGACGTGGAGCATCGAAGCTGGGGGAACCTCGTATGATGCTTATGACAATGGCCCCGGAGGTAAAACATGTATCTTTTATGAGCCATGTTCGGTGAGAATAAGAGTTAAACTTTCAAATTCGTGCGGCGAAACCGATTGGTCCGACCCGGTTTATGTGGTGGTTCAACAGGAAAGCCTGTTGTCATTGTCGCCCAATCCAACATCAGGCGAAACCACTGTTGAATTAACAGGTAGCACACAGGCCCAAACAATCAATGATTGTGGTTGGGACCTTGAAGTATATGACCAGGGGCAGGCTTTGAAAGCTAAAGTCAGCAAGATCAAAAACAACAGCACTAAAATACAGACATCAGGTTGGAAAGATGGAGTATATATTGTCAGGGCAAAAATTGGCAATAAAACAATCAGCAAAAAACTGGTGGTTAAGCATTAAGTTCTTAGGGGTTCCATCTTTTTTACTAAGGATGGAATCCCTTTTTCATTAAACGATCCAGTTTCTGAGCCCAACTGAAGTCAGTTCAGCTTAGAAACCCGGTTTCCAGCCCCAACTGAGTTCAATCCGGTTCAGAAACTCAGTTTCTAAGCCCAATCGGGTTCAGTTCTCTCCAGCGACCCGGTTTCCAGGGCCAATCGAAGTCAATTTTGATCAGAAACTCAGTTTCCGGCCTCCCCGGGATTCAGTTCTGCCCAGCGACTCAGTTTTCGGCAATCTTTCAGCAAACCGAAATCCGGCTAACGGGATTGATCTGGCGCCTCAAAAGGCAGATAACTCATTCGACCGGTGAATTTTAATAATTTAACAATGGACATGATGATTATTTGGAAATTATACGTTAAATTGTAGGATATTCATAAACTCTTAAATGTTAAAACACATGAAACAGCAACTTGAACCTTTACGACTGGCCGGTCTCAGCAATATGGAAGCCGGGCAATTGGTGCGCCGTCATTTAAGCGACCTAAAGACCATCGATCCCGCTTTGCTGACCGATGCCCCTTTTAACTCTTATATAGACGTGTTAACTGCAAAAACGGTCGTGTTCGAAAAAGGGCTGGCCCAGATTCGCAAGAGCGAGGAAACACAAAAAATTGAACAGGCCGATGAAATCCGCGACAAAGGTGTTGCCGCAATCGGAAAATCTTTGAATTTGTTTGCAGTTTCCGACAATCCGGACGAAGTGGAAGCCAGCCGCGTTTTGAGCATTGTATTCAACAATTTTAAAGACCTTGCTATGCTTGGTTACGAGGCCGAAACGATTGCCATCGACAAGCTGGTAAGCGAATTGGAAAAGAACAATTATTCTGACGAGATCAACCTGCTTCAGATGGGACGATACATCAGCCGGTTGAAAACGGCCAATGAAAATTTTAAAACCCTTTTTGGTGGACGGATGGTCATAACCGCCAATGTCGAAAACTACGACCTTAAAGCGATTCGCACCGAAATGCTTGCCCAGTACAGCGAGTTCGCCAACTATGTACTGGCTATGGCTAAAGCAGTCAACTCTCCGTTATTTGTCTCGGCTCTCGACCTGCTCAACACCGCACGAAAGTATTATGCCGATCAACTGGCCCGCCACTCCGCAACAAAGTCAGAAGAAGAAAAAACGGAGCAGCCCGCCCAGTAAATCGAAGGAATTAGCCTGATTATTTTCACTGATCCGGTGACCTTGAAGTCATCGGATCTTTTTTTTCGTGTCGAAAATAATCCCATTCGCTCAGGCCTGCCTGATCGAACGGTAACGGCAACAGGAATTTTAGAAGCGCTTTCTCTGGAATGACTTCTGGAATCGACAGCCTAAAACACATTAACTTCGTATATGATGCGGCAAATCCATGGGGATTTCAAATGAAATTTCCACCACACCTTTAAACTCGCCATCTTCCATCCACGGAGTCTGATGGATCATTTTGCGGATTCCCCTTTTTTCGATGGTATAGGAGTTTGATATCGGTTCAGCCAACATTTTCATCAACCGGCTGCGGGCAGGTTCGGGGTGGCAATCAATCAGGCTTTTGCCAACCAGCCCATCTTTGTCGTATTTGGCAAACTGTAGTTTCGATATTTCATTCATGTAAACCACAATCCCGTCGCGGTCGCAAACGGTGATTGCCCCTTTAAACTCATCGGTCCAGTTCATTCTAATAATGGTTTTTTAAGCTTTGGCATGTCTGAAAAACCGGATCCAGTCAATTTCGAAGCGGTGGGGCAAACTTCCGTCCGGCTCAGAAACCACAATTGATGCGGCATTCAGGTGCATTTTGAACTCGGGAACGTCGTGGCTCATGGCAAAAACTTCACGATTGTTGATCTTCCACACCAGCGAATGGGCTGTCCATTCGAGACGGAAAATATAGAATTCGCCTGCTTTTAAGCCGGAAATGCTTTCACATTCCGTTTCAACCCCGTCGGTAGCCTTGGCAAGCACCCCTACCCTGTTTTTCATCCCCATTTCCACCAGGTTGATTTGGGGCGAACTCTTTTCACCCAACAGATAAATCGCATCGATCATGTGTTTATCAGGCGAATATTTTACTTTCGCCTCCAGGATTCCATGCTTCCACCATTCGTTGTGAGCCGTTGAAATGATGCCTGAAGAATAGTCGAATTCCTTTTCCAGAAAGCCAAACGGGATCTGCCATTGCATTCCTTTGGTCTTTTCTTTTCTGACATCGATTTTCAGCGTATTGAAGTCGATTGATATGTTTCTGCCTTCTGTAAAAGCCTGAAGATCGCCTATTTGCGAGAAATTCCTGCCCAAAGTCTGGTTTGCCCAGTGTGATTGGGGAATCCATTTCTGGGGGTCTAGTTTCCCACCATCAAAACGGTCTTCAAAAACCAAATCCCATTTTCTGAAAAAATCAAAGGCGCTGGAGTTTTTATATTTCAGGAAGTTAATAACCTGTGGCGATTTCTGTAATTCGGCAAAGCGTTTTTCTTTGGCTGCATCTTCGGTCTTTTCCCATTTTTGTTTGTCCTCGAGGTAAGCTATCCGGGCTTTGAATTCGGGCGCAGCGGTAATCTTTCGAAGTTCTTCCAGCCTTTTCCGTTCAGATGAATCCTTCATTTCCAGGTAATTCCGGTAATCCGCCGATTTGCCGAAATGCTCATGAAATTTTATATCCTCAGAGTTTTTTAGTTTTTGATATTCAGCGTACTTTGCGAACTCGGCACTCTTTTCATCTTTTCTCTTCCGTTGATCGAATGAAGGGCTTTCAACAATTGCCTTCAGTTTCTTATAGGTTTCCAGCTTTTCAGAAGCCGAAATCTTCTCGTATCGTTTTAATTCTTCTGATTTGAGGAGTGCAAAGAACTTTACCAGGCGACTGCTTTTTTCCAGTTTTTGCAATTCCTGTAAATGCGCTTCTTCTTTACTTCCTTTTACGGTCAGGTGCTGAAGTTCCCTTTTCTTCTGCCTGAAGGTAGCCGAATTCACCAGCAGTTCCAGATCGTGATATTCCTTATGTTCCTTTGATTTTTCAAAATTACAGAACATTTGGTAATCAGCATGTAAAGCATCGTAGGCGGCTTCAATCCGGGCGGTTGATTTGATTAATCCGAAGGTACTTGCAAAAAATAATTTAAACGACATAATCGGTTCTTTTGTGTCTGAAATTCGAAGTTTTAAAAATAGTAAATAAAACAAACATCGCTACTTTTTTCGTGCTTCGGGTAAAAAACGTTACTTTCATGTGTTTATTACACTGATACTGAAAATACAGCTAAAATGAAGACTTTGGTTCGACTCTTTTTTACCCTGGCCCTGGTAGTGTTCATAAACTCAGGCATCGCCCAGAATTTTCTGGCTACCGAATTAAAATCGCATAAAAACTATGTCTTGCTGGCTCATCCAACCGTCCATAACCTCGAAACCATTCATTTTTTACTGACCAGTAAAATCTTGCAGCTTACAGATGTCGATTTTGTAGGGATATATTCGTCGGCTGAAAGTTACGATTACAACCAGTCGGTGGCGTTGACCAAAAA